>CALOEF010000084.1:0-16156 GCA_942492165.1 uncultured Planctomycetaceae bacterium
CGGCTGCGGTTTTCGTTTTGGAAATTATGACTTCCCAATGCCCCAAAGTGGACGACCACGGAAAATATTGGCTTTCAGGCTTGTTTCCGATGTCTGTGAGGAATGTGGATTCATTCCGTTGCGGGCGCGAATCGATAGAATGTCGCGAGGTGGGTCGACACATGTGTCGACCCCTACGTTGAAGGCGAAGTTAAAAAAAATTCTGGTTTTCTTTGTCTATTGAGATCTACTCTTGAAACCACTGGCGGATTTTCATCTGCGGTCTCCTGGATTACATTGGGTAGAATCGTTTCGGGTCGGTTTTGGCTGCTTCCTTGATCACTCTGGGTTTAACACTAACGGCGGCTAGTGCCGTGCCGCTCACGTTTTACTGCTGTAGCTCTCGGTTTGGTTGGGGTGCCTGTTTTATTTGATTGCGGCTGAGGGGAGATGTCTAAAACAGGTGTCTGGATTTTACGTTATTGCATTTGATTTCCTGTGGGAGAACGGACGTTGGTTGAGTTGCCATTATCATTGTGAATGGCGTGGGGTGGTCAAGTTGGATTCGCGCAACACTGTGCACGATGTGGTTCATCTTGACCGTTGGAAGACAGAATTGCGCGGAGGAAGGGTCCATTTTGGTATGAAATTGAGTGAAGATTGGGAACCGCTTTTGTTGGTGCTGATGAAATGTTTGATAAAACAAGCGGGTTTTATGGTGCTCGAATCGGCAGGCGCTGAAGTATTCACCGGGAAAAAACAGATTGCTCGCGCGCGCGACGCAGATCACGGAGTTTCGTCAGCGGCACGTGGCCGTCAAGGGGTGTTTTTTCAGTGATTGATCGGGTATCAAAAATCGTAGTCGATTTTTCAGCAAGAGACGAGATACGAAGCGTTTGTTAAACTCTCATCAAACGGACATCGCCTGTGCTGAACATGATTGCCGTTCTATTGTTTGTGTTGATTTTAATAAAATTTTGCAACTTGAAGACTCTCAGGCAGGTAAACCTGATATACCAGAACAAATATTGGTACACTGATCTGTCGGAACTTAAATCAAGTCATACGGACACTCGTTCTCGAATTCCAGTCGAAGGGGATTTTTTGTGTATACCACGCTTCTAAAACGTTCGATGTTATCTCTCTGCTTTCTGGTAACTGGCACACTGGTCTGTTTGCAGCCTAGTTCTGCAGCCGAGCCCCGTAAGGCAGAAATGGACTGGAACAAGCCGATTGCCGTAGCGACGATTGCCAGCGTTGATCGCGTCATGGGAGACATTGAATATCTGTTTTCCACTGTCGAGAAACCAGAATACCCGGCTATGATCAAAGGGTTTCTCGCGCAGTATCGAGATCTGGCAGGTTTGGACAGAACGAAGCCGCTGGGCGCCTTTGTCTTTCTGAAAGAAGGGATTTCCCCGCAACCAACAGTCGTTGGATTTGTACCAGTCAAAAGCATGGAGGAGTTAACCAAAACACTCGGCGACATTGGCTTAACACTGGCTGCTGTTGAAGGAAAAAAAGACCGTTACACACTGGCGTTGCCTCGATTCTCATTGCATATCAAAATGGCCCACGGTTATGCGTTCATCCAACTCAAAAGCGAGGCGCTGGATCGCGAGTTTTATAATCCCGCTGATTTTACCAGTGCCTTAGCCAAAAAATACGATATTGCCGGGTCGGCTTTATTGAGTAATATTCCCGCACCGATGCGCGTCATGGCTGTTGACCTGCTCAGGGCAAGAATGGATGAAGAGTTGGAGCGGAAACCGGGTGAAGACGACATTGAGTACTTGAGTCGTAAAGAAACGATCTTGTTTTTGTTAAAGCAGTTCGAAATTTTTTCTGAAGATGGCGAGAGCTTAACGATCGGCTATGCACTCTCTCAAGAAAAGAAGAAAATTCTGTTTGACCTCGGAATCAAAGCAACTCCCGATTCCAAACTCGCCAACGAATTCAAATCACTTTCAGAAATTACCAGCCAGTATTCTTATCTGGATGCAAAGTCGGCTCCCTTTCTGGGATACGGTATCGTTCCATTACGAAAAGAGGTCGAACAGAAAACGCTGCTGGAACTGCTGGAAAAGCAGCAAACGGAAATTCCTCCTGTTTTACTGGGTGATGAAACAAATCCGGGCCCCGTCGCCAAAATACTGGAATCTGTCAAAGCGACGATTCGGTCAGGAAAGCTCGATGGACAACTTCAGATGCAGGAAACGACAAAAGGGAAACCGGCACTTGTCGCTTCCTTGAAACTGACAGAAGGTGCTGTCTTCAAAGAGGGCCTTGAAGCACTGTTCAAGTTGATGATGCAGGCAGAAGACACTCAGGAAATCAAAGCGAATGTCGCTGACATTGATGGCGTCATCGTTCATCAAATTTCTCCGAAAGGGATTGGCAAGAAAGCAAACGATTTTTTTGGCGAAAATTCTGTGGTTTTTGTCGGTTGTGGTCCTGACGAATGTTGGATTGCGATGGGACAAAAAGAGGCTCTGGATCTATTGAAAACCAGTATCTCTGTCTCTCAAACTCAATCAGCTCAAAAAAAACCGGGTTCTTCATTTCTGCTTTCATTAAAATTTGCCGAACTCATTCCCCTGATGGAAGACACGACCAAAGACCCGGAATTTATCGAATCTGCCAAAATCGCATTTGAAAAGGGTGGTGATCTGATTTCCTTTTATCCTCACATCACTGCCAATCAAGCCAGCCTCAGTCTGGAACTGGGAGAAGGTTTTATTCGTCTTGTCTCTTTGGCTATCGTCAACCGCAAATAGAACCTGAATCCCCCAATGTCTGAGTTAGAAAATGTTGTTCTCCCCTATCTGACTAAAGATTTAGCGGGAATCGGTGGTTCATTAAAGAACACTGCTGAAGATTTTCGTGTCGAGGAAATACCCGTTTATACGGCTTCAGGTGAAGGAGATCATCTCTTTCTCTGGATTGAAAAACGGAATGTTTCCGCACAATTTCTCGTGCAGACGTTAGCCCGGCAATTACAGGTGAATCCACGTGATGTGGGAGTTGCCGGCATGAAGGATCGTTGTGCAGTAACGCGGCAATTTGTGTCTGTGCCCGCGGAATGTGAGTCTCGGCTTTCCGGTTTTTCATTTGAAGGGATCACCATTCTGGAGGTAAATCGACACGAGAGGAAATTAAAAACAGGTCACCTCAAAGGAAATCGGTTTTCGATTTTAATCAGGGATTCTGCGGAAGGCGCATTTCAAACAGCGCTTGCGATTCAGGCAAAAATTGAAGAGTCTGGCTTTCCCAATTATTATGGGACTCAGCGAATGGGTCGACAGAACGAAACTCTGCGCATGGGGCTGAAACTGCTCCGAGATGAACGAGTGCCTGGAAAATACTTTCGCAATAAGTCCTTAAAGCGACTGGCTTTATCTGCTGCACAGTCTTGTCTTTTCAATGGTGTCTTATCGGATCGTGTTTCAGATCAGTTGTTGCATACGGTTCTTCCCGGAGATGTGATGCAGGTTTGTGAAACGGGAGGCCTGTTTGTTGTGGAAGATGTTGCGCTGGAACACGAACGGTTTTTATCGCATGAAACCGTGATAACCGGTCCGATTACGGGTCCGAAAATGAAACAACCCACAGATGAGGTTCTGGACCGTGAACTGAAGATTCTGAATGAATACTCGCTGGATCTGTCACACTTTTCGCGTTATAAAAAATTGACATCTGGTGCTCGCAGACCATTACTTATCTGGCCTGAACAATTTAAAATTGAGAAGACTCCCGATGGTATTTTATTCGAGTTCACATTACCTTCGGGCGTATATGCGACCATGCTGCTTAGAGAATTTATGAAACATGAAAAGCATGATGATACAAACCTGCTTCCCGACGAGACGCTTTGAAAGGATTTTCCGTGAAGGTTCTGATTGACCAGGAAGAGATCAACTCGCGCGTGGTTAACCTGGGACGTGAAATCGCAAAAGAGTACCACGAGAAACCATTGACGATTATAGGAATATTAGCCGGTAGTCTGGTTTTGCTCGCAGATTTGATCCGCGCCATTGATGTGCCTCATCAAGTCGGATTATTACAGGCATCCAGTTATCGGGGTAAGACAACGACCTCTGGTACACTGCAGACGAATCTGGATTATTTACCTGATATTACTGGTCGTCACGTGCTGCTTATCGATGATATTTTTGACACTGGTAAAACAATGCAAGCTGTTTTATCGCAAATCAGTTCGCGCGAGCCTTTATCACTCAAGTCGGCTGTATTGCTTTGGAAAGAAGATACAGCCGAAGTGGATTTTCAGCCGGATTACCACTGTTTTAAAATACCGGATCATTTTGTTGTCGGTTACGGTCTGGACTTCAACAATGAGTATCGTCACTTACCGTTTATTGCTTCGTTAGAAGGAAGTGATCTCGCTTAATGTGATTCTTTTGAAATCACACATCGAGATTTTTCACATCCAAGGCATGTTTTTCAATAAATTCACGCCGTGGTTCTACTACGTCGCCCATCAGAACCCGGAAGATTTCATCGGCGGCAGCGGCATCTTCCATCCCTACCTGCAGCAGCACTCTTTGTTGTGGATCCATACTTGTGTCCCAAAGTTCTTCGGAGTTCATTTCTCCCAGTCCTTTGAAGCGAGTCAGTTTGAGCCCTTTTTCTCCAATCTCTCTTAATGTTGGAAGAAGTTGCCGCAGATTACTCAATTGATTCACGCTGCTTCCATTGTGAATGCGAAACGGAAAAATGGGCTCGCCATTTCGATTTCCAGGAGAATAAAAGTCTTTCAGTTTTATTCCGTAGCCTTTTAATTTTTTGAGTAGTTCATTAATGGAACGAATTTCATGCAGATCCGTTACCTGCAATGCTTCTTCTTTGCCAAATTCATCATCGGCATCGGCGGCATCGTCAGTTGAAGAATCGACGTTTGTTTCTGAACCATTGTCATCGGCAATTTGAAGTTCGTCTCCCCGTTTTGCTTCTTCCTCTTTAAGGAAGCTGGTCATTTCTTCCTGAGTGGAAAACCAGAATTGTTCCTTACCCAGAAAAATTCGATACTGTGGCAGCAGGCCGTCTTCAGTCGCAAAATTATTGGCCATAAATTTCAAATCAATGCCACGACGATCAAGAGTTCCCAGTGGTTCTTCCAGATCAGAAACCATTTCTACAAGCTTGTCTAACATTTCTTTCTCAAAAATGGTTCCATCTTCGTGTTCCAGGCTGGAATCTCCGAGAGCTAATTCAACAAGCTGAGTCATCATCTCTTCCTGGGTCTGAACATATCGCACTTTTTTGCCCTGGGTCACACGGTACAATGGAGGTTGAGCAACATAGACACATCCGTTATTCACCAGCTCACGCATATGACGAAAAAAGAACGTGAGCAGTAGAGTACGAATGTGGCTGCCATCGACATCGGCATCGGTCATGAGAATGACTTTACCATAACGACGCTTTGTTACATCTTCTAACTCAGCTCCTGGAGGAACACCGACGGCTTTAAAGATATTTGATATTTCCTGATTATCCAATACTTTGACTAACTGTGCTTTTTCAACATTCAGTATTTTACCTCGCAGTGGTAAAATTGCCTGAATATTAGAATCTCTTCCCGTATCGGCAGACCCGCCGGCAGAATCACCTTCCACCAGATACAGTTCCGTAATATCAAGTTCACGACTTCGACAGTCCCGTAATTTTTCTGGTAACCCGCCCGTAGTCAGAGCGCCTTTGCGCCGGACCATCTCGCGTGCTTTTTTCGCGGCTTCTCGTGCTTCGGCAGCCAAAAGACCTTTCAGTGCAATTTTTTTAGCGACGGAAGGATTCTCTTCGAAATACTTTGTCAGTTTTTCATTAACGACAGTCTGTACGATTCCCTCGACTTCACTGTTTCCCAGTTTCGTTTTTGTCTGACCTTCAAACTGCGGATCAGGCACACGCACTGTGATAACCGCCGTTAAACCTTCTCGGAAGTCGTCTCCACTCGGTGTAAAATCTTTAAACAGATTTCCCTTCTTTCCATAGGCATTGATGGAACGTGTCAGAGCGCCCCGGAAACCTGAAAAGTGAGTTCCGCCTTCAATATTATAGATATTATTCGCAAAACAACGTACATTCTCGTGAGAACCATCATTATGCTGGACGGCGATATCAACCTGGACGCCTTCCATCTCTCCTTCGATATGGATGATTTCCTCATACAGTGTATTTTCTGTTCTGTTCAAATAGCGAACAAACTCAACCAGGCCTTCTTCATAATGAAAATCATCTGACTGGCCGGAGCGCTCGTCTACAATTCTAATTTTGACTCCTGCATTTAGAAACGCGAGTTCCTGAATCCGTTTCGTCAGTGTGTCATAGAGGAAGCTGGTATCAGGGAAGATGGTTCCATCAGGTTTAAACGTAATTTTAGTTCCGTTTTTACTTGTCTTTCCTAATTTTTGAAGAGGTACTTTGAGCGCACCCTGCGCAAAACTCATTGTCCAGACATGACCTTCTCGACGAATTTCCGCCTCAAGCCATTCGCTGAGTGCATTAACGGCAGTTATTCCGACTCCGTGTAAACCACCGGTACCGGTCTTATAACCGCCTTCACGGTCGAACTTTCCACCCGCGTGAATTTCTGTCAAAACCACTTCGAGTGCAGGCCGGTTATTCATATCCGGCATTACACCCACGGGGATTCCGCGTCCATCATCACTACAAGTGACACTGCCATCAGCGTTGATCTTCACATTAATAATTGATGCATATTTGTTGACACATTCATCGATCGAGTTGTCAACGACTTCATAGACAAGATGATGCAGACCCCGTAATGTTGTATCGCCGATATACATGGCAGGACGTGTACGAATCCCTTCTACACCTTCCAATGCCCGAATATTAGACTCATCATAACCTGCTTTTGTTTTTTCTGCTTCATTCATTTCCTGGTCACTCACGCTATATCACTCCCGTGAAATATTTACTTGTTTCTACTCTCTGAAACGTTGACTGATCTTGAGATCAGCTCCTGGCAGCTCTACCTGATTCCCTGATAAGAGCTATTTGAATTATTTTTTCGTCTTTGATTTCAATCGAAATTTAATATCGCGGACATCCTGTTTTCCATATTCTAATTGCAATTTTTGAAGCAAAGCTCCTTTATGAAATGAATTGAGCTCATTCAACAAAGCCGAACTTTCGACACCAACTTGTACAATGCGATTTTTTATTCCCATGACTGTTGTCTGACCTGCAATCTTTTCACCAGCCGCCTGTTCCCAGGCACTTTTTAACCGTTGATCCCCCTGAATACGTCCCAGACCTTTTAAAGCAATCAGCTCAGATAAGGCTTTTGAAAGAGGAACTGCTGCAGGAACCGCGTGCGTCGATTTGAATTCATACTGTTTTGACATTACCGTGCTTGCGATAGAGGCATGATAACATAGGTATAACCATCGTCTGTTTTGAGAACTGCAGCACTGTCTGCATCAATCAATTGCAGTCTGATATGAGCTGCAGAGTCCAGTATTTTGAGAAAATCTGCCAGATAACGTACATCAAACGTAATGACAATTTCCTCTCCTTCGAAGGGAATGGGTATCTCGACTTTTGATTCGCCAACTGAAGCGGCAACACTTTTGAGCGTTAACAACCCATCGGAAAAGATAAAATCGACGCCCCGTGTCTCTACATCTGTGACAATCTGTGCCTGACGAGCCGCCCCATAGAAAGTTCCTACTTCCAGGTCGATATTATAAGCAGGCTCCGGGGGAATCACATCCCGATATTTTGGAAACCGGCCTTCAACTAATCGGCCGAAAATTGTGGAGCGTCCGCTTTTCACAATGACATCGTTTTCTCGAATTGCAATTTGAATACTGCCTTCATCAACAACAAGACTTTTTTCAATCAACGACATCGCTTTCGCGGGAATAACCGGGCGATTGTTCTGGTACGGTTCCTCTCCCTGATAGGTACACGCTGATTCTACTAAAGCCAATCGTCGACCATCCGTGGCAGCCAGGGTCAGTTTATCATTTTCAACATCAAATAAGACACCACCAAGCGCATATCTTGTACTTTCCGGATCGGTGGCAAACACCGTACGCCGAATCATTTCTCGAAATGATTGAATCGGAAGCTCAAAATAATTAGACTCATTAAAGACTTCTACAGAGGGAAACTCGGAAGGATCATGTACAGACAAGCGGAATTCGCTCTTTCCTGCTTGAATCAGAATATAATTCTGTTCCGTTTCTTCATCATTTTTCAATTCGATCTCAACGGAATCGGTAGACGCTTCACGCAAAATGGATACCAGTTCATGGACTGATAATAATATTTCACCTGGTATGATGACTTCAACCTCTTCAAAATCATATCGAATACTGACTTCAAGGTCGGTTCCACTTAACGTTGCTTTCCCATCTCCCGCTTCGAGTTTTGCACACTTTAAAATTTCTTTTGGTGAGCGCGAGCTAATCACGCTTCCGATCATCTGAAATCCGTTTAACAGGGCAGATCGCGAGCAACTGAGCTTCATTTTGGGATCAACTTTTATAAGATTGCGTCAGGAAATAAGTGAATGCAAAAGTGCTAGCGGAATACACTATTTCATGATCAAAAAACTTGCACTTTCGACGGTCTCTATTTTATTGAATCTCCTTTGTTTTCACAATCATGGGAGCCCCCGGAATCTGCACATGTTGTTTGATTTCCAAGCTTGTTTTTATCTAAAAGAATTTATTTAGTAGTAGTAGTATCAGAGTATGATGTTTCTTGTGCAGTTCGGAATTTTTATTGTTGCAACTCTAATTAAAATAATAACTTATGATTTGTATCTCAGGACTGTTTTCTGTTGATATCTTATTGGTAGAGAGTCTGTGAATGCTCTGAAAGTTGATGATTGCCGGATACTTATCGAAGTCAGTTGGTTTGCATTGTTAACAAATGTGAGAAGTGATGACTTCAATCATCAGTAATTGAACCAGATATGCACAATCTGAGATTTTTGCTAAATCGGAAAAGAGTGACGAATCGAGTCCATTTGATCTCATATTCGTTGCTGCAAATCAAAAAAGGAAGACTCCCAGCAGTTGTTTTATGCGAAAGATCTGTTGGCGTCGTCCCGGGAGATTTTCGAGATCGTTTTGAATTTGACGACAGGCATGAATGACAGTGCTGTGGTTTTTCCGATTAAAGTAAGTGGCAATTTTTGTTAGAGATTCATCGGTCAGTTCTCTTGAAAGAAACATGGCACATTGTCTGGGCAATACAAATTGCTGCGCACGATTGGCCGAGCGAATCTCTTTGAGACTGGTTTTAAATTCTCGACAAACGGCTTTTGTAATTTTCGAGATGGTGGTTTTGGGAGTCTCAATGTTCCCAGCCAGGAATTGTTTAATAAATGTATTACTGAGACGTTGTTGATTGATCCGACTGACGGTATGGAGTTGGATTAATAACGCATATAATTCCCGTGAAGAAAGTTCTTTTTTGTGAGCAATGAGTGACAGACCTTGTGTTGAAATCGGAATCTGTTCGCATTTTGCCCAGAACGTCAGAATATCAAGCCGACTCTGATAGCTTAAGGGGCTGACCAAAGCACAGATTCCGCCATGAAAACGGTTGATGATTTTTTTCTGAAAATGAGCTAACTCTCCCGGTGGTTTTGTCGAAGAAATAATGATTCGTCTTCCCTGTCTCAAAATCTCATCAATGACAGAGAGTAGTTCATTTTGAGTGTGAAGGCGGTTTTCCAGACTTTGAATGTCTTCTATAACCAGTAAATCAAGAGAGCGAAATTTTTTCTGGAATTCGGAGATGCTCTTATGAGCGGAAGCAGCAGCAAACTTTGCAGCAAATTCACTCGCTGTGATCTGTTTGCAGTGTAAATCAGCATGTCGTTGCGAGAATTCCAGAAACATATGGGAAATCATGGCAGTTTTGCCACATCCGGAGGGCCCATAAACATAGACCAGTTGTGGATCGGGAGTTTCGCTGGTATGCAAGAGTTCTGAGACTGCCGTTTGTGCGTATTGAAATTCTTTCAATAACTGAAACGGATTATTTGGTATGTTTTGTCGAGATTTCGGCATCAATCTAAAGACTTCTGGTCAGTAAAATTCGAATCACTGCTTAAAGCTTGAACATTCTTGTCTGGCTTTGAGAGCTGATAATGGCTGAGTCTGATTCACTGATAAAGTCAACGGAGATATTTAAACTGCTGCAGAGATTTTCCAGTGCGATCTGCAGATCCATTAAATCCAGGATTTTTGGGACTGCAATCTTGATCATCATTTCAAAGCTTTGCCCATCTTCTGAGCTGGTTGCCGAAAGATCGAGAATATCGACGCCATCCTGTCCAAGTTGTGAAGAGATCATTCTCAAAATTCCAGAACGATTCTTTCCAGAAATGGTCAGGAGAAATTTTTCGCATTCTTCGGGTGAAAGAATGGTAGGAACGTCGACATCAGGATCTTTAACACAAACATCGACATTAAAAGCGTTACAGATCCCTTCAATGTGTTCTTGAATCAAGGTTGGATCACGTTGTTCAGGAAAATCGGCAGCGATCACAATCGAGAAAAAATTCTGAATGACAGCGATACTGGCTTCGTGCAGATTGGCGCCTAATTCGTCCATCGCAGTGGTCACAGCCGCCATGATTCCCACTCGATTTGCTGCCAGCAATGAAATAATATAACGTTTCATATCAGACTCCGGTTCTGGCGACATAGATATTTTAATCCTTCGCGAACTTTTCTCCGTAATCCTTACCCAAAAAGTATTGTAGCGAATCTGGCTTCAAAAATGTGATCAGTAGCCAAAAATTCTGCAAGCAGCAAATAAATCGATCAGAAAAGTATGATGCATCTATGGCTTTCAAAGGAGTGATTATTGCTGTAAGTTGTTACATATCCATAGAGTCCGATCACCTGAATCGATCGTGACTCTCTTCAGATACATTATCGAATAGGAACTGGTTTATGGTACGTCTGGTTTCTCTCTGCGTCATCTTCTGTCTGATACTTTTTCTGGGATCATTTTCTTCAAAGTCATCCTGCCATTCCTGCTGCCTCTGTTTTTAGCAGCAGTGGTCGCAATGATCAGTCAGCCTCTGTTGAATTACTTTATTAAACGTACCAGAGGACATGTCAGAATAGCCGCGGGTATTACAACAACCCTGATCGTCGCTGCGATATTTGTTCCTTTATGTGTTGGCATTTTTCTGGGGATCGATCCAGCTCTTCACAACGGTCGTGAATACCCTTGACGAGGCGAATTGGAACAAAACCGCTCAGAACGTACGTGAAAAAGTACAGATCAGTAATGATAAATTACATGAATTAGTTGAATGGTCGAATGAATATATACTCAAAGAAGTGGGACCAGTTGAAGATGGAAAAATTCAAAACAGTACCATTTCGATGGAAGAATTTATCCGTAAGAATCTGCAGGCCACTCTGGTACCCGATTGCCAAGACGTTCTCTGGGTATCGCCGCTTCAACGGTTGGTCTGCTTGGGAAGTGTTCTCGGAGCACTGATTGCATGGGTCATGTTTATTATTGCACTGTATTATTTTCTGGCGGATGGTTATTTGCTGATTGAATCAACACAGTCGCTGATTCCAGTGCACGTGGATTACCAGAAAGCTTATTGATCAGTTTCAAAAGGTGGTGCGTGCCGTTGTCCTGGCGACTTTTCTGGCGGCCATGGGACAGGGACTGACAACAGCGGTGGCATTATACATTGTCGGCTTTGATCATTTTATTCTCTTTTTGATACTGGCGACGATTACTTCTCTCGTTCCACTGGCCGGTTCCTGGCTGGTCTGGGTGCCTTGTGCCAGCTGGCTTATGTATCAAGGTCACTGGGGATCAGCAATTTTCTTAATCGCAATCGGAACCCTTGTTGTTGGCACGATGGATAACGTAATTCGGACCTATGTCTTGCAGAGTGACGCCAAATTACATCCACTGCTAGCCTTTGTCAGTGTCCTGGGTGGCTTGCAAATGATGGGACTCTGGGGGGTTTTCATCGGCCCGATCGTCGCCTCTTGTCTGCATGCTCTGGTGCAGATCTTCAATGCTGAATTAAAGGCGTTTTCCCAGGAAAAATTTCAAAATCAGGAACTGCTGAAAACAATCGGAGAGGAAAAATCAGCCAATAATTCACCAGAGCCGAAGCCGGCGAGCGTTGAAGAATCAACTAAGGATCAACCGGAGAAAAAACAGAGTGAAAATCAGCGTGGAAAGGAAGAACCCCCAAAGTCTTAATGACTTGTGCTCAATGTGAAAATCGGAAGCAACATGGCCAAGGCAATAAAACCGATAATGGAACCCATTACAACGACCATGACAGGCTCAATCAGTGTCGTTGCAGATTTGATGGCCACTTTTACATCTCGTTCAAGATAATCACTCAATTTATTCAGCACCATTCCCAGGCGTCCTGTTGATTCTCCCGAAGCGATCATCTGCTGCATTGTAGATGGAAACAGTGTTTTTCCTTCAAGGGCTTCATGAATCTGTTTACCGGTTGTTACCTGCTCACTGATATCTTCCCAGCTTTGTTTGAAGTGGACATTATCGGTAACGCCTGCGCTGAGTTCAATTGCTTCCAGCATTGGAACTCCCGCATTGATTGTCGTCGCCAGGGTTCGAATGCTGCGGCTGATGGCCAGTTTTTTCAGCATGGGTCCAAAGACAGGTAGCCGTATCAAGGTCCAGTCAAAAGCAGATTTACCCCAGGTTTGATTTCGAACGTAATAGAAGCGCGACACCCAAAAGCACCAGGAATAGAAGAATGAGATACCAATATGATGTAATTGCAGTAGAGATAAAAACCATGATTTTGGTTGGCGTGGGAATCGCTGCTTTGCGCGCTGCGAACATGGGCATCAGCTTTGGAAAAACATAAGTCACAAACAAAACACAAACGCCGATACACATCAACAGCATGATCGCTGGATAGATTAGCGCCCCTTTGACCTGTTGTATTGTTTCCTGTTCTTCTTCAGCCTGAGATGCAATTCGGTTTAACATTTGTGGCATCGTCCCACTGGCTTCACTGGCCTTGATCAGGTTAACGTAAGTCTGATCAAAATGACGTGGAAACTCAGCCAGGGCGGCGGAGAGATCACTCCCTGCTTCAACACTTTTTTGAATATTTGTCAGGATCTCAGACAACGTCTGATTTTCAATCTGGCCAGCGATTCCCTCCAGTGCTGTAGCTACTGGAACACCGGCATCTACCATAATTGCCAGCTGGTTTGTAAAGTAAATGATTTCTTTCCGCGATACGCGTTTTTTGATGGTCCCCGAGAGCCCATCATTGGAATTCTGTTCATATTCTTCAAGGGAGAGCAGATACAGACCTTCCTGTCGCAATTTGACAACCGCTTCCTCTCGCGATTCAGCCATCAATTCACCTGATTGAGTCTGTCCACTTGAATTTCGAGCAGTATATGAAAATTGCATCTTTCAACCTTTAATTGAGGAGACCGTGACCGTCATTTAAGTCAGTAATTTCTGAGAGTGTTCTTTGGCCGATTCACCGGTCAGTTCCTGCAGATGTTCATCGATAATTTCCGGATCGACTCTTCCATTCAGTAACAGATCTTTCAATGCCTGTTCCATGGTTTGCATACCGACGCGGCGGTTCGTAGAAATGACGCCAGGAATGAGATGTGGGGTAGATTCACGAATGCTGGTCTGTATTGCTCGGTTGACGATCATGATTTCCGCGGCAGCAACCCGTCCTTTTGAAAAAGCGGCAGGTAATAATTTTTGTGTAATGACAGCACGTAAAGATTCAGCAAGGTGGCTGCGAACCTGTGACTGCTCTTCCGGTGGAAAGACTTCTACGAGCCGGTCAACAACGCCCGCTGCGCTGGAAACATGTAGTGATGCCAGTACCAGGTGTCCGGTTTCTGCAGCCTGTAATGCAACTCGAATTGTATCCAGGTCTCGCAATTCACCAATAAAGATCACATCCGGGTCTTGTCTTAGAATATGTTTGAGCCCAGAAGCAAACCCGGGGCAGTCTTCGCCGATCTCGCGCTGTTCGATCAGCGATTTTCCATGCTGAAATTGATATTCAATCGGGTCTTCCAGCGTAATGATATGTTTTGCATCCCGTTGATTAATGGCTTCGAACCATGGCGGCCAGCGTGGTTGATTTACCGGAACCCGTTTGCCCGGTCACCAGGATCAGACCCGATTTCAAGTCGTGTGAGTTCTTCAACGACTGGTGGAAGTTCCAGACTGCTCAGTGTGCAAACATCATTCGAAAACCGTCGAATAGCAGCAGCCAGGGAACCTTGTTGTACGTGAATATTGAAACGAAACCGCCCCAGACGTGGAATCGTGATGGCGAAATCAACGTCCTGTTGTTTTTCGAGTGTCTCTTTCTGTTTGTCTTTCAGAAGCTGATCGCAAAGATCACGAATGGTTTCCGGATCAAGTGGTTCTAACGAAGTCGTTTCCAGTTTTCCATCGATGCGAAACATGGGTGGTGCATCAGTTACCAGTAAAATATCGGAAGCATCGCTATCAACGGCGGCGTGTAACAGGGCATTCATTTCCATAGTGAAAGCACTTTCTTAGACTTGATTTGATCTCTTGTGTTGGTGTTTTTAATCAATATTTATGATCGACTGATGGTCGATTTGAGAGGTGCCCATCCCTCATCACTCACTTTGAGCGCTTCTTCGATAGTAGTCAGTCCTTCCTGTGCCTTGCGGAGAGCATCGTATCTCAGTGGGATCATTCCGCTGTTTTGCGCATACTCTTTTACTGCAGCGACAGTGGGGTCTGTCGTAATTAATTCACGTAATGGATCATCGATCGTCAATAATTCATGAACGCCGATTCGACCCGAAAACCCGGTATTGCGACATCGCTTGCACCCGCTGCCTTTATAAAATTCGCCGATTTCCAATCCAGCTCTTTCAACAGTGAGTTGCATGGATTTCGGTAATTCATAGGTTTTTTTGCACTTCGGACAAATTTTTCGACAAAGTCGTTGCGCCAGAGCCATATTAACGGCAGCACCAATCAGATAATCGTCAACGCCCATATTGATGAGTCGTGTGATTGCGGAAAAAGCATCATTGGTATGCAGAGTACTGAAGACCAGATGTCCTGTCAGAGCAGCCTGGATCGCGATTTTTCCTGTTTCCTGATCTCGAATTTCTCCGACCATTATGACGTCAGGATCCTGTCGCAACAGACTTCTCAAAATGGATGCAAACGTGAGGCCAATTTTATCGTTGACTTGAAATTGATTGATAACTGGAAGCTGATATTCAATCGGGTCTTCTACAGTACACACATTTTTTTCAATAGAGCTGACTGCATTTAAGGCTGCATACAAGGTTGTACTTTTACCACTTCCCGTTGGGCCTGTCACAAGAATAATGCCATTGGGTTTTTCCAGTTGTTCGGTGAAGTTTTCGAGTACTTCCGAACTAAAACCTAATTGTTCCAGCGAAATATTCACACTACGGTTATCAAGAATTCTGATAACGACTTTTTCACCGGTGGGCATTGGTAAAGTACTGACACGCAGATCAATGGGGCGGCCTTCCATCAGAACATGTATTCTGCCATCCTGGGGCAGGCGACGTTCACTGATATCAAGGCTGGCCATGATTTTGATTCGAGAAGAGACAGCGGGTGCCAGGTGCACTGGTGGTTCAAGCGCCTGTTGCAAGACTCCATCAACACGATAACGGACTCGCAACTGTTGCTCAGTCGGTTCGATGTGAATATCACTGGCCCCTTCACGGACAGCGTTGTAGAAGATGTAATTTACCAGTTTGATAATAGGACTTTGACCAGCAAATTCGACATCGAAGCCAATATCATCGATGGAATCTTCAATCAATTCTACATTAGTACCATTGGCATCATCAATAATATCGTCGATCACGAAGACATTCGTGTTGGGCATATATGTTTGCACCATACGCCGAATATCACGAGCATTCGCTGCTACGATCTGTATATCGGATTTCGACAGATCACGTAATTGATCAACGAGAAAGACGTTTGTCGGTTCAGCAACAGCAACAGTCAGAACATTACGCACTTTAAAAAGTGGAAGTACGGTGTGTTTTTCTACGAATTCCCGTGGAAGTAGTTCAAATACTTTAGAGTCGAACATTCGGCTATCGAGCTGGACGTAGGGAATGCG
>CALOEF010000085.1:0-16992 GCA_942492165.1 uncultured Planctomycetaceae bacterium
TCATGAATTACTTCCACATGTTCTTTGTCTTCGGAAATAGGACTTCTGAGAATTTTTTTGCTTGTTGCTTCCTCTGTGGCCTTTCGGTTAGGATGGATCAGTTCCAAGTATAAGGGCGTGCAGGAGACCTTCCCCAGTTAATAGCTTGGTTTCAATGAATTCAGCCAACTCATCTGAATCAGGAATTGATTCTAAAGTTTCATCATAAAAACTCTCGAGAATTTGGTTCATTTTTTGTCCCGAGAGGTACTTGGTGCCTTTTTTAACCATCTGATGGCATAAAAGACTTAAGAATAAAGGCTCAACTTCTATTCCCTCACCCGGGAGCGTTTCATCAGGTTTGATATCCCCGGGGGAAAGTTGATTCAAAATATCATTTTGAATTTCTATATCTCTAAAATTCTTGTATATGCTTATTACTTCTCGTGCTTGGCTACCATTTAAAGCAGGGACGCGGTAAGGCGCTCTATCAATCGAAGGTATTCTATGCTTAAACCAATTCAGGTGAGGTAAATAGTTTTCTTTTAGTCCCAGCACTATTCTGAATCTTGCTTGTGAGAGCATATACGGAGATATCGTACTATTCTCTAAACATCGCTTTTGAAGGGAGTCAGGTACCTGCTCTTCTATAAGGTAATATAGTTCTTCCTTAAGTTGGTCACGAACAGAATCTTTTTTACATATGGTAAAAATTTCTTCAAATTGATCAAAAATCAAAACCGGGCTCCAATAGGTCCCCGACTTATCCAGATGGTCTACGCGGTGGAAGTATTCCCACAGCGTTTCATCTTCTCGGAAAGAGTCGGTTTTTTCATTTCGACCTTTTGCAATTTCAAAAACGTTATTCTTCTCCAACTCTTTTGTAATTCGTTGGGCTATTTGCTCCATTAATGGAGACGCTGAATCAGAATAAACTAGCCTGATGAGAATTGGGAGGTAAGCGGCCTCTCGGAGTTTGGGAAGTAAACCGGCATTTATTAAAGAGGTTTTTCCTATACCCGATTTACCGAATACTACGGTTGATATATTCAATTTAACCAATCTAAAAAGTTCATCCGCTCTTTGCTCACGCCCTTTGAAAATTTCTCTATCTTCTTCTTTATAGGAATAAAGACCTTTAAAGGGATTCTGGTTCTGATTATTCTTCATGGTAACCTCGGTATGTCTTGTATTTCAAGTAACCTATTAAGTAGTTGTTCATAGGGTTTACCTCGTTTCCCACCGGGGAGCTTTAGGTTAAATTTGTTTCTAAACGGGCTATACATCCACTTTGTGTCGTCGATTATAACTGGGATAATTGTTTTTGGATTATTTCCCGCTGTGAACTCCATGAAAGCACGCTCCCATTCACGGATGTGGTAATTTAAATTTTCCGAATCGTTATCAAATTTTTTGGTATTTGTTGATACCAAAGGGATAAAGGCATCACATTTACGAATTGCCGAAATAATAGTCTGATCGACCTCGTCACCAGGTCCAAATTCTTTCTCATCCAACCAGACCCTGATTTTGTCGTTGCGGAGCTGTGTTGCCAGCCTTCGAGCAATTCTACGGTCGTCTCTATGGAAACTGATAAAAACTGTTTCTTTGAATTCCTCCGGGGGAATGATAAGGTGGGAGCGGTCCTTTTGCATCCTTTTGTATAACTCTTCAACGAAATCGGTATCTGGGCCGCACGAAAAAATATGGGAATCATGCTCTTTTAGAAAGTGTATCAGTTCACAGTGTTGGAACACTTTGAAATTGTCGCCAACGTAGATAGGAATCTTACCTGTAGTTTTGTCTCTGAAAGTGCGAAGAAAAAGGCGATATAACCAGTCATCGTAACCACATCCAATAAAGAGTAGGGACTTGGATTCAAGTGTCTGTAGAAATATGTTAGAGGTATCTTGGGCCATGTCTTCTATAAGTTTTACAATTGTTTCAAGGATGTCGTTTTCGGTATAGGAGGGGGGGAAATTTTTATTAAGATTGCCGTATAAATGAAGCAAAAGTGAGCACTTTGGTACTTTTAGTGCTTCTGAATCAGAGATGTCGGCTTGGGATATTCTGTTTGTTTTTTTTTCCCGATGAGTGTGGTTAAATACCTTGGTTGGATAGGATCTTACAGTGTTTAAGGCTGCCTCAAGATAATGATCGTAGGTCGTATTGATAAACGTTGAAAAGGGTTTGATTTGAGCCAGTTTAATTAGAGGACCGTTGGGAATAGGAGCAAGGTCATCCAGATGCTGGGAGAGAAAATCTTTCAAACCAATGTAATCATTAGTTTTTTGCAGAAAGCAGAAAACCATTTTGGAAAATGTATGATTCGTACCGTCTGAAAGTGTGCTCTTCATCTCTTTCGCCAGTTTGTGGGCTAAATGCTTGTAGAGTAAAACCTTATCACCTCTATCGTTAAGGATCCAGTAGGCTCCCTGGCCGATGACGGGGATGACGTTTCCCATACCAATGCAATCCAATAATTGGCGCCACTTCAAATCATTACTTGTTGTCGTCTTGATCATTAGTCCCCTTTGTTTCGAAGTATGAATTTTGATTTTACCATCATTCTTGGAAAAAAAAAAGTAAAAAAATGGGAATCCGTTAATTTGACCAGGAAAACATCCTGATATCAGGAGGTTTACTTGAATAAATCCAAAAAATTGTGCAAAAGGGACTAAAAATTTCGAAATAATTCTGCCGGCCTGAGGAAAAAATCTAAAACGCTTATCTTAAAAAGGTTTCACCTGATTTCAGTCAGGGAGAATTTTTGTTAGTAGGAGAAAAAATAAGGTGGGAAAAAAGAAAACATTCTGTGTAAAAAGCTTTGTCGGAAGGGACTGACGACCTTCAGGAAATTGTTTTGAATATTTTGGTGAAATAGAGCACAATATTTTAATATTTGTAAAATTTGTTTTTCTTAGGGTTGACTGTGAACTGTAAATTTTGCTAAAATAGTTAAGGAAATGAAAATGCAATTAAAAAGTGTTTATTCTGACTTGATGCACTGCCATGACGATACAAACGTACTACCAAATTTTTTTTTTATCCCCTTGACATCCTGGGGAAATTGTGTTAGCCTGAAAAATGAAAAATACGTGGAAGGTTGAACTGTACAAATGGAAGATGTAAACGATGACAATTTGAGTTTTATTCGGGGGTCTGCTGCGACAAGAAACATCTCACACTATACTGCCTTATCCAGAAATGAGGAGTTTGGCAGTTTGTCTCAGGGCTCCCAATTTTTTGTTTTATCTGTTCGAGCTGGTCAGGTGCTTTACTACCAAGCACTCTGCCTTGTCCCTGGTTACGTCAATTGCAGGGGAAAACTAAATCTGTGGGTAGCCGTTAGGGGGATTGTGATTTTGAATTCAGGATACGGCTGCATTGATAACACTCATAAAGAGAGGAGATTAAGGAATGCAAAAATCATTAGTGGCATTAGGGGTATTTCTTGCCTTATTGTGCTTAAATCTTGAAGGAGCACCGAAGGTAAAGATACAGTGGATTGAATCAATTCAAACTGATAAAGAAGCGGGGTTGAGGGGCATGGAAGCAGGGGACACACTGAGAGATTTTTGTGTTACCGAGGATAATGTTTTTATCGTTCCTGACAGTGATGCCGGTTGTTTAAAGCTTTTAAGTAAAGAGGGACAATTCCTGAAGTTCAGGAATAAGCTTGGTCCTAGATTTGCGCAATTCCGGTTTGTAACCCCGAGGTATTGTTTTTACAGTATTAAATCAGCACATCTTGGTGTGATTGATTACGGAACCAAAAGCATTTTCGTTTTTGAAAGGATTGCGAAGGTTGATTTCAGATTTATAAAAAATATTCCTTGTGAGAGAATGCCGCATAATATTAAATTTTCCGAAGATGGCAACCATGCAATAATATCCGGTTATATAACCGATAAAGGAAGTAATCCTTATGACCTTTATGGCGTTGATATAAAAACCGGAAAAATAAACTTTATGATGCCCTCATACAAAAAATATTTTCTAAAGAATCATAAGGAATATGTCACAAAATATCGTGTAAATCAAGAATATGCTGGAGTCGGCTATTTTGCATATCTCGATGTGTGCGGGGACTGGCTTTTTTATATTTGGGAAGGGGCCCTACAGGCACAAAGAATTGATTTGGAAACCGGAGAAAGAAAATTATTTGGAAAAGAAACACAGCACTATGTCAAACCGGATTCTACTAAATTGGGTAAACTTTATTCAAAAGCAAAAACAAAAGCAGAATATGAATCTACTTGGAAAGCAAAGCAAGGCATGGCTTTTGTTAAAAATATCTTCGCTACTCCCAAGCATGTTTTGATCGTATACCGAACCGCCAAAAACCTGAAAAGTAATGCCTATAGTTTACGATTGCATGTTTATACTTATGATGGCGAGCTACTGGATGATGTTTTGATACCTCATACCCCTAATTTTCAAATGTGGTTTAATAAAGAAGAGTATGAGTTATTTGCATTTAGAAAGGAGGAGGTTGGTAAGTCTGTTCAAGGTAATTCATTGTTGACGATTCAGAGATATAGAGTGATTATTTCAAAGTGATATATTAATGAATCATTGTGTAAAAAGCCTAGGATTTATAAATATAGGGTATTATTTAATGGGATTTGCGGGAACTATTATCATATTTCTAGGTAGTCTACTTTATAAGCAAAGTAACGTTATGGTTTGTCACCATTTTCCTCTCCCGGCAAGCTTAATCGAAAAGGGTTCTCAGAATGTTCCGTTTTATGTGTTTTTCTTTTTTTCTAAAAATAATTGCAGTTCGTGTTTGAAGGAAAACTTTGAGGTTTTAAGTAATTTACCTTCAAATTTCAAAATTGCTGGTGTATTGCCTGCTCAGGAATATGGAGGGAGAGAGGAAATAAAAAATAATATAAAGGTGTCATTTCCTTTGTATAGTAGTCACAATTTTCGAAAGTATTTGCCTTTACACTGGCCGTCGCTCTATGGAGTTTCACCGGCTGGAGAAATAATTTTTGTAGTACCTATTATTCAGGGACAAAGTGCTTGTCTGGAGACTATCCTTTTTTCTGTATATGGCGAAATGTATCCCTCATTCAAAAAAGCGTACTTCGCATTAGAAACTAAGTGAGGTAAGGAGTAAGAGGGAACAACTAAGAGCGGAGGTAAACAGTGAATATGGCAAAAATTTTAAAATGGGTTATGACGATTTTGATTATTCTGGGAATTTCTCTCTCAGTCCTGCACTTTATTGCAGTTGATAGCATGGCTATTACAACTTCATTCAGTGCTGAAGTTAAAAGGGGTACTCCACAGGAAAATGGAGACTGCGATGGAGATCCCTTCAAAGTATGTCCTTAAATTCAGAAAAAAATACATGCCGTTCATCAAGGTTTGATTCGGGGAACAGTTCCCACTTGGAAACCTTTCGGTTGCTGATGATGAGGAGGGCCAAATAGCTTTTAATCTCTTCTTTATTTCGGATGGTTTTTCGCAATGAACGCAAGACGTTTTTCTCTTTCTCACTATATAGGTCATGGAAAGAGTGAAATACCAACAATGCCCGGCCTTCAAGGCTGTTTCCCCAATTGGATAAGGCATTAGCAATAGAGATTGGGGACTTCTGACTGGCGAAAGGAGTAAGCCCTTCAGAAACCAGTTGTTTGTTGATTAATTCCAGTAGAACCAGGGCCTCTTGCTCTTCGGTCTCGCAATTTTCAAACTGCCGGATATTGATACCCACGCATATATTTTTATATTCTTTTTTCAGGTTTGAAAGAAATTGGTTGAAGAATTGGGGATTTTCTGGGGAGAATTCCCTGGAGTGACAATTGACGAATCGTTTCGTCGAAATAATTTTTTTTAGCTTGGCTAAAGTTTGTTCCATTTTAATATCTCCTAAGCCATTCTTTCCATTCTGCTTTATTTATAAGGTTGATTCGTTCTTCTTCACACTTTTCCAGCCCTCCGAAGTGAGCGACCAAAAGTTTTGGGTAAATTTTTACGCCGAATTCATACGTGAACTTGGGAAAGGTCTCATTCTCTTCTTGATAGAAATCTGGTTGAGCCATTGTTAATTCCACTTCTTTTTTTTCAGCTACTTGAGCATCTGATGGTATTTGGGTACCTTCTTTGGCAATCACCATTGATTCGTCGCAAAGGCGGAAATTCCCGCTGAGACACAGTTGATCCAGTATATTTCTCAAAGCATTAGGGGAAACTTCTATGTCGTAACTTTTTAATTCATCATGAATGTCCGTTATGGTAAATATTTCTTTCTTGTTTTCAAAAAGAAATTTTACTCCAATCAGTATAGTAATACGATGAAGATCGTTTAGAAAACCTGTTTTTCCGTTCTTTACATTCTGCTCCTTTGCTTCATCTTTGTGTTCTTTGCCCCAAGAAAGCCCCCAGAATGATTTCCTTTTTTCTACATCTTCAATAGTTTCCGCAGCAGCATCGCTATAAAACCTCATGCAGATTTCCCGGAATTCGTCTGAACTCAATGCCTTGTCCACATCAAATCGCTCAATGATATCTCTTCTTTCTTCCTTTTTATCTAGGATGGATAATAATCCATTACAGGCGGCTTGAAGTAAACGAGGGTGCCTGGAACAACGTTCTACAAGATATCTGGCATCATCTTTCGAGTTCCAGTTGACTCGAATGTTTTCCATGGGGCGGATAACAAGGCTCATGGCATCGTCAAAATCAAGCGGCTTCAAGGGAATGAAAACCATAAAATTGTATAGCCTGGAACGGGGATTTTTCATTTGTTCAAACATCTGCTGGAAGCCGAAGAGAATAAATCGGGCGGCAGTTTCCTGGTTAGGCATGGCTTCAGTGTAGAGGCGATTAAAAGTGTTGAAAATGGATTCTTCATGATGCATGTCATATTCTACCAGGCGGTCCACTTCGTCCAATAAAAAAAGGTACCGACAGTCTTTTTCAAATGCATCTCGTGTGACATACCTCCTGAATTTATCCATATCGGAAATGGTTTCAGATGGAATGGCCATTTTTTCTGCAAGATTCTTCAAAAGTTCTTCTTCACTATTAATGCGGGAACAGTCCATATCATAGACTCTCCATTTTTCCTGGGTTTCAAAGGTTCGCCGTAGACGTCTCAGAAGAGAGGTTTTGCCAATGGTTCGAGTACCGAAAATCCCCACATTCTCGGGAAGTCCACGAAGCAAGGCCAACTCCATCTGCCGACCAAAAAACAGGTTATCCGGTACAGCGCCGGCCGTTGTGTAAGGGGAACGTTCCTTAATACTCAATTGGTCGAATATAAAAGCGGATGCCTTCTCTTTTGGCGATTCCGACATAATAATCTCTTTTAGCATGGGGGCATCGAGAATGGAAACCCTATCCACGCCTTCGAGGTCGGATTTGATTTTGTCTTTGGTAACTCCATGAAGGTCGAAGAGTAACACATAAAACAACTGGCTGGCAGCGACGCCGGCTTTTCGGTTGAATTCCTGGAAATCGGAATTTAAGTCCAGAAATGGGTCCAGGTATTGCGATTGTCGCCATGGTTTAATTGGAATGACAATAAAGGTTGTTAAAGGCAGCAGCTTGCTGCCACACGAAAAACCAGAACGTTTTGGAGACAGGTCGCTGGCCAGCGGACTGTCAACTGCCGGGGGAAATTCTTTCTCAGAAAGAGCCCTGGCAGGAATTCCTGACACCAGTTGGCTGCCATTGTCAGGGCAACTATTTGCAATCCCTCTGTTTGAGGGTGCGCACACATCAATGCACTCAGTATCTGAAGGAACTCACACCATGATGCGCAAACTCTTTAACGACGAGGCGGGATTTCTGATCTCTGCTGAACTCGTCCTGATCTTCACACTCATGTTCTGTGCTGTAGTGGTCGGCTTTGCTGTCGTCCGCGACTCACTTGTCCAGGAACTTGGCGATGTCGCCGAGGCCATTGGAGCTTTGGACCAGAGCTACAACTACCGATCAATCCGTGCTCCGCTGGAAAACGGTGGTGATCACGCCCGCTGCAGCGGCTCAGGCTTCAACGATGAAGAAGACGACTGCGATTGCAAAGGCATCGTGTTTGGTTCTGTCTGCGGAAAAGACGATCCTGGCATCCTGAACAATCCGGAAGGAAGCAACGGCAACTAGTCATAGGACAGTCCGTTGACTTTACGAACGCCCCTTCCACCGGGTTGGCTGAATAAATGCCCGGTGGAAGGTTCTCTCTGACATCACACGCTCTCACTGTCTCACACTCAAGGAAACGCATCCCATGCTTCGCACACTCATTCTGGACGAAACAGGTTTTATCGTCTCGGCTGAACTGGTGGTGGTATTCACCCTGGTCTTCTGTGGCACCGTTGTTGGCTCGACAGTCGTCCGCGACTCAGTTGTTCACGAGATGCACGATGCGTCGGAAGCCATCGGAGCCGTCAGTCAGACTTACAATGTGACCGGTCTTCAAAAACGCCGGGACCATCACGGCTTCCACGCCCGCATCAGCGGATTCGGTTTCAACGACACATCCGACGACTGCGACTGCATCGGCATTGAATTCGACTGTGTTGCTGGAAAAGACGACCCCAGCAAACTCAACAATCCTGAAGGCAGCAACTGGTAAGCCACACAACAGCAGACTCTGTCATGTCTGCTGGAGTCATGATTATCACCCTCCACTCAACAACTTTCCGTCCAGCCACTCGGGACTGGACACACTGCAATTCGAGTCAAGACCTCTCACTACTTCCTCAGTAATCTCAAGGAACTCACACCATGATGCGCAAACTGTTTAACGACGAAACTGGATTTCTGATCTCAGCAGAACTCGTTCTGATCTTCACACTCATGTTCTGTGCTGTAGTGGTCGGCTTTGCTGTCGTCCGCGACTCACTTGTCCAGGAACTTGGTGATGTCGCCGAGGCCATTGGAGCGTTGGACCAGAGCTACAACTACCGATCAATCCGTGCTCCACTGGAAAACGGTGGTGATCACGCCCGTTGCAGCGGTTCAGGCTTCAACGATGAAGAAGACGACTGTGATTGCAAAGGAATCGTGTTTGGCTCTGTCTGCGGCAAGGACGATCCAGGAAACCTCAACAACCCGGAAGGCAGCAATGGCTAGTCTTCGGACGGTCAGCCCCTTCCACCGGACCAGCTGAATTGATGGCCCGGTGGAAGTTTTTTTCTGATATCCACGCTCTCATTGTCCCACTCTCAACAATTCTCGATCAAAACCGAACAATCATCCTTGCGGATTTTCAGCCCCCAACAGTGGGTGCAGATTCAACAACGATTCAATCGACTGTGACGGCATTGAAATCTGACGCGAGAGTAACGCTGGCAAAGACGCATGCCGCATCCGCGAAGAACAAATCGATGACGCACTTCGAAGCCAGAATACAAAGACACAATTGAGACTCTTCCGGGAGTGTGGTGAGACGCCTCCTGGAAGCAGAAGCTGCGTTTCTGTGATTCACAGAGCGTATGTCAAAGAGAGAGTCGGGGCAGGCAGCCACCTGTCCCGACTTTTTGACAACAATCCGGCAGCTTACTTCTCAGAACAATCCAAACCGTTCCGGAGGCAGATCGCTGGCCAGCGGTCTGTCGACTGTCAGGGAGAGCGCATCCTCGTGATGAATCCCGACAGAATTTTTCTGACGCAGGCTGGCCGCCTCGTCAGAGCATCCGTCCGTGGCGCCCTTTGCTTGCGGACTCACACACATCAATGCTTCTCACAACTATCAAGGAACTCAATCCATGATGCGTCAACTTTTAAATGATGAGGCAGGCTTTCTGATCTCAGCTGAACTGTTACTGATTCTGACTTTGATGATCTGTGGCGTTGTCGTCGGCATGGCGACCGTTCGTGATGCACTCGTTCAGGAACTGGGCGATGTCGCTGAAGCGATCGGAGCTTTGGATCAAAGCTACAATTATCGAGCACTCCGTGCTCCGCGAGAAAAAGGCGGCACTCACGCCAGATGTGGCGGTTCAGGCTTCAACGATGAAGAAGATGACTGCGACTGCAAAGGCATCATCCTGCGATCAGTTCGCGGCAAAGATGACCCCAGCACACTCGATAACCCGGAAGCCAGCAACTAGTTCTCTCAATCGCAGCAGAACCATCTTGCTGTAACGTTAGACTGAAAAGTCACAAGAATCGTGGAAGGGACTTCGGAGTAGCACATCGCCGCTTCGGAGTCCTTTCTTTTTGCGCGGACACGTCAGCCAGCTGACTCCTGGACTGATTCTCAAGCTTCGCCGTACCAATGGATCAGCAACGCAAAGCGCAAAGCAGGCTTCACACCTTTACACACAAATGCGTCGCCCAGCTTTACAACTTCAGCTCCATCGAGTTGCTGACAGCGTCGACTGTTCAGAATCTGCCAACAGTTCGTAAACCTATTAAACAACGGGGAATTTCGCGGTTCTCGACTGTTCGAAACTGCGTCACCCGGAGAGTCAAAGCAAAAACTGGCACGCCGACTGCAATAGCTCTTGTCGGTCGACGCTGGCAACAGAAAATTGCCATCGGTTTCGTTCGGTTATCTTTTCGAACAAGCAGCTGCCGAAGGCACCAATCAACGCATAGATCAACGGCGATTCGCTTATCGAATCACACCTTTCACACACGCAGACTCTCTCACACAACTCGCAATGGGACCCTTCGATATTGCGCAACCCGCACATCGCGACAGACTACTCATTCATGAAGGATGAAGTTCTGGACGTGCGGAACATGCCAGTTTTCGAACTTCTCTCGCGCCGGCACACACCTGCTGAAGCCGGCTCTGCTACGAGTGTCGAGAAAGCCTTCGTGAACCTGCGGTTCAACGATCTCTCGACGTCAGCTCACGCTGGCGACTCTGTTTTCTCTCGAAGCTTTCTCCATTCAACAGCGTCACGGTGACGTTGTCCACTCTCTCGCACCTGAGCACAAAGGACCATCATGAAGCAATTGTCCTGACATTGATGTCGACAAATTCGACTGCCTTGTCAGTGACATTATGGCCGCAAGCCATTGCCGCAGAATCATGACGAACAGTCATACGACGTGACACTGGCTCAACCATTCCTGCCAGTTCGACTACAGCGACACGGAACTGTCGCAAAACGACTTCCCATCTGAGTTACGGATGACACATCGAACATACAGTTAACGAACCCCCTTCCAAGGAGTCACCCCGTCTTTCAATGTTGCCTTTGGGATGCAGCGTGCATCCCAAAGGTCCCGCCTCGGCAGATCGGACCGGAAAGCAAAGTCAGCGGATGACCGAACGCAGACTTTACTCATCGCAGGCCAGCAAACGATTAAACCAGTCCAGAACGCCGAACGACAACTCGATGCAGTCAGGGACGCCTGCAGCCACTCCAGAAGTGAACATGTTCGCAAAGGAAGCGAAACGCAGCGACACACTCACGACTTCTCTCTCACACTCGCGTTTACAACAGGGAAACTCAAATGACTCACACACTTAAAACACTGCTGAACGACGAAGCTGGCTTCATCATCTCGGCTGAACTGGTTCTTGTCATGACGATTGGCGTTCTCGCAATGGTTGTCGGCCTGACCGCTGTCCGAGACGCGGTCACTCACGAACTGAACGACATCTCACACGCCTTTGGTACAGTCTCACAAACCTACAATGTCACGGGTTTGAAGAAAGGCCGAGGGTGGAAAGGAAGTCACGGCTACATCGAAGGCTTTGGCTTTAACGACAGCACGGACGACTGCGATTGCCACGAAATCGATATTATTGAAGTGGCCGGAAAAGACGACCCAAGTTGGGGCGACGATGAGTAACATTCAGTCTTAATTGAAAATCGCCTCAGGCGATAACTCAAACTGAAAAATAAACACAGCCCGCGTCCAGCAATTGCCGGACGCGGGCTTGTTTCGTTTTCGGCACCTCGACTACTGATTGCAGGTCGTGCATTCTTCGGTGATGGGAACCTGCACGGTCTTCTGAATCGTCTTCTGCACGTAGCGAGTGACGGGAACTTCGATCTCCCGAGAAACAGTTTGCGGAACGGCGACCGTCTCGTAAGTAGTCACCTGCCGAGGCACAGTCTGCATTTGCGTGACCTGCCGAGTTCGGACCTGCTGACGCGGCACATTTACGGTGACGGGCACATTCACTGTCTGTGAAACGGGCTTGTAATCGACAACCTGCCGAGTCTGGTACTGGGTCTGCTGTCGAGTCACCGGCACCTGATACGTGTACTGCTGATTGAAGATCCGCTGCTGATTGACAACCTGCTGAACGACTCGCTGCGTTGGTGCCGACATTGTCTGCACAGATGCCAGGCCAGGCGATGACTGAGTGCAGTTGCACTGCGAAGTCACGACTCGATTAACAGTCACCGGGATATTCTGAGCAACCTGCCGAATGCCAACCTGGTTTTCGAATCCCTGCACATTGACAGTGACCGGCGTCACGACGTTGCGAGTCACGGCCTGATAGCCGGTCTGCGTCCGCGGCTGCATCCGAGTTTCCTGAATCATCACAGTCACCGTCTCGTTGACGATGACGACTCGCGGGACCTGATCGTAAACCGTGACCGTCTTCGGCCGCTGTTCATAGCGAACCTTTTGCTCCTGAATGGTGCGTTTTTCCATGACCGTCTCCGGAACCGACACCGTCTCGTTGATAACCTGTTGTCGATATTTCGGCGCAGGCGGGTCACAGGTCGGTGCAATGGTACATGTCGCCGGAGCACAGGCTGCGTACGGTGTGCGAACTTGTGAGCCAGCGTAGTATGTAACGGTTGCACCTGGTGCTGCCGACGAGTACGACAACACCGGAGCACAATGCGGATTCGCCTGCCAGTACGACTGGGCTAGCACCGGCTGGCTCGTTGCAGCAAACAGGCACGCGACAGATGCGATTGATAGAACAGTTTTCATCGTCTCTCTCCTCGGTCAATCAGGGCTCAACTGCCGTCCATTCAATTTCGACGACTGGCCGGTTTTAACGGTTATGCAGATTATTCATATTACCTAAATTAACAATCGCCCATGAACTTTGGAAGAGTTCCTACTGGAGTTTCTGGCCGAAACCGTCGATTCCCCAACCAGTTATGAACAAACAGTTTGAAACCATAGTTGTCGGCACTGGCGGCCTCGGAAGCAGTTGCCTGTACCACCTTTCAACTCGCGGAGTGAAAGTTCTGGGACTCGACCGCTTTCCCGCCGGGCACGACCGCGGCAGCTCACACGGCGATACACGAATCATTCGGCAGGCATACTTCGAACACCCGAATTACGTTCCTCTGTTGAGGCGAGCCTACTATCAGTGGAAGGAACTCGAGGCATGGTCTGGCCGCGAGCTGATGAGGATCTGCGGCCTGTTTCTGGCCGGCCCACCCGGCGGCGAAGCCGTTGCAGGAACACGACTTGCCGCAAAGACGCATGGTCTGAAAATTCACGATCTCTCAGCTGCAGACCTTGCCAGTAGAACGAGGCTTCAGTTTCCAGGCTTTCAGATTCCCGATGATTTTGACGTCGTCGTTGAGCCGACCGGTGGCTATCTGCATGTCGAAGATTGCGTTCGGACCCACATTGACCTCGCCTGCAAAGCCGGAGCTGTGCATCGGACAGGCGATGCAATCGTCGCCTGGGAATCCGACGGTAAAACGGTCCGGGTCCGCACCAAATCGGAAGAGTACGAAGCCGCGACGTTGATCCTCGCACCGGGTGGCTGGGCGAACGACTTGCTCCGCAACACTCCGGGATTGCCGGAACTTCGTGTGCTGAGGAAAACGCTGCACTGGCACGAGGTTCGTTCCAACACCTACGACGTCGACAATGCCGGAAGCGGATTCTTCTTTGAGATGCCATATGGCATCTTCTACGGATTTCCGTCACTCGACGGCGTAACCCTGAAGGTTGCCGAACATTCTGGTGGTGAACCCGTTTCTGATCCGCTTCAGATTGACAGGTCGTTGCGAGACTCCGACACGCAGCCAATCAGCAGGTTTCTCAGGGAAGTCATGCCGGATGTCGATCCAGTTTCTGATCAACATTCCGTGTGCATGTACACGGCAACTCCTGACGGTCACTTCATCGTTGATCGTCATCCTGAATTCAGCAACGTATTCTTCGGAGCCGGTTTTTCGGGGCATGGTTTCAAGTTCACATCGGTGCTCGGCGAAGTAATGTCTGACCTTGCGATCAACGGCGACACCGACTTGCCGATAGACTTTTTAAGCCTCGCACGTTTCACATCGTAAGCTCACACGGTTGGCAGGAACTGTTCGCTTCACCAGACTCCGGTTGGAATAACGAAGGTCAGCCGTTGTCAACTGACTCACCGACTACAGGAATGAATTATGCGATCGATCGTTCTGTCTGCCTTGCTCGTATTTCTCGTGAGTACCGTCACTGCCGATGTAACACGAGCCGGCGACTGGCCGCAGATTCTTGGTCCCAGCCGCAACGGCATTGCTCAAAAAGAATCGATTGCGAGTTCCTGGTCAGGCGGGAAACCGAAAGCTGTCTGGGAAAAGGAAGTCGGTCAGGGCTTCGCGGGCGTTTCGGTTGTCAATGGAGTTGCCGTTCTATTTCATCGAGTCGGTAATGAAGAAATCGCCGAAGGCCTCAACGCAAAAACTGGCGAGAAGTTGTGGCGAGTCGCGTCTCCAACGGAGTATCAGCCTTCCTACAACCCGGACGCCGGTCCACGAGCAGCTCCCGTCATCTTCGATGGCCACGTTTACCTGTACGGAGCCCGTGGTAATCTTTCGTGCGTTCAATTGGCTGACGGAAAGAAGGTCTGGCAACGCGACACGTACGCCGACTTCAGCAGTAAGCGACCGTCTCGCGGAGAACCGGCCGAAGGCTATTTTGGCTTTGCCAGCAGCCCCATCGTCGAAGGAGATAAACTGCTGCTCAACGTCGGCGGAAGCAGTAAGAATGCTGGCATCGTCGCCTTTGACCGAAAGACCGGCAAAACACTGTGGACAGCTACCGACGAACGAGCCAGTTATTCCTCGCCCGCCGCAACAACGATCGATGGGCAGCGACACGTGGTATTTGCGACTCGGTTGAAAGTCGTTTCCATCGATCCGGCCAATGGGCGAGTGCTGTTCGAATTCCCCTTCGGTGAACTCGGACCGTCAGCAACGGGCGCAAGCCCTGTGATTCTCGACAACTCCGTTTTTATCACCGGCAGCTACCGATTCGGAGCCGTGCTGGCCCGCGCCGGACGTAGTGGTGCGTTGGAGGTCTGGAGAAGCGACGACATTCTTTCGAGCCAGTACACAACATCCATTGTCTATAACAAGATGCTTTTCGGCGTTCATGGCCGGCAGGATGCTGCCGCAGCCGAGTTGCGTTGCGTCAACCCGATCACACGCCAGGTGATCTGGAAAAAGAGCGGTTTCGGCTACGCGACAATGATTCTGGCGGACGACAAACTGCTCATCATGAAAACCGACGGCGAACTGGTCCTCGCGGCGGCGGACACAAAACAGTACCGCGAACTCGCGCGGGCAAACCTGTTCGGCAACCGTGTCACGACTCGCGCGTTGCCTTCGCTGAGCAATGGTCTGTTCTACGTTCGCGATGGCAGAACGCTGAAGTGCTTCGACCTCAAATAGATTCGCAAGCAACCACAGGAAACGATTCGACCTGCCATCAAACGAGTTCGTTGATCAGCTCGCGAGTTTCAAGCAGGTAGCGAGGGCGACCGGCGTTATCGTTAAACGTCAGCGACGGGTCGATTCCCAGATGTCGGTACATCAGAGCCAGTACGTTTTCGGGGCGGTATGGAGCTTCGACCGGCACACCGCCGCTTGAATCTGACGCGCCGACCACCTGTCCGACTTTCAGATTTCCGCCGGACATGAGAACGCTCATGACTCGACCCCAGTGATCGCGACCGGCATTTTTGTTAACTCGTGGCGTGCGCCCGAACTCGCCCATCGCGACGACCATGACTTTGCGATCCATGCCTGATTCGTAGAGATCCGTGACAAGCGAAGCTATCGCCTGGTCCATTGCCGGCCCCTTCGCCTTCATGCGTTTTTCGATTCCGCCATGATCGTCCCAGCTTCCCAGCGTATTGACACGTACCGTGACAAAGGTGACTCCGCGTTCGACCAGACGTTTCGCCAGCAGGACGTTCTGGCCGATCGAGTTGCGTCCGTAGCGTTCCCGGGTTGCGTCGTTTTCCTCATTAATCGCGAAGGCTTTTCGAGCGGCATCGCCGGTGACCATGTCGAAGGCCTGCCGCGTGAACTCGTCGGTCGCTTCGGCAGCTCCGTGGTTGTCGACGATCTTTCGCGCGGCGTCGAATCCGGACAACAGACTTCGTCGATCTGCGAGTCGCCTTTCGTCGATGCCCTTGAGTAGTGTGAGGTTCGGAACTTCAAACCGCTTGTCATCGGCGCTGCGCGATGTTTTAAGTGGGTTATTGCCTTTACCCAACCAGGCTGCTCGACCAAACCGCATGCTCTGAGGAATCGACACGAAAGCCGGAACGCCCCTGGCATTGGCTCCTCGCATTCGCATGGTGTAAGAACCGATGCATGGCATCTCGTTGTTGCGGTTCTGATTGTCGTTGAGGTAGTACCCCGTCTGAGACATGTGACTGCTGGTGCCGTGGCTGCTTGAGTTGTGATGAATCGACCTGATGACGGCCAGGCGATCAGCGATCGCGGCCTGCTTCGACATTACTTCACAGAACGACACACCCGGTAGCTTCGTCGAAACGGCGCCAAGGGGACCTCGGTATTCAATGGCTGCGTTCGGTTTTGGATCGTAGGTTTCATGCTGAGTCGGGCCACCGGCCTGTTCAAGATAGATAACTGCCGTGTCGAGCGAACGATCGATGGCTGAGCCGGCATCTGCCGCGGTGGCAGCCTGCAACCGCAGTAGCTCGGGCAGGGAAAGACCGATGAATCCACCCAGCCCGGCCTGCACGAGACCTCGACGAGAAATACCGTCGCAGAATTCTTTGCTTGAATGGCGTGTCATCTGGCAGCCCTTTTTCGATTCTGGAGGGACAACAACGGGGCAGCGAAGCAATTGAGGCAGGAG
>CALOEF010000086.1:0-45710 GCA_942492165.1 uncultured Planctomycetaceae bacterium
TCAAAATTTCTCCAGATATTTATTGTTTTCAGAATTGTATCATAGCAAACGGAATTCATTGTGCTAAGGAAGACTCTTCTGCCCTGTTGTTTTCTGCTCAGCAATGAGACAAGTACAAAGTTTGGGGATGGAGCAATTTGTTCTCTATTTTCTAATTGTAAACGCGTATCATTTTCCGATTTGAGCTTGCATCGTACTAATACAATCGATCACCATATAGCCTGAAGATGATCTAGCGGAAGTGTAGCTTTCACGTGCAAAAAACACATACAACTAAGTAGTTTTCTTCAGTTTACCACCACCGATATCAATCAGGTTCTATAATGAATCATCATTTTGACAAAATCTCTGCGAGAACTAAACGGTCCATTTTGAACTTAATCATTTTCATGGGTTTCGTACTCACGCTGACGATGTTCAACGGCTGCAGTAAGAAACCGGATCCGGACAAGGCCGAAAATTCTGTTGCTGATTCAGAAGCTGACTCCAAGAAGCAGGATCCCGTAGACGATCGGGTTCAAGCAGCCACAACCCAACTCGAGGCAGGAGAAGTCCAACTCCAGTTTCAAGAGATCATGTTGGCCTATTGGGATTACATTTATGAGAACGAGCTATTCAATCCTAATAGCAGTGTAGCGGAACATTACCATTCAAGTGGTCGTTTACATCTAAGCTGGAGAGTTCATATATTGCCTTACTTAGGCGAATCAGCCCTTTATCAACAATTCAATTTGGATGAACCATGGGATAGCGCCAACAATAAGCGATTGCTCTCCAAAATGCCGAACGTGTTTCGGGCTCCCGGTGATCCGACAGATTCCAAGACGACCCGGTTTCGTGGTGTCGAATCGATTCTCGAAACGCCAGAGAGTCGACCAACGACTATGTTGCCCATCACTCCCGGGGGAATGTATATCAAATTTCAGGACATCACTGATGGTTTGAGGAACACAGTGCAGTTTGTTGAAGTCGGTCCTGACAAAGCAACTCCGTGGACGAAGCCGGATGGACTTCCACTACATAATGACAACCCTGCTCAAGCATTTGGGGCGATCAGTGCTGATGGAATCATGGCCGCTTTCGTCAACGGGAACATCAAAATGATTCGAGCAGACACACGACCAGCCGTCTGGTCCCATTTGCTGGATTTCGCGGATGAAGAAGAATTACCAGATGATCTTTTCATCCCTATCACGTCGGCCTAATTAGTGACGCGTAACAATTTTCCTTTACACCTGATTTACCAAACTGATTCTGAAGGAGGTCTTATAGTAATCCATGCGCAAGCCATAGCTCAATCGAATTCAGCGAAAGCGATGCTGACTCAGTTAACTAAAGATGGAGTCCTCCCACCTATTGAATTATTTCAAAACCTTGAAACCGTCATTTTCTGGCTAAACCTCAATCGCTACGGTCCCGCTAGTCATTTTTTAATCCGGTTCGAATCTCCCACTTCACGAGAAACAGTACTACATGAATTTGATGTAAATCCAAAAGAACTCCTGGCAGCACGACGAACGAACGTGGCTCATTGCGCCGAGTGAAGTTTTAGAAAACCTATTGCTCTACGGGTGACCTACCTGCATGGGCTCATTTATGGACAGGATTGGACCTGAACCAACCGGTGTCAGGGCGATTCTACTTGCATCCGGAGGAGTGGAAATCGCCACTCATCGCTACTATAGCAGAGCCCTTTCAAATAAGTGATTTGCATCAAATCGAGTTGATCGATGTATCTCTGGATTTATCAGAAACATCGCCGTTAGATGTTAAGTTACGCGTCGCCAGTCCACTTATAGCGACACAGCTCAAGGAGCAAATACAACAGAGGTTGCAGAGAAAATATTGCCTGATGCGGCACCTTAACTAAATACGATGTTGGATCTCATGCAGCAAGATTTAACAATAACTCTAGCCGCTCATCCGAAAGATCCGTCAGAAGAAAAAAGAACTATTTGCATTTGAAACTTGAGCATTCGACACAATATGCCGAAATATACACGAAGATTTTTTTTGGTCCCATCAAATCTGCTATCGCAGCGAGCGACAAAGCACTGCTGGAAATTCAGCAGAAAAATAACCTGAAGCAATTGGGGCTGGCATTTCATAATTTTCATGAGACGTTCGGGCATCTTCCCCCCAGGCGTGATCATTTAGTGAAAACAAAACAAGACCTAAGCTGGCGTGTGTTTCTGCTTCCCTTCCTTGATCAGGCTGAACTCTATAATCAATTTCATATGAATGAGCCCTGGGACAGCCCACACAATATCAAACTGCTCGAACAGATGCCTGAGATATTCCGCACAAAAGGCATTACGAAACCAGGTTTGACATCAATCATGACGTTTTCCGGAAAAGGGGCTCCCTTCGTAGACACGGTAGGCCCTCGATTTAGTGACATTAAAGATGGGATCGCAAATACGATTTTGTGTGTGCAGGCCGGCCCCGATAAAGCAGTACCCTGGACGAAGCCCATTGATCTGCCTTTTGATCCAGCCAATCCAGTGAAAGCTTTGGGTCAACTACCAGAGAAGATCTTTCTTGCCATTATGATGGATGGTGCGGTACGTTGGATCCATGCGGATACACCTGGAAACGAACTCCAAAAGATGATCAATCCAAACGACACACATAACTCCATCTTGAGTAAGTTAGACCCTGACACCACGGTGTGGAAGACTCCCACAGAATGGGCGCTTTTAGCATCTCTCAATCTAAGTGAGGGTTTCAACCGAGATTTAGCTTTGGATAAATTAGCACCTGCTCTGGCTGAAAGAGGAGAGGTCGATCAGGCTTTGGAAGTAGCTCATGAAATCGGCATTATTAATCTAAAACTGTCTACACTTGGCAATATTTCAGAATCACTAGCCAGATCAGGCGATATTGCACAAGCGTTCTTTGTAGCCCGATCAATAAGAAATGCCAATCAAGTGCTGGGAACGGTAAACAAAATTGCCGCATCTGAAGTAGGGCCGTTATGCAAAATCGCTTCTGCACAGTTGAGGATGGGAAACAGAGAGCGAGCATTGTCTACTATTAATCGAGTATCGAATTTGATTCAAAAAATTGAAGAAATAGACGGCTTCCAACAGATGATGGATGAACTAAATAATCACATCAGTTTCACATCAGTACTCATTGAAGCAGGAAAGAAACAGGAAGCATTAAAACTATTGAAAGAAAGTGTAAAAACGATTCAAGACATGGATTATTTTACGGATCAGCCCAATCTACTGAGTGCCCTTGCACCGATTATGGCTAAGGCCGGAGATAAAGCCGGAGCATTGAATTTAATCAATCAAATCTCAAAGTTGATGATAGGGGCTTCGGATTCGAGGAAGGTACCAGTGCTCACGAATGTTGCTTTAACGTATTTTGAGTTGGGAGATAAGGAACAGACGTCGCTCACTTTGAAAGCGACATTGGAGTATGCTCAGAAAATTTATTTAATCAAAATCCAGCAAATTTATATGAGCATGATTTCTCAAGTGTTGATCAAGACAGATGATCTTGGGCAAATTGGCCAGAGTTGCTCTGGAAGATTGAGAATCCAGACTGCAAGATATTCATGCTCCTGTGGAACAGCTTCTGCACTGATAGCAAAAGGGAATAAGGAAGCGGCTTTAGAACTATTGAGCCAGCCTTGAAAGTAGCTGAGAAAAGAGTGAAGGCACTCGTTCTGGTCAGTATTTCCTCCGCATTCTCTGAAGCAGGCGAAACAGAACAATCATTGGCAATACTACAACGTGCCATCAAAATTGCTCAGAATCAGACTGACTTAAGAGAATGTATTTTAGGGTTAGCCACTCGACCAATTGCTGGTCGCCCCAAAAGTATCCAAGTACACCACCAGCCCTACGGATGAAAAAAAGCTTCACAGCAAAAGAGAAGCAGTTGGCAAATGAGATTCTGGAAGCAATTCAAGAAAAGTAATTTATGAGTTCATCTGGTTGGGGAAACGTTCTATGAAGAGGTGGAATCCCTATTCTGCTTTATATAGTCGATCGGTTCTCCAAATAACTTTGAATACGCCCCAATCTCAGGCTCGTGCTGTGTTTGGGGTTGTTTACCAAATTGCAGCCAAACGACTCTTAGAACGTCAATGTGAAGCTGAGTTCGGCTGAATCACACAACAAACATTCGGTTATTTCGCAAGCCATCACTAAAACCCCTCATTGTTTCGACAAAAACACAATAGCGTGGTAAGGGTAGTTGATGCGATCTTCTACTGAGTAAAGCCACCTAGTTTGATTGAGTGTCATGTGATAATTAAAAGGTTAAGCAGACTACCATCGGAAACGAATCCACTGAAGTGCTGACGTCCATACCCTGGCTATTGAAGCATTCTCTCAATCATTCAGCTATTTCAACAAAAATCGATTGTCTGAGGCCCGCCGCAATCATGGTCTGAATTTTAAGGAAATCGGGATTTGGATCAGTTCGTTATTGACTAGACTACCAGTCTAGATTAACGTTCTAATTATGAATACTAAAATCAGCTTACCCTCAGAAAAAAAGAAGGGGCGGCGGGTATCAACCGAACGTCGACGGCGCGAAATACTCGATGCCGCTTTGCGCTGTTTTCTGAAAAATGGTGTCACTGGCACTACGATCGAGCAAATTCGAGTTGCATCGAAGGCCAGTCACGGCAGTATTTATCATTTGTTTCGCAGCAAAGACGAGATTGCTCTGACGCTCTTTATTGAGGGGATGCACGACTATCATCGAAAGATCTTGCAGGCTTTGGAGAATGAAACGACGGCGCAAGGCTGCGTTCGAGCCATGATCACTGCCCACTTGCAAGACGTCGCCGATGATCCACCACTTGCAATTTATTTGACGCGGCTGGGTATGGCCGATGACCTGGGAGAAATCAATGACCAATACCGGTCGTTGAATGAAAACTACGTTCAATCCGTTTGGCCGCACCTTGAGCCGTTTGTTGATCGAGGCGAGATGGTTCGACTTCCTCCTGAGCTTTACATTTCATTGATTGTCGGTCCCGCGATCCATTTATGTCGCAGCTGGCTTCGCGGACGGATTGACGATGATTTATTCTCTACAGCGGACAATTTAGTAGAAGCAGCCTGGAAGTCCTTACAACCGAGTTGAAACAATCCTTAATGCTCCGAAAGTAAAAAATGAAACCTGGTGCTTTCACAAAACGAAAACAGATCACGCGTTTAGAAAATCTCTGTGTTGTCTTTGTTTTATCAATCACATCGAGTTTACATGCCGATGATCTAAAACCAAACAGCACAAAAGACAGCTTCGATTTTGAGACAAAGCAAATGTCAGGGACAATTCGGTTGGATGGTGCCTATCATGGAGTCTCAAAACTGACTGACAAACGTACGGGAAAACAAGTCATCGATGCGAGATACTCGGCGCTGAATTTTTACAAAATCATGTCGGTCAATCAGGTGATGGATGAACCTCGGAAGATGGAACGTACTATTACCTTCGGTGCGCAATGGGCGCAAGTGAAATGGGCGGCGACGGACTCGCACCAGGGGGAATTGACGGCCCGATATGAAATCGTTAAGCCAAATGCAGTTGATCTTACGCTGACAATTCGGTCGAAGGGAACCTATTCGGCCTATGAAGTGTTTATGCCCAACTATTTTGATAAATCGTTCCAGCCTCACATCTATTTATGGACGCGCGGGCGTCGAGCGGAGGAGCTCGTGTTGCCGCGAGTCAATGATGTATTTCGTGAAACAGTACTCGTGTTTCCACGTGATGCCCATGTGGCGCGGCACTGTATTGATGGGCGTTGGGATCGAAGCGAATGGAATCGATCGACGGTGCAAATGTGTCCTGTGCGACATTATTCGCGATGCCTGGCTTTCATGGCTGACAAAGAAAAACAGTTGGGTGTTGTTCTGATGTCGCGACCGCAAGACTGCTATGCGATCAGCACACGCTATCACGCTGAGAAAGACTCTGACCGTCTGACTTCTTACAGTGCTTTTGATCTCTCATTATTTGGAGATAGCTTAATTCCCGGTGACGAGCGAACCGTTAAAGTTCGCCTGGCTTTGACAGAGTTGGATGACAAGATGTCCCAACCACTGAAACTTTACAAGGCGTACCTCTCAGAGAGAAACGGTCAGCAAAATCAATCGAAGTAACTCAACTCAGAAGGAATGATACCATGAATGATGCACAAGGTTCTCAAACCTCGCGTCGAGGATTTCTACATTCGTCTGCTTCAGTGGCTGCGGGTGGTGTGTTGGCTTCCCAGATTGGTTTTCCAGCTGTTGCCTCTGGTGCGGGGAAAACCCAAACATTAAAAATTGGACTGATCGGGTGTGGCTCACGCGGGGCAGGAGCTGCTTTGAATGCCTTAAAAGCTGACAACAATATCGAACTTTCCGTGATGGGAGATGTATTCAAGAATAACCTGGAATCGAGTCTGGGTTTGCTTCAAAAGGAGATTCCAGAGAAGGTCAAAGTACCTGCGAATCAACAATTTGTCGGCTTTGATGCTTACCAGAAAGTCATTGACAGCGATGTTGATATCGTATTGCTGACGACACCGCCAGGTTTTCGTGCCTTGCATCTCAAGGCTGCCATTGAAGGTGGCAAACATGCATTTGCTGAAATCACAGCAGCCATCGATGGTCCCGGAGTTCGCTCCGTTTTGGAGTCTGCTGAATTAGCGCAGTCGAAGGGGCTTGCAATCGTCTCCGGTTTCTGCTGGCGTTATAATGACAGCATGCGCGCAGTAGCCGAACAAATACGCGCAGGTGCGATCGGAGAAATTCGTGCGTTGTACGCTACCTATTATCGTAATTCTCTGGATCACAAATATCACGGCAAACGCACTGCTGAGATGACGGATATGGAATGGCAAATTCGCGACTGGTATAACCATCTCTGGCTTTCCGGTGACGTGACCATTGTGCTCTCAGGTGGGCACAGTGTCGATAAAATGTCGTGGTGGCTTGATGATGTGATGCCGACCGCAGCCGTTGCGACGGGAAGCCGCGCGATTCCTGCCGAGGGAAATACATTTGATAATGGTTTTGTTGTCTACGAATATGAGAACGGTATCCGTGGATTTCTCGGCTGTCGATCGCAAGATGGTTGTTATACGTCGAATGGAGATTACATCATTGGTACGAAGGGAATTTGTAAAATTGGTCGCACTCCCGTCATCGAAGGTGAAACGAATTGGCGTTATGGTGGCAAGAAGAATAACATGTATCAGGCAGAACACGATGAGTTCATCGCCTCAATTCGTGCAGGTAAGCCAATCAACGATGGCAAGCGAATGGCGCACACAACCCTGATGGCCATTTTAGGGCGAATGGCAGCTTATACCGGTAAAAGAATTACCTGGGAACAGGCTCTTAACTCGCAGCAAAAACTGGTACCAGACGAACTCAACTGGAACATGAAAATTGATCAGCCCCCACGGGCTGTCCCGGGACTGACCAGGTTCATTTGAGCTGTCTTTCGCGTCCCATAATCAAACAGGGACATAAAATCGATTTGCAGATGCTCAAGCCAGTTTTTGATGTGTATTCAGTATGAGAGATTCGGTCTCTTCCCAGTCAATACATTCATCAGTAATCGAAGTGCCATATTGCAATTGTGACAGGTCTTCTTTCAAACTCTGATTTCCTGCATTCAAATTGCTTTCCAGCATTAATCCAATAATCGTATTATTGCCGGCGATGCGCTGGTCGATGACATCATTCCAGACCAGAGACTGATTCCGGTAATCCTTATTGGAATTGGCATGACTGCAATCCACCAGAAAGCGGGGCGAGAGACCCGCTGATTCCAAACTCCTGGAGGCGGCTTCCAAATGTTCCCGATGATAGTTTGGCCCAGACCGACCACCTCTGAGGATTAAATGTCCCCAGGGATTTCCTTTGGTATTGACCACGCATGTCTGGCCGGCAGAATCAATCCCCAGAAAACTATGCGGGCTTTGCGCGGCAAGCATTGCATTCAGTGCAACATCCAGGCTGCCGTCAGTACCATTCTTGTATCCAACGGGCATTGATAAGCCACTGGCCATTTGGCGGTGAGTGGGAGATTCGGTTGTTCGTGCACCGATTGAAGCGATCGAAATCACATCGGCAATATACTGAGGTGTAATTGGCTCCAGCATTTCTGTAGCAGCAGGAATACCCAATTCACCAATCTGCAGTAATAACTGACGTGCGATTTTCAACCCTGATGCAACATCAAAAGTGCCATCCAAATGGGGGTCATTAATGAGCCCTTTCCAGCCAACAGTTGTGCGCGGCTTTTCGAAATAAACTCGCATGATCAGAAACATCCGGTCATTGACTTTTGCAGATAATTCCTGCAAACGCTGTGCATATTCGATGGCTGCCTTGGGATCATGGATCGAACAGGGGCCAACGACGACAATCAATCGATGATCTTCTCCCGCCAGAATGCGTTTGATTTGCTCGCGAGATTCACCAACAGTTGTGGTTACTTTTTCAGTGCGTTTATAAATGGCCTTCAGTTCCTGAGGAGCTGTCAGTCGAACTGTATCGTGGACATTGACATTCTGAATGGGTGACATCGGTTCTTCAATCGTTTTCGTTACTTAAGTATTCGTTGCTGGTTTATTGTATCTGTATTTACTAAAAAGTCAGGTGTTGACAGATCTGGGACACTACTTCCGGCGGCGTCAACCGGGAAGCATCGATTTTAATTTGAGCATATTTCTTATAAAGCGGAAATCGGCTGGAGTATAATTCTGCCAGACTTGTGCCTGGTTCGATCAAAACGCCTCGATCGAAGGCATTATTAATGCGTTTTTCCAGCTCTTCTGGTGATACATCCAGCCAGACTATCTTACCAAGACTGCTGAGATGTTGCATGGCTTTCGCACTATAGCAAACACTTCCGCCAGTAGAAATGATGGATCCTGCCAATTGAATCGATTGCACATAAGAAGACTCGATCTTGCGAAACCCTTCGGCAGAATGATCGGAGATGATTTCCGCCAATCTTCGTGATTCACCTGTCTCAATCAGTGTATCAGTGTCAATAAAAGGAAGACCTGTCTGTTCAGACAGTAGTTTTCCGACCGTCGTTTTTCCTGACCCGGGCATTCCCGTTAACACGACACCTTTTATCAAGGATTCGGGATCAACAGTCATGTCAATTCACCCCCAGAAACAGCTATGGAGAGTAAACAGAAAGGGCTCAATTGATGTGTGGTACTGCCGGGCTGCAAAAACATGTACATCGTATCTATAATTTCAGAAAAGACTTGCGTCATTTTTCTTAGCTTGGATTCAAAAAATAATAAAAATTCGGATAAAGTGAAAACAAATAATATCTCAAATATTGTCTAATAGAAACCAAGAAGCAATTGAGGCGGAGACTAATTAACTATTATCCAGCAGAAAACAGTTTGATGCTTATAATATGGCACTGGGATAATATGACACTGGGATTTTACTTGTCGGAACAACTTAACAGTCTCGTTAAGACATTATCGTTATGATTTTATAACTCTAATGGAAGTTTTTTCTGAAGTTTGAAGAATTGATTTCAATCGTGGAAAAACTGTCACCAGTCAAATTTGCAGCGAAAATTCGATGTTGCGCCAATGATCTGGAGGATTATGGTGTCGATAAACTGGGTTCATTGTACGACTTAACCGCACAGCGTCTGATTCGCTATGCGGTCACCATTACGAAAAATTCCGCAGATGCTGAAGATTCGATACAGGCAACCATGGTGCGCATTGCCATGAAACCCAAAATACTTGCAACGGCTCAACAGCCATGGGCTTATTTATTAAGAGTGACCAGAAACGAAGCATTAAGAATTTTGCAAAAGCGGAAGCCTTTGCAAATATTCGCTCAATGCAGACAACTCTGGACACGCGATTCTGCCACAGTCGAAGAGAATGATCAGGCGCACGTCATCAGACAGGCATTGAAACGCCTCCCGACAAATCAATCAGAAGTGGTCGTATTAAAAATCTGGGAAGACATGACATTTGCTGAAATCGCTTGCGTATTAGATGAATCGCCAAATACTGTGGCCAGTCGATACCGTTATGCATTACAAAAACTGGATAATTATCTGCGTCCCATGACGCGTGAGGATATCAATGTTTGAGTCTGAAGATCACCATTTTCTGGAAGAGCAATTAGCAGCTGCCGAGCCAACGCCCATTTTGCGAAGTATTCACCGACAGCAGGTATTAGATGCCGCACATCAGGCGCGCTCGCGAAAGGCTTGCCTGCAAAGTCTGACAGCTGCATGCATGCTCTTTCTGACCCTCACACTTTTCGTTACCATGAAAGACTCAAAGATGACAAGAGGTGTGACCTCTGAACGTGTCCAGGGCTGGCCTAAAACCATATATACCAAAAGCAGCCATGCTCTCGGTATCTCAACAACAGCCAGACAGCCTGAAACAATCAAGACTGATTGGAATTCTGTGCAGGCAACACTGAAGCAACCCTGTGAATGGAGGCTCGTTGACGCCGTCGTTCAATTCCGAAATGAACGTGCAGGTACGATCGAACAGATTTTTCACAGAGGCGATTAATGCAGGAGACTTTGTCCCAACATTTTCAGGATCAACTACCTGAAAAACCTGAGAACCATCCGGAATTCGTTACAGAACTGGTTGATTTAATTTTAAATCAGGCACAATCCATCAATGCCAGTGATATTCATCTTCTCCCGACTGATAATTTAATGCGGATGGATTGGCGAATTGATGGTGTCCTGCATCATGTAGCAGACTTTTCACATGAATTAGCGCCTCGGATTACTGCACGTTTAAAAGTGATTGCTCATTTATTGACCTATCGAACCGATGTGCCACAAGAAGGTCGAATTCGCCAGCAGGGTGAACAGGCAGTGGAAACGCGGATTAGTACTTTTCCCACTTTATACGGTGAAAAAATAGTTGTTCGACTGTTTGTTGGATCGGGTCAGTACAAGCACCTGGAAAGTCTGAATCTGCCTGATGAAATTCTCGTTGAATTGAAACGCCTGCTCACTCAAACCGGGGGTGTCGTGTTGATGACCGGTCCGGCCGGTAGCGGTAAAACAACAACTATCTACGCCTGTTTGCGTGAAATTATTCAACAGTCCCAAAGCTCAAGAAGCCTGGCTTCTCTGGAAGATCCGATTGAAGTTGTAGTGCCGACAGTAGCACAGTCACAAGTAAATCCTTCTGCGGGTTTCGACATGAGCCTCGGCCTGCGTTCCTTATTGAGACAGGATCCGGAGGTGATCATGGTTGGTGAAATCCGGGACCGTGAAACAGCGGAAACGGTATTTCAAGCCTCGCTCTCCGGCCATTTGGTTCTGACCACATTTCACGCAGGTACTGCGGCTGAAGCGGTGAGTCGTCTGTCAGATATGGGAATTGAACCTTATTTACTTCGCAGCGGGTTATTGGCCATTCTGAGTCAGCGGTTATTCAGACGACTCTGTTCCTGTGCACAGATTTCAGGCACTGAGGAAGATCGAATGGGGTTGCAGGTAAAGCAATGGAAAACGCCTGTTGGCTGTGAAGTATGTGGCCAAACCGGATATCAGGGACGAATTGTACTTTCTGAAATGTTGCAACCAAATCATTCCGACATTGCGAGTGCCATTTTGGATCGGGCTGATGCAACTGTTTTGAGCCAACTGGCAGTACGATCGGGAATGCGAACACAGTGGGATCGTGCACTGGAAGCCGTTAACCGGGGAATCACCAGCCCAGTTGAAGTACGACGAGTTTTAGGAATGACGCGCATGGAAACGGGATCGAAGTGAGTCAATCTGCAAGCATTCAAAATCACCTTGAAGAAAGTCGGTTCTGTCTAAGAGAGTGGCGAACATGAATTCAAGAGACGATTCAGAAGCATTGAACATGAACGAAACGAAATTCGATCTCGACGAATTAATTGCATTAAATGAAGAGATTATTTCTTTGATTCAAGCCGGTATTCCGCTGGAATTGGGTTTGAGTGAAATGGGGAATGAGCTACCTGGCCGGAAGGGGAAGATCAGTTCACAATTAGCAGAAAAAATGGAGCAGGGCAGTTCTCTCTCTGAAGCGATGCAATCAGAGGGCTCTCAATTTCCCAAGGTCTATCGAGTGATTGTGGAAGCGGGAATCAAATCCGGTAACTTGACTGCTGCTTTGGAGCAAATGTCAAATTATGCCTGGGAACTGTTTCATTTAAGACGTCAGATTGGCATGGCGATGGTCTATCCACTCATCGTATTCAGTCTTGCCTACGCGCTGTTTCTGGTGTTTTTGTTTGAAATGCTTTCACGTTTCAACCACGCTTATGAAGTGTTTCGGTTAGGAGAGTCTCAGCCATTACATTTTCTTAATTTGATGGAATCAACGATCATTTACTGGGGGCCCATTCCGCCACTTTTACTTTTTCTATTTGTTATCTTATGGATGAGAACAGGAAGTTCCCAGTTGTTGAATTTCAAAGGCACAAGTCGCCTTGTCGGATGGATTCCGGGTATTCAGAAAATTGCCAGTTATTATCGATATGGAAATTTTTCAGAGCTAATGGCTCTCCTGATTCAACAAAATATTCCTTTTGCTGAATCGATTGTATTAGCAGCAGAAGCAACCGGTGATAATCAGATGGTCCATTCTGCAAACTTGATGGCACAACAGCATTTAAGCTCTCAGCCTGTTTCAGAAAACAGCGCAAAAATATTTGGCTGGCCACCTTTGTTAACGTGGTTGTTGACGACGAAAAACCAACAAGGTGAATTAAGCCTGGCATTAAAAAATGCAGCCGATATGTATCGGAGAAAAGCAACAAATTATACTGGTCGATTCAGAATTATGTTTCCCATATTTACCGGAGCAATCATCGGCGGTGGAACCGTTTTGTGTTATTCTCTGGCATTATTTATTCCGTTCATTGATATGCTTAAACAATTAGCAACTCCTTAAAGGTCTAAATGTAATATCAGTGAAATACCGTGGTCATTTTTTTCGGTCTTTATAACAGTAATTCAGGTTTGCAGGATTGAGGCACATGGTTTGGTATCGATACCAGGGAGTTAATTCGACAGGCAAAAACGTGTCGGGACGCCTTCATGCTTCTGACAGGGATGAAGTAGCCTGCCTGCTACAAGACCAGGATGTGAAGATTCAACGAATAGAGGAAGAAGCCTCGCTGGTCAGCTTAACCTCGACGTCCTCATCAAAGAACCGTTTAGCAAACTTATCTTCAAGTGATTTTGAAGTAATCTCGACACATCTCTCAGACTTAACGCGCGCCAAGTTACCTTTATCTGTCGGTTTGGAAGCCGTTTCACATGAAATTGAAAATCCTCGAATCAGATCCGCCGTACAAGACCTCGCATCACAGCTTGATGCTGGTTACGAGCTTGAGGCAGTCCTTTCTGACTCCAAAGCACCTCGCGAGCTTTGTGCCCTGGTGCATGCTGGTACCAGATCGGGCAGAATGTGTGAAATTCTGGCTGACTATGTTGCACATACCAGACAACTTACTGAAATGAAAAATCAACTGCTAATCGCTCTCAGTTATCCCATGATATTATTGTCATTTGCATTGTTGGTTTTTCTGAGCATGCTGGTTTGGATTATTCCTTCGTTTGAATCGATCTATATGGATTTTCAAATCGAATTACCGTCGATTACTCTCAAATTATTTCAGATGTCTATTTTTTTCTGTACCCAATGGTGGTGGTATCTACCGGCCGCTCTATTTGTATTTTCTGGTTGCCTGTGGTTTATGAAAACAGAAACCGGTCAATTGTGTGTGCAAAAAATAATTTATCATTTACCTTTAATTGGTGGTTTACTAAGTGGGATTACAGTTTCTCGTTTTTCTCTTCTGCTGGCTTTACTGGTTGACAATGAAATCCCGTTTCAGGAAGCACTCAAGATGTCTGGGGAAAGTTCGAGCAACTATGAGATACGCACTGCCTGCCAACATTTTTCTCAAACAGTTGCCGCTGGACATACTGAAGTCTCTTCTCTGGCATCATTAAACGTGTTTCCAGTTACTTTTTTACAGACACTGGCAGGTCAATCCGGAAGCGCCTCTCATCAGGAACCTGAATATTCCGTCGAGATTCTAAATGCGCTCGCAGACATGTTGAATAGCCAGGCCAGAGTTCGCATTACACTCTTTGTTTCCGTAGTTGAACCTTTGGTTATCATATTCTGCGGGATTCTGATGCTCTTCCTGTTGATCGCCATGTTTGCACCTTTGATCCAGCTGATGAACTGGATCGCCTGAAATTACTTTACCGGTTCAAAAACTGTTGTTTACATAATCTTTCTGAAAACAGAAATTGCTAATAGAAATCTTTAAGCGATGAGTCAAAGTTTCGGCTTCAACAGATTTGAAAGATTAATGCGTCTGGGAGATAAACCCTTACTCAATGGGCCATTTTCAAGACGTGTTCATTACTCTCAGCAAGTCGCTTTATTGCGAATATTAGCGGTTGCTTCTGAAAAACAACTTTCGTTAATTGAAGTCCTGGAAGCATTTCAAAAAGACGTTCGGGGCCGTTGGAGACGGCAGGTTATTCGGCTCGTTGATTTACTCAGAAGTGGCGTCCCTCTCGCTGAGGCACTCGAAAAAGTTCCAACGGTTATTCCAGCGAATGCCTATTTCCTGGTTAAGGCTGGTGCCGAGTCTGGAACTCTTCCTTCTGCTTTGGCGATTGCTGCTGAAGTTTGTGCGGACCGGCGTAACGAACGAGATCTCTTACGGTCAGGATTTATTTTGTATATCGGTATTATTATCTGCATCGCGATACTCATGATGGGTTTTATCTGCTACTGGATTATTCCCAAAATGAAAAATATTTTTCATGATTTTGAACTTGGGCTACCTCCTTTAACAGTAAATATGATTCAGATATCGGATTGGATTGTGAATTATTTCTATCTCTTTCCTTTAGCAGTTTTGATGATGTTTCTGATGTATCGGTATCTAATCAAAGCGGAACTCCTCGAATCCCGAGGGCAACTCATGTATTTTTCCGGGGTCTATCCACGTGGAAGAGCACCGGATGTTTTACGATTTTTGCATGTTGTAACGGAATCAGGACGGCCTTTGATGGGAGCCTTCGAAACATTAGCAGTGAGCACAAAAAATCGGTATCTGAAACAACGCTTTGAAGTGATTCTGGAAGATATTCGAAAAGGGAACGACTGTTGGACTGCCTTACACGATTACAGCCTGTTGACTGCCGGTGAAACACGATTATTACAATCTGCCCAACGAGCCGGTAATCTGAGTTGGGCACTCAAAGCGATTGCCAAAAGTATTGAGAGGCGAATCGATTATCGAATGGCATTGATGAGAGAATATTTGGAACCAGCATTGGTTCTAGGCTTTGGTTGTCTGGTAGGTGTATTCGTTGTGGTACTGTTTTTGCCACTTGTGAATCTCTTGCATTTCTTGTCGTAGCAATATTTTCATTGGTTAGTACTGTGAAACAAAATCATCACATCAAATCACTTTTGCGAAGTACGAATCCCGCTGTTGCCCTGCAAAGACGTGGGTTCTCACTAGTTGAAATGATCGTAGCCGGTGTGTTGTTAATGACAATTATGATGGTTGTCGTTCCGTCGATATATTGGGTACACCGTCAGCGTAGACAAACCGAACATCGCCAGATAGCAATTGTTGAAGTAGAAAATATGATGGAACGTGTTGTTGCCTTGCCTTTCAATGAGATCAATCAACCGAAGGTTCAAAAGTTTGTTCTTTCGGAAAGTGCCATGAGGCAGTTAATTGATGCAAAACTGGATATCAAAATTAGTGATCCCGGTGGACTGCTACACACAAAAAAAATCCAGATCCAGTTAGATTGGAAAAATCATCAGGGAATAAGCATGGCTCCTGTTCGATTGACCTCATGGGTCGGCCCTAAGGAAAACCTGTTATGATGAAGCAACAACGTTTTTCTATTTCAGCCAGGTCGCCGCTCGGCCTTCCACCGGGAGTTTCGCTGGTGGAGGCCATCGTTGCGATGGGAATTGCTACGATCATGATGGGCATCAGTATCACAACAATGCAAACAGTCATGCGGGCAGAACGTGAAACAAATAAAGCAGCCTGGTATGGATCATCTTTTCATCGATTCTCGCGTCTCTTTCGATCAGACATTCATGCTGCAAACAGTCTGGAACTACAGAATGAAGCCATTCTCAGCAGCCTTGAAATGACGATTCAAAAACCGGGAAACGAGAGCGTACAGTATCGCATAGAGGAGAATCACGTTTTTCGCATCGTGGCTCGAGAAGGCAAACAGGTCCATCAGGATACATTCTATTTTCCCGCAGGTTCAGAAGTGTTTTTCTTTGAACGAAAGCGGTTAAAACAAGCAGGCATCTCCATTGGTCAAGCACAGGAAGTGCTTGTACCACGACAGAGAAAAGCTCCCGATAACAAAAACGCTGTCAAAAAAATGTCCATTATTTCCACGATCGGATTTGATCATCGACTGGCAACACCCGGGAAAAATCAAACAAAAAAATGAAACAAAATAAGAGAGCGAACTGGGTCAAATACATGCGAAGAATATCTAAGACACAAAAATTTGATGGCCTGACAAATTCTCGTCGGGGTACAGCCTTAATCGTTGTCATGATCTGCCTGATGTTGGTCACTGCTGTTATGTCTTCAATGTTAAAGTCGACTCTCTTGCAGCGAAAACAAATGTTGCAAGAGCAGTTTCGCCTGCAGGCAGAATGGTTATTGGAGTCCGCACTGGAGCGCGCGGTATTGCAGCGTTCAATCGATTCTAAGTACCAGGGTGAAACCTGGCACATCAGTCCAGTAGACCTGGGGACACGTTATCAAGGTATTGCAGAAATCACGCTGAAGACAAAAGAAAACAATCCTCGTTTGTTGTCCATTCAGGCACATGTGAAGTATCCTGAAAATACTCCCTTTTCTGTTTCCCGTACAAAAAAAATTGTATTATAACGTGAATCATTTTCGCAAATATCAACGTATAATTTTGAACTTTCCATTTTGGTTTCATTATGTGAATTCTTATTGTTTTATATCTACATTGGGGAACGAAAATCATGAATCATGTACTTTCCAAATTTCGATGTCGTTCTGCCGGTAAACCGCGTGGATTCACATTGATTGAACTGCTGGTAGTCATTGCAATTATTGCTGTCTTAATTGCATTATTATTACCGGCTGTTCAACAGGCCCGCGAAGCAGCGCGCCGTACAACATGTAAAAACAATCTAATGCAAATCAGTCTGGCAATTCAAAATTATGAAATGGCATTTGAAGTTTTACCGGCAGGTGTCTTTAACCAGACAGGGCCGATTAACAATGAACCGGTGGGATATCATATGGGGTGGTTACCACAAATCATGCCTTTTCTGGAACAACAAATCCTCTATCGTTCTACTGATTTTAAGCAAAGCATTTATGCTCAGGAAAATCAGCAAGTTCGAAAAGCTCCTGTTCCTGTCTTATGGTGCCCTTCAGATCCCAAACATGGAAAACTTACAAAGTCTAAAGATGAGAATAACATCGAGATCTATCAGACCAATTACGCTGCCTGCTACAACTCAGTTGATGCTCCCATTGATGTCGCGAACACGGGTGTCATGTTTTTAAATAGCAGCATCAGCTATGACCAGATCACCGATGGTAGCAGCAATACGATCTTCATTGGTGAGCAACTCTTTGATGATAGTGACTTGGGCTGGATGTCCGGTACACGAGCCAGCTTGCGAAATACCAGTTCGATTAATGCATCTTATCCTGAAACTGGGGGTGGCAATGATAGTCACGTTCAATCCGCAGCAGAAGAGAACACACAACCAGTTGACCCATTACTCAAGGTGGGGGGATTTGGTAGCTATCACTTAGGCGGTGCGAATTTCGGGTTCGGAGATGGCAGGGTCATATTTCTCTCTGAAAATACTGATACCTCGCTGTTCGAACAACTGGGTAATCGCGCTGATGGAAAACTGATTATGCAAGTCTATTAATGATAGTCTGAATCAATGTTTCATTCATCCTCGTGGATGGTACATCTGATGTACTGCCTTCAAGCGGCTATGATCCACGTGCGTATAAATTTGAGTAGTTCGGATATTGGCATGTCCCAGTAATTCTTGCAGGGCACGAATTTCGGCACCACCGGCCATCATATGTGTGGCAAAACTGTGCCGTAGCGTATGAGGGCTGACTTCTTTGCTGCATCCTACACGAGCTGCGTTTTTCTTGACGATATTCCAAACCATAATCCGCGAAAGCTGTTTGCCTCCCCGGTTGAGGAAGATTGCCTGTTCCGCTGGATTTCGTTTTACCATGTCAGGACGTTCGTGCTTGATATATGCTTCAACGGCGGCGACTGCAACCGGATTCAATGAAACCATCCGTTCTTTGTTCCCTTTTCCGATACACCGCGCATAGCCTTCCTCCAGCTTGACGGCATCGAGAGACAGGCTCACAATTTCCGTAACTCGACAACCAGTGGCATACATCATTGCCAGAATCGCACGATCTCGTAAAGGATAGCGATCTTCATTACAGGGGGCCATCAGAAGTTCGTTCACTTTTTCCGGGCTTAGAACTTTCGGCAAATATTTCCAGAGTTTGGGCGAGTTGAGCAGATCAGCGATACTCTCAGCCAAGATACCCTCCAGCACCAGATAACGAAAAAAAAGCTTGATCGAAACCAGATGCCGCGAGACTGTTGATGCTGCCAGCTTTCTCTTATTAAGATGCTGCAAATATCCGGATAGAAATTTCAGATCCACTTCATTTACAGGTCGTGATTTCTGGCTACTGTACCAGTTCAGAAATTGAACGACATCTGATCGGTAGGCAGCTACCGTATTCATCGCCATTCCACATTCTGCCTCCAGATAATTCAAAAAAGGCTCCAAATGTACCACGGGATCGGCATGTTTGCGGACCTGGATTTTAGAATTCCGGGGTGGCTTCTTTCGTGGAGGCATGAAAAACCTTTTCGCTGTTTATCTGAAACAACTTATGATTCTGATACAGATAATATTTTAATGGTAACTCAAGCGTCGTGAGGTACGTATCACGCTCTATATTATCGGAACAATGGGAGAGTAGCCTTGAGCCAGAAGCGGGTTAGCGCAGTCCCAACGGTTGTAAGGGACAATGAGCGGCCATAAATGTCTGGCTTTCTTCCTCACGATCAAACAAGACGTTGAGCGTCCGTTTTCGAGCGTAACCGCTCATACTCATAACAGTGCCTACCCCGTAGCGTGGATGACGTACACGCATTCCGATGGAGAAGCCCTGTGGAATTTCAGCAGCTTCCGGTATTTGTTTCAGTAGATCAGCGCCCGTCATTAGCAAAGGTCGCTTAGGAGTCTCTGTATCTAATGCTTTGAGATCAATCTCACCACTCTTGATCGATTCAACAAACTCATCAAAGTTCGTTTTTTTATCGAATATGATGTCTGTCTGATCAATTACTTCGACATCAATATCTTTAAGAAAATCGCTTGTAATCGTTCGCCACGGTCGACCGCGCAAAGAGCGTTCACGTGTCTGTGTCAAATAAAGTTGTTGTTCCGCACGTGTGATACCTACAAAAAACAGACGCCGCTCCTCTTCCAGACCATCTCGGAATTCTTCACGTAAAACGCGTTCATGTGGAATCAGGTTTTGTTCCACGCCGATGATAAAAACGACGGGGTATTCCAGGCCTTTGGCTGCGTGTAACGTCATTAAAGTCACTTGCCCAGACGAATCATCCAGTTGATCGGTAGCGCTGGCCAATGTACTGACTTCAAGAAAGCCCTCTAAAGTTGTTTCTTCACCAAATATTTCATCATATTTTCGTGCTGTTGACAATAACTCGTTCACATTGGAGATACGCTGCTGGTCTTCTTCATCGGGACTTTCTTTCCAACTGTCAATTAATCGCGTGCTGTCAATAATGGCTTCCATCAGATGTCCAACCGAACCGGAATCGGCCATTGAAAAACCGGAAATCATCTTTGCAAATCGGGAGAGCATATTCGCACCCCGTTTTGAAAGAGCAGAACAGTCTTTCGCCTGGTGAGCAGCTTCCAACAGGCTGATCTTTCGTTCCTCTGCCCAGCGGATCAACTTGTTTTGCGTTGCTTTACCAATGCCTCGCAGAGGCTTGTTCACAATTCGAGAAAATGCTACACGATCGTCCGGATTATTGATTAACTTTAAATACGACAACAGATCCTTTACTTCTGTTCGTTCATAAAAGGCTACACTTCCTGCCAGTTGATAAGGAATTTTATATCGCGCCAGCGCCAGTTCCAGTTCTCGTGAAAGTGAATTGACTCTGTAGAAAATTGCGAAGTCTGAATAGTTGAATTTTCCCTCATCGATCGCATTTCGAATGCGTATTGCAATTTCGTCTGCTTCATGTCTTTCGTCATTGAAACAGAGCAATTCAACTGGAGAGCCTTCTGTGTTATCTGTGAATAGCGTTTTGGCTTTACGTTTCTGATTACATGAAATCAAACTGTCAGCTACTCTAAGAATTTCTTTTGTGCTGCGAAAATTCTGTTCCAGACGAATCGTTTTGCTGTCCGGAAAATCCCGTTCAAACTGGAGAATATTTTCAATTTTTGCACCACGCCAGCCATATATGGATTGATCAGGATCCCCAGTCACACAAAGATTTCGCGTGTTTAAGGAAAGTCCCATCACAATTTGATATTGTGCCAGATTGGTGTCCTGATATTCGTCCACAAGAATGTACTGATATCTTTCATCCAGGCTCGCTCGTAATTCAGGCGATTCTTTTAAAAGACTGGCAACGTGTAACAATAAGTCATCGAAATCAACTGCGTTCGATTCCAGTAGTAATTTCTGATACATGGGGTACACGCGGGCCGCAACCGCCTGCAGGTGATTTCCAAATGACTCTTGATACAGTTCGACAAATTGATCAGCCATAACCAAATCATTTTTAGCACGACTGATCATGGAGCCAATCGTTGATGGATTATAGGCAACGGTATCAATATCGAGTTCGTTCAGAACGTAACGAATTAATTGTTGTTGGTCAGTCGTATCAAAAATCGAAAAATTACTATCGAGTCCGACAGCTTTACCATATCGTCTCAGAATATGAACACAAAATTTGTGAAAAGTGGAAATTTCTACTTGCGAACCGGGGACCAGTTTCTGAACCCGCTTGCTCATTTCGTCAGATGCTTTGTTTGTAAACGTAATCCCCAATATATGACGCGGAGAAACATGGGAGTGAATCAAAGCTGCAATACGGTGAGTTATCACACGCGTTTTACCAGAACCAGGACCCGCCAGCACCAATAAAGGCCCCTCGTGATACGATACCGCTGCAAATTGTGATGGTGTCAGGATCTGTTGAAAATCCAAGAGAAATTCCTTCGGTGCCATTATCTGATTTCATATTGTTGAGAGAACCAATTTACTTTGCATCTCCCAAAATTCCAAATCGAACAACTTATGATTCATTACGATAGCGATTAAAAAATGATCTTCAAAACAAGTATCTCTTCATTTTTGTATGAAATGTCACTAAAAAACAATCTCTGCATTGTCACTTTCTGTGGACGTACGTATATTTTGATAATGTTGTGAATTCGAGCCGCTTTGGTTGATTGCACAATATTTGCGGGTCCACTAGACTGCGCAGAAGTGGTGCTATAATTCAGCTGGATATTTTGCAGCAGTAATATTGACGGTTCAACTTTACTAATGCCAAAGACTAGGTTGTCTGGCTAAAATGTTCTGCGAAATTCATCATTAGAGATCCGTTCGAATTCTGCTCTATAACAGGATTATTTTTTGATTCTGTTTGCAGGCAGGGTTTTACAGATTTTGATACTTAAATAGTTGAATGGCAGGGATGTTGTATCAATTCAACGCATATTCCTTGCCCCTAAATGACGATAATTTATTTACAGCGGTGAATTCATCCCCACAAATTTGTGTCGCGAGACAAATCTTTCTCGTACACAAAAACAGGGAAGTAGCCGTTTTTCTAATCCCTTTGCCGATGGAGTGCGAACAGACATGCTTCTAAAGGAATCAAAACCTTCCAGAACCCAACAGTATTTTGGAAAGGTTAGTTTAGCAGTTTTAGGTTTCGCCAGTCTGGCGGTGGTTGTGACAACCACAATGGCTGTCGAAGATACAAAAACCAAACAACCAGTGGAGGTTGGGTTACAAGGCATCTTGCCTGCAGAAGTTCCCGAAGATCTCTCGGGAGAATCTCTGGAAGGACTCAAAGGGAAGTGGGTCAAATGGGAGCAGCAAGTTTCTGATTTGCTGGGAAAATTGTATGAATCAGATTTAACTCTGGTTCAGCAAAAACAAACGTTATCAAAACTGCAAAAGAAAATTAAAGAGGCAAATGGTCAGGCTGATTTAGCTGAATACTGTAGCCGCCTTCAGCGACGTATTGATATCGCTGATGCTGTTCTCACTACATTAAAACAGGATTTGGGAACTGTCAAAGCGAACCAGGCAAAAGCAAAACAGGCCGAGTTAGAAGCTGTTGTCAAATCACTGAAGCAATACCTGGGTTCTCTGCAAAATGGCAAAGGCTGGGTAGATTATCTGCAGTTAAATCAACTGCAAAAAGAATTGAAAAACAGCTATTCCGAAGTGGAATTGCTCGATCTCATGAAATCACTGAAAAAGAAATTTGAATCCCGTGGTGCAATAAAAGATGCAACACAGCGAAAGTTTTTCAATCGAAAACAATTCAAAGACCTTGAAAAAGCTGTCACTGCATTTCTTGCAGATTCAAAAGGTCAAGCGAACAAAATTGAAATCAGTAAAGTTCGTGGTCAATTAAAACTTTTGGTAAGCAGCCTTGAGACATATGAAGAATCTCAAAGCTCTAAAAGTGCATACGAAGCTCGAAAGGCGTATGACCAGTTACGCAAAGAACTTCAAGGCGGATTAAGTGCATTAACGAGTGCTTTGCGAAACAATTATTTTAACTATAATCTGCGAGTAGTCGTAGCCGAAGATTTTGTCAACCGTTTGATCAAAAACAGTACCTGCGAAACGGGACCGGTAGTCGATTGCATTCTGGGAGCCTATGTCACCGGAAACCAGGCAACGACGACAGAAGTCGGCGTCGACTTCCAACCGAGCGATTCGACACTTCGCTTTGATTTGACAGTGAATGGTGTCACGAACAGTGAAACTTCTGGCACGACAAATCAAGCAGTCATTTACACTTCCGGTAATCATCAATTCTGGGGTGGAAAAGAAATCAACTTTGATGGCGATTTGTTTCAGACACAGCCAGCCTGGGTCCAGGCAAATGCAAATAACACAACAGTCGGAGCCAGTACAAAGCTGGATGGAATCCCTTTGCTGGCAGGGCTGGGACGTAGAATGGCATATCGACGTACTGACCAGCTGAAAGGTGAAGCAGAAGCCATTGCCGCCCAAAGAGTGCGAGATCGTGTTCGACCCCGGTTTGACGAGGAAGTGGATGAGAGAATTGCAAGAGCTAATGAAAAAGTAGGTGGCGAACTCAACAAGAGTTTGAGAGATAACAACCTGTTTCCTTCAGCGCGCAGCTTTGCTTCCTCTGACAGCCATCTCTACATCAGAACCCGTCTGATGGATTCTGGCGAATTGGCAGCGAATTCTCCTCCTTTTACCATCTCCTCAAAAGAGAGTGTCATTTTACAATTACACCAGTCTGTCATGAATAACAGCCTGTCACGCATGGGACTGGAAGGTCGCAAAATTTCTGATCAGGAACTGATCACGGAATTTGAAAAATCGATTTCTGATATTTCAGGTCGTGAAGTCAAGCTGGAGCGTCCACCCGTCGATCCAGACAAAGGCCCCAATATCCTGGTATTCGACAAAACAGATCCTATTCGAGTTCAGATTGCTAATAACAGTCTGAGCATCATCCTGCGTTGTGGTTTCGAACAAAAAGGTGAAACTGCTGTACCAACTCAGATCATTACTGTCCCCCTTCATTTCAAGGTTGAGGGAGATAAAATTCATATCACACGTGGAATTGTGAAATCATCAGCCGTAGTTCGACCTGAGCGAATTGCAGCACAGATTGCTCGATCTGGTGTCGTAAGAAGTAAGATGGAAAAAGCGTTTCCGAATCGTGTTGAAAATTCTCAGATCAAAGCGAAACTGGAAAACAGAACCGTTTATCTCAACATTGCCGACATCATCACCAAAGATGGCTGGTTAACAGTGACTGTTGGCAACGACCTGACTGTGGAAAAACATGACAGTGTTCCACCAGCTGTGGAAAAAACGGCGTCAGTAAAATAAACTGATCTTTTCACAGTTTCAAAAAACAAAAAAGAGGCGATTCATTTGAGTCGCCTCTTTTTTCATCAATATGACTCGAATGCTTCACGCAGAATCAATAATCAATATCATCTGCTTCGACGGCTTCTTCCATAATGAGATCATAACGCAAACTCGGGTCTTTTCCAAAAAGCTGATTAAAAGTCGTATCTGCCTCTAACTGACTGTCAATGTCAACTTTCAGTAGAATGCGATGCTTCGGGTCCAGTGTTGTCTCTTTGAGTTCACTCGCCGTCATTTCGCCCAACCCTTTAAAGCGACCGATTTCAAATTTGCGATTTGCCGCCAGTGATTCAACGATTTCTTCTTTCTGGATGTCATCCTGTGCATAAAACTTTTCATTTCCTGCTTTGATACAATACAAAGGTGGTTGTGCCAGATATAACTTACCTTGCCGAATCAGTTCCCGCATATGTCGGAAGAAAAACGTGAGTAACAATGTGCTGATATGATAGCCATCACTGTCGGCATCCATCAGCAGAATAATACGGTTGTAACGCAGTTTGTGAATATCAAAGCTGCCGCCGATACCTGTTCCCAGTGTTTCGACTAAATCCTTGATTTCCTGATTTCCCATGATTTTGGAGATCGCCAACGTTTCTGTATTCAACACTTTTCCACGTAACGGTAAAACAGCTTGAATACGACTATCACGCCCCATCGCCGCAGTACCACCGGCTGACAGGCCTTCCACGAGAAAAAGCTCTGACTCTTCTGGTTTGTTAGAGCGACAATCAAGCAGCTTTCCTGGTAACGTTGATTTTCGATTCGTGACAGATTTGCGGCGAACTTCTTTTTGTGCATCCCGGCTCGCCATTCGCGCACGTGCCGCTAAAACAATGCGCCCTACAACTGCATCGGAGATACTTGGATTGTTATTCAGCCACGTTTCCAGAAGCGGCCGTACGATTCCTTCCACGAAACCATTGACTTCGGGGTTGTTCAGTTTTTCTTTTGTCTGCCCCTGAAACATGGGATCGTTGTGAAAAACAGAAATCAGGCAAAGCACGCCTTCACGAATGTCTTCCGTTGTGATGGAAAGCCCCTTGTGCTTGATGTTATGCACATCCATGTAGTTTTTCACTGCTTTGGCAATTCCGGAACGCAAACCGCTTTCATGTGTTCCGCCGGCATGAGTGCGAATCCCGTTTACATAACTTCGAATTTGTTCATCCGTCGCATCGGTCCAACGCATGACCATCTCAACCCGGATGTTCTTGTCTTCCTTTTCTGCAAAGAACAGTTGTTCGTGAACCGGCTTCTTCTGTTGTTCCTGAGTCAGTTTTTCCAGATACCCGCGAATTCCTTCCGGATGCGACAATTCGTGTGTCTCTTTTTTAACCTCATCCTTAAATGTGATTTTCAAACCACCATGAATAAACGCCACATCTTCTAAATGTTGACGGATCGTATCAGCGTTGAAGTGAACTCGACGAAAAATGTCAGCATCCGGGCAAAAATAGATCTCTGTACCATGCCCGCGAAACGGTTTCACTTTTTTGACGGGCGTTGTCGGCTTTCCCTTTTTGTAGCGCTGGATGTATTGATGTCCATCTCGAACTACGGTAGCGACCATCTCGGATGAAAGTGCATTGACTACAGAGGAACCCACACCATGTAAACCACCACTGCGGGCGTAATTTTTATCAGAAAATTTTCCACCGGCATGTAACGTTGTCAAAATCAGCTCAAGTGCAGACTTTTTCGCCTTCTTGTGCTTATCAACGGGAATACCACGTCCATTATCTTTCACACTGCACGACGCGCCATCTTTATGTAGTGTGACTACAATCGTATCTGCTTCTTTTGCCAGATATTCATCGACCGAGTTGTCAACAATTTCCCAGAGCAGATGATGCAGCCCCCGAATATCAACTCCTCCAATATACATGGAAGGTCGTCTGCGGACGGCTTCGAGACCTTCTAAAACTTCGATGTCTTTCGCGGAATATTTTTTTGTGTCAGTTGCCATAATGATTGTGATTAATTTCTAAAAATAGTCTGCTAATTTGAAAATGATGTTACATCAACTCCACGATTTCCCCAAGATGAAAAAAATTAACTGGTTTACTCTTCTCCCATTTCATCCCAGTCAACTACTTCAATCGCAGGATAGAGAATTTCTGCAAAACCACTCCTCTGACTCGTCTTAACGCCTTTACCACCACGTGAAGTGACTCCATATTTCATTTGTCCAAATGTCATTTTTTTGCCACTGGTGTTAATCGCTCGCAAACAGTCACTGGGACGGCTTAACTGCACGACACCAATCACGGAGTCTCCTTTTTCAAGCCGGATGCCTTTCACTCCTTTACCGGCATTCGTAAGCAATGCAGCTTCTTCTATTTCACAGTGTAATACGCGCGCGTCTTTCGTGGCGATAAACATGGTTTCCGCATCTTCAACAAGTCCGGCATAAACCACACGGTCATCTTTACCCAGTCGGCAGTATTTTCGGCCTGCTTTTGTCGAAGCAGTGCGGAACGTACTAAACGAAACCCGCATGATCTGACCTTTTTCAGTCACAATTAACAGGTGTGGAGTCGCGATTGGTTTTCGGCGGGTTGACTTGTCTTCGGGTGTGAATCGAGCATCAGTTGTGATCGCAGCGACCAGATTTACACCATCACCGAGTCGCACATGCTTCGAAAGAGGCTCGCCATACCCGGAAGAAACAGGCACCTGCTCGACAGGTAATGTATAAGCAACCCCATCGCTGGAGAAAAATACCACATGATCTAGAGTACTACCGGGCGCCACTGCTAATACACTGTCGCCTTCTCGAGTTCGCGTTTTGTCAAGTTCACGTGTTTCCCCTTTGGTTTTCAGCCGGCCCACTCTCTTGATCCAGCCTTCTCTCGAAACGACGACGTTTGTGTTTTCTCGGACAATATAAGCCTGCGGATCAAATTCAGTAATTTCCTCCGAGGAACCGAGTTTGGTCTGACGTTTTTCCGGGAACTCTGTCGCAAGTTCATTTAATTCTTTCTCAACTACTTTCCAAAGCCGTTTGTTCGATGCCAGTAATCGACGAATTCGATCTGCTTCTGCCTGTTTTTCTTTTAGTTCTTCGCGAATTGAATTAATTTCCAGCCTGGAAATGCGATACAGTTGTAACTCGAGAATCGCCATTGTCTGGATTTCATCCAGACGAAAATTCGCCATAAGTTTCTTCGCTGCATCTTGCTTGCCACTGCTGGCCCGGATTAACTTTAGTGCTTTGTCCAGGCCATTAAAAATGATTTTAAAGCCTTGAAGAATGTGGATCCGCTTTAATAACTGCTCCAGCTGATATTCAAAACGACGCCGGACCGATATAAAACGAAAATCCAGAAAATATTGCAGCATTTCTTTTAAATCGCAGCGTTGTGGCGTGAGTACCTCAGCTTCATCGGGCACAAGACATGTCAGATTCACCGAAAAATTCTGTTCCAGGTGAGTGTGCTTATATAAATAAGCCATCACTGTTTCGGGATCCGTATCAGGCTTGATTTCGAGAACAATCTTCAAACCATTTTTATCATCGGTTTCATCAGCTACATCAACGAGTTGCGGAAGCTTTCTCGTTTCAACAATTCCCCCGATTTCAGAAAGAAGAGAGCCGGTTTCGACACCATAGGGAACAGAATATACAATGACACGGTTGGCTCCTTTCGAGCGTCTATCATTGTCAATTTTCCACTCGCCCCGAATTTTGACAGGACCGCGGCCTTCTTTATAAACACTTGTTAATGATCGTTTGTCAGTAACGATACGGCCACCCATTGGAAAATCCGGACCTTTAATGTATTTCATGAGTTGCGGAACGGTCGCACTCTTATTGTTTATAAGATGCGTACAGGCTTTGATGACTTCACCTAGATTATGAGGTGGGATACTTGTCGCCATACCTACGGCAATTCCGTGTACTCCATTGACCAACAGGTTGGGGAAACGTGCTGGAAGAACTACCGGTTCATTACGTGTTCCATCGTAATTTTGACGCATCTCAACTGTTTGGAAACGCAACTCATTCATCAAATGCTCGGCAATGCCGGTCAGCCGCGCTTCAGTATAACGGGCTGCTGCAGCCGGCAGTCCCATAATCGAACCGAAGTTCCCCTGGCCATTAATTAACGGATAGCGCAGGTTAAAGTCCTGAGCAAGCCGAACTAACGCATCGTAGACCGATGCATCTCCATGTGGATGGTAATTCCCGGTTGTATCCCCGCAAATCTTAGCACACTTACGTGGCTTCGCATTTGCCATTAAACGTAAGTCCTGATACATCACATATAAAATACGACGCTGAACCGGCTTGAGGCCATCACGGACGTCAGGTAATGCACGCGACGTAATAACAGACATCGCATAATTAAGGTATCGTCTTCGCGTTTCCTCACTGATGGGAACATATTCAATGCGATCTGTATCGTTTGTGGCTTGTCCGTTCTTGCTTCCTGCTTTGCCTTGATTAGCTGATTTTCGTTTAGCCAAAACTCTCTCCAAATATTAATGACTCAACACGAATCTCTAAGATGAAGTTGCTTTCAAATCCCATTTGATTCAGGGGATCTTACTCTATGAGTTCGGATCATCTTGTCTGGTAACTTAAGAAAAATATGCTGATTTTGCCGCCTGTGCAGACGCTAGCGATTGTATCTTTTGAAACGATTATTGAACAGATAAGGGCACTCGTAACCCGTTAAATAGACGATAATTCGGGAAAATAGGACGAATCGTCATTGTAGTTACAAAATGACTCATTCCGACGATTCCTGCCAGCCGAAATTTGGATTAGTGACTTTCATTTTTGAGAGTCACTGCCGGGCGATTGAAACATACAAAACTGGTCGGAGATTTGAAAAGTGGAATATCCTGCAATTCAAGTTTTCTCCTGATTTTGTGAAATGACTTTGACCCGCTTGTGAACCGATCACGGTTCTGAAGAAGACAATTGATCATTATAGTTGACTGAGAAGGTCAGATGACCTTCTGGCACAGTCTCAATGGTGGATAATCCACAATATAATCCAGGGAGGGATTGTTATGGCTCATTCGAGTCTCAAGGTAACCCTGCTTACCGGGCTGTTACCGGCGTTTTTACTAATGGCGCCGGCTCTGCAGGCTGCGGAACCAGGTACGGTCCATAATGCAGTTGTCCAGCAGGAAAAACGGGCGAAAAAAACAAATTATAATCCAGTCAGCTGGTTGAAAAAGAAATTTTCCCGGTCGACTCCCAAGCCAGGCAATATCAAACAGGTCAGCCATGAACGGGAGAATGCATCCCGTCCTGTGAAAAAGAGCTCATTTGCAAAGCGTCCCAAATTAGGCCGTCGTAGCCAGGGGAATTATATTCGTCAGGTCAGCAATCAGCCAAAGGTGATCTATTCTACACCCGCTCGTTTACAGAATACACAACAGGCACGGCCGATTAGTTATTCTCACGGACACTTTAAAGATCACAAATACAATAAAGCAGCTCAGCCAATGCCATCAATGGCAGGCAAGACTGTATTACCCGGATATCCTCAGTTGGGAGCACCAATGTATCCCTCTCCCAAACCAGGTATCCCCGACTATGTCGGACGCACTGTGATTACAAATCAGGCGTTGGCTCCCCAGGAAATGCTCTACGCTCATGAATACAAAGCCATGTATGGACCATACTATTACAACGTGAAAGGTGGCTGGATGTGGACACCGTTCGGAATGCGTTCTCATGAACGATGGAAGCTGGAAGGCACTCAGGTTCATGTAAAATACAAATCAGATTTCGGATTATTCCCTAGATTCATTCCTCCGATGATAAGGTAGCAGTTCCTGTGGGAAACGCTGTTTGAATCAGAAACGTTTATCACTCTGAGCTATTAAGCTCTGAGATTCGATCAGGAAATATTAACATGCACAATATTACTTATAAATCGGTGGGACTTGTCGTACTGACGGGGATCTTCTCAGCTCTGTCAGCTCAAGGCTTGCAAGCTGCTGAACCTGCCAGAGTCGATGGAATCGTTAAAGCACTTTCCGTACAACACCCACAAAGTGCTGAACCACGCAGCTTGAACCGGAACCAGAGATCTGTCTCTCCTGTCAGGCAAGTAGGACACTCTCAAGATAAATGTGGCTGTAAACACAAGCACGTTTACTCCTACTCCGACCGTGCTGCTTACTCAGACAGTAACTGCCCGCAGTGTCGTTCGGGTTGTCGCAGAACTGCAGGTATCGGAAAACGAGGTTCATTACGTGAATTTCTTCGCTGCAAGTTTGGCTACTTCATTCCAACGGGATGCGGAGGCAAAGGTTGTCCTCCCTTCGGACATTACAAAATGACATACGCCGTTGATCCTTATCAGTTCGATCAACGCGATGGACAGCTTTACGGAGCACAGGGTTATGGCGTACCCGTCGCCGTTCCACTGGCCCCTAATGTTCGTCATACCTACAACTATGGCTGGGGGATTCCTTCAAGCCGTATTACTCCAGTAACTCGTATTGTTCAATAATTGCATTGTTCAATGATTATTGCTCTGTAAATACAAATACTATTATCCTCCAGGGGTTCCAGGAATATTGTTATGCGAATCTTAAATGTGCAATTGCTTTCAATTCTGGCGGTGACCGGCTTCATGGCCAGTGCTGCCACGGATGTCAGCGCTGATGAGAAAACAGGAGCCGCCCAACAAGTGTCTCACAAAGAATACGGGAATGGATACTCTTACGATTGTCCTCCCGGATATTCAAACCGGTATGATGGAGGTGGTAGTTATCGATACTACTCATCGCGCGAAGGTCGGGCCTTTTTGAGGAAGTGCCACACATCACCGGGCCACGGATGGTGTCCTCCTTCTGCACGCAGTATCGAGAGAACGCCGGTTCAATATCAGCGGTATTATTCTAACCAGTACATGGGGCAGCCTGGTCCGACGGGGCCTGCGAATTACCCGCAGATTTACATGCCAACCGATACCACACAACTCGGCTTTTATTATCAGAGCGTGCCGACCTGGCAACCACGTCGAGGCATGATTCCTCCACCACCAGATCCAAGCATGTACCACACACGTGATTGCCGCTCCTGCAAAGGTCATGGCTGTAAACACTGCCGAGGTCATCAATTCGGTGGACCCGTTTATTACTCCACAGAAGCTCCGGAAACTTCTGAACCTGTTGTGGTACCGAAAAAGAACGATGGAACACAACCTGTTCCACCTGCTCCTTCCAAATTGAATCAGGCTGCGTTCTATAAATAATTTTTGTATCACCAGCTGACTTATTAATTGAAAACCCATTGAAAACACAACAGAGTCGCTCCTGATAATCGATCAGGAGTGACTCTGTTTTTTCATGCGCAGCACACGTTACCAATCAATAAATTTCACTTGAATATAGCAAGGCGTTCAAACCCCCATCGCACCTCTATATTTTCAGTGACCATTGTTCCACTTGACACACCCGCGACAAACTCGAAACTGTCCAAATATGCGTCGCGCGCGCGAGCATTTTTAATTCTGATAGTGAAACTGTTTCTCCCTGTTGTTTCTGTCACTATAAAACCCACTGGTTTTAGACCGATTTCGTTGAACACCATCAATTCGAGTTCACAATGTGCATGCTTTAAAGTGCCATTTCGAACCACATTGACGACAAATTCGCGCTTAACTCACTCTCGATTAACCACGTCTGACCTTCTCCTGCTCCAAGTCGCGCACAAATTCATCTCGAATTCCAATATTCTCTAACCCGGCTTATTTGAACTCTCACAATTAACCTGAGCAAAAGGACGCCCTTCTTCTGTGAAAAGAAATGAAAAGATCACTTTCGCGAATTGCCTTCCCGCTTACATCAATTGAGATTCGACAAAGCTGCTTAATAAATTGCACCCCCATATCGTACCCGATATCATAGAGGCAACCAAAGATGAACTACGGGAAGTAATCCCAATACGGCGTCAGGACCCAATCATATATAACGAAGCACCTGGAGATTCTTTCGAATGGACATAAACACTTTTTTCCCCTTCAAGAAACGGTCTCCAGATCGTTATGCCGGAATTCCAATCACTCTCATGACCACATTCCTGTTAGTTGCGGCTACAGAATCACGGTGCAATGCGGCCGATCTTTATGTCGGCGGGGCAACCGTCAGTATCACACCCGACATGCCCGTTTCTCTCACCGGACAAATGCGAACACGCATTGCGAAAAAAGTGGAAAGTGAAGTCACTGCAACTGTGTTGGTCCTGGAATCGCGCGAGGGAGACAAAACCAGCGACTATGCAATTCTCGTTTCGTGTGATCTGGTTTGTATTCGTGGCGGAATTCTGGAAGCAGTGCGCGAGCATCTCAAACAGCAACTTAAAGAAGTCGATGTTACTAAAGTCATTTTGAACGCCACACATACACATACGGCGCCCACTTTAATTGAAGGCCGATACAGCCTGCCCTCAAAGGGTATCACACAACCCAAAGAATATGTTGAATTTGCATCAAAGCGAATCGCAGACGCTGTTGTAAAAGCATGGAACGCCAAACAGCCAGCCAGTGTCGGCTGGGGTCTGGGACACGCTGTCGTTGCGGAAAATCGCCGTGCCTTGTATGCCAATGGATTAGCAAGAATGTATGGCCGCACCGATACAAAAAATTTTCGCGGTATTGAAGGCTACGAAGACCATGGATTGGAAGTCTTGTTTTTCTGGGATGCAAAAAACGAGTTGATTGCCACAGCGATCAACGTTGCCTGCCCTGCACAAGCGGTTGAAGGCAGAAGTTCGGTTAACGCTGACTTCTGGCATCCTGTGCGTGAGACGCTGCGTGCCAGGTATGGCAAAGATTTGCACGTCCTGGGCTGGACAGGTGCCGGCGGTGATCAGGTACCGCGTTCCATGTATCGAAAAAAGTCAGAAGAACGAATGCGAACACTGCGTGGGCTGACACTGCTGGAAGAAATCGCACGACGTATCGTTGTCGGCTGGGAAGAAGCCTACGCCGGCGCCAGTCAAGAAAAGCATACGGATCCCATTTTCGTTCATAAAGTCAAGACGATTGAACTCCCATTACGCATCGTCACCGAAGAAGACTTTAGCCGCGTGAAAAAAGAAGTCGCCGCCTATGCGAAAGATCCCTCCAAAGTCTGGATCAAAAACTGGAAGCAATCGGTACTCGATCGTTATGCGCAACAAAAAACGGGAACAGCAAAACCGTATCGCATGGAATTACACACCATTCGATTGGGTGATGTCGCGCTCGCAACCAATGATTTCGAACTATTCAACGATTTCGGAACACAAATGAAAGCACGCAGTCCTGCATTACAAACATTTGTGATCCAACTCTGCGGTGCAGGCACCTACGTTCCCAACAAACGAGCCGTTCTGGGTGGCAGCTACAGCGCCGTCATCGAAAGCAACATCGTCGGCCACAAAGGAGGCCAGGTGCTCACAGAACAGACCATCGATTCGATTAAAGAACTGTTTCCGCCTCAAAAATAGAAATCAAGCCATCAGTGATTTTTTGCATGATATTATTTGTGACAAAATCACTTATGAGACCGAAAAATACGAAGCGCCAGGATGTGTTAAGACCTCGCAAAAGCTGAACCCAATACAAGTTCAAAGTGTCAGTTAAGAATCTTGTTTTGATTGGGCCATCTAGTCTCAAAGGTAAAGTTTTGTTGCTTCTGGCTAGACTATAATTCAGCATTTTCGGATATATCATTCTATGATAATCGTAAAAAACAAGGACTGGAATCAAAATTATTCTCAAATTGTTATTGACTGTATTAACGACTGCTTTCCTCCTGAAAAACATTTTGTTGATATTGATGGTAGTCAGTTAATTGAATCCAGAAGATGGTATGAGGGTGATGACAATGAAGAAATCATCCGAGATTTCACCGGAAAATCATGGGACCAAATTGACCACGCATTGATTTCATACCATCGTGCAGTATCTGCATTTATGTCCTACCATGGATTCGTGAAATTTCTTCCTGCGTTTTTAATCGACTTATTTGATGAAGACTGCCAATTAGATACCCGTGTCTTGGACTTTCTGCTGACATATTATCTCTCCGATGGAAGTCCAACTCCACATGAGTATGAGTTAAATGATGATCAAATCATTTGCTGTCTTCTTACATTTTTAGAGCCGATTGATTTTCCGATCGATACAAACATGCCAAACCAATCTAATGTAGAATCCTATTACGCTGTGAAGCCAGAATGGGTTTTCCCAGCTTTGACTCAGAAACTACATCCACGGCGACTTTCCGCAATCAGATCAAAGATTGAAGAACTTAATACCTGGTTTCTTGAAAATTGTTAATATACGGTAAGCACCTTAAATCTTTGTAATGTTGAATGAATCCTTCTTTAAGTTAGAACTCTCTCAACATCATTTTTTGTATCAATTCCGGAAGGTTGCATAATGAAACAATTTTTTCTCGCAGCATTCGTATTCGCCTTGCTACTGGCCTTACAAGAACAAGCGAATGCAAAGGATCCTGCTCCCAAGCAAAAACCACACCCCGATGCGGTTGCCAACTCCCATGCGCCTGGCGAAGTCGATAAGCCGGAACTGGTACCGTTTGTCGTTGCTGATCCCACCAAATTGAAGGGAATCGTTGTCGATGAAACAGAGGCGAAATTAATCGGCACCTGGCAATATTCGACCCATACGCCCCCTTATGTAGGGCTCGGCTATTTACATGATCAGAAGAAAGGGAAGGGGAAGAAAGCCGTTATTTTTACACCCGATCTACCTAAGTCCGGCCGCTACGAAGTTCGGCTCTCGCATTGTTACAACATCCGCCGATCAACGAATACCCCGATCACCGTCCAGCATGCCGACGGAAAAACAACGATGCGCATCGACCAGCAGAAAGTTCCCGAACATAAAAAATTGTTCCGCACGCTAGGCGTTTATCGATTTCAGGCTGGCAAATCAGGCTGGGTCAAAATATCGAATGAAGGTACAGGCGGAAAATACGTCATCGCCGACGCGGTCCAATTTTTGTTTGTCGGTGAATAAAAAGAAGCAGCAAAATTCTAATACATTCCCGAGAAACAAAATTTGTACATCCGCATTCTATTCGCTACCATCTATCAGACCGAAGCTGAAAATCAATCGTTGATACCGTAGACTTTGGCTCTCATCTCCTGAGGGTTTGGATAAGCGAGTTACAGGATGCATGCGACTGAAACGCAACAACAAATCTATGACGAACTCACCAAGTCATTGGAAGTCGACTTTGATTCCGGATGTCCGCTCGAAATCATTCAAGAACCGGGATATATCGACTCGCCTGTTGCCACACATGATTTTGCAACGGCAGCGCTTGCCGCACTCGGAAAAGCGATAGCGACAATCGGACAGATGCGGGGGCTTGGTTCGCAGTCAATACGCGTGGATCGCCGACATGCAGGATTGGTCTTGAATTCCATTGCCTATCATTTTCAGGAAGGTTGGCAGCTTGATATTTCACCGGTGCACGCACCTGTGAATAATTTTTTCGAGACAAAGGACCATCGGCATGTGGTGTATAACGGAGCGTACTCTCATCTACGGGAAGGTATCCTGAAGTTTTTGAACTGCGTGGGAGAGCAGGACGCAATCGCCGAAGCAACACGAAAGCACAACGCACAGAATCTGGAAGACCAGCTTTCCGAATTGGGACTTTGCACAACCATCGTCCGAGACCAGGAGGAATGGCTTAACCATCCACAAGGGAAAGCCATCGCCGCTGCGCCAGTAATTGAGTTGACAAAAATCGCCGAAGGAAAGCCCGAACCGTTCTCGGAAGACGTGTATCGCCCCCTCGAAAAGATCCGGGTTCTCGAATTCGCGCGTGTCCTCGCTGGACCGACCATCGGCCGTAGTCTGGCTGAACAAGGGGCAGACGTCATTCATGGACGCCACCCCTACCTGGACCACATTTTCCCATTTGAAGTGGAAACCGGCTGGGGCAAGAAAGCAGCGTATCTGAATTATCGGTCCGAACGCGATCGTAGCCTTATCTTTCATTTACTTGAGACTACCGATGTATTCATTGACGGTCTCCGCCATGGTGCGATGGCGAGTGCCGACTTTTCGATTGAGGAACTGACGCGACGAAAAAAGAATCTGATCATAGTGCAACTCGACTGTTATGGATTCCAGGGGCCGTGGGCAGAGCGTCGTGGATGGGAGCAACTCGCACAGAGCTGCACAGGACTTGCTAAAATCCACAGCGCAAACCAATCTCAACTCAGTCTGATTCCTGCTTACTTCAACGATTATGGTACAGGCCTTTTGGGGGCTCTCGGTGTCACCGCGGCACTGATTCGTCGCGCCACGGAAGGGGGAAGCTGGCTCGTTCGTGTGGCATTAGCGAAGACCGCAATGTTAGCAACCCGATATCACAATAACACTGAGACGCCGGTGCCGATCACCAGGGAAGACCTCGAAAAATATCTGGTCGATCAGGACAGCCGCCTCGGTCTGCTTACGCGGGTAGCACCACCAATTCAGTTCGAGCGCATTCCTTCACTGAGTGCCCGCGCAGGAACGGCTCCCGGTTCAGACACACTCAATCTTGATTGGGACACTGACTTTTCGAAACCGACTGAGATACCGCATCGACCCACAGAAATCTTCAAGCTGAAACAAGTTCACTGGAAAGCAAACCAGACTCTGTAAAAATAAAGCAACTTCGATCACACGATTTCAGCCAGCCGAGTGAACTAGAACGAGGCAAGGCAAGTAGTTAAATCAAGTTCGCTGCAAAGTGGTTTTGCATCCCATGTGATATGTAATTCCCGCTCACGATTTTGCTATAATCCGTTGCCCCAGCATCAACAATCGTAACATATTTCAGGGAGGGACTATGCTCAAAACAGCCAGCCAGCCATTTCGCATCATCATCCACGCGGCAATTCTACTCGCAGCTTGTCTCATCACACCGGCACGCGGAGAAATCAGTCGTGGCGATCATCATTTTGTGATCGACGGTGTAAAGTTCCCCATCGGCAGCGAGATCGAAGTTGTTGGGCCATTGAGTCCTGGCTATGCTGCATTACACGGAATGTGGATTGATGGCCGAGCCAATCAGGACAAAATTCATTTTCATCTATGCCGCGCTAAACGAGGTGGTTGGCTAACCGACGAAGATTTCAAAGCACTCGACCGATATACTTTCTATAAAATCCGCGGTCGGATTATGGAGGGGCGTATCTATTGCGAGCAGAAAGCAATTACTCTGGTCGTGAATGAGCTGAAAGCAGTGCCCGCGCGGTATTTCAGGTTTTCTGACCTGGTCAATCGTGAAACAACATTCGAAGGATCCGCGGCTCCCGACGGTATTCTCGAAACAGACGCAGATCAGGCACAAATAGCAAATTTAACCAATTGGCCGATATCGGTTGCAGGCAAACGTGTGTTCGTGCGCGGTACGCTGCGAAAGAATCAAGATGGTTTTCGCATTGAAGCAGCCTTCTGGCATTTGATCACTCTGAGCGAACTCTTAGATCAGAATGTTTCTCTGGAAGGAATTCTCACTAAGTATCCGAGTCAGTGTTATTTTAAATACAAGGGACTATACCTGTATCTGAATTTGGCATTGCCAGATGAAATGAAAACGAAGTTAAACAAACTTGCTCGAGATGTGTCGGTCCGAGTGAGTGGTAGACTAGTTTTAGAGAATCGTCCGCTACTCATATTCGAAAAATATGGGCGGATAGTGGAAAGCCGGGATGGCTCTAGTTTTGTCATTCAGGAAGCAAAGATCAAATTTCTCGAGCAGAAAACGTTCGAAGACGAAAGAAACAAACCCATTTACGGTACTTTTCATCCTTTGAACGAAGGAGTACCTGAAGTGCGTGCGGAGTTCAGCCACCCTGGCGTGGTCAAAATAAGCAAGCACAAGCAAGATATTATATTCGGGGTCATGAAAAAATCATTCGCTCCGTTCTTGAGGAAGTAACGCCGAAGACGCGTGATGTTCTAGCAGGACGGATGAATGATGCGAAATTAAACCGCACCATCCGTTTGATCTATGCGGCAATGTTGGCCCATCTCAACGACAAGCGCGGCAGATCCTTCCTGCTCGAGAGCGTTCAGAATCATGATGTGGATGCACTACCCGATGCTTTATATTGTTTAGGTGTGTTTCCAGAACTCGGTACCAGAAAAACTCGGAATAAAACAGCGCTTCGCTGGGCAGAACCAACACTGATTTCGCTGATGCGCGATCAGAGCCTGGCAGATGAACGAGCAGATGATTCAAACCCTATGACTATAGCAGATATGGCGATGCGCTATTCTAAAATTCCACATGTGCTGGTTCAGATCAAATCAGATGCCGCACACAAAACCCTGATGAATTATCTGTCCTCAGATGCTTTCGTTTTACGGCACGATTGGCAGAGTCTGCATCTGGTGAGCTACTGGCTCAATTCGGGTGTTCTGTTTTCCGTTGAAGAGCTGTTGAAACTCGAAACGATGCCACCAAACTCAATCGGAGGTGGCTTTGATCGAGGTCAATTGTTATCACAATTCCTGCATCACAAACATTACGCCGTCCTTGAAAGATACCTTAATCACAAGGAACCTTTTCAATTCTATACCGTTTTTTGTAATCACTTAACTCCCGAACTGGTCGAAGCACTGCGTCCCTATACCAAACGTCTCAAGGGGCGTTCAAAAGAAATGGTCGAGATGCTATTGATTCAGAACCCCCCAGGTTGCAAACAAACAGGTCTAAAGTAACCGACACTCTTTCCGCTAACTTGTTTGTATACAGTTAGCTGATTTTCTGGATCACTCTCAAATGCGACTGATCCAGTTGGCATTTCGAATTAATGAGATTTTACCAGACAACATGCTTCCCACTGCTGAATTTAGCTGATGAAATAGAATGCCGCAATATGATGGAGATCGATGATATTGCAGCGAAGCTCTCTAAAACTGGAAACTTAAGCCGCTATTAATTCAGCAATGGCAGCAGCAATTTGACGGCTGTTCTGAGCGCCAGAAAAATGGACGAAATCAAGCCAAGGTAACCCAGGATTTTCATCCAGGCGGGAATCTTGTTTTCGCCTTTCATGTCGGCGCGAGTCGCCAGCCAGAGCATGGCAACTGCCAGCATCGGGATCCCCAGTACAGTCAGAGATTGCGCAAAGATAATCAGACCCACCGGCTTTTGTCCCATAGTCTTCGTATAAATTGCGACAAACATTCCTACAAGCAAAGCAAATACAGTACACAGTTTCGGCCACTTCAGATCAATGTAACCCCCTAAACCAAAACCGTCTGCCAGAATTGATCCGCCAATCATCGCGTTGACCAGGAACGAACTGAAGGCGCCTGCAAAAATACCCAGTGAGAAAATAATCATGGCTGATTTACCAAATGCAGGTTCCAGACTTTTTGCGACATCAGCCACGGACCCCAACTTGGTGATATCTGGATTTTGATAGAGAACGGATGCTGCTGTGATCAGCACCATCATCGTGATCAGCCCCAGTGCGCTGATGCCGAGAACCGAGTCGGTCAGGCCTTGCTTGAGATCGCTTCTGGTCCAACCTTTTTGTCTGACCAGATACGATTGATAAAAGGCCCCCGCCACAGAAAAAGTCGTTGCGTATAACGCAACGAGCGGTGTCATCTGGTCCATGACTTTATCTTTACCCGCATCCCACTTCGGTAGAATCGTATCGAATGTCCCTTCAGGGATCGAAGGGATAAAACCAGAAAGCGTAGCCAGCCAGTCTGGCTTAACCTGGAACAGATTGATGGCAAAAGCGATCATCATGATGCCGACCAGCAGTTTCATCAATTTTTCAATCAAACCATAGAGATGTTTGAATCCATATAAAGCCATAATGATAAAGGCATTCATGCCGATGATAATCCACAATGAAATATTGCTGCCTTCGTCGATGAAAGGCTCAACCGCAGCCAGGATTCCCAGGTTGTTACTGAATTGAAAACAGGCGGCGATCAAAAACAGGATGATGCCAATTGCAGCAGCGACCGGACGACCCGCGCGGCTTGCCAGCTCATCACAGATCGTGCCCTTCAATTGAATTCCCAGGCGTGCTGAAAGTGCCGTCATCGCAATCATCATGATCACAGCAATCACCAGCACCCAGATCATCTGATAACCATAAGTGTGGCCGATCTTGGAAGCCGATAAAATACTGCCCGGTCCCAATACTACAGAGGCAGTAATAATGGCGGGGCCCAGACTTCTGAGGATACGCCGGAATGGATTGACGGGTTGTTGATCGTTCATAATGGCCTGCTGTATTTTCTAAAGATCAGTTAGTAATCGACACCATCTTAACAAACGAGGTCTCAAATAAGAGGGATCCTCGACAAAATTTAGTGAAATCGACCGTAATTCACGTGCTGGACACAGAAGGGGGAGCAACACTAAGATGGGATGCGTCTCCACTGGAAATTCGTTTTGACCATAACCCGTAACATGAGCAGTACGGTCTTAATACCAGTCAAAGCAGGTCCTGCTTTTGACAAATCAATCAGGCAAATCGCAAATGCAAAATGTCACGATTATCGCAACAAGCTTAAATCCCAAATCGAAGTCACAAATTCTTGCACGTCAAATGGAATCACATCTCATTGCTGATGGCGTCCCATGCCAGTTATTTGATCTTCGCGAATTGAACATTGAAATGTGTGGTTCAAATGCGAGCTGGGGCAATGCGGACATTGCCAAAATTGCCGAGTCAGTCAAACAGGCTTCGCATATCGTATTTGCGGTACCGATTTATTGTTATGACGTGAACTCGGCAGCCAAAAATATTATTGAGCTGACCGGCCGGTCGTTTACAAATAAAGTGATCAGCTTCCTTTGTGCGGCAGGTGGCGGTGGCAGTTATATGTCGGTGATGTCATTCGCTAATCACCTGATGCTCGATTTCCGCTCGGTCATCGTACCCCGGTTTTTGTATACTCACGATGGAGACTGGTCAGAAGAGGGAACGCTCAATGATTCGGTACAGGAACGATTTGAACTATTGATCCATGACATGCGAATGATTCAAGTCGACGCGACTCTTGCAGAATGATCTATTCGAGCCAAACTGAATTGATATAATCAACGATTTTACAGAAACCACATTGTCGCTGCCTGAAAACTCTCGTATAGTTATTCGTACGGGCTATCAGACGACAAACACGGATGAAAATTTGTGTTCCTGCATGCAGAAATTGTAACAGGGAATGGAAACAGGATTTGATATGTCCCAGTCAGAGAATGCCAGACAAACAACCAGTCAGAAATCATCTCCTGAAAAAGCAAAAACTCAACGCGGTTCGACAGGGCGCATCATCTTTGTCTTCTTGATCGGATTGTGCGTATTGATCTGGTTTGCGCCTGCGATCATCTCCAGCACTTCACTTAAAAATTCGATCCTGCCACAAATTCTCAAACGCTATCCTGGAGAAATCCATACTGGTGAAGTCTCACTCGGCTGGATGCAGCCGGCTGTTTTCCAGGATATCGCCATGCAGGATTTTGAAGGTCGTGACGTTGTTCTGATTCGTGAAATCAAAACTCAGAAAACACTTTGGGAACTTGTTAAAAATCGACATAATGTCGGCGATGTTCAAATCGATGGTGTGACCAGTCTGACATATATCGATGATCAGGGAATTGCCAATCGCGACTTATTCACAGCGATTCTGAATAAAGGCACAAAGGAGCATCCACAAGGCAAACCAGATGAAGAAAAAACCGATTCCACAGGCAGTCAGCAGGCCTTGCAATTGCATCTGACCAATCTCGATTTGTATGTCGTCAATCCGGAATCTGAAGAGATCCCCTGGCTCACCGGCATGGAAGTCACTGTCATCCGTCCCGAATTACGCACGGAACCTGTACTCGTCGAAGGTAGCTGGGTGCAGTCACTTGCGGAAAATGAAGAGGTTACGAACCCCGCCGAGATTGCATTCACAGTCAACATCAATAATGCCGGGAAAAAAGAGAAGTCGCGCTCAGGAGAATTGAAATTTAAAACACGCTTTTTCGATCTCGATCAATTAACGCCACTCATCAGCGCCCTTTCACCAGACGCACAGCTCAGTGGAATTTCCAACTCGAACCTGGAAGTGAAATGGTCGGGCACAAAAGAAGAACCGCGGTTTGCCGTTGTGGGAGACTGGGAAGCGGCCCCTTTCAATTTCAGTGCTCCCGAATGGATTGGCGATGATGAAATCAAAACCGAACTCGCGAAAGGAAACATCGATGCGTTAGCCGCTAACGGTGTGATCCACTTCAAAGAAATACACGCGCACTCTCAGCTGGGTAACGTGACGATGAAAGGCAGTCTCAATTGGGCTGACCTGCAAAATGAAAGTAAACGTGAGAAACTTACCGGTTTCCTCAATTCCCGCATGCATCTCTCTGGAAATCTGGACCTGGCAGAAGCGGCACGACAACTGCCGGAAACGATTCATCTTAAACCCGGAATGCAAATCACATCCGGAAACGTGGATTTTCAAATCTCCAATCATGATCCTGACCAGCCAGAACAACCGACCGAGACGATCTGGTTCGTTTCCCTGAAATCATCTGATCTGACTGGACGAAACCAGGAGCGGGAAATTCGCTGGCAGCAACCAATCTCTTTAAACATGAAAATTCTGCAACAACCAAAGTCTTATGAAATCCTCGCTTTAAAATGTGACTCCGATTTTCTGGAGTTATCGGGAACCGGTAATGCCCAGCATCTGACCATTAATCTCAATGCGAATCTGGATCAACTTTCCAGTCATCTGGAACAATTTCTGGATCTGCAGGCCGTTTCCCTGAAAGGGAAAATGGCTGGAAAAATCGGTTTTCAAATCACCGACAACGAATGGGAAACTCTCTCTTTTTTGAATTTCGAAAACCTTCAGATGGCATTACCCGATCGACGTGACTGGCAGGAACCATTGTTGAAATTGACCGTAGATGGTGCTGGAAAAACCGACGACAAACAAATTCACGTTGATCGATTTATTGTGACTCTGGTCGCCGGGCAGGATGCATTTCAGGCCAAACTCGAACAGCCTACGACTGTCAACAGAAATCAGGATTCATCGATCGAACAAAAATTACTCCCGTTTAAAATTCAGTTGAAGGGTAAACTCGCTTCCTGGGCAGATCGCGTGCGCCCCCTGGCCAGACAGAATTTAGAGCTGGGCGGCGAAGTTCAGTTTGCTTCTTCTGTCTCTGTCAGTAACCAGTTTATCGTACATGAAGATACGAATCTTACTCTGAAAAATGTCCGTATAGATACACCTACGCTCTGGATTGATGAACCACAGGCCACGATTAAAACTTCGGGCAGCTGGGATCGCCGTAAACGGAATTTGAAAGCGTCTCTCATCTCATATCGTGGTAGCGCCCTTGCTGTCAACGGCCAAAAACTGGAAATTCAATTACCTAATGCCGAAATCAAAACGCCCTCATTCATCGGCTCGCTGGCATTCAATGGCGATTTGCATCAACTTACCCGCTGGTTCCAGAATCCTGATGAGCCACCTGCTCAGAAATATTATGGTAAAGTAACCGGTCAAACGAATGTTGTTGTAACTGAAGACACGCGCATGGCTAACTGGCAAACAACCATCACAAATTTTGCCATCGAAGCACCCATCCGCGCTAATACAGATCCAAAAAAACAGAGTGCGGTCAGTCAACGAAACCCGGGATGGGTCATCAGCTGGCAGGAAGCGGAGGTGCGAATCGAAGGTGATACCCTGCAGGACTTGAGAGACGATACACTGACTCTCAATCAAATGTCTGTACAATCAGAAATGCTGGATCTGGCTGCCAAAGGTGAAATTCGCGAATTCTCTACGAGAAAAACAGTCCGTCTGACAGGCGAAGTTACTTACGACTGGCAAAATTTAACACCCCTGTTACGAAGCAGGCTGGGCCCCGATGTTGATATCGTCGGGCGGGAAACCAGACCATTTACATTAGACGGCCCCATCGGATCGGGCCTTGCCGGCCAACAGGAAATTTTTTCTCAGAACGTAAGGCCACGTCCTTTACTGCCTGATACGCGCCCCCTGTTTACTCCCACTGATCAATACAATTCGCTGACGGGAAATGCAGGCATCGGTTGGGAACGTGCCGAAATCCGCGGGCTATCGAGTGGAAAAACAACGATTGAAGCACGTATCAAAGATGGTCAGATTCGATTTACGCCCCTTGACATGAATATGAGCGGCGGACGGTTCACGCTTTCACCCATTGTGAGGCTGGATGTCAAACCGGCAGCCCTGGTGCTGGAACAAGGGCCGATCATTCAGAATTTCCAGTTCACACCCGAGATGACTCGCAACTCATTGCGCTTTGTGGCCCCCATGCTTGCCAACAGCACCAGTATTCAAGGACAGTTTTCTCTGGACCAAAACTTTGCCATCATACCGCTTAATAATCCCTCATCAGGGGAGGCCAAAGGAACGTTGCTGGTTCAATCAACGCGCGTTCGCCCCGGCCCACTCTTTGACGCACTGGCATCTAAGATCGATCAGGTGTTGGCGATTGTGAATATCAATCGTTCGAATCGTCTGATCGACCGTGATTCTGTATTGCTGCAGGTGGATAATCAAGCCGTTCATTATCACATGATTGAAGGTCGCGTTTATCATTCGCCGTTCCAGGTTCAGATGAAAGGCATTACGATCAGCACAACGGGCTCCGTTGGTCTGGATGAATCTCTTGACCTGGTCGCTGAAGTGGGATTCACGAAATTGCTTGCTGAAGACAGCGGAAAACCGATTGTCAAATCGATTTTAGGCCGTCCGCTGCGTTTACCGATCGGCGGTACTTTAAAGAAACCCAAAGTCGATATGCGGCAGGTAGGTAACTACGCCAAGCAAATGGGTGTGAATGCACTAGACGCTGTTTTGGGCAATGGCTTTGGACAACAACTGCAAGGTTTGTTTCCCGAACGAACCCCCGAAGAACTGGAGCGACTTCAAAAAGAACGTGAAGCGCGCAAAAAAGAACGCGATAATCGCCGCGAACAAAAACGACTCGAGAGGCTCAAACGCAAACGAGGAAATTAATTTTAACGCTCTAGAGCAAAAACAGAAACGGTTAAAACGAGTTTCAAACGTTGGTCTGGCGTTTGATAATCCATCGTTTATAATAGAGTTGGAAGTGTTCTGCCTTTCATTGTTGAAGCCAGCGACCACACATGAAAACGGAATCCAAATCAATTCGGGAACGCATATTGCCGTGGCTGGTTCCTGTGCCTCATGGAATGTTCGGGAAACCACAAACGGGAAAACAAATGCTCGTTTATTACCTCTTTCGAGTGCTGGCACTTTACGTACTGCTATTGCTCCTGCTGATGATCATTCAGCGCTGGCTTATCTATCAACCCACACGTGTCCCCTCTTTATCTGTCGATCA
>CALOEF010000087.1:0-16584 GCA_942492165.1 uncultured Planctomycetaceae bacterium
ATCGAATCAACTGCCAGTCGTGTTGAGACTCTTCCTACTGTCAGACAATGCTGGACGCCGGAGCGACTAAGTACTGTTCTGACAGACCTCAAAGTTGAGCCGGAAGTCATTCAAAACCGGTTAAATGGTTTGATTATTAATTCAGAAAAGAATATAGCCGGTATTGTTGTATTGTTGTCTGATGTGGGTATCAAAGATCGAGCAAAAACAGTAGACGGAATACGTGAGAAACTTGAATATAATCAACTGACGGGAAAAGAAGTTCAATTGGCGGGAGCTCCTGTTGTCGTAGCCGAGCTGGATCGACTGGGAAGCCAGAAAAGTAATAAAAAGTTCTTTATCATTACTTTGTTAATCAGTCTGGCGTTGTTGTACTACTCATTCCGTGAATGGAAAAAGACACTTGCCACTCTTGGTTTGACTATCTGGGCTATCAATTTAACAACGGCATTAATCTATCTGGGCGGTGGTGAAATGAATTTCATCCTGGGAGCCCTCTCTGTGATGGTTATGGTTTTTACTCTGGCCATTTCAATTCATGTACATCATTATGTCAGCAGCTGCATTCATGAAAAAGATCCATTAGCTTCGGCGCTACGCATTGCGTGGAAACCTTGTTTTCTTGCAACAATCACAACAACGATTGGGCTGTTTTCTCTTACCGTAAGCCAAATCGGTCCCGTAGTTCAATTTGGATATGCTGCCTCTATTGGAACATTCGTTTCATTGATCACAGGTTTGGGCCTCACTCCTGCTGTATTAACTCTGTGGCCTATAGATCCCAAAAAAGTTCACGCTGGAGGAAAAAGTTGGAATTTTCAACGTTGTGCTAACTGGCTTATCGATCATTCAGGACGGGTTTCAATTGCTACAATTTTACTGGTAATAGTTACTGGCGTAGGATTATTCAATCTTGAAACAAAAATTGATCCCCTTGATTTCCTGCCATCTGAAGGAAAAGTCATTCAAGATGTCCGGGCAGTTCAAAGAGATTTAACGGAATTAGATTCCATTGAAGCTGTCGTCGATTTTGGTGAAGAAGAGATTCCTTTTATCAACAAAATTGAACGTGTACGTAAAGTCGAAGCGATCTTTTTGTCGCATCCTGCAGTTAGACATACTATGTCGCTTGCCAGTTTTTTCCCAAATCAATTTCCAGAAAGTCCATTTGAGACTGCCCGATTATTATCACACGCGCAATCTTTACATGGTGAGAATGATTTTGTATCTGATGGAGAAAGATTGTGGCGTATTTCAGCGCGAATCCATAGTAATGCCGCTATGCCGCAAGATCTTGTTTATGATGAACTTGCTGCCGAGATTGATGATCCTGACGTAATTCTAACTGGAGTTGCTCCCTTATTAAGACGGGCCCAAAGTCAGATATTCATCGGGTTTTGGGAAAGTTTTTCAATGGCCTTTGTGATCATCACTGTGATCATGATCGTTTCCCTGCGCTCGATCAAAGCAGGGCTTGTCGCAATGGTTCCCAATTTGACTCCGATATGTATTGTCTTCGGACTTCTGGGCTGGTACCAGATACCGATTGACATTGGAATAATGATGACAGCCAGTATCGCACTGGGCATCGCCGTCGATGGAACATTTCACTTTCTGGTACGTTATCAAAGCCAATATCGAATCAATCACAATTCCGCTGAATCATCCAGAGACGCATTGTTGATCACAGGAGAGCCAATTTTTACTGCTGCTGTCATTACTGGAACAGGCATGATGGCCCTCACATTGAGTAATTTTGCTCCTACGGCACGCTTCGGTTACATGATGACTTCTTTACTTGTGGCTGCCCTGGTTGGCGATCTGGTATTACTCCCTTGTCTGCTGGCACTGCGACCTCAGAAATCGAAAGAAAGCACTGATCGCAATAACAGTGATAATCTGCTTGAGGACCAACAGCCACGTGCCCCTCATTTCCTCAAAGATAAACGACAGGGAACTAAAGATCAATCAGGGAAAGCAGTTGCATAATAGCCATTTCTCAGTTGCAGACAATTGCTCTGCCAATCGTCTGCTTTTCGGTACCCTTTGATTGATATATGAAGCCAGTTCATTATCATAAGTTTTCCGATGTTCGACCTCTTAAAATTGATCTCGGGTAAATTCAGTCACAAGTTCGATGCATTCTAGCGACTCCACTCAAGAGGACTGCAACGAATATTTTCAAATTCAGTTTACAATCAACCTTGTCTTTTTACATCATTGAAATCATAGCGGAATTCTAAATGGGATATTATCTGATAACAGGTGCTACAGGATTGCTTGGTAGGTACTTAATTCGGGATTTGGCATCTGCTGGCGTACCTCTTGCAGTTCTGGTTCGACCTACAAGACGTATGACTGTAGATCAGCGTATCGATATGATCATGAGTTTCTGGGATGATCAAATGGGGCGTGAATTACCACGGCCGATAGTTCTTGAAGGCAACATCAACGAAGAAAATCTAGGACTCAACCCTGAACAGCTTGAATGGGCCAAACAAAATGTAGACCGAATTCTGCATTCTGCTGCCAGTCTTTCATTTTACAGTACCAGTCAGGAAAGCGAGCCTTGGAGATCAAATGTAGGCGGCGTGAAAAATGTGCTCAATTTTTGTAAAACGACCGGTATAAAAAAACTGGACCACGTTTCGACTGCTTATGTTTGTGGTTTACGCACGGGGCGAATTCTGGAATCAGATGTTGATGTTGGCCAGGAATCCGGAAACGATTATGAGCGTAGTAAGCTTCAGGCTGAGTTGTTAGTGCGCGAAGCAGATCATATCGAATCTCTAACAGTTTTCAGACCCGCTATTATCATTGGTGATTCGAAAACAGGGTTTACAAATACATTTCATGGTTTTTATGCGGCACTTCAACTTGGGCATACTCTGACTCAGATGCAAACGCCCGATGAAACTGGTCGATTATATGCGAAATCGCGATTTACTCTGAACGGAGATGAGTCCAAGAACCTTATTCCCGTCGACTGGGTTTCCGCTGTAATGTCCTACATTATTACTCATCCCAAACATCATGGCAAAACCTATCATCTGACTCCGCTGCATCCGGTTCAATCCCGCCTGGTGCACGATGTGCTTTCGACAGCCTGTAATTTCTATGGGTCCGGAATTTGCGGGGCTGGCGTAGGAACTTGATGATCCTACTGAAGTCGAACGACTTCTTCTATGATCATATCCGGGTGTATAATTCTTACTGGCGAGATGATCCGATATTTGACAGTACAAATACACAAGAGGCTGCTCCACATTTGCCTTGTCCACATATCGATAGAGAATTATTGACCCGATTGTCTCAGGTCGCGATTGATATGAACTTCAGCTGGAACGATCGTACGCCCCACCGGTTCGGCGCTAAGTAGCCCAGGGGTTGCCCGGCTTTAGTGAACGGATCTTCCTCTTCGGGATCCTTTGGCTCGGGTGGTTGAGGTGCTCAGTTGGCTGATGGCCGGCACGTTTCGTTTTTCCGGGGATGAGTTTGTCCAGAATTCCATTAACGAACTGGGATGATTGTGAGCACTGCCAAATTCGCGAGCCAGTTCGATAGCTTCATCCATGATGACAGATGCAGGTGTGTCCGTATGTAGCAGTTCGTAGACACCAAGTCTGAGTATATTTCGATCGGTAACTGCCATTCGTTTGAGAGTCCAGTTTTCTGCTACTCGCACGATTAGTTCATCGATCTGCTTCTGATACTCCATCACACCGGTAAAGAGCTGCCATGCAAAAGTGCATACGGTTTTATTATGACCGTGTTCGTCGATCATACGACGTACCTCACCAGCAGAAATCTCAGGGTTAAGATCTACTTGATATAGCATTTGCACAACTAATTGTCGCGCCTGTTTTCGAAGAGACATGAGAGCATCACTAACACAAATGGGGACAGATAATTTCAGAGAGTCCGGCGATGCTCTTTGATCTGGCCTGATTATCAGGAAAATCAAGTCTGGTCGTTTTCAATTGATTGTAACAGATTAATCATTTCAATTGCGGCCAGAGCGGCTTCACTCCCTTTATTGCCGTCTTTTCCACCGGCCCGGTCCATGGCCTGTTCCATTGTTTCGCAGGTTAAAACACCAAACAGAACGGGAATTCCGCTCTCCTGGCTGCTGCGCATAATACCTGCAGCCACCTGGTGATTGATGTAATCGTGGTGCATGGTGCTGCCCTGAATGACGGCACCGAGGCAGCAGACTGCCTGAAAGCGTCCACTTTTGGCCAGTTTATCAGCGACGAGCGGTAGCTCAAAGGAACCAGGCACCCAGTATACCGTGATATTCTCTTCGGAACCACCGTGACGACGGAATGTTTCCAGTGCGCCATCCAGCAGACGGCGGGTAATCAGTTCATTCCAGCGAGATACAACAATTGCATAGTTCGCATCGCGGGCCAGCAGGTTGCCTTCAATCAGTTTGTGGTTCATCGAGGTCGTTATTTCAAATAGCCAGGTGGATAAAAATGACAGTTCCGGGAGAGTCTGCAGTCTGTTTTGAGACTACTTTAGATTGCTGATTATCCAAGGTTCATGCTCAGCAGAAATTCTTCGTTCGTTTTAGAACGTCGCATCCGGTTGGTCAACAGTTCCATCGCATCAACCGGATTCATATCGTTGAGAACCCGCCTGAGGATCCAGACGCGACGGAGTTCTTCTTCGTCCATCAGCAGTTCTTCGCGACGGGTACCCGACTTGTTGACATCGATTGCCGGCCAGATACGCTTTTCGACCATTCTACGGTCGAGGTGCAGTTCGGTGTTACCGGTCCCTTTGAATTCTTCGAAGATCACTTCATCCATGCGGCTGCCGGTATCGACGAGGGCGGTTGCAACGATTGTCAGGCTGCCCCCTTCTTCCACGTTACGGGCAGCACCGAAGAACCGTTTGGGATGCTGCAATGCGTTTGCGTCTACACCACCGGAAAGGATCTTACCAGAGTGCGGGACTTCGGTGTTCCAGGCACGGGCCAGGCGGGTGATGGAATCCAGGAAGATGACAACGTCTTCACCGTATTCCACCATGCGTTTGGCTTTTTCAATGACCATTTCCGAAACCTGAATGTGTCGGCTCGGCGGCTCGTCGAATGTACTGGAGACGACTTCACAGCGGTCGCCGCCGACCTGGCGTTCCATGTCGGTGACCTCTTCTGGCCGCTCGTCAATCAGCAGGATGAACACGTACGCGCTGGGATGGCTGGCGAGAACGCACTTGGCCATCTCCTGCAGCATGACCGTTTTACCGGCACGCGGAGGCGATACGATCAGACCACGCTGTCCCATACCGACGGGGGCCACGAGATCGACAATGCGCGTGCTCAGGTTGCCGGCAGGTGAAGAGAGACGGAGCCGTTCTTTCGGGTGCAGCGGGGTCAGGTCATCGAAGAAGACTTTGGTCGTGAGGATTTCGGGATCACAACCGTTGACCGCTTCGACTCGCAGCAGTGCGAAGTAACGTTCGTTTTCTTTGGGCGGACGAATCTGCCCTGCCACGATCGCACCGGTGCGTAATCCGAAGCGCCGGATCTGGCTGGGCGAGACGTAAATGTCATCCGGGCAGGGGAGGTAGTGGTAATCAGGGCTGCGGAGGAAGCCGAAGCCGTCCGGCAGGATCTCGAGAGTTCCTTCGCCGAACATGAGACCGTTGACCTTGGTTCGTTCTTTCAGGATCTTGAAGATCAGGTCCTGTTTTTTGAGCCCGGTGTATTCCGTGAGGTTTTCTTCCTTGGCAAGCTGCATGAGTTCTTTCATGGTCATCCGCTGCAGATCGGCGATGTGAATTTCGCTCTGCTTGATTTTTTCGTAGCGTTCATCTGCCGCTTTGGAGATGGCATCCGCGCGCTGATCGCGCGTCGCGGTTTTGCCCGCTTTACCGTTCGAGTCTAACCCGTCTATATTTTCTGAAGCCACAAGCCCGTCATTTTCAGATGTCTGAAGTTTTATGGATTTGGCCATGATCAAATACTTTCCGAATTGCTAAATAGTGAGATGAAATCGAGTGGAGTTTCTGGGAGTAAAGCAGATGTGTTGAACGCGAAGAATTTTGAACCTCTGGAAAGGTCAGGTTACATTTGAAAAGGCATCAACTGGTTTCGGTTGAATCAGTCGGCGAGTCAGCTGTCTCAGGTTGAAGACGAAATTATTATATGTGTCAGACTGAGGATGTGAATGGGATATCCTCAAATCATTGAATTGTCTCTTTTTCTGTCGGCAGTATTGAATCGATGAATCTGGATAATTGAAGACCTGCTGATTCCAGGTCCTGATCATTGTGAATCACGCTGGTTGCCAGTTTACGCTTTTCTGAGAGAGGCAACTGTTGATTCTCCCGTTTGGTTAATTCTGCTGCTGACCACCCTCGATTCTCAGTCACTCTGTGCAGGCGTTGCTCAAAGGGACACTCAATAAAAACGATGTGATCACACAGCTTTTGCCATCCCGCTTCCAGAATCACGGCGGCGTCTACCAGGATGGCATCAACCTGTCCTTCAGACCGGGCTGCCACAATTTCCTGTTCCAACCTCCGATGAATCTCGGGATGGACAATCTTTTCAAGTGCGTCTAATGCTTCCTGGTGTTGCTTTGTTTCTCCAAAAACGAGTCTGGCGAGTTCTTTACGTATTATTATCCCCTGTTCATTGAACACCACAGACCCGAAACTGGCTCGTATTTTCTGTTGAACTTCGGGGAAATCAAGTACTTCGTGTCCGATCTTGTCGGCATCGATGACTTGATCGGTCGAAATGAATTTACTGTTTTGGCTACTGCACTTTTACCTGATCCGATTCCTCCAATCAGAGAAATCGTAGGGATGGCTTTATGACAAGACACAAGGTGGTTGTGCTAACTTGCAATGGTGGAAAATGGTTTTCTTACACATTCCTTCGCAACAGAAACTTACCACACAGGAGGCTTGTGATTGCTGAATCCCTTAGCAACAGGTAGATGAGACACATAGGCGTGCATTAATATCGTTACCAATACCTGACTGGTTGTCAACAAAAAAAAGGAAAGTTCACTGTTTTCAGCTTAAAATTTATCCTTTCTTTACAAGACTGTTGAACTGCGGGATCAGCCCTTTTTGATGGGTGACAGTTTGTCGGGCCCACGCTCCGGAAAATGACGGATTTTGCGAAGAATCAAGCCTCAGTCACTTCCCAGAGACGTCTGTTCCAGCCAGTTCAACCCGGACGACATATCGACGATCAGAGGCACCTCCAGATCCATGGCTGATTCCATCTCGCACTGTACAATTTCTCCCAGCGATTCCAGTTCGCCGACGGGTACTTCAAAGACCAGTTCGTCATGAATCTGCATCAGCATCCGGCCGGGATGTGCTTCGTCTTTGAGTCGCTGGCTGACGTTGATCATTGCCTGCTTGATCAGGTCGGCGGCTGATCCCTGAATAACGGTATTGATGGCGGTCCGTTCGGGCATATTCAACTGTTTCTGGACGCCGCCCCGCACGCCCTGGATCTCACGTTTTCTGCCACAGATGGTCGTGACGTAATTTTTACTGGCACAATCCTCCAGAATCTGATCCAGGAATTCCCGGACACCCTGGTAACGATCAAAGTAATCGTCGATGAAGCCGGCTGCTTCATTCTGAGGGATGCCGATCGCTTCGGATAGACCGAAGGGACTCTGGCCGTAAATCACACCGAAGTTCACTGCTTTGGCGGTCCGCCGCATGTCACTGTCGACGTCATCCAGGGCGACGCGGAAGATATCGGCGGCTACCGCGGTATGAATGTCGGCCCCTTCCGCGAAAGGCCTGGCTGAGTGCCTCGTCCTGGCTGAGATGAGCCAGCACGCGGAGTTCGATCTGCGAATAGTCCGCACAGAGCAGCCGCCAGGTTTCGTCCTGCGGAATGAAGGCTTTACGGATCAGACGCCCTTCCGGTGTGCGGATCGGGATGTTCTGCAGGTTCGGGTCACTGGAACTCAGACGTCCGGTGGCAGCGACCACCTGGTTGAAGCTGGCGTGAATGCGTCCGGTTTCCGGATTGACCAGCCCGGGCAGGGCATCGAGGTAGGTACTCTTCAACTTGGAGAGGTGCCGGTGTTCGGTGATTTTTGCAGGCAGCTCGTGTAACGGGGCCAGCTTCTCCAATACACTCTGATCGGTGCTGGGGCCGGTTTTGGTTTTCTTGATGACGGGCAGATTCAGCTCTTCGAACAGCACCGTGCGGAGCTGCAGCGGAGAGGCGATGTTGAATTCATGGCCGGCCAGTGAGTGGATCTCTTCGATGAGCGTTGTCAGTCTTACATCCAGCGCCTGGCTCTGCTGCTTGAGTTCATCGATGTCGACGCTTTGATGCCGGTGAATTCCATCTCGGCGAGAATCGGAATCAGCGGACGTTCCAGGTCCCAGTACAGGTCCCACAGGTTATGTTGCTGCAGTTCATCCTTGAGAATCCGGGAGAGTTGCCAGGCGATTTCGGCATCTTCGACCGCGTATTCAGCGACCTTGTCGATTTCGACTTCGAACATCTTTTTCTGCTGTTTTCCAGAGCCGATCAGCTCCGAGATGGGAATCATGGTGTGCTGCAGATAGCGTTCGGACAGCTTGTCCAGGCTGTGTCCCCGTTCGCCGGCATTGAGCAGGTAGGAAGCGACCATCGGGTCGATACTGACGCCCTGCAGAAAGACGCCGGCCCGCATCAGCACGACCATATCGTACTTGATGTTCTGATTCGTAATCTGAATCTCGGGGTCTTCCAGTAGTGGTTTGAGTTGGCTGAGTACCAGTTGAGGATCAAGGGCCGGCTGTCCTGGAGGACCTTCGACGGGAATGTAATAGCCGCTGATGTTTTTCCCAGCTGATGGCCCAGCCCACAATTTCGGCTTCTGCCGGTTTCAATCCGGTCGTTTCCAGATCGACGCAGAATTCGTCCTGTTCCTTGAGCAAGCGCTCAGGAATTTCTCGAATGCTGCTTCGGTATCGACAGTTTCCCGGATGCGTTCCTGGGGTTCGACTTCCTCTGGTTTGGTGAAGTCTTCTTTCATCTCCTCAGCGAAGCGACGGAATCCGAAATCCATGAACAGCTGTTGCAGTCGTTCCCGGTCGGGATGGGTCAGGCGGGAGGCTTCCCAGTCAACGGCGAGGTCCAGGTTCTGATTCATCGTTACCAGCTCGCGGGACATGCGGGCCTGGTCGGCGAATTCTTTCAGGTTCTGCTGCAGTTTGGGGCCTTTGGCTTTATCCGCATTGGCGAGCACCTCTTCCAGGGAACCGAACTGCTCGATCAGGGTTTGTGCCTTCTTGGGACCGACGAGGGGGACGCCGGGGATATTGTCGACGCTGTCTCCCACGAGTGACTGAAAATCGATGACCTGATCCGGTCGCACGCCCCAGTCGTCTTCGACGGCCTGGGCGTCCATGAACTTGTCTTTGCGAATGTTATAGAGTCGTACGGCTTCGTTAATCAGCTGGCGAGCATCCTTATCGTTGGTGACGATCACGGTTTCGATACCTTTTTCCCGTAGCTGGCGTGCAACGGTGGCAAAAACGTCATCTGCTTCCCAACCCGGCATTCGATAATCGGAACCTGAAATCCCCGTTAACGACATCCATGATGTGCGGAGATCTGGCTGCGAGATCTTCCGGCATCTCGGTGCGATTCGCCTTGTATTCCGGATAAACATCATTCCTTGTGCCCGGGCCACTGGAATCCATGGCGAAGATTAGGTAGTCGGGAGCCTGGCTTTTAATGATGTTCAGAATATCCCGGGTGATTCCAAAGATGGCATTAGTCGGCTGACCCGCGGGACTGGTCATAGGTGGCACAGCATGAAAAACCTGAAATACCAGAGAAAACGTATCAATGATGTAAAGTGTTTCTTTCATAAAGATTTCGCTTTACCTGTAATTTTGAAAAGAGATTGCCGAAACTGAAAATATAGGAGATTTTCTCCACCGTTTTGAGGACCTGCTGTTCGCATAATACTGCAGGAAATCGAGTCGTGAGAGTCTCATTATTGGAGAGACTGTCTCTAATCGCCATGTACAGACGAGCCGAAGTCGGAACTCAATGAAATCTTTTGTCAGTCCAAATAGACTGCGGGAACGCTGATGTGTTGTTCTGTATACTGTTTCGGCAGGCATGTAGGGGCAAGCCTGCCGGTATATCAAGTGAAAGACTGTTTATCGACAGACGAGATAGAATCAGAGAAGCCTGCTTGACACTGCTTTTCCTGCACTTAGAATAATAGATAGCAGGACGCTGTTCTTCAGAATTTTCAGAACCACCTCATTCTGGTTTTCCTGTAGGCTGTCATGGCAGACGGCCGGGCATTGCTGAAGATAGTTTGACATATCGACCATCACCGCCACGGTGCTTCGTTAACCACGATTGTCACTTGAAAATCTTTAAGGTTAGAAAAAATGGCTGCCAGTAAACCAACTGCTGTTCACTTCTCGTTAATCTTTTTCGTCATGCTCACACTGATCTGTGGCGTAATGGCTTATCTGAATTTCAAAGATCTTAGGAGAAGCCAACACCAAGCTGAACTGGAGGATCAAAAGAAGCTTTCGACTGAGCAAACGCGGTACGCAAGCTGGACGAAGAGACTGCAGGCTTTGAAAAAGCTGATCGGTAATGAGCAGGAAGAAATCGGTCTTGATAACAAAACTCCGAATACTGTGATTGGAGCAACCGAACAGGATATCAAAACTCATGCTGGCGTTTTGGCGGAGCCCACGATAAAAACACTCTGATCAAGCTTTCCAGTCAGCTGAATCAGACCAAGAATCAACTGGCTCAGGAGCAGGCAGACAAAAATCAACTGGAAGCACAGTTCCTGGCACTCAAAGGCGAGAACTGGATAAAGTTGTTGACCAGCACCGGACTGCCCGCGACGGAGCAGAAAAAGATCTGGCTGACACCCAGAAAGTCAAAGAAGAAGAAGTTTCCGCCAAAGATCAGCAGATCGCTGCCCTTCAGAACGAAAATGAAGAAATCCTGATCGAACTGGATCAGATACGTGAAACAAACGCGAAAAAAATTAAGGAACTTGAAACCAAAAACAATACCTACGCCAGCCTGATCGACACCCTGCGTAGCCGATTGACTGAAGTTCAAAAGGTCAGCTTTGAAAAACCGGATGGCGTAATTCGAACTGTTGATAACAGCACTGGCGTGGTCTGGATCAACCTGGGCGAAGCAGACCGTCTGCCCAAGCAGATGACATTCAGCGTCTATCGTAAAGCCCACCAGGGAATCGGTCGTGGTGAAGAAGACATCATTGGTGCCATCGAAGTCACCAAAATTCTCGGACCACACCTCTCGGAAGCACGCATTGTCGGTGATGACATCTACCAGCCAATCAGCCCCGGCGATCCGATTTATACACCGCTCTGGGGCGTTGGTCGACCAGAAACGTTTTCCATTTCGGGAATTATCGACCTGGATGGTGATGGAAACTCGGATATGGATCAGCTACGCCAGATCATTGAAAATGCAAATGCCAAAATTGATAATGAAGTGACAGAAAATGGCGAACGACTTGGAAATGGTTTGACAGTTCATACAAAATTCCTTGTCATTGGAGAAGTACCTGATATCGAAAATGCGAAGACCGATGAGCAACGCGACAAAATGCAGGAAACCCTTGCTAAAATGAAAGAAATTCGTGAAGAAGCACGTCTCAAAGCGGTCCGTACTGTAGGGATCAACGACTTTCTGAGCTATATCGGCTATAAACCACAGCGTCGATTGTTTGCTCCCGGTTCTGGTATTGCCTCTAAAATCAAAGCAGGTGCCAAAAAGACCGGTGTCAATGATGTTTCTTCCGGAACCGTATCGGGTGCATTTACACGAAGCAAACGTCTTAAGCAACAAACTTCATCTGGTCAAACCAGTAAGCTTTTTGGCGGGAATAAATAAAGCCTTCATTGCTTTTCAATAGAAATAAAAAACCGTGGTCACAATTGAGTGACCACGGTTTTTTTGTTGCATCTGCAATGTTGAAAGCGTTATGAATCAAACCTTCTGTTGCTTGTGCTTATGCTTCCCTTTGAACCGTTTGCGTTTGATTGGCGAAGAGTCCAGTTGCTCAAAGCGGGAAATTCTCAATTGTTGACCGGCAACCCAGACGTTTTTCAAAGAACGGAAGATATCGCGAGGCATTCCTTCCGGTAAGTCAACGGTACTATAATCATCGAAGATATTGATTCGTCCGATATATTGACTGTCCAGATCAGCCTCGTTAGCAATCGCTCCCACGATATTTCCTGGTTTCACGCCATGAGTTCGTCCTACTTGAACACGGAAACGTTCCATGCCTTCTTCGGGAGATTCATTGAGCGTACGGTTTTGGGCACGCTCCGGACGCTCTTCTTTTTGATACTGACGTTCGGGGCGTGCTGATTGGCTCCGGGCTGGTCGGTCTCGTTGTGTCTTTGACACTCCTTTGCGCGGTTCGGTTCTGCGCGGCTCATCTTTCAGAAATAACGGCCGCTTGCCCTGGTACATGCAGGCGAGTGCTGCTGCTATTTGAATTTCAGAAAGATTGGACTCGGTTTGATATTCGCTCAGCAATTTTTGGAAAAATTCAAAATCATGTCCCGACATTGATTTTGCGATCGATTCCTTGAAACGCTCTTTGCGGCGTTGATTGATGGTCTCGACAGCTGGAATTTCCATACGCTCGATTTTATGTTTAATCGATCTTTCGATTCCCTGAATGGATCGAGTCTCCCGCGGAGAAACGAAGGTAATTGCTTCACCGGTTCGACCTGCTCGTCCGGTACGACCGATGCGGTGCACATACGCTTCGGAATCACCGGGTAAATCGTAGTTGATCACATGGCTGATACGATCGACGTCCAGTCCGCGGGCGGCGACGTCTGTCGCAATAACAATATTGACGTGGCCGCTTTGAGGCGACCTACGTGTACGTTCTCGTTGTTTCTGCGGAATATCGCCATTTAACGGTGCTGCCAGAAAACCACGGGATTCGAGTTTTTCAGAAAGCTCAGTCGTAATCGTCTTTGTTCGTACAAAAATCAGCACACCATCGACTTCTTCTGCTTCCAGAATCCGAGTGAGTGCATCCAGTTTATGGTGGCCTTTGGCCAGCCAATATCGCTGGTGAATAGTATCAGCGGTTCGTGTTTTATCTTTAACCGTGATTTCTTTTGGTGACTTAAGGTAGTTACCAGCAATTCGGCGGATGGCTGCGGGCATTGTTGCGGAAAACAGTGCCGTTTGATGTTTGCCCGGGATCTGTTCCAGAATCCACTCCACATCGTCAATAAAACCCATTCGCAGCATTTCGTCTGCTTCATCAAGGACGAGACAACGTAAAGAATCCAGTTTCAAGGTCCCGCGACGCATATGGTCCATCACACGGCCTGGAGTTCCTACAACGACCTGCACACCACGTTTTAAGGGTTGTAATTGGCTTTTGAAGTCGGCTCCCCCGTAGATGGGCAGAACTTGAAGCCCTTTCAGTTTAGAACCATATTTTTTAAATGACTCGGCGACCTGAATTGCCAACTCTCGGGTGGGAGCTAAAACTAACACCTGCGGCGCCTTTAATTCGATATCGATTTTCGAGAGAAGTGGCAGTGCAAAAGCGGCGGTTTTTCCAGTTCCCGTCTGGGCTTGTCCTACCAGATCCTGGCCTTCCAGTAACAGAGGAATCGTCTGTTCTTGAATTGGTGTGGGGTTTTGGTATCCAAGCTCTTCCAGCGAATCAAGTACGGGCTGGCAGAGCGTTAAATCTTTGAAATTTGTCTGCGTAGAGACATCCGTTGACATGTGTGTACCTTTTGACGAACCTTCAGCCCGGAGGCTCAGCGTAATCGTCGCGTAAATAGAGAATAGTGTCGTGTCATGAAAGAAATTTTGGTGAGAGTCGGGCATTTCCGACTCAGGATCTGTTTTCAGATACTCACTGAAAACAGTTCTCCTCGAAGCTCTGCCTCGTATCACCCCGCTGCTACTGTTGTTCTCTGAAACCGATGAGGTCATTCAGAAAAGTAGCTAAAACAACACGAAAAGATCGGCAAACAGCCAATTCTTTAATAAAGAGATTCTGGAGATCAGTCAAAATAATGAGCAGGTATTCTTTCTCAAACCTGCATATTTGACTACTCAACAGCCAAAGATTGTAGCAACAGACTGCTTTAAATGCACGTCCTGCTCTATTAAAAAAAGAGAATTTCTGATTTCCTGGTTGGTTACTCATAATACATGACAAAATCATGCAACTTGCATAAAACAGAATGAAAGATTGCTTTACAATCAATGACGCTTTCATCTTGATTCACTTAATCGTTGGAGTTTAATCATGGATTCATTGGATATTCCTTCAGAAAAAAACGGTCCATCTGACAACGATACAGAACAGTCGTTGCTTTGGTTAGAAGAAATAGAAGGTGAGAAGGCTTTAGGATGGGTCAAGCAGCAAAATGAGCGTACCTTACAGGCTCTTACCAGTGATCCGCGTTTTGATGGAGTACAGGAACGGGAAGCATTCCAGATTCTGACCGCCTCTGACAGAATTACTTCTGGGACGTTTCGCGGAGATTTCGTTTATAACTTTTGGCGGGATCAAGATCATAAACGTGGCATTTGGCGTCGCACAAGTATTAAGCAATTCCGAAAGCAGAAACCTGATTGGGAAATTTTGCTGGATGTGGACCAACTGGCAAAGACGGAAAAAGAAAACTGGATTTATAAAGGCGTGGATTGTCTGGGGCCTGAATTCAAACGCTGTCTTGTGGAATTAGCACCTGGTGGAACAGACAGCGCCGTCTATCGTGAATACGACATTCCAACGAAATTATTTGTGAAACACGGATTTGAAGTACCGCTTGCGAAATCTAATCTTTGCTGGGAAGACCAGGATCATTTATTGATTGCCACCGATTGGGGTGCAGGAAGCATGAACACCTCAGGCTATGCCCGTATTCTCAAACGTTGGAAACGCGGAACTCCACTTTCATCAGCGAAAACAGTTCTGGAGACAGGCACAGAAGAAACGTTCATTTATCCCGTCAATATTGAACATGAGCAAGGTCAAACCTGTTTTGTGCTACGAGGCCATGATTTTTATCATTTCAGCTTTTACCTCGTGACTGATACGGGAGCCTTGAAACAAATTCCGCTGCCTCAGAAATGTAGTATTTCCGGTTTATTTCACGGTCAACTACTCGCGGAGTTGAAACAGGACTGGAACTCTTTTAAGGCGGGAAGTTTAATCAGTTTTTCGATGTCCGATTTTCAACAATCGGGTAAGTTGGATCAAATCGTAGAAGTTTTTAATCCAGGACGAACGGGAACAATCTCACAAGTTAGTTGTGCCAAAGACGCAGTATATGTATCTGGAGTTGAGCATGTTTCCAGTCAGATTCGGGAATTCGAATTTCGTGATCAGAAATGGATTGAACGGTTGATTCCCTTTGGTGAGAACGAAGTAATTTCGATTCATTCTTCGGACAAGAATAGCAACCATTTGCTTGTCTCCCGAGATGGCTTGTTGCAACCGGGCAGCTTGTATTATGTTGATTTTCGAGAAGGCATTGAAGAACGAATTCAATCCACGCCTGCCCGTTTTGATACGAGTAATCTCAAAGTCGAGAAGGGTTTTGCAATCAGTAAAGATGGTACGGATATCCCTTACTTCATTGTCTATCGGCGGGATATTCAACTCGACCATTCTACGCCTGTTTTGCAATATGGCTATGGCGGATTTGAGATATCGATTTTACCACACTATAGCGCGCTCATGGGCAAGCTCTGGCTGGAAAAAGGAGGCGCTTATGTCATTGCGAATATTCGCGGGGGAGGTGAATATGGTCCGCGTTGGCACGATGCCGCTTTGTTGGAAAATCGTCAGCGTGCGTACGATGATTTTTTGCGGTTGCTGAAACGGTGCAAAGCAAAGGTTTCAGTTCGCCTGCACATTATGGGGCAATGGGCCGCAGTAATGGCGGCTTATTAATGGGGGTTGCGCTAACGCAACGACCTGAACTTTTTAACGCCATTGTGTGTGGTGTTCCATTACTTGATATGAAACGTTTCAATAAACTGCTTGCCGGCGCAAGCTGGGTTGCAGAGTATGGTAATCCTGATATCCCCGAACAATGGGCGTATTTGAAAAAGTATTCTCCTCTGCAAAATTTAAAAACGGGGCAGGCATATCCGAAAGTCTATTTCTTTACGTCAACCAAAGATGATCGAGTGCATCCGGGGCATGCACGAAAAATGGCAGCCAGAATGGAACAACTGGGATACGAGTTTTATTATTATGAAAACATAGAGGGTGGACACAAAGGGAATGCAAATCAAGAACAGGAAGCCAAACTGAGCGCAATGGAGTACCTGTATTTGATGAAACAGCTCTCCAAAAAGTCGTAGAGTGGGACATCCAGGTACAGATCTCTTAGCTCATGATTGACATCCGATCCGGGAAATGTTCAGATAAATACTGACTATTAAGTGAATATGCTGACTTAATTCCAACAGGTAAGAATTTCTTATGAATCTTAGACCATTGCTGTATTTGATTGTGATCGGTTTGCTCCCTGTTTTATTCGCAGTGCCCGTTTCTGCGAACGAAA
>CALOEF010000088.1:0-109830 GCA_942492165.1 uncultured Planctomycetaceae bacterium
TGTTGCTCGCCAATAGTTTCAGTAATGACTCCGTAGAGACCCTCCAAAACGATTTCGCTGCCAGACCGCAAGATCTGCATACTGGATGACAGGCGGTATGTTGGCAGGTGTCTGTCCCTCTACCGGGCAGTATAAACCGCCCCCAATTCGCGGATCGTGGCCCCAACCGACCAACCGTCGGAGATAATATGGTGCATGTTAATCAAAAGATGGGAACGCCTAGATGTTCCCGGACAATAAAGAGCCTAGAAAGCGGCCCTCTTTCCAAGTTGAACGGACGGTCGCCTCCCTTTGGGCCAATTGCTCTGCAAGGCCTCCGGGATGACTCACGTCCATAAGATCGATATAGGGGATCTGAATGTTTAAATGGCCTGCAACCATCTGGGCGACATCCCCATCAACCGTAGAAAAGGTGGTCCGCAAAGACTCATGCCTGGAAGTCATGAGATTGACGGCCCTGTCCAGGGCTTTTAACCGCAATGGTCCCGTGAGCCGCAGGGCAGTAGGGATGTTGTATGCGGCTCCCCCAGGCTGCAAGCGGTCGATGAACCACAGGCGCTGTTGTGAGTAGGAGAGATCCAAGCCGTTCCCACGAGGCTCTGGTAGGATTGGCTCATGGTCTACCCTACCCTGTTCTCCAATGGAAATGGCGGTTTGCGCCACGGTGGGTTGTTCAAAAAAAGATCGAAGAGACAGTTCCACGCCAAACAAGGAGCGCACCGTGGAGATGGCCTGAGCGGCGAGGAGAGAGTGCCCGCCCATTTCAAAGAAGTTGTCGTGAACCCCCAGTTCCTTCAGGCCCAGCAATTGCGCCCAGGCCCGGGCCAGCTTTCTCTCCACCGGTGTTGAGGGTTGGTGGACCACATCGACCCGAACGTCTCCAGGCAGCGGGAGTTGTTTCCGATCCACTTTTCCGTTGGGGTTGAGGGGGAACCGGTCTAAAACAACAAAGGCCGACGGAATCATGTAATCGGGAAGACTCAGGCGCAACTCCTCACGTAATGAGGCCACGTTCAACTCCACTCCTTCTTGGGAGCGCAAGTAGGCGACCAGTTTTTTGTCCCCTCTGTCTTCCCGCAACAAGACAATAACCTCAGCAACTTGGGGGATCCGAGAAAGGACAGCTTCAATTTCACCTGGTTCGATGCGAAACCCACGTAATTTCACCTGAAAATCCAGCCGACCACAGAAAATAATGGCACCGTCGTCTCCATAACGAGCCAGATCGCCAGTTTGGTAGAGGCGGGAGCCGGGCGTGGAAGCAAAGGGGTTGGGTATAAAACGATCCGCAGTGAGTGCAGGTCTTCCCAAATAACCCAGAGCAAGTCCGTCGCCGCCCAACATCAAGGCACCGGTCGCACCCCGAGGCTTTGGATTCAAACGAGGATCCACAATATAGGCCTGGGACTGGGCCACGGGCCTGCCAATAGGACAGGTCCAGGCGTTTGTTGACAGGTTGTTCAAAACCCCGGTTACCGAGAAGGTGGTATTCTCCGTGGGTCCGTAACCGTTAACTATTTTCGGGGCCGGATCCTGCGCCATCACGGCCAATACTGCAGAGGGATCCACCACATCGCCGCCTGCAATCACCGTGGTAAGCGATTTGAATCCATCCGGAATCTGAGCCGTGACCCTGGAAAACAGGGCGGCAGTTACAAAGGTATGGTCAACATTGCATCGGCGCAAGGCCGCAACATAGGTTCGAGGATCCAAGGTCTGGTCTCTTGGAATGGCCGCCATTCGCGCACCATTCAACAGAGCTCCCCAAATTTCAAAAGTAGCCGCGTCAAAACTGATATTGGAAACCTGGGCGAGGCAATCGCCGGGTTTAATGGAGACGTAGTTCGTGTTGCGAACCAGACGGACCACCCCTCGATGGGGAATCATGACACCCTTGGGTCTGCCTGTGGAGCCGGAAGTGTAGATAACATAGGCGATATCGTCCCCGTCATTGACGGTGTCCGGGTTGTGATCGGGGAATTCACCTAAATCCTCAAGGTCGGGATCCAATATGGTCAAGTTTGGGGTTTCCAGATCCAGATTGGACTGTTTCAGTAAAATCCTGGCCCCAGAGTCTGCCAACATCCACAACAAACGGTCTGCGGGGTAGCCAGGATCCAGCGGGACATAGAACCCGCCCGCTTTCAGGATGGCCGTAATGGCGGTGAGCATTTGGAAAGACTGGTCCGCAAAAACCGCGACGGGATGACCGCGCCGCACGCCCAACTGTCTTAAACGGAAGCTGAGGCGGTTGGCCTGTCGGTTCAACTGACCGTAACTGAGCGCCTGATCCTCTCCGTCTTCGCCAGTCACAATATAGGCGGGTGCCTGGGGATGGAGCTCGGCCTGTTCCTGAAAAAGAGTTTGAATGGAACATTGGGAAGGGTAGGCGACGGCTGTGGCGTTCCAGTCCGTAACGAACATGTCCAGTTCTGTTTGATCCATAAGTGCATAGTCGTAAATACAACGAGTGGGATCCTGAACCATTCCTTGCAACAGCTGTTTGAAATGTTCCGTGTATTGGCAAAGGGTGGCTTCATTAAAAAGGTCTGTATCGTATTCCACCACGCCTTCCAAACCGCATGGCCCATCAACAAGGATCCAGGTCTGATCAAATTTGGCGGTAACGCTGGTGGGTCGCAGAGGTTCAAGGGTCAACTCCGGGAGTTCCAGATTTTTGAAAGGCACGTTTTGGAGAGCCAGAGCCACCTGGAAAAGAGGCGATTGACTGAGACTTCGCTCGGGTCGAACCGCGTCCACCACCTGTTCAAAGGGTATATCCTGATGGGCATAGGCCTCCAAACTGGCTCGGCGCACCCTAGCCAGAAGCGTTTCAAAATCTGGCATTCCTGAAAGATCGGTTCGAAGCGCAAGCGTGTTGACAAAAAAACCTATGAGCGATTCCGTTCCCCCATTGTTGCGGTTGGCCATGGGCGATCCGATCACCACCTGATCCTGATTTGCGTAACGGGACAACAAGACGGATAGTGCGCTTTGAAGAACCATAAAAAGGGTGGCATTACAGCGGTTGGCCAATTGACCGAGTTGACCGGTCAAATTCTGGTCCAAGGCAAATAGAACCCTCGCGCCTTTGTAGCGACGTCGGGCAGGTCGGGGTCTGTCTGTAGGGAGCTCCAGGAGGCCGGGCGCTCCGGAAAGCGCACGCACCCAATAGTCTCTCTGACGGCGGAGGGTCTCTCCTTGAAGCCAGCTTCGCTGCCACCAGGCGTAGTCCGCATATTGGACCGGCAATGGCTCCAGCTTCGGTTCACTACCATGGAACAGGGCGCTGTAGACCTGACCCATTTCCTGAACCAGAACCCCCAGAGACCAGCCATCGGAAATGATGTGGTGCATGGTGAACTGAAGCACATGATAATCTTGCAATTTGTAAAGACAAATCCGAAACAAGGGGGCCTGGTCCAAACGAAACGTTCCATTTGCCTCCTCGTTCATATTATGCTCAAGCATCTGGAGGGGGTGGGTTTCAGCTTCAAGATTGATGAGGGTCAGGGGTGGTTGGCTGCATTCCGCCATGTTCAAGACGGGTTTGCCATCTCGTTCAGAGAACGACGCGCCAAAAACCTGATGGCGTTTCAGAATGAAATGAAAGGTCTTCTCCAAAAGGCTCACATTCAACGCACCCTTCATGGACACAGCGTAGGCCAGATTGTATGCGGAACCATGACCTTCCAGACGCTCCAAGAACCATAAACGTTGCTGAGCATAGGACAATTGGGCTGGCTGTTCTGGTGGCGCGGGCCCCAATGGGGGGAGATCCGGTTTTCGGGTTCTCATCTCATCAACCATGGCGCCAAACCGGGCAATGGTTGGGTTCTGGAACAACTCCTTCAGGCGAACTGGCACACCCATCCGTTCTCGCACTCTGGAAATCAACCGTGCTCCAGACAGAGAATGTCCCCCCATTTCAAAAAAGTTGCCTTGAATAGAGACCGAATCCAATCCGAGCAGGTCAGAAAAAATTTCAGCCAGAATCCGTTCGGTTTCCGTGACCGGTGCCTTGTGAACTTCAAGACCCTGATTGAAGTCTGGTTTGGGAAGACGCTTGCGGTCCAATTTCCCATTGGGGGTGACGGGGATGGCGGGTATGAACATGAAGAAAGCGGGGATCATATAATCAGGAATGGCGTCCTTCAAGTCGAATTGATGTCAGACAAGCAAAAAGAAGTCGAAAAAACGAGGGGAGGCTTTGAATTGAGAGACTGGTGGTGTGGGGGCCTTGTCGATTATTAAGGGATTTGGGCGATTGGGGGGGAGGCCTCCGTGTTTGGGGGAGGAGCGAATTATTGTGGGGCGCCTTGAACCGCTGGGGGGAGGAATTATGGCGCCTTTGGGAATAGGGGGATTGGGGGGGGTAGGGGTGGTGGAGGGGTTTGTTGGGGGGGCGGGGATGGCGGGTTGGGGGGGGGGGACGATTTGGAGTGGGGGGTGGGGGGGGGGCGTGGTGTGGGGGGGGGGGGGAGGTGGGGGGGGGGTTGGGGGCCGCGGGGGGGTTGGGTTGGTCTTGGGCTTCTGAGGATGGGGAGGGGGTGGTGGAGTGGGGGGGGTGCTGGTTGTGAACACTGTTTTCAAACGGGTTACCTGGGAAGAACAAGAATTTTTTGAAACACTTGCTATTCAGGGTGAATTGCGAGACGTCATCCTGAAAGGAGCATCCCAGTCTGAAATATTGAAGCTGGCATCAGATTCAGGAATGACGACTATGGAAGAGTCTGGCAAATCAAAAGTACTTCAAGGTGAAACAACGATCCAGGAACTTCACCGGGTTCTTGTTTCGACATAATTACCGCCAGATTTCATCTGGAATCGACATAAACCAATGTGCACTATTTAATCGGACTGCTATCTATTTCCGATTTTGATGGTTATCTTAGATCTCATCGGAAAAAAAGAATTCATTTCTTATCGATCCGATATATAATCATTAGGGAAAAGAAACGCATCTTAGAAACAGTCGGGCCATCTCTCATTCAATTATTTTGTGTGATGTGGGAATGTGTCCAATGAATTCAAATAATACAGAAATGTCTGATAAAGCGCTCACTCTTCCGCTCCAGACAGTTTTCTCCCAGTCGGCTTCAATTTCCATGTCGAATCAAACCAACTCTGTGATTCCAAAAATGTCAGACTCGTCTCAGGCCTTGCAAGCATTGAGAGGGGGTAGTTCTTCACAACCACATACGCAATCGACTGAGGAAGAGGAACCAGTCCTTTCTTTAAAAGAAAAGGTCTTGATCTGGTTTGCCGGTTTTACAGCTACTGGATATTTAATTTCGCTGCTCTTCCACTCTACTGCATTGACGATCATGGCAATCGTTATCGTTGGCGGTATTCCCGGGAACCAAGATTTCTCAACCCTCGCCAGTCTGGACGACGAGGAAAGCCTTGCCTTGAACGGTCCTTTAGACACGCGTATCGATGAGGAAGCAGGCGGGAAAACAACAGAATTCAACGTAATGCAGCCTGTAAAAACCATAACCGGCGAGAACGAATCAGTCCTGAAAGAAATCGAAGCAGACTTCTCCATGCACCTGGGAAAAGGTGATGGAGAAAGTGACGGAGACGGCAAAGGGAATGGAGGCGGCGAATTTAAATTAAAACCAATGGGAAATGCCGTTACTGTAGGTAGCTTTACAGCATGGACTGTACCCAAGGACCCGGATCTGAACGAAGACTATCTGATTATCATACAAGTCAAGCTGCCACGTAATTACAGATCATCACGATATCGCGCATCTGACCTGTCTGGAATGGTCATCGGAACAGACAATCATCGGCAAGCAATCCCCTGGGATGTAAGATGGCCCAATTCCACTTTTTCACAAACGGAGAAGGGCGATTTAAAAATTGTCAATAAAAAAAGGGGAGGGCTATTGCCTCTTAAGAAACGAGTTGCCCAGCTGGTTGTAAAAGTTCCCGGATCAAAAATCCCTGCAACACGCGACACAATCAGAATCGAGTCAAAAATTCTGAAAGAAAAATCGACATTAGAAATCGTGTTCTAACCGATTTCAGTTCAGGTGAACTTAATACTGTTCCCCTTTGATTGCTGAGATCCAACCTAGTCGATAAACCTCGCTCAATTGCGCCCAATGGGCTGGAGGGTCGATTAAGTTCCCAAGGCAATCAGGGCAGGGAAGATTCGGTTGTTCGGGAAAAGCAGGATTCCTGCTTACATCAGGCGAATGCCATAATGCGTCACATTCATCACATAATATAACGGCATGATCTGCTTTACTGCAGATTCGAACCCCCAGATTCCCTTGTTCACAAAAGGGGCAAGTCCCGATATAAAACATGAATTCATCCTGTCCAAATATGTTATAAAGGAAAAGCCGTGATTACATTGGTGCCTTCCAGAACTAATCGGATTTTATAAGCACCCGGGTGACCCTTTTTGTTTCCAGCCTGGCCTCCAACAAAACCGATGCGACGACCCATATTAACTGTATAGATAACTCGACCCCCTTGCTTTTTTATCTCTACGTTTTTACCTCCTTTCAAAGCTTTGAAGTAGGCTTCATCAATTAACGCAAGTACTTTTTTTCGTTCACCCCCTCCTGCAAATACACCATGTTTACCAGGCCGATCAGGTTGGTCTTCTGCATGACGCATGACATGCAGTAGCCGATGTTTTTCCTGACTCCCGGGACCATACCTGAGCCCGGCAACAGACTCCCATACTTTCCCGCCTAAATCTCTGAGTTGTCCTGGCTCCGGTTTGGGTTTTGCAGTTTTTGACCGCTGTGAAGAGCCAACAGGTGGGGGTCGATTCGAATTTGCTGGTGTCTGTTTTTTTAATTTTGGCAAAGAGGAAATCAAGCCTGTCTTTGATGTTGCAGAACCGGGATCTTCATCTTGCTTCCTCCCGGATCGTTGAAGTCCTTTATTATTTTCAAGGTCCGTTTGCTCATGTGCTTCTTCAGACGAAAGAATATTTTGTTTTCTCGACACATCAGAATTCAAGACGGAATTCTCATTCTGAATCAAGGCTGTCTGTTCGTTCGACTGATTTCTCTGACTCTGTACAACAGAGAGTACAATCAGAAAAAGAACAATCGCAACGGTCCAGCCTAACGAATTCGCTTTTGGCCGATGTCGTTTATTGGGCTGGTTCATGGATTCAAACCTTGTCCTGTTTCAAAGGTGATGACTTCATTTTGAGAGTGATGAATGATAACGATGATAAATCTGCATAAGACGTTCTAATTTTTCCGGATAGCTGTCAACCAGATTATGTTTTTCACTCAGATCTTTTGAAAGGTCTACCAGAAATAATTGATCTTGTTTCGTGAGTTGACCTTGTTGACTCGTATCACGAGGGTAACCCAGCAATTTCCAATGGCCCTCTCGAACAGCCCAGCTTTTTCCTATCTGCCAGTAAAAATCAGTGTGTGGGCTTTGTGCCTGCGCCGAATCGATGACCGCTTTTAAACTTTTGCCATCCAGTTTTTGATGCGGTAGAGGTGCCCCAGTCAGTTCGGCAATTGTTGGCAGCCAGTCACAGCCTGTTGCCATTTGATGGCGTTTTTCCCCTTCCGCAATCGTTCCCGGCCAGGAAATCATGGCCGGAACTCGAATCCCCCCTTCAAACAGACTAAACTTTGCTCCCCGAAAAGGCCCTGCACTGCCTCCGCCACCGAACGTCCTCTCTTCCCGGGAGTGTCCATGGTCAGACTGAAAAATGATAATCGTATTTTTACGCAAGTCGAATTCATCAAGCGTTTTTAATACTTTACCAATACAGTCATCCATCGTAGATACAAATGCCGCATATTTATTTCGTGGCGCAGGGAGATGCGCATACTTCTTTCGCCACACATCAGTACCCTGCAATGGATAATGAGGCACATTGATCGCCCAATAAAGGAAGAAAGGTTTGTCCCGATGTTTTTTGATATAAGTCTGACATTGCTGAACCATTAAATCGGGAAAATATTTCCCGGCATGCCATACTTCTTTTCCGTTTTTCCAGAGATCGTGCCGATTGGGACCATTCCAATAAAAGAAGTGGGAATAGTTATCGATACACCCTCCCATATGGCCAAACGAATCATCAAATCCCTGGTTGTTGGGCATTGTGTCTTTCGTGTAACCCAGATGCCATTTTCCAACATGGCCTGTTTGATACCCCGCCTGCTTCATCATTTCAGCAATCGTTACCTGCTCAGCAGGCATACCACTTTTCCCATGATTCGATGAAACATTTCCGGGAACACCAGCACGCTGTGGGAACTTTCCCGTCAACAAACCTGCTCGTGAAGGAGAGCAAACCGGTGCCGCTGCATAAAACTGCGTAAATCGAATTCCCTTTTCGGCTATGGAATCCATGTGTGGAGTGAATAAATATTTTGATCCATAACAATTGAGATCAATCGATCCCTGATCATCTGTAAAAATGATGATCACGTTTGGTTTTTCTGATCGCTCCCGAGCACATAGCTTGCCACTACTGAATGAAATCAGGAAGTGAAATATACACAAAAAGAACCAGAGAAAAACGATTCGAGTTGTTCCGAAATTCCTGTCACTGACGGGTACCATGCTGAATCCTGATTTTCAATAATTGGGGATCGAGGTGACACATGAGTTTACCGAGCACCAGTTGTTAGCTTTTTGGCGTTGCGTCCCATGCATTCTGGAAAATTTTCTCGCCATGGACCGTGTACGGGTTTTGCATACTCTCCTGATAAACTTCAAGCCCTGCTGTTACACAATGTGCTCCAGCGAGAGCAACATCTGCCATTTGACGAGCGTTCCGAATGGCGGCTGCGATTATCCGAGACTCATATTGATGCCGTTCCAGCATTTCAGCGACTTCCAGAACGAAAGTGGTTGTCGAATCTCCATAGTTTTCTTTCCAACCAATAAAGGGACTGATAAAATACGCTCCTGCGCGCCGCATGCCATGCCTGTGCAACGGAAAATATTAATGTTGCATTCGTTCGAATTCCCTGGTTTGTCAGTTCACGTATGGCCTTGAATCCCCCTTCACTGGCACCTACCTTAACGACAAAATTGGGAGACATTTTCGAAAGCTTGATCCCTTGTTCAACAATCTGTTCCCAATCTGTAAGATGCGGGTCAACTTCAACACTGACAGGTTTATCAGTGCCTGCAAATAACTCTGCAATTTCTTCAATCACTTTCAAAAAAGGTTTTCCTGAATTTTTGACATGTTTGGGATTCGTTGTGAGTCCATCCAGGTCCCAATATTCAAGACTGTGTTTGATCTCATCTGTGATGGCACTATCTAAAAATAATTTCATTGTGAATTCCAATAGTCAGGATAAAATGAATTAAAAACGTAACTTAAATATTTGAAGTGAATTGGTCACGAAGTCTTGTTGTGTTCTAATAACATGATGAAATGAACTACCTGGAATGAATCATGCCTCAAAGTAAAAGTACACTCAACACAATGACGACTGAATTTCCCGATTATCTTAAAATCGAACGAGATGTTTTAGCTAAAGAAACTACAGTTAAGTTGTCTGTCGTGAAAGATATGCCAGATATTGCACAACAGATGGCAGAGGATATGCTTGGAGTGATAAAAGCGGTAAAGAAAAAAGGGCGATCTGCAACATTAATTGTTCCAGTCGGCCCTGTCGATCAATACCCCCTGTTGGCTGATATGTTGAACCATAGCCAATACTCGATTAAAGATGTCATGCTGATTAATATGGATGAATATTTGACTGCTGATGATCAGTGGGTTGATATTTCTCATCCACTCAGTTTTCGCGGTTATATGAATCGCAAATTTTATGATTTATTGAATCCGGAACTGGCGCCATTACCTGAAAACCGCATCTGCCCTGATCCAGACAATGTTGGTACGATTCAACAATTGATCGATCAGCGAGGAGGCGTCGATGCCTGCTTTGGTGGAATTGGCATTAATGGTCATATTGCCTTTAACGAGCCACCCGAATCAGCGCAATCATTTTCAGTCGAAAAATTTGGACAACTTCCCACGCGTAACCTGAATTTAACCCGCGAAACAAGGACTATTAACTCGGTGACTGTTGGCGGTGAGATCTCCATTATACCCTGGCGTGCTGTAACGGTTGGAATGAAAGAAATTCTGGCAGCGAAAGAACAACATTTCTACTGCAATCGTATCTGGCAAAGTTCGGTCATTCGCAGAGTCCTTCAAGGCCCCATTAGCAGCGCCTGTCCGGCTTCACTGTTGAGAATGCATTCTAATGTCTCTTTCACTGTAACGGAATACGTTGCTGATCTTCCTGATATTCGCCTGCGTTAACTTCGACTTATTCTACTCATCGAAATACCTTGAGTTGCACAATGAAATTAAACTTCCAACAAGAACGTATTCTGGCTGTTGTTGCTCATCCTGATGATGCAGAATTATTATGTGCTGGCACTCTGGCACGTGCTCGTCATGAAGACGCTGCTATTGGAATTTGTGTTCTCTGCCAGGGAGACAAAGGGCAACCTGAGCCTCCCATTTTAAACCTGAGTGAAGTTCGTCAGCAAGAGATGCAATCTGCAGCCAGATTACTTGGCGCAGATCTCTTTTTTGGTGATAACCCGGATGGTGCTCTGTTTGACAGCTTAGAACAACGTCGTGACTTAATGGAAATCATGCGTCAGTTTTCACCGACACTTGTATTAGCACATTCACAATCAGACTATCATGCCGATCATCGTACTGCCTCAGTCATCACAGAAGCAGCAACATGGTTCAGCGCTTCCGCGGGTAATCAATCGCAGTCGCCTGCGTTAAGAAAACCACCTGTTCTCTGGTGGATGGATACTGTCAACATGACACAGTTCGAACCACATTTTTACATCGATGTGAGTGAATTCCTCAGCACTAAAATCGAAATGCTTAACTGTCACCAAAGCCAACTCCAACGTGGTAAAGACTCCAGTTTCTCTCCGCTACAAGATCTGATGCTCCAGCAGTGTGCGGCGCGTGGTACACAATCGGGTGTCTCGTCTGCAGAAGCCTTTCAAAGTCACAATATCTGGAAACGCTGTGCAGCATGGTAATCAAATCAACCCAAATTTGATCGCTTCTTTCTTCCGCTCTGGTCCAACATACTGAAAGCTGGCTGTAATTCGATCTGCACTGCAGGCAACTCGACGTTTTCTCTTTTGTTCGAACCCCATCTGACGCTGCACCGCAGATGGTTTGCGTGTCATTTTCCAAAGCCTGGACTTTGCTCGATGGTAAATCATGGCGGGGTGCCCTGTGACACTTGTGTACGTTTTTTTACAGCTATATAGAGCGGCAACATACTCACTAATCGCATTTCCAATACCAACCCCCTGAAAATCGGGAAGACAAACCGTTCGATGCTCTCTAAAAGACGATGCCGTTTTGTGAGGAAAATGAATGACTGCAGTGAATGCGGCAGGCTGGCCATCGACTAAGGCAATAAAACAGTTGGCAGATTTCTGAATTGTTGAATCTAAATAGTGATGTTTCCGAAAAAGTTGCCATGCACTTCGATGCACGTTAATAATTTCGAGAGAGATCGCGGGCCTCGATTGCCTTTCGCACCTCCATTGAAAATCATCGGTCGCAGGTTGATAGATCCAGTCGGGGTCAAGCCAGTCAATAATATCGTAATGACAAGTAACAGCGACAAATTTCTGTTGTCTTTTCCGAACTGATTTTGCTATAGCACTACTACCAATTTGCGCCACAGTCCGATCAACGACTGAAGTAAATTCATCGATAACAACTAATTCTGACAGTTCGGCTAATGCTCGTGCAATAGTGACTCGAAACTGTTCACCACTTGAAAGAACGTGAAATGGCCTGAGCCAACCCGGGGGCGAAGAAAAACCAACTGAAGACAGGATGCCTGTAATCTCTTTGATTCCCAGTTCTTTGGGGAATGAATCGAGAATGCTTTTCTTTTGAAACCATTCATACCCATTTATTAAATTTTTTTTGAACAGTGATCGGGCGATTGTTGTTTTTCCACATCCGGAAGGACCAACAATCAAGCCGAGATTCCACTGGTGATCATCCAGAGGTAACTCAGCAGATAGTTCAACACGACTTTTCTGTTCGGCACGAATGCCAAACATTCCTTCTAACTGAGTCACACGAGGGCTACGAATGATATTACTTTCCTTTACGATATCCACGCGCGACATGTGAGCCCCTCATTTTTCAGCCGTTCCAGCAGTGCAATCTGTTCAGACTCATTTTCGCAATCAATCAATACACTGAATGAATCCGACAAAAGGTGTGATTCGTCTTCTCCTTCTACCAGATCTTTCAGCCTGGATTTATCGCTTGATAAGGAATTCAGCAATAGCTGAAGATCTTCCGATTCCGTTGAAACCAAAGAGACCAGGCTGTCCAATGCATCTTGATCGGTGTTGACCATTGAAGAGACAACGTCAAATGTCGCCAGGATTTTGTCCGCTTCAGATTTTGACACATCCAAAACCAGACAGGGAATTTTTTCGTCTTCAGCAATATCAGCGCGTAAATGGCCATCAATCAATTCGAACGTCCCATTCTTGCAATCTCGGACCAGACAGGCTGAAGCAAATCCCACATCTTTGAGAATCGCTCGCAAGGCTGTTTCCTGTGATTCAGTATGAATTCGCCAGTTTTTCAGATTGCGTTTGAGCTGTGAGGCCTTGATACGTCGAAAACTTTTTATGCGGTCTTTTAGTTTCATAGTCACCCACTTTAAAATATCTTACAGACAATCCAGACACCGATTTGCTCCATAGCGCTGGCGGATCTGATCTTTGTGATAATCGCCTTTGAAAATGGGCGCTCCACACCGAGCGCAAGACGAAATCGGCTCGTGTTTCTCCAATACAGAACTGACAGTGAAATCCGGATATTCAGCTTCAACCAGTTTCGCCGCCAATACATGTGTTTGTGCTTCACGGTCAACACGTTTTTCCGGGAGCCGACTTTTTTCTTGAGCAAGATAAACAATAAAGTGGGGCATTTTACATTCCTTATTAAATCTGGATACTCTGGTCACAAACGATGCTTATGCTCCATTCTAAGTGAAACCCGACAATTATCATGAGGTGCATTCAGGCATCGATGCTCAAGCTGAACCAAAAATTCATGGTTTTATTTAACCAGCTCCAAATCAAATAAAGTATCCCTGTCATCAGGGATGATAATCGCTTCCTCTTTTTGGTTTTTTAAAGCATCGGCAATTAACCATCCCCCGACAGGTACGCCGAAGCCAGTAGCAAGCATTCCAGCTCCCAGAGCCAGCTTTACGAGTGTGTCTGCCCTGTTTATTTTGCTTACTGGCAGATACTGATGAATTACGCTGTTATCGTCTCCAATATGCATGTCCTCACCTTCGGGGCGATTATTGTCAACAACCTCTTTACCAAGCAGCTTTTCGCGAGTGGACATCATCAGTGACTCCACATTGTTAAATCGCCGTCTCGCCTGTCTCAGGTTTTCTGCTCTTTCCCCGACTTTGACTCCCCAGAACATCTGAGCCAGTTTTTCCTGCCACGTTTGTGTCTGATCCGTAGTTTCCTCCGTCATGACTACTACTCCTTGAATTGACAAACTGATCGAGCGCCCCAGACTGGAACGCTCGATCTAATTGATTGTTTTCTTTGATCATGAGCTGATAAAAATCATTATTTTGTCTGATCAATTCTTCAAGTGAGTTAACCATTATGCGGGAGCGGGTCCACCTGGGTTCACTTTGGATTGCACCTCTCGAATTCCCACAGCTTCATCAAGGGTCACCATCCGCTTGTTTTCCAGGTAGTCATAGTCAACCACCTTTTGAACGGTCACAAAGTTGTTCTGTGCTACCGTTCCCGTTTGCATTAGTTGCGTCAGCATGTGATTTGCAACATTTTCAGATAAATCCACAGCAGCCATCTCCTTTTCTCCTTCTCCCACAACAGGGATTTTCACATCTAGAATATTGCCGTCTGGCATCGTTCAGCCTCACTTATAAACGGCCTTAAACCTGAGTTTGATAGGATCTCCAAGCAAGTATTTCTGTTCGCTCAAGACTTTATCGTTTGAACCAATAATCTGAACCGGTATTTGTGTTTTAGAAAGCCGGTTCAATTCAGTACGTAGTTTTGAAATTTCACTCTCCAGAGCCTCGATTTCCTGATTGTATTCTGGAACAGGTGATTCAGGTTTTCGTGGTTCATTTTCCAACACAATCACCGACGAACCACAACCAGGGAGCGTTCCATAAATTCTCAGCAATTCTGTTCTTATCAGAGCAGAGTCCGTATAAATCGTTTTCTCATAATCGTGGCCTTTAATGATCCCCACAATTTGACCTTTCACAACGATCGGGCCGCCCGAGTCGCCTTGGGCCACAATTTTCGAAAAGAACCTACCACTTCGGTTCACTCGAATTTTTGCTCTGAGCGTACGCACGTTATAGATACCATTGGAATAGCCATAAGCCACTGCATCCATGCCATTATCTGGTTGCCTCTCTGCTATTTTGAAACATCGATCAGAGGGAATTTTCTGAGTTTCGATAATCGCATAATCTACGCTCTCCTGATAACACTTGTAGACAATTCTGGCCTGCCACCAGTGTCCCGCATAGCCCACATAAACTGCTGGATTGCCATTCAGATTGTGTGCTGCAGTCAAATAAACTGACCGATCACTGATATTGCCAACAAAAGCACATGCTCCAGTCCCACTGATTTGTTGACACCCATTCGGCGTGCATCGCTTTTCGATTGTTCTAATTACTAATGCCTGAGCCTGAAGAATAGATGTTACTGTCAGCACAAGTAGAGCTGTAATGATTCTTACCATTGGATGTACCTTTCAAAGAACAGCAGAAAGTAATGCCATGGATTCAACGGGACTTTCCCTTCAGCCCAATTAAAAGCGGCTACTCCAAATAATCGAACTCTGCGGAAATAAATATTTGCCATGAATTTTGAAAGATCGCAACTCCTCAGATTCCGATAGAAAGCGGCGTCCGCCCGCTGGCGATCCTGTTTGCAGCCACCTGTCTGGTAAGCATAATCGTGCCAGTGACAGGCGGCTCTAATATCGACCCCACCCCACTGATCTGGAGAGAAACTGCAGCCATTCGACACAAAGTAAACGGGAGGTACAGGGCCTTCCATTAACTCCACAAGTTTTACCGGTAGGTCGGCAGTTGTAATATTGATCATCAGTTTTCTCCAAAAGCCTTGTCTTCCAGTCGACTGATTCGCCTCTCATGTGAGTTAACCATTTCAATCAGTAACTCTTTATTGGAATCGAGCTTCTCATCAATCTCGATGAGCCGCTGACTATGTTCGACTAATGTTTTAGCAGTCCAGGTAATGGCCCCCACTCCTCCTGCAACTATTGGTGAAAAAACACATGCAATTACCCATGCGGGAATGAATATCCCTTTACGAACTGTTTCAGGCATCATGATCTCAGTATCATCAGAAGAATGAATCGGCATCAGTTGCTGTTCATACTCGCGAATGGCGTGAGAGGCACAATATTAATTTGCGAAAAAAAACACCCGTCGTTGCTCAGAACGACAGGTGTTAAAAAAGAACCTGATGCATGAAACCTACAGAGTCAATAGCAGGAAAAGCCAAATATGAAAGGACCTGTGCTGACTATGAATCATTGTTTTTTAATGGGAATTCACTAATAGCGAGTTGTTTGCTTTTTACTTCGCATAACCTTCTCCAACCATTAGTAATTAGCTTCTCTCTTAAAAGTGACTCAGACGAATCAAGCTCACGTTTATCGAAAGGACCCTCTACAAAAACTGGTTCAAAGTGATCATCGATAATGAACTGGGCTAATGCGGGATTACATCGAATATGATGCTCAGGCTGGGAATTCAATTCATCCTCATTCACTTCGCCGATAATATATCGCAGGTAAAGGGCGCTGTCTTCGATATTCTCGACTTCCTGACCACATACGACACAGAGATAGCCCTGATCACACTTTGCCATAATTTTTACTTATAAGTTCGCAACCAGTGGAAATAATAAACTCAATTGACCGCTAAATTTTATTGAGACTACAAGTCATTTTAGTCCCGGTCATCACAGTAAGTGAATCCACTTCGATCAGTTTTTATATAAATCTGTAAGATCCCATTGATACTATACTTCTTTCTTTTTCTGGCTTGTCCAGAATTCTTTTGCGTCAACAATCACATTGCTACCGAATTTGAAATAAGGAACGTCAGATTCTTTTAACAGTTCTTTAAAGTTTTTTTCTGTCATTCCAAATAGCTGAGCCCATACTTTACTACTGTATTTTCCAGTTTGAGGAAATGCTCCCGGCGAACTTCCCAGATTCATAACAAGGTCAAATGCGAATTTATCTGACTCAATATATTTGTTTGATTCCGTCATGAGATCAAACCTTACCAGATTTTTTGTGCGGAGTTTTTCCAACCGGGGCGCATACAAATAGCGCAATTCGTAATTAACCCAAAAAAGCAATGTCAATCGGAGAGAAACCACTCCGAATTTGAGATGGTCAGGAAAGAATCTACGCGACAAAAAAACTCAGCGACACCTACAGCGGTCACTACGCGGCTGCCTCCGGGCAGATATGGATTCGTGGTAATTCCACACCGATACAGGATCCGATTATTCTATCACGACTAAGTGAACAAAGCAATATACACCCTTGTCTTTTCTTGAATTGATTAATTTCCAGAACAGACCATTTACCTTATTTTTGTAGTATGAAACAGCACATCCTGTGACTTTTACATCCCCAACAATGGAATCCAGCTGAAATATCAATCTATTCTTATATAATCGATGCTGAACCATCAATGATGTCGCTTCTTTTGAATCCCATTGAACGAATTGAAATTATGCCATGTCTGAAATATTCACAACACTATCCCGCCGTTCATTCATGACAGCTTTAACTGGTTCCGCTTTAGGAGTCAGTACAGGTTTTGCAAGAGCCGTTAATACACGCACACAAAAAAAAGCACAAATTGCAATCACCTTTGATTTGGAAATGAGCCGTCAGTATCCACAAAGGAACATATACGAATGGGACTTTCAAAAAGGAAATTTAAATCAGGAAACGAAAAATTATTCATTGAAGGCAGCAGAAACTGCAAAAGCGTCTGGAGGTACGATCCATTATTTTTGTGTAGGTCGTGTCTTAGAACAAAAAGATATCTCCTGGCTCAAAACAATTTCTCAAATGGGACATCCGATCGGAAATCATACTTATGACCATGTCAACGTATGGGCTACTGAACCACAAAAAACCCAATTTCGTTTTCAACGTTCTCCATGGCTGCTGGGTGGCAAGACTGCAGAGCAGGTCATTCGTCAAAATATTCGTCTCACGACTGAAGCAATGAAACAACGCCTGGGAATCATGCCAGATGGGTTCAGGACCCCGGGTGGCTCAAGCAATGCACTTAATAAAAGAGAAGATCTTCAAAAAATGTTACTTGCAGAAGGTTTCAAGTGGGTCAGTTCCAAGTACCCTCCTCACAAATACAGTCGTCCGAAGGAAAAACCTACACCGGAAATTTATCAGTCGATTGTACAAGCACAGCAAGAGGCACAACCTTATATCTACCCGACTGGTCTGATTGAAATTCCCATGAGTCCTATTAGTGATGTTGGCGCATTTCGCTCCGGATACTGGAAATTGAATTATTTCCTCAAATCAGTAGAGCTCTGTATTCAACAGGCGATTGAACAGGGTGGCGTTTTTGATTTTCTATGTCACCCATCAATTATGTACGTGGAAGATCCAAAGTTTGAAACGATTAAGCTAATTTGTGATCTGGTCAACCAGGCTGGTGACAAAGCGGAAATTGTTGGTTTAAGCGAGATTGCAAAGCGCGTTTCCCAGAATCAAAGCTGATTGCAGTTAATGATACAATAAATTCTCGCGCGCGACTTCAATGTTTTCCCTGGAGGCGATACCCGTTTAGCTGCGTTTCCTCCCAATTCTTCAACTAAATACGCAACTCATGCGCACATTTCGTTTGCCTCGTTGAATCGTTTCATCACTCAGGTTTCCTGGATCCAGAAAATTCATCTGACTGACCGATTACAGACTTTCAACCAGGAAACAATTTCGTGTTTCCTCTCTATCTGAACCGAGCCTGAGTAGCGGACATGGTACTCTCGACTTAGAATGAAACCATTCTGATTTTCGCTCGCCGCTCATGAAAGAGGTTTCCATGTCAGATCAAAGCAGCCCTGATCCTGATGAAGAATTAGTGCCTGATGAGGTAATACCACACCAGACCTTACCTCCTCTGAAATATAAAGATTTACCACCGGCAATCTCCTGGAGAAAAATGATCGGCCCCAGCATTATGCTGGCTGGTCTCTCTCTAGGATCGGGGGAATTTATTATCTGGCCTTACATTACATACAAGGCTGGATTTATCTTCTTCTGGGCCTGTCTATTAGGTGTGACGACACAGTTTTTTTTGAATATGGAAATCGAACGCTGGACCCTGGCAACAGGCGAGAGCGCAATAATAGGTTTCTGTCGCATGAACAAAAACTGGGCCTGGATCATGCTGTTGTTGAATATCATTCCCTGGGCATGGCCCGGATGGGCAACAGGCGCAGGCACGATGTTAAGTTGGACTTTTCTAGGACCGGAAACCATTGCCAGTGCCAAACTGGATCCAACGGACTCAGAGTTCGCTTTACAGAATCTACCCGACAATGTCACTTTTTTGTCTGAATCAAATACCTTGACGTGGCGCGGGCCGATGAATGAATCAGAACGAGAGACTTTAAGCAAAGTTTTCATCAGCAATGAAACCCGGGACCTGTCTAACGAACTGTTTCAAAAAATTAATCAAAGCCATGATCTCAAATATGAGGCAAAATATAGTTCATTTTTGGGAATTGCAGGCCTACTGCTGGTAGGAATTGTCTTAACCACTGGCCCGGTGGTTTATAATACTGTTGAAAAAATTCAGATATTTCTGGTCGGTATGATTTTTGTAATCGCAGTGATTCTGGGAATTTATCTCATCGAACCTTATGCCGTCACATCCATGATTCAGGGCGCAGTCAGTATCGGAGAAATGCCCGATCAATCAAGTGGTTTGACAACAATGGCCCTTTTAGGTGCATTGGCGTTTGCCGGCGCTGGTGGAACAATGAATCTTGGTCAAAGTAACTTTATCAAAGATAAAGGATATGGAATGGGCAAGTACATTGGTCGCATTACCAGTCCCATCACAGGACAAGAGGAAGCCGTCAGTGAAGCCGGCTACCATTTTAAGCATACCGAGGAAAACAAAAAACGCTGGCGGCAATGGTGGCGTGCAGCCAACATCGAACACTTCTTCAGTTTCTTTCTCACATGCCTGGCGTGTCTGGTTTTATTATCACTGATTTCTTACTCCCTGTTTTACGATGCAAGTGGACAACTGAAACCAGGTGCTGCTCAGTTTGGTTCTGGATTGAATTTTATCTGGGGCCAGGCAACTCTGCTTGAAGACAAGCTTGGAGGGTCCTTTAAATTACTCTTCCTGCTGATGGGCGCCGCTATTCTACTCACAACAGAGCTGGGAGTACTCGATGCAACAGCGCGAATCTCTGCAGATATTCTGAAAGTGAATTATTTACGGGAAAATGATAAATGGTCGCTAAGCAAACTCTATTATCTCTTTCTCTGGAGTGAGATTCTGCTGGGTTCCGCGATCCTGCTATACGGTTCCATTAATCCTCTGTTCAAGCAGCCTTTATTTCTGATTGAAACTTCCGCAGCCATGAATGGTGGAGTGATGTTTCTCTATTCTCTGATTCTGCTGTATATGAATACAAAAATTCTCAGTCGAAGCATCAGCACCAGTCCCCTGCGGTTTGTGGTCATGGTCTGGACCGCTGCATTCTTCGGCTATTTCAGCTTGCAGGCATTTCAAGTACAAATTATCCCTTATTTTGAATCGATCTTTTAACGTCGATTTTCAGTGCTTTGATTTCTGAATGAATACTTCAAAATTGACCGTTTGACACGTTTCCGGTACCACAAAGCTCACTCTGTTCATTACGATAACAACCCGCCATCAATGTGGTTCAATAACATTTCAACTTACTCCCAACTCACTTCAAACCATTCTCAGTCTCTGTTCAACAAAATAAAATAAGTGATGTTCCTGAACTACACAAATCTGAGTCTTACCTTTTTTTAGAAACAGCAAAAGACCAGTACAACAGGATTGTCATGATGAATTTTGCTGCTGAGTGATTCCCTGTTTTGTTTGACACTGTAAAACAGGTACTGCCTTCGAGCTGGCTCACTATTAGTCCGTAATACCACTTTCATTAAGAAAGGGATTGCCACTTTTTCGACGATTCTCCATAATACAGTCAAAATTGTCAGGATAATTCAAATTCTGTTCCACAAGCATTTTCAGTTATTCAACATCTTAATTGAGTTTCGGCTGGTTTTGATGATTCGTATTATCAATTTCTCTCACGGAAAGTATTAAATATGTCCATTTATCAAGATAACTCAGAAACAATTGGTCAGACTCCTTTAGTAAAAGTGAATCATCTGACAACCGGACTCAAAGCAACAGTACTGGCAAAAATTGAAGGACGTAACCCTGCATATAGTGTAAAGTGCCGAATCGGTGCTAATATGATCTGGGATGCGGAAAAAAATGGCAAATTGAAACCGGGAATGCAGGTAGTAGAACCGACAAGCGGAAATACAGGAATTGCGCTCGCATTTGTCTGTGCCGCCAGAGGGTATCAATTAACGCTCACAATGCCTGATTCAATGTCCGTTGAACGTCGTTTGATGTTAAAAGGTTTTGGTGCCAATCTCGTTCTCACTCCCGGTGCCGATGGAATGAAAGGTGCAATCCAAAAAGCTGCTGAGCTAGCCGCCAGTCCCGAATTCTTCATGCCTCAACAATTTGAAAATCCCGCGAATCCGGAAATTCACTTCAAAACGACGGGACCGGAAATATTCCATGATACGGAAGGGAATATCGATTACTTCGTTGCCGGCGTTGGCACTGGCGGAACGATTACCGGTGTTTCACGTTATCTGAAACAAGAAAAAGGTCTTAATATCAAATCCATTGCCGTAGAACCAACCAGCAGCCCCGTTCTCTCCGGTGGAGATCCGGGGAAACACAAGATTCAGGGAATCGGAGCCGGTTTTATCCCGGGGAACTGTGACACCTCACTCATTGACGAAGTCATACAGGTAACCGATGACGATGCATTCGAAACAGCCGGACGGATTGCACGTCAGGAAGGGATTACCTGTGGAATCAGCTGTGGTGCCGCCATGCATGCCGCCCTGGAACTTGCGAAACGCCCTGAAGCAGAAGGTAAAACGATCGTTGTGGTCCTTCCCGACTCTGGTGAACGTTACTTGTCGACACCGCTATTCGATGATGCACGCTAAGCGCAGCAAAACGTTACAAGTTATTATCAAGCCACAGGTTCTGAAAACGATTTCCTCGGAAATCTATTTCTGAATTGACTTGGAATTAAATTCTGTACACAGAACAGTAGCAACGAAGAGTCGGTAGCTGTATTCTTCACTTCTAATAAATAAACCAGAACCCCGGATCTTGTCTGGTGTCTTATGAGGATATTTGTCCCTTTTCAGACCGGTCAATCGGGCACTTCACCAAGTAATCACAAAATATTGGATATGATACCATGCGTTTTGAAACCAAATGCGTCCATACTGGAGTTGATAAAGACAGTACGTTTAACAGCTGTACAACCCCTATTTACACTACATCCACTTTCTATTGGGACAGCCTGGAAAGCCATAAGGGATTCGATTACACACGCAGCGGAAATCCAACGCGAAGTGCCATGGAAGAAAATATCGCTGCTCTGGAAGGTGGAGTATCCTGCCGTGCCACTGCGACGGGAATGGCTGCGATCTCATTAGTCATGCATTTATTCAAGCCCGGCGATCACATTATTGCCGGTGATGATATTTATGGCGGAACCTATCGTCTGTTTGCTGATGTATTTACAAAGTGGGGGATCAAATTCTCATTTGTGAAGATGAGTGATATAGAAAACGTCAAATCAGCACTGACCTCAGAAACGAAAGCCATTTGGATTGAAACACCCAGCAACCCTTTGCTGAACCTGGTCGACATTCAAGCGGTAACTCAAGTCGCTTCAGACGCAGAGACTGATATTATTACTGTTGCAGATAACACTTTTTGCTCGCCCTATCTTCAAAGACCAATTGAATCTGGCGTAGATCTCGTTTTACATTCGACAACAAAATATTTGAATGGTCACTCAGACGTTGTTGGTGGTTGCGTTGTATCACGTACTGAAGAGCTGGCAGAACGTGTTGCTTACATTTCGAATGCTCTGGGTTTAGGGTGCTCGCCCTTCGATGCCTGGTTGGTATTACGTGGCATCAAAACACTCGGACCTCGTATGGAGGCGCATCAGCGTGGTGCGATGGCTTTAGCGGAAATGCTCGACTCACATCCCAATGTGGAACGCGTCTATTACCCTGGTCTGGAATCACACCCGCATCATGAGTTAGCCAAACGTCAGCAGGATGGATTTGGCGGGATGCTCAGCTTTGATGTGAAGGAAGGTCGCCCTGCAGCAGAAAAAGTAATGCTGAATTCCAAATTATTTCTCCTGGCAGAATCGCTGGGCGGAGTCGAATCACTTGTTGAATATCCTGAAAGCATGAGCCACGCCTCAATGACTCTGGAAGCACGTCGTGCTGCAGGAATCACTGAGAAAACAGTCCGCGTTTCAGTTGGAATCGAGAGTCCGGAAGATCTGGTTGCCGATATGAAACAAGCCTTGGACAGCTGATCAAATAACTCAGGAACTCCCTTATTTGCAGAATAAGATCAACTTGATACCGCAATTTGTCACTTCTGGTAAGGGAGTATTCATTTTCTCACAGAACAGATCACTAAGTGCGTGCAATCTGCGTTTCTATTATGATATGATGCCTTGTTGAATTAAAACATTTTAACGAGCTGTAACTCTACTTCGATCCTGTAAGAGAAAACTGTTTTCCTATAGAGATTCAAGTCCACTAATACAACCTCCAGGAAACAAAGAAGGCTGAGGTTATGAGTATCGATTCATACGATCCTTGCCCCTGCAATAGCGGAAAAAAATACAAATTTTGCTGCCATTCAATCGGTGAAGAGATCAGCAAGATTTCGCATTTGCATGAAACCCATCAAACGGCAACTGCCTTGCAGATGCTGGATCGACTCAAGAAAAATCATCCTGAACAACCCTTGAGTTATATTACAGAAGGCCAGATTTTAATGGCTGAAAGACGGTTTGAGGATGCCCTCGTACCTCTGGAACAATGCCTTGAACACGACCCGGAACATCCTGCCGCTCATTCCCTGTTAGCAACCTCTACATTTCTTGCCCAAGGTTACAAACGGGCAAAAAAAACCATTTATACTGCTCTGCAAAAGTGCGCCGCCAATGATATCAGTCTGGCAACACCTCTGACAATCAGCATAGCAATGGCACTACAAATGCGAGGTTATTACCTGGCAGCACGTGAACATTTTGCATTGGCGATGCGTGTCGCTTCTAAGGAGTATCAACAGAATCTGTTCATGAGTCTTTTAGAATTTGATGGTGACGATCAAATTCCTTACCAGTTCCGTGGTGTCCACATCCTGGAACGGTGTCCTGTTGAAGATCCTGAACATCAGGAAATATTTGAAAAAGCACAACGTCTTGCAAACCTGGGCTGCTACCAGTTAGCCGCAGGATTATTCAAACAAATTGCCGAAGCAACCGGGCAGGTTACTTTATGGAAAAATGCGGCATTCTGTTATGCCTGGGCTACAGACGAAATTCAATCGGCTGAACTGTTCCACAAAGCCGCAAGCCTCCAGAATGATTTTGCTGAAGCAGTCGAATTGGAAACAATAGCTCAGCTCCTTGATTTAAATAATACTGACGACGTTGTTGATTCCATGGAAAAAGTTTTTGAAGTGGAATCATTATCAAAATTCCTCACACTTTTGGAACAACATAGTCAAATTCTACGAGGAAATGTTCCACCGGAACAAGAAAATAATGTCGATGAAAACACTCCCACTGCCTATTTTCAACTCGTAAGCACCCCAATTGATATCGAATCAAAGGGTGAGGAAATTACGCTCGATAACGTCCCTGTCGTCATTGGGGATGTTGACGTTTTTGATGCTGACCGACAAATGGAGCAACCGGCAATTGTTCGGCTTTATGCTTATGAAGGAGAACCATTCCGTTCAGCAGAAAAGCTGTTTGACGAAGCGCTCGGCGAACAAGGAAAAACAGACTGCGGTTTAAAACAGTTAAACCAGTATGACGAATCGAACAGCAATCCACTGTCTCCCATCCCATCAGAGCAATGGCCTCTTTTTTTCCGGTGGACTTTCCCACAGAAAATGCCGATTATCAAACGCAGAAAACTGGAATCGGAACAATGGAACAAACTTCTGACTGATACGTGGACAACAACAAAATTAGCTGGCCTGGATGACAAAACACCAGCAGAAGCTGCAGGTAAAGATGATCTCAAAGTTGCGTTAACAGCTGCCGCTTATGTACTCGACGCACAAACGTTATCAATGGGCCATTTCCTGAACTTTGACGAACTGGATTCGAAGCTCGGCATCTCAGAACTGCCTCATCTCAGTGTCAACGAATCATCTCAATTCAATACATGCTCTTCAATGACTCAAAACAGAATTCCCTCTGAAGAGTTGAGCGATGCTCAGTTAATGTATATTTTCAATCGCGCGTTATTGATCCGACATCCTCGCTTTCTTTATACTGTTTTAATTGAAATCTTGAATCGTGAAAAATGTAAAACTGAAGTGGACCTGGATCGTGTTTACTCAACGTTGACGGAAATTTGTCACAAACGAAACCAACGGGACGAAACGCTCTCCTGGATCCATAAAGGACAGGAAAATGCACAATCACAGACCGACAATGCATTTGAAAATGAGCTACAATGGAAAATGCGGGAATTATCATTCCGCCTGGAAGATACAACAGACCCGGACCTTTCCAGTTTCATGAAACAAATCTGGGACAGTTACGGTAAAAAAACACCACAAATCAAAGAATATCTCACCACCTTCGCCCAGGTCTTCGATTTGGATGTACCCTGGATGAAAGAGTCTATCATGTCCGAGCTGGAAGGTCTTTCAGGCAATACCACCAATGAAGGTATCTGGTCTCCAGGAGAATCAAAAACTGACGACTCTTCAAATTCAGGAGAGAAACTCTGGTTACCAGGCCAATAATCTTCTCGATCCCAACATGCCTGATTTGAAATCGATCATTCATTTTGAAGAATGATATTGAAAGGCATGCATCCGAAAAGGAAAGCAGATCAGTCAGTGAATACCAATCGGCAGTTTTCCAATCCCGAAGCTGTGATGCGACATGCCTTAGAACTCGCCAGGCAGGGCACCGGATATGTTGAACCCAATCCTGCTGTCGGCGCAGTCATTGTGGATGAAAAGCTGCGGCTGGTCGGCGAAGGCTATCACCAAAAATATGGTGGGCCTCATGCTGAAATTCATGCCTTGAATATGGCTGGAAACAAAGCAGCACAGGGGACTGTTTATATCACTCTGGAGCCTTGCTGCCATCAGGGAAAAACAGGGCCTTGTTCGCAAGCTTTGATTCAGGCTGGCATCAAAAAAGCGATCATCGCAATGCGAGATCCTGCGCCACATGTTAATGGAGGTGGCATCGCTGATTTACAGCAAGCTGGAATTGAGGTCGAAATCGGGCTGCTGGAATCCGAAGCTCAAAAAATGGTCCGTCCCTTCGTCAAACGAGTGACTACGGGTCTTCCCTGGGTTCATGCCAAATGGGCAATGACTCTGGATGGGAAAATTGCTACAAAAACGGGGTCTTCACAATGGATTTCAAATGAACGTTCTCGTGATCTGGTTCACCAGCTCCGCAGCCGCATGGATGCGATTCTGGTAGGCAAGCAAACAGCTGAAAAAGATAACCCTTTACTGACTGCTCGACCTCAAGGAGCGAGAACACCAGCTCGAATCATCATCGATTCAAAGGCAACACTCTCCTGTCAATCAAAATTAGTTCAATCCATTCAAGATGCGCCTGTAATTGTAATCGCTCACGAATCCGCTTCCACCAAAAATATCAAACGGCTTGAACAGGCAGGCGTCGAAGTCCTGCTGCTACCCCGTTCCACTCATAGTAATTTAACTCAACCTGACCTTAAAGAAACTCTGCTGGAATTAGGTCGCAAAGAGATGTCAAACGTCCTCATTGAGGGTGGAGGGAGCTTACTCGGCTCTTGTTTTGATCAACGGCTCATTGACGAAGTTCATGTCTTTATTGCTCCTAAATTAACAGGAGGGGATAAAGCAATCACTCCCATTGCCGGCCAGGGATTGGAAAAAATCCCGCAGTTTCAGAATCTGGCTGAATATCATATTCAAATTCTGGAATCTGATATCTACGTATCGGGCCTGCTGGATTATCAGGGCCCGGATTTCTCTGAATAAAATCGACAGAGAGTTAGTTTAACGAACGCGAAAGCGTATTCAGCAAGGTTCTCAATTCAGACCTTTGCCTGATGATACCGACGAGTGCATATTTACTCAGACTGCTGCCATACATTTGTCGGTTGAGTGTTGGACGAACTTCTTTTTTGAAATAGCGATCCTGACGAATACGAATGGCGGCATAACTGGCAGCCATTGCTATCAGGCCTAGACCGAGGTCAAGGTACCAGCCTTCCCATCCCAGAGAAGATCTTTCGTGAATCAATACACATGCCCAGAACCAGGTGAGAAGAGAAATCCAGATCGGGCGCGCAACCAAAGCAACCAGTCGTTCGTTTGCATGAACCAGATGCCCGTAAAATTCGGGGCTTGCCATTTCATCCAGAGAACGTTCTTTCTGAAAATTTTCACAAGTCAATTCACCATGACTGCGTGAGACAATAACTGACTCTCCTTCATCAGGAAGAAAATCAGCTAAGTACTCCAATTCTTCAAAGGGTGAGCTCATTCCGTGCCCCTTTTCTCAATTCCAACCGCCAGCAAATTCATGTTCCACAGTATTCTAAGGATAAAAAATCATATGTTTATGATGAGATTTGTTAAATAATAAGCAAAACAAATCAGGAAAAACAGTCAATTTGATTGAATCACCTTTATTATTTTATCTAATTCGTTCTCGACGACAATAGGTCCGTTTGAAAAAGGCGCCTTCGTTACCCCATGACTCATTAGATTTTCGTTCATATGTTCATCTGTAGCAGAATGATAGTCGACTGTCGCATTCGGGTCTTTTAACTGATGTCCGGTCAGAATACAAATGACACGATCACTGGGTGCAATCACTCCTTCGCTTCTGAGTAATTTCACTCCGGCCACACTTGCGGCACTCGCAGGTTCACATCCAAGGCCCCCCGCTCCAACCTGGGCTTTTGCATCCAGTATTTCCTGGTCATTGACTTCTCTTACAACACCGTTGCAAACATCAAGTGCTCTTAAGGATTTGGAAAAATTAACGGGGCGGTTGATTTCAATTGCACTTGCCAGAGTTGAAGCACGCCGATTTTCTTCATCCATGTTAGAAAAGAAAGTGGCAGAACATGAGCGATCATAATTGCCACCGTTCCAACGCATTCCCTGCTCTTCGTAGAGTTGATAAAGCGTATTGGCGCCGTGTGCATTGATGATCGCCAGACGAGGAATTCGCTCGATGAGTCCCAGCGCTTTCAACTCCATAAATGCTTTGCCGAATGCACTGGAATTCCCCAGGTTTCCACCAGGGACAACAATCCAGTCAGGAACTTCCCAATTCAGACTTTCCAGAACACGATACATGATCGATTTTTGGCCTTCCAGCCGAAATGGATTCACACTGTTACAGAGGTAGACACCCTCTTGATCACAGACCTCTCGCACACGATTCAGTGCATCATCAAAGTCCCCTTGGATCTGTATCGTTTTGGCACCATAGTCGAGGGCCTGCGACAATTTTCCAAACGCAATTTTTCCACTACCCACAAACACAACCACTTTAAATTTTTGCGCTACACTGGAATAAATCGCCAGAGATGCACTGGTATTTCCAGTCGACGCACAGGCGGCAACTTTCGCTCCAACCATCACTGCATGCGTAGAGGCAGCTGTCATTCCATTGTCTTTGAAACTGCCCGAGGGATTCAGGCCCTCATATTGCAAATAAAGACCATCATCATTGAGTCCGGCATATCGGGCTACAGGCGTTGAAGCTTTCAACATGGTCTGCCCTTCGCCGATCGTTATAATTTGATCATCGTTAGCGAAGGGTAATAATTCTCGAAACCGCCAGACGCCGCTGAAATCAATCGGACGATTACGTTGTGACCAGCGTTTTTCAAATTCGCGTAGCGACTGAGGAACCGGGACCCGATCCCAGTCATAGGCAACGTCCAATAATTCACCACATTTGGGGCAACTGGTTAAGACATCATTGATTGAATAGGTTGCCTGACATTCAGGTGAAATACATTTCTGGAAAGCATTCTCAGTCGATACAGTAGAAATTATGGTCACTCCTCAAACTCAAAGAACGGGCTATTTTCAAATCGATCTCAGTATACAAAATTGTTCCCATCAGACTTTTATTGTCTAAATTGAATTGGGTCACTGCAACTCAAAGCCCGTTGATTCAATCTCTTTTTCCCGGAAGAAGCCACGGTTTCATACGTTTGGCTTACGACTCTCTTCTTGAAATTGTAGCGCGAACGTCTTAAATTGATTTGTTTAGCGACACTTTATCTGGATACTTATATCAACCCCCTCTTATTACTCAGGAATGCTTCGCATGTTCGAACTGGCAAAAGTACAGGCAGCAGTAGAGCAATTTGCTATCGATGGCTGGTTATTCTATGACTTTCGAGGGAACAACGTACTCACCAGAAGAATCCTTGATATCCCGGAAGAGGCTATTGGATCAAGACGATTTTATTATTATGTTCCCCAATCAGGCCAGCCTGTTAAATTAGTTCACCGTATCGAATCAGAGGTTCTCGACCACCTTCCTGGAGAGAAAATCGTCTATCTGAAATGGCAGGAGCTGGAATCTGGCATTGAGACGATATTGAATCATGCAAAATTGATTGCGATGGAGTATTCTCCTCGCAATGCAAATCCTTACATTTCGAGAGTGGATGCAGGTACTGTCGATCTGGTTCGTGAATCGGTTGATTCCATCGTTCCATCGGGAGATCTGGTTCAGCTTTTTGAAGCCGTGTGGGATGCAGAACAATGGGAACTCCACCAGAAAGCGGGAGTTGAAACTGACAAGGCTTTTGACATTGCCTGGTCTTATATTGCTTCTCAGGTTCGAGATCAGGGGAGCGTTAATGAAATCGCTGTTTCAGACGTGATTATGGAACACTTCGAACAAGCCGGATTAACGACCTATCATCCGCCAATTGTTGCGCGGGAATCAAACAGTGGCGATCCTCACTACGAAACGGGAACTGGTTCGGATACAGCCATTCGCGAAGGTGACTTTGTCCTGATAGACCTCTGGGCTAAACTGGATGTCCCGCGAGCGGTTTACAGCGATATGACACGCGTCGGCTTTGTGGGAGAACAAGTTCCTGAAACCTATTCACGGATTTTTCAAATTGTCGCTGACGCGCGAGACGCAGCGATCGCGCTGGTTGAAAAAGCTTTCCAATCCAACAACACACTTCAAGGCTGGGAAGTTGATCAGGCTTGTAGAGATATCATTGAACAGGCCGGGTATGGGCCTTATTTTGTTCATCGAACAGGTCATAGTATCGGACAGGAAACACATGGCAATGGTGCCAATATTGATAACCTCGAAACACACGAAGACCGGCTGATCTTACCTCAAACCTGTTTCTCCATTGAGCCTGGGATTTACTTGCCTGAATTCGGAGTCCGCAGTGAAGTCAATGTTTTTGTTGACGACCAAAGTCAGGTTCATGTCACAGCCGGCATGCGTCAGACAGAAATTCTTCCTGTTTTGAAAGAATACTAGAAGACCTGTCGCAACCAACCGACTTGCGGCCTCCCGCATCTTTATTCCTGATCGATACGTTGCATCTCGTCTAGTATGACAGGGTGCCAGAGGTCGTCGCGTTGAGTTTCCTCAATAAAGTTTTTTCTAGCCCAGGTGCGCAGCCTTATCTCCTCAATGGCATCGACTGGAACTCTACTTGCCTCTTCTGCCGTAAAAGGAATTGTAGCTGAAATACCCACTGGTCCTCTCCTCAATCTAAACATAAACATTTTGAGAAAAAATATTCGGCGAACCAGCCTCATGCAGCCGCGCGACCCTATTTGTTAAAGAACAACCTGAATTCTCTTTAAAACTACGGATAATGAATTTTTCCGTCAAAGCGTTCTCAGGTCTCTGGCGATAGTCACTCCTGAATTACACCACCAGAATTGTCACATATTGTACCTGATATGCGATAATTTCAAGTCGAATTTTCGTAACGATGACCATTTGTGTCGGAAGATGAAATACTGTTTAGAGTTATGATTTCATTGCCGGCGAAATGAAACGCGTTTCTCGCTTCAAATTTCGACTTATTTATGCAAAGCAACATCGACGGTTGCCCCGATGGGAAGGTCAGGCCAGAGACGACCCGTTGGTTCAATATCAATTAAAACAACACTTTCGGTAGCGCCCGGTTTTGTAATGGCCTGTTCTGAAATTTTACGGACGATGCCTTTTCCTGGAAAGTCACCCGAGAAGACAATATCCACTTCTGTGCCGAGTTGAAACAGATTCAGTTTCCGAGAGGGAACTTCTACAATTAAAAACGGGTGTTCTTTATCAAAGAGTTCTACAATCGGAACCCCCTTCTGAACGGGATCTCCAATTTCTTTTTTGAAGATGCCTACCATTCCATATCGACCCGCATTCAGCTGTAATGCCTCACGCTGAGATTCCAATTGCTTCAATTCTTTTTTGACTCGCTCCAGACGATTCCTGGTTACTTCAACACCCATTGCCACTCGAATCTGATTGGGAAGTTTTTTCTGAATGGCCTTCAATTCGGCCATTTGTTCCTCACATAGCTTCACGCGTGCAGCAAATACTTCAGCGGAATTTCGTGCAGACTCTTGCCGTAACATTGCCGTAATTCGATTCTCATCGGGTAAACGACTTTCATAAACCAGAGATCGAAACACTTCTTTATCGGATCCATTACTGGTAATTGAATCGTAGTCCTGAAGAAAATCTTGCCAAGCGAGATTCGTAATTTGATGAATATATTGCTCTTTTAAATACTGCGAAGATTTTAATTTTGCGTTGAAAACTTCGGATTCTATGTCCTTATTTCGTAGCGCCAGTTCGACTTCTGATTTCGCCTTTGATTGATCAAGCTCAGCCTGAATTGCGACTAATTCCTGTTGTTTTGCATTCCAGCTTTTGTCCAGAGAATGGTCAAACAAAGTCAGAATCAATTCTCCACGGGAAACAGTCTGTCCCTCTGCGACATAGATTTCCTGAATGACAGCATCGCTTTGAGCGATTATGATGGTCTTGGGTGCTTGCAGCGATCCTACATAAGTCTCAATGTGAACCCCTTTGATCCATTGTGCACACCAAATCCCACCCGTCAGAGCGATCATTAAAATTACAATTGCACGAAATCCAAATGAGGAGTGATTATCACGTGGATTCGTTTGAATTTGATCATCATCCAATAATTCAGAAGGCATTTCCGGCTGTCCTAAAATCATCCAAGTCCACTTGATCGTCTGGTACACGCACCCTGCTGCGCCTTATATCGAATCGGATTCTGACCGTGTAGAATTGACCTCAAAATCGTTAAAAACCACCTTGTTCGATACATTACTGTTAAAATTTAACGCTTACGAAGACTGAGCCTTGAGCAATCTCTAAAATGTGACCTTTTGTATATGTGTCCAGTCACGACTGATGAGTCTGTCTGGTTACCTTATGTCTTACGTTTGCTCTCTGAAAATATCCTGCTTTTGATTGAAATTGCGACTCTGCTTACCGAACACAGTCTCATTTTACAAAGCATGACTCCCTTCCTGGACACGTAGTCGCAATTCCCAAATTACTCGGTTAGGATAGAGAGCACTTGTTGCTATTTTTAACTTCTTAATATTTTAACTATGAAAAACCATTGATAACTTCACACCGGCCACGAAAGTGAAACAAGTCGCATGAAACCGATCGTACAAATTTCTTTGGATCTGACCAATATCGAAGAAGCTCTGGAAACGGCCGCAATGGCTCTGCGCGCTGGTGTTGACTGGCTGGAAGCAGGAACGCCATTAATTCTTGCAGAGGGTTTGAATTGTGTTCGAGAACTCCGAAAACAATTTCCGGGAACACCAATTGTTGCAGATTTAAAAACAATGGACGGTGGGTACCTCGAGGCAGAAATGATGGCAAAGGCAGGAGCAACACACGTTGTCGTCATGTCACGTGCACATACTGAAACCATTCATTGTGTCGTGAAAGCAGGCAAAGACCATGGCGTGAAAGTGATGGGAGACAATCTGGCTGACGACATGGTCTCTGCAGCAAAAAAGCTGGAAGACCTGGGTTGCGATTATGTCGTTCACCACGTTGGTTACGATGAACGACGGGGAATTGCTGCCCGTGGAGAACGGATGCCTAGCCCGCTGGATCAACTGAAAGAAGTCGTACAAGCCATCAGCATTCCTGTGCAGGCAGTGGGGGGGCTCTCCCTGGAACAGGCCATCAGAACTCCCGAATATGGCGCCCCACTCGTTGTACTGGGAGCACCGCTTACCATCGATGCCGATTCGTTTAAGACCGCCACAGGGAATCTGGAAGACTCATTAAGGTTGATATGCGAAAAAGTACATGCTTATGGTGATGTTCCCATTGGAGGTCCAAAATGAGTCAGGCTGTATTGAACCAAACGGCAGTTGTGAATTATGCACCTGAAGCGCATTCGGTAGAGTTGCAGGATATTCCGATTCCTGAGTTTGGAGCAGATGAAGTACTACTGGAAGTTTCTGCCGTCGGCGTGTGTGGCAGTGATCTCCATCAATGGACGGCCGACCATAGCTGGCCTGTGAATTACCCGGTTGTGTTAGGTCATGAATTTGCGGGGATTATCCATAAAACAGGAACACTGGTAAAAAACTGGTCAGAAGGTGATCGTGTTGTCAGCGAGACAGCAGCGATCATTGATTTAGATAATCCCATGTCGAGAGAAGGTCGTTATAATCTGGACCCTACCAGAAAAGGATTTGGATACGGCGTCAATGGTGCGATGACCCGATTTGTGCGTGTTCCAGCACGCTGTCTGCATCGCGTCCCCGATGGCTTGTCACTGGAAAAGGCGGCTCTCACAGAACCATGTAGTGTTGCCTATAGCGCTGTCGTCGTGAATGGAGCAATTCAACCGGGTGACCGGATTGTTGTATTTGGCCCTGGCCCGATTGGTTTACTTTGTGCGGCAATGGCGCGATTACAGGGAGCTGAAGTCGCTGTTGTTGGACTGGAACGAGACAAAAGTCGTTTGGAAATCGCCAAACGTTATTACGGCTGCCAACCTGTTGTTGAAGGTCTGGATGAATGGGCCCTGGAAACTGATGGCCTGGGAGTCAATGGTGTAGTGGATGCGGCTGGTGTTTCTGTTACTTTAAAAAAGTCTCTTGAAGTAATACGCCCGGGTGGTTGGATTAGTAAAGTTGGCTGGGGACCTCAGCCTCTGGGCTTTTCATTAGACCCCCTGGTACAAAAAAATATTCGCCTGCAAGGCAGCTTCAGTCATAATTGGCCGATTTGGGAACGCGTCATTCGATTACTGGCAACAGGCCAGCTAAATATCGATCCCATCATCGGCGGCACCTGGCCACTCAATGACTGGCATACGGCATTTGAAACCATGCACTCGGGCGAAATTGTAAAAGCAGTACTCACTCCATAAAACAGTTTGAGAATCATAACAACTTACACAATCTGGGAATGATTTCTCCCAGGTTTGTCAATCAATTCTGAATTGATGGAACACTCCATGCCAAAACTAGCGGCGTTTCCCAAAGCCTTTATGGACGAATTATGCCTCTCTGGTGAAATGACACTTCGCCAGTGGATTGAACTTGCCGCCACACTCGATATCGATGGACTCGAATTTTATGCTGGCTTTCTGGAAATGAAGGATCGGAATTTTTGGCCGGAAGCAAAAAAAATGGCAACCGATCAGGGTCTGCAAATCCCAATGATGTGTTGTTCACCCGACTTTACCCACCCCGATGAGTCATTTCGAAATGAACAGATCGAACATGAGAAATTCTGGATGGAAATGACCGCTGCTTTGGGAGGGAAATACTGTCGCGTACTTTCCGGTCAGCGCCGTCCGGAAGTCTCCCGAGAAGAAGGCATCAAATATGCAACCGCGTCCATTGAAGCTTGTTTACCGCTGGCTGAAAAACTAGGGCTGACACTGATTATCGAGAACCATTACAAAGATAATTACTGGGATTATCCCGAATTTGCACAGATGACTGATGTCTTCTGTGATCTTGTCTCGCGGATTGATTCACCCCATTTTGGTGTTAACTATGATCCCAGTAACACCATACTGGCGGGTGAAGACCCACTGGAGCTACTTGCAAAGGTAAAGCACCGAGTCGTCACAATGCATGCCAGCGACCGTTACCTGACAGAAGGAACGATCGAAGATTTGCGAAAAGAAGAAAACAGCCTCGGATACGCGAGCCGGCTCAGCCATGGTGTTATTGGAAAAGGCCTCAACGATTACGATGCCATCTTTTCTCAACTGAAAGAAGTTGGTTTTGACAGCTGGATCAGTATTGAGGATGGCGTGAATGGCATGGAAGAATTGCACGAAAGCGTCACATTTCTTAGGGGAAAGATATTTGAACACTGGGGATAATACCGATAGTAAAAGCACTTTACTGTCAAAAACAATCTGGTGAATCCCCTGAGTACCGCCTATACTTTTGAAAGGATGTCAATATCGACATCCGTATCATATACTGAAAGCGGAGAGACATCATATTGTCGGGACAACCTGACAATATGATGTCTAAGATCATTCCATAATTATTAAACATCATCTATTGCAGACAAACTGTAACGTTTCTTCCCCCCCTGTCATTTTTTCAGAACCAAACACCAATGCTGTCATTCATTTGCAAAATCAATTTTTCCGTGCTGTTAATCAGTCTGGTTTTCATTCTAGCCGGATGTGGTGGATCTGATACTTCTAATCAGCGCCCCGCAAACTCAAACCCTTTTGCACCTGCTGACAGTGGCTTTTCATCTTCGCGCCAGCAGCCCCCCCAAATGTCAAGAACCAGACGACCAACGGCTTCTCCAACAGTCAATAAAAAAAACCATTCAAAAAAGAAGCCGACCTCGAAGGAAACTCCAGAACCAGACCAGATCACCGCGGAGATAAGTAAACGCACATTGGATAGCACAAATCCAGGGGTTGCCATCATCGTACGTGGTGTCGGAGGAAATGAGCAAAAGGCGTTGGTGATTCTCCAGCAAATCATAGCTTCATCACTTCAGAATCCATCAGTGGCCATCCAGAAAAAACAGAAGCTACCAGAAAAACAAGCTCCAAAAGAGCTTGAACATTTTGTTTTCGATGATCAACTCGTTCTTATCCTGCGACCTGTTCCCCCAGATTTTTCGACATTAGCCCAGAAGCTCCATTGGGGGAAAGTTTCAAATATCGATAAACAAAACCGGATTATCACGCTTGATACTGCGATTCAGGAACTCAATGCTCTTGCCGCTCTCGAAAAAGAAAATCCCAGGACGGCAATGTCCCCGACCGATAATCCCAGGTCCAAGACTGACTCGGAGTCTCCGAATCAATCAAAACCAACAGTCAAAACTCCAAAAACGAAAGTAAAAGTTCCTGAAATCAAAGGCAATGACCGGGATCTGAAACCGCGCGCGGGTGAAAAGACATTAGACTGGGCTCTGCGAGTGATTGCCGGCACCAGCCCGTTTGCTCACGATACCGCCTGCAAAAAACTGTCAAGTATGAAACCTGATGCGACTCAAGTTGAACGAGTTTCTTCCGTTTTAGCAACAACGTTACCCCTGGCCAAAGATGGCTTTCGTATGAAAGAGCATGTGAATGCTATGGCAGTCTGGTATACAGACGAAGCTACGATGGCATTCTCAAATTTACTTGCTGAAGAAAAATCTGCATTGGTACGAAAGAATATTATCGAATTGCTGCCAAAAATTCATTCTGAGACAACGGCACAGGTGATTGTGGGCCGCCTGTCAAATCGAGTGGATCGAAAACATGCACGTACTGCGATCAGAATTATGGGCCAGATCGCAGAAAAACCTGTTATCAACTTATTGAATGACCCCGATCCTTCAATACGGATTGAAACCTGTAAAATATTACAATACATCGGCGGGCAAGAGGCTCTTGCCGCTTTGGCTCTCCGGGCTGAAACGGAAGAGTCCAGTGTTATTAAAGACCTGATTTCCCAAACACAATCTGAAATTCAAAAGAAACTGGAAAATCCAGACAATTAAATCCCACCCTGCTCCTGTCATTAATCAAATCAGTATCCGGACGCGGCTCCATGTTTACGGGAATCACTATGGCCTCGTAAACCATCCGATTGTCGGGAGACAGCCTGTGTCGCCGCCAGTTTTGACCTCATTTTAGTCGTATGACCAAAAGTATTTATCTTTTTACCGACTTGTTCAAACAGTTTCTTTTCCAGTAACAGATCTTCGGGAACCCATTGGTGATGAATTCGAGGTGACTCGACGGCTTGCTCAGGATTCATGCCATACACAATCATATTCAACAAAACCTGCAGCGTGCTGGAAATGATTAAAGGACCACCAGAAGCACCTGCAGAAAAGACTGCTTTCCCATCTTTTGTGGCAATCGTCGGCGACATACTGGAAAGTGGCTTTTTACCGGGTTCAATTTCATTTGCTTTGCTTTGAATCAAACCAAAGGCATTGGGCTTGCCGGGAATTGCAGCAAAATCATCCATCTCGTTATTCATCACAATTCCATATTCCGGAACAACAACGTAACTGCCGAACGTCAGATTAATCGTTTCGGTACATGCGACAGCATTTCCTGCGGCATCGATCACTGACAAATGGCTGGTCCCTGCATCCTGCGGAGGTACAAAGCGACCATAGGCTTTTAGTGGTTTCGTTTTTGTACCATCAATCCGCGAAGTCAAGTGCTTCGCATATTGCTGACTTGTGAGTCGCTGAACAGGTACCGCTACAAAATCTGCATCACCAAGATATTCTGCACGGTCCGCAAATGCGTGCTTCATGACTTCTGTTAATAAGTGGATTTGGCGCGGCGAATGATATTTCAGCTTTCCGAAGGGATGCCCCAACAGTTGCTTTTCCAAAGAATGAATCATATTCAATGATTCAATAATCGCAATTCCTCCACTGGAAGGGGGTGGCATTGTTAGAATCGTGTATCCATTAAAACCGGTAGTCAGCGGTTTACGAATGACGGGTTGGGTTTTTCTTAAATCCTGATGTGTCAGAATTCCTCCACCCCGTTTTCCACAGATGTTAACGATCGCGTCAGCAATCGGTCCTTCATAAAAACCGGACCAGCCTTTTTCAGCAATTAGTTCAAGTGATTTCAATTGCGGGCTGAAAAAACGATCTTTATCTGTCCAGGGTTTTCCGTGATTCAGATATTCTTTAATGAGTGTCTGATATTTTTCCGAATTCAGTGTTCCATTTTTAATTCGATTCAACATCCTCGCTTGTGTCGACCGCATGTGATCATTGATGGGTACACCCCTTCTAGCCATCAAGATTGCAGGCTGCATCACCGTCTTTAAATCCAGCTTGCCATATTTTTTGACGGCATAACACAAACCCGCAACGTCTCCAGGAACGGCGACTGCTAAAGGTCCCTGGCGACTTGCAAGTTGACGCTGTGAATCAGTTCCCGGTAATTGAGCATACATATCTGAAGTCGCAGCAGCAGGAGCACGCTCTCGAAAATCGATGGCGACGGATTGTTGTTTCTCGGCATCCCAGATCACCATGAAGCCGCCACCGCCTAAACCACAACTGGCTGGTCTGAGAACAGAAAGTGCAAAAGAAGTGGCAACAGCTGCGTCTACAACATTTCCACCCGCTTTAAGAATGGCAATACCCGCAGCGCTTGCCAGGGGATGATCTGCGGCAACGACCGCCTTCTGATAAACCAGATCTTGCTGATCTGTCGGCGGCGGTTTTGAAAATACCGGTTGCTGGAGACAAAAAACGACATGAAGACCGTAAGCCATAACATGCTTTTCATAAATGATTTATGCTTTTCGAAGGTTAAAAACATGTACAACCCTTTAATCATTTCTTTTCAACGGGAAAGTAATTGTCACAAACGACTCAGACAATCAGTTTCTGCCACTCGAAGTCTTGTTTCACTCTGATTATACTATGCAACCTGTCATGATTGATTTCCAGATCGAATCCTGGAAAAATCAGCGAGATTTTGCATCGTACATTGATTCTAACATGACATAAAATAGAACAATCCATCATCAGTTTGACTCTGAACGGTATCAGAGTCAAACTTCACACAGAGCCCTGTTCCCCAAATAATAACTGTTTCATTATGACTCTCAGCGAACTCAATACTCTCGCAACTGACAAAACCTGTCAACTGGTGACTCTTGGCTGCAAGGTAAATCAATACGAAACCCAGCTGGTAAAAGAAACCCTGGAAAAAAATGGGTATCGCGAAGCAGACGAACACGAAACGGCAGATCTTTGTGTTGTAAATACGTGCACAGTCACAGCCACTGGTGATTCAAAAGGTCGTAAGTTAATTCGACAGCTCTCAAAAAATAACCCGGGAACAAAAATTCTGGTTATGGGTTGTTACGCCACTCGAGATCCGAAAACCGTTTCAGAGTTACCTGGTGTTTTCGAGGTCATTACTGACAAAAGAGAACTGCCTGATATTCTGGAACGACACGGAATTGTAGATATGCCAAGTGGTATCTCTGAATTTGAAGGCCGCAAGCGTGCTTATGTCAAAGTTCAGGATGGCTGTATTTTACGATGTACCTACTGCATCATTCCTCAAGTACGACCCGGCCTGCAAAGCCGTTCCCCTCAGGATATTGAAGAAGAAGTTCGACGTTTGGTAGGAAATGGATTTAAGGAAATCGTGCTTACTGGAATTCATGTCGGTCATTTTGGCGTCGATACGACACGCGGAAAATCAGGGAAATCACCATTTCGTCTCTGGCACCTCTTTCGTAAGCTGGATCAGATTCCTGGAGACTGGCGCATGCGGCTTTCCAGTGTGGAAACGGCAGAAATCAATGACGATTTTATTTCTGCAGCCGCTGATTGTGAACACCTTTGTCCCCAGTTTCATCCTTCACTCCAAAGTGGCTCAGATACAGTTCTGCGGCGCATGAAACGGCGATATCATGTCGGTCGTTTTCTGGAAAAACTGCAGATTATGCGGGATCGTCTGGACAATCCTTCATTCACAACAGACGTAATCGTAGGGTTTCCCGGAGAAACCGATGAAGAGTTTGAGCAGACAATCCACGCCTGTCAGGAAGCAGCCTTCATGAAAATTCATGTCTTTCCCTTCAGTGCAAGAAAGGGTACGCCCGCTGCAACTTACGAAAATCAGATTTCCCCTGAAGTTCGTCAGGAACGTTGTCAACGATTAACGAAAATCGAACGTCAATTAGCTCAAAAATTCTATCGTACTTTAGTCGATCGAGACCTGGAAGTATTGGTCGAACGTGAGTGCGAAGACCGCCCGGGATATGTTCGTGGTACAGACCGCTGGTACGCTCCTGTTGTCTGCCGTGGATTAAAAGCTGACCTGGGACATTTTGTGAATGCAAGAGGTCTTAAAGACCACCTTGAATATCTCGAAGCAGAACGTGTATCACCAGATATCAAATAGCGACAGAACACTCGTAGAATCTCCTGTTCCTTTTTTGAATTTTCATCGACCCAGATTACAAAGAAAGATTTTGTGTGGCATTGTTAATTGCGATTGAAGGTATTGATGGTTCAGGTAAAGGTACACAGGCGGAACGCCTTCATAAAAAATTACAGCAGGCAGGAATTGATTCAGGTCTTGTAGGGTTCCCGCGTTATGACAAAACGCTGTTTGGAAAATCAATTGGAGACTTCCTGAATGGACGCTTCGGTCAGCTTGATGAAGTGAATCCTTTTCTTGCCTCACTTCTCTACGCTGGCGATCGATTTGAATCTCGAGATCATCTGCTTAAAATGATCGACTCGAGTCAGGTTATCATTTTTGACCGTTATATTCCTTCCAACATTGCCCATCAGGGTGCAAAACTGTCCGGGAAAGAGCAAACAGAATTTTTACAGTGGATTGAGCAGATCGAGTACGAAATTTATGACATGCCTCGATTAGATCTGACGATCCTGCTGGATTTGCCTGCTGATTTTGCTCAAAAACTCGTTGCTGAAAAACAGGCACGATCTTACACAGAAAAAGTCGCTGATCTGCAGGAAGCCGACCAGTCGTACCTGGCTAATGTGAGACAGGTCTATCTTAGATTGGCTGAAGAAAATCAGCATTGGCAAAAAATAGATTGCCTTTTTGAGAAACAATTGCGATCCATTGAAGAAATTGGAAATGAAATCTGGTCTCACATTTCGACTTTACTCTGATTGCAGTTCTCCAACCAGTCGCCAGCCTGGTAGTCATTTGGACACACCTGGAACATCTCCCTCTGTTTAATGTAAGCTGGAAGGGAAATGTCCTTGACCCGCTTATGGCAATGCCTGTTTAATATCAATATTCTTTGATCTTTGGAAGGGAGCCAGGAATAGTGAAGCGTGCACCAAGTCAGTTGACTTTAAGAGAAATGTTTTCAGACACTGAACGACTTACCTCTGAGCTGATCGAACATTTGGAATTAGGATTTACACCCACGAATAAAAAATTAATTCGCCTGGTCCGAGTTGAACCAACAGGAAGCGAAAAACGACGTGTTGAAGATATCAGCATACGCAATCAAGCTGTGGCGTTATTGAATAGTGAGAATTTTACTCAGGAACTATTTGAGAAGCTTGATGAGTACTTGAAGGCGATCAGTCAATCAGTCAATAGAATTATTGACGAACAGTAATTTCATTACCGCAGTGCTAAGAAGACACTGACTCAAATGTCTTAAATTCTGCTACCAGTTTTTTAGCACTCTGCAGACCATCCACAGCCGCTGAAACAATCCCTCCCGCATATCCTGCACCTTCGCCTACAGGATAGAGCCCATGAAAACCAGGAACCTGATACGATTGACGATCGCGATCAATTCGTACAGGGGAACTGCCACGCATTTCAGGGCCAACTAATACGGCATTCGCCAAAAATGAACCACGCCATTTATGATCCATAATCGGTAATCCATTCTGAATTTGAGAAATCACGACAGGTGGTAGTAATTGAGTTAAATTGGAAGAAACGACTCCCCGCTGATAGGTTCCCATATAGCGAAAACCGGGATTGGTTCTTCGGTCTTTGAGAAAGTCACCTGTGCGCTGAATCGGACATAAATAGTTTTTCTCACCCAACTCAAAGGCTAACGCTTCATATTTCCTTTGGAGCTCCATACCAGCCAAAGGATGATCACTACCGAATTCTTCAGGATAGATGGTTGTCATGATTCCACTATTGGCAAATCCTGTATCATGACGCGAATTACTCATTCCATTCGTGCAGAACATTCCGGGCTCCGAAATGCTGGGCATGACAATTCCCCCTGCACACATGCAGAATGTATAGAGATCACGTTTTCCTTTTGTAATCATTGTATAATCTGCTGCACCAAGCAGCGAAAGGTATTCAGGACGTCCATATTTGTGTTCATTCACCTGATCTTGAGGTTGCTCGATTCGGAGTCCCAGCTGAAACGCCTTGCGAAACATGGGCACTCTCAAATCGTATAACATTTGATACGTATCGCGGGCACTGTGGCCGATTCCCAAAATCAGATGAGCTGTTTTGATATAACCCGAAGATGTCATGACCCCTTGAACTTGACCATCATTGACATCGATTCCTTCCAGTCGGCATTCGAATCGAAATTCGCCACCCATGGCATCAATTTTGCGTCGCATATTTCGACAGATCATGGGAAGCTTGTTACTACCTAAATGAGGTCGATGTTCGTAGGTGATTGAAGGGCGGGCACCACAATCGACAAAGCGTTCAAGAACCCACTGCACATCGGGCCCGCTAAGCCGACAAGTGAGCTTTCCGTCGCTGAAACAACCTGCTCCTCCTTCTCCAAACAGGTAATTGTTTTCACTCTGAAAATGATTGCCTTTATCAAAACGTCTGATTTCAGGCACGCGCTCTTTTACTGGAAACCCTCGCTCGATAATCAGCGGGCGATACCCTTTCAAAGCCAGATAGTATCCCGCTAACAAACCGGCAGGTCCTGAACCGACAATCACAGGCCGCTCATCAAGAGACTGAGTTCCACAGTGCGGATCATCAAAGTGAGAGGCAGCGTAGACTTGTACCGAGTAATCTTCACTCAGCTTTCTCAAGATACCTGATTCGTCAGGCACACTCGCTTCGACAGAATAGACGAATCGTAAATCATGACTCGAGCGGGCATCCAGACTTTTTCTAATAATACGATAGCTTTGAATTTCAGCAGAATTCACACCCAGCTTTTGTGCAATCTGAGCTGCAAGTTCATGTTCGGGAATTTCTACGGGTAAACGTATATTGGTAACTTTAAGTGACATATAGCTGAAACCGATATCGAAAAAGCACCGAATCAAGACGCGAACTCTGCCAGGCAATCCGACATGTTATACTGCCGAGGTAATCCAATGCAATTTTAGCACTTCGAAACCATCAGAAAAGCAGAAAATACTTTGAACACCGGCGCTCGAAAATTCCATCAAGCTGCTTTTCGGTATGAGGCAGGTTCCTCTTCTATTTTTTCAAACACCAGTTGTTTTGCTTCTCGTTCTAACTCTTCCATTTTTGCCTGAACTAAATCTGTGTAGTAATTCAGTTCTTCCCTGGAAAGGTTTTCCGGTACTTCAATCGGATCTCCAACCAGATAATAGATTTTCGAAAATGGTTTGGGAATCCAGATACTTGTCCAGCTGCCTCGGAACTTCCAGTAACGCGTCGCTGAAAATGCGGTAGGGATAACGGGGCGTCCTGAATGCGAGGCCAAAAAAACAATTCCCGCCTTCATTTTATGATGAGGGCCTCGGGGTCCATCAGGAGTAATTACAACATGTTTTCCTTGAGACAGACTGATCAATTTTTTGATTGCACTTGCTCCGCCTCGACTGGTTGAGCCTCGAATCGCGTCCATGCCGACCGCCTTCAACATCACTTCAATCGTGTTAGCATCCCGGTGCTGACTGATCAGAGCCACACTCTGATGTCCTTTAGCTCCAAAAATAGGGGGGATCACAGAATCATGCCAAACACTGTATAAAAATCTGACTGGACCTGTATCGGCAAAGGGCGCGCGTTTAATGCTGTCCCTCACAAATTCGCGACGTGTTGTTAGAAATATCAATCGTATCAATAACACAACGAAAGAGTTGATCACCCTCAGTAAAGCTGGACTCTGAACTTTCAACCAATTACTCCTGTACGGCATCTTGAAATAAATCTTCGTGGAATTGCGAATTGTAATGATGTTTCAATCTGCGCAAATCCCAATTCTTAGAAGTCGACCCGCTTCAGGCAGTCACATTTGACGACCATTTGTCATAAACTACCTATTTTCAAAGATTTTTCTTCCGGATCTGCAGCTAACGGGATTCCTCATTGAAACCGATGTCGAGAACTTCCATTCGTCGATACAATTTTGCTCTGGTCAATCCGAGTCGTTTCGCGGCTTCTGTCCGATTATTTTTGCATTGTTCTAAAGCGTAATTGATGCACTCTGTTTCAACCTGATGAAGGGTTTCTTCGAGAGGTTTGATCGCAGGAGATAAAGGAGGGCCGAGCGACCGTCCATCAATGCCTGACTTTAGCTGTAATGGCAGTGACTCTTGAGTAATTTGTAACTCCGAAGTTGCCCGAAATGCCGACTGAATCGTTTTTGTCAGTTCATCCAGATTTCCAGGCCAAACGTAATTTTGAAATATCGAAAGGACTCCGGGAGCAAAACCACTCAACTGTTTATCCTGATACCGATTTTCATTTTCCAGAAAATGTTGTGCTAACAGTTCCAGATCATCCCTTCTCTCTCGCAAAGCGGGGACTTTAATTTCCATAGTCGAAATCAAATAGTAAAATTCCGGAAGTATTAATTCTTGTTCCAGCAGATCTGACAGTGTTGAAGAACTCGCCGTCATTAATCGGATGGTATCTTTGGATGCAAATGACTGATATTTTGATATAATGATTTCCTGAATATCACGAGACAGTGCTTCAATACATGAAAGAAACAGCGCTCCGGGTTCTAAAGGCACTGAATCATCAAATTCCTGATCAAAAATATTTCTTACTGTCTGCTTCAATTCTCGTGGTGGCAGTCTGTCACATTCCAAAGGGATAAACAGTTTCCTTCTCTGTTCGCTTTCAAAATGAATGGCTCGTGCAAAATGTTCTTTCCCCGAACCTGGTTCTCCATAAAAATGAACGGGTTGACTCGTATGAACGGCCAGTTCCAATTGCCGCATCACACGTTGCATTGCATCGTTTCTGGCAACGATGGTGGAAAAACGGAATCGGTTTCGCAGTGACAATCGTAATGCGGCAAGTTCTGCATGTAACTGCTGAGAAGGGGAAGCAGCAGGTAGTGAATGCGGCTCTTCAATTCGGTCAATGATACCAAGAACCAGCTTCGTCTGGTGCTGTTCATCAAGTAAAGGACTATAACGAATCACGCAAGGAATCGTTTTTCCACTATGCGCTAGAAGAAAACGAGGAACTTCAGACTTGACTCCCTCAAACACTTCAGGAGGTGGGCACAAGATATTACAGACCGATTCACACTCATCCGGATCGGTATCCACAGCAAAATCACAAGTCTGCCCTAGAATTTCGTCTGCCGACCATTCCAGTATTTTCTCACAACCCTGATTAAAGAACACAATCTTTCGGGATGCATCAAGCAAAAACAACGGTGTTTCAAGCGAGCTTAATCGCGTTTCCAGTCGAGTATGGCGCCCTGAACCTTTTTTCATACTTACTTACTTCTCCCGTATGATTTAAGACAGTCAGCAGATACCGTTTCCCGTTTTGGGCAGCTTGAAATTCCATTTTCCTGGATGTCTGCTTCTTAGCGTTGGACACGACCTGATCCAGCACCATTCATGACTGCTTCAATTTCTGAGCGAGTCGAATAATTAAAATCTCCCTGGATACTGTGCTTCAAACAACTGGCAGCCACTGCATAACGAATGGCTGTCTCATTTGAAGAAAGTTCGGGAGTATTCAATGCAAATATCAAGGCACCCGCAAATGAATCTCCGGCCCCCACCCGATCAACTATGTTATGTATCTGATAACTGGAGTAGTTGCCATCCACATCACTGGGAGCAAAATGTGCCTGCTGCCTGTTCCGATCATAGAGCATTGCTCCCCAGTTATTATGGCTGGCGGAAATGCTTTCGCGTAATGTGACAGCAACCTGTTTTACATTGGAGTACTGCTCTGTGATTTGTTTTGCGACCGAAATATATCCCTGAATATTCAACGCTCCTGCCTCAACATTCGATTCAGGCGCACTGATCCCCAGTGACAAGTCCGCATCTTCTTCATTGGCAATCACGAGATCAACATATTGAATCAAAGATTGCATTATCTCTCTGGAGAGGTCTATGGGCTTCGTATTTTTTTTCCAGTTCCAGAGTTTTTTTCGAAAATTCAAATCACACGAGACCGTCACACTGCGTTTTTTCGCTTCCTGTAAAGCGATGAGAGATAATTGTGCCGCAGATTCACTGATCGCGGGAGTAATTCCAGTCAGATGAAACCAGGTGGCTCCTTCAAAAATTCGATCCCAGTCAAAGAATTCAGGAGAGGCCATTGCGATAGAACTGAATTCACGGTCATAGGTTACTGTTCCGCCACGCTGGTTAGCCCCAGTTTCAACAAAATAGATACCGAATCGACCTTGCGGACTCCGATGAATCAAACTGGTATCAACTCCAATTTTCCCCATTTCCTGAATAAGAGAGTCTGTGATGACATTATCAGGAGATGCGGTCGCAAACGCTGAATTTCCTCCCTGAAGGGCGATAGAAACAGCGACATTTAATTCACCACCGCCAAAAGTTGATTCTAGAACGCCGGGTATTGATTGTCTGATTCTTAGATAGTTTTGAGGTGCTAACCTCAACATGACTTCACCAAAAGTAACGATTTTCACATTTCACCTTCATGACTAGAATTAGAATATCGCACAAATTTCAATCTCTGTTCAGCTTACCCGGGACAGTGAAATCAATCCAGTATCTCTCAAAAAGTAGTTAAAGCCTTCACTTTTTGAGAAAAACCAGTGATCAAACATGAAGTACTCTGTCTGTCGAACTTTTTATTGAATTCTCTTTGTTTTCTGGAATTTTTTTTAACAACATCGAATGGTGTGCCAAACAGTTGTCATACCCTTTTTTTAGGATGTTACTTCATGCTTGAGCTCTACAAATGCGTTGTATTGAGATACCATTGAAGAGTACAGGTGGCGGCAGTTTCGTCTAGCCCGTTCAGGGACTGAGATGGAGTCGAACGGGGTTGCCTGCATGGAACTGCCGCCCCACTGTATTTATCGTTCAGGTCCTGCCAATGACGTGGCGCTTTTAAAATCAGCTCAGACTCTTTAAACAGCTACAATGATCTTACTCAGTTGAGCCAATTGACTGATAATCAAAGCGATAGAATGTATTTCAGATCGCGCCTGTATTTAGAGAGAACGGTTAGAGACTGGTGATCATCTTTAAGTTGTAAATCAACAAACAAACAACCCAGCAATAACAGATGAATGCCATTTTTTTGTGCTTGATTTGACGATAGCGGGTGAGTGGTTTTGTAACGCAGATCTGAATGATAAGTTTCGCACAACTTAAAGCGACAATTGTTGATGAAATCAGCAGCAACACCGCCAGGCCCAGATATCCCAAATGCACCGTTGTCATCATTCCAGTAGAAACTTCCTGGTGAATTTCAAATAGTGATCGCAATGTCTGCAACCGCATTCGAAACTCGGAAAAACCAGGGAAACCCATCAGTATGGCTAATAAAAAAACAGCAGCGATACCTAACAAACGTTGATCAATGATTAAACCCTGTATCTGGTTTTGATAACGGACTTCTGATTTCTCACTTCCCAGACAATCCAGTAGACAAGCCAGTCCTAATATTGCCAGGAATGAAAATAGTATTTCCGGAAAGAAGCCGTACATCAGATCCTGAATAGAAACCGCTTCTCTTTCAACTGACGCATGACGCCATTTCCAGCACACAGCCGAGAGCTGCGCAAAGAAAACACCTGTCGTTTGCATCACGATCAAAACCAAAGTCGTCTTTAGTTCTTTCTCGATCAGCAGGAGGCCTGCAGACGCAGTTAACACAATCAAAGCAATGAAATACAATACCTGTTCTGTATATGCAAAATAGATCACAGCGATCTGAGTGACAAACAACACTAAAAATGTTGAACCGGCACAAACTGTAACAAGAACCGATAAAATCGAAGTCCAATACGGCACTTCTTTCAAAATTTCCCTGCTCCTGAAATTGGTGGAGATCGCCCCCATTCGAAATGCAATACCCGTCACAATCAGGATGATACCCAGAGCGGGAAGAGACCGGCTCAGTAGTTGTCCGCTTTCCTGACTGAGCCTTTGAAGCGCATTCTGGATGGAGGCTAATTGAGTCGATCCTGTAGCAGCTGATAACAACGCTACACCTGAGAAAAGTACCATCGTCGGAGGCAGGGTCGATTTGAAAAACAGGAGTGCTGATCTTTTCCGATGTTCTACCTGAATACGACTGAGAGTCAGTAACATCAGAAGATAGAGAGTCAGCTCAAATCCGAGTACCAGAAAAAAAAGATCGTTGAGCATACGAGATATCGACCATTCATCATGAGCAAGGTTTCAATCATCTGTTTGTAACCTGCATTGATCAAGACCGCAATCATTGTAAAACAAAACACCGTTGATTCAAACAAATGATTTTTATGAGACTTGAGATCTCCTCGCAGTCAACTGGTAATTCAACCCGGCTAAAGATCCTGCTACATTAAAATCAGTACCTTCCCGGATTTCCCGGTCCTCTCTGCTTCGGTAACTGCCTGGCTGATCTGGTCCATGGGATAAACTGCCCCTATTTCTGTAGACAATAACCCTTTGCGGATCAATCCCGTCAGACTGGCAACCAGTTTCAGTTTTGCAGGAAATGACATTGCTTCCACCTGACGGGCCAACCAGAATCCTTCAATTTTTGCACCATTTCTGATCAATTCCCTTGAAAGAAAGTCCAGCGGAGAATTTTCCAGAGAACCATATAAAATGAAGCGTGCACACTCTCCCAGCACTTTGACAACAGAAGAAGCCGTTGCCCCTCCGACCGGATCAATCGCATATTTTAATCGAGTCTCCCCCAGGATTTTGCGAACCTGGTCGATTAAGATACGTTCATTATCATGCTGCGGATTATAAACAATCACGTGTTTAGCCCCCAGTTTTTTGACCTGCTCAGCCTGATCATGTCGCCTGACCACATTTAATGTCTGGAAGCCAAAATAATCGCCCAGTCGAATTACCATTTTACCAACTGCTGATGCGGCCGCTGTCTGCAATAACCATTGGCCCTTTGGAATCTGTAAGATTTGCTTTACCAGAAGGTAAGCAGTTGCAGGATTGACAAAAAAAGTTGCAGCTTCTTCCATTGATAAATTTGAAAAAACAGGAATCACATCCCGGTTGGAAACCGCCACCTTCTCTGCCCAGTTGCCTGTTTCTCGATTTAAGACAATGACCCGCCGCCCTTTTAAAAGTGTACCGCGCAAGCCTCCACCACTTGCTTCTACAACTCCCACACCTTCAAAGCCGGGAGTCGCAGGAAGTTCAGGTCTCGTTGAATACCCACCTCTGATATTCAACAAGTCAGAAGGATTCAAAGGGCTGGCCTGCATTCGAACTAAAACTTCTCCTGCACCTGCAACCGGTTCTTCGACTTCACAGACCTTAAGGACATCTACCGGCTCTCCAAATTGCTGAAAGCAAATTGCGCGCATGAATAATTCTTTCGCTAACGTAAAAGATCCATGGAACAAAGAGTTTAACAGGTAAGTATCAGCTCAGGCAAGCAGACTGAATCTCACAATCAGACTAATTGTTTGTACTTGAATAGAAAAAACAATCCTCGTCGCCACAAGGGCAACAAGGATTGCTATCTCATCTTCAATTCCAATATTGATCAATGACAACAGATTCTCATGATCAAATCAATTTTGTTTCTTCTGGCTGAATTCAGAAACACCTGTTGCCGTTCGAATTGGATTTGGAACTGACTTCTGAGCAGTTCCCTGTGGCTGCGGTGCTTTAGATCGTTTCCAGTTGTCAGTTGACCAGTGTGGATAATATTGAACTACGCTGCTTCCCAGATCTGTGAGAATTCCATGGAATTTTTTCGTTGTCATATTTTGATTCGGAATAACACGCTGCAAAACAAATCGACGATTACTGGAAACATATGCGAAAAATTTTCCATTTCCCATACGATCATTATCAGACAGCAAACGTAACATCGCCGTACGAGGCACATCTGCAGCACTGCGAGGAAGTGGATCCAGCCAGGCCATCACCCAGACCCATTCACCATTCTCACTGAGAACGGCAGACATGGAAAGCTCCCACTCTTCCTTGTTTTGATTCGCTTTGAATTGAAAATCAAAACGTTTTTTCTTTTTAGTCGTTGTTAAACCCATCGCTTTCAACAGGTTTCCCAGTTGTACCTCTGTAATTTGGCCAGGGGCTTTGGTGCTGGGAGTAGCCGCTGCGTTTTGAGAAGCAGCAGGCTGCTGTGCCTGCAAACTGGCTCCAAGAATTGCCATGATTGACAACACAGCTGCAAAACAGCTGATGACGATCCATCCGCGAAACGTGATTTTCATTTGAAGACACTCCTTTGTCACTTCAATTCTCATGTACTAACATTTGTCAACGATTTTGTCTGCCCTCATTCCATTTTGAGCAGACCAGCTGCGTTTCATTTTTGAAAGCAGCTTCGTATTGAATCATTTTGCTTCAATGCTCAGATTCACAGTTTGGAGCGGCAATTATTGCCGACTTGAGTTAAGATAGCTCGAATATCCCTTTCAGGCAGATTTGAGACCATGTTTCGAACTGATCTAACTCTTGTAACAATTTTTCCGGTGAGTCAAACCCTGTCTCTATAATCGACTCTTCACGGGGTAGAACTTTGGGCAACTCCAGGTCAAATATGTGAACTATTCCCAAGTGGACCTTCCCGACCTCTGTTTCGTCATCATTTATCAGCCCGACACACTGTTCTCGATAGCTGGTATCCATCTTGACTTCTTCTTTGATCTCACGTTCCATTCCCTCACGATATGTGGAACCCGCTTTTGCCTCGTCTTCAGAAGAGATATGCCCACCGATTCCAATCGAACGCTTACTATGCAACCGTTGCTCTCCCCCTTTGGAACCACGTGTATAATAAAAAATCTTGCCTTCGTGGCGAAAAATACAATAGGGTATCAACTGTTTAAAACTGGGGTCTTCTTCAACAGTATCACGAGGTCTGAAACTGATATAATTCGGGTCAAACAGGGTCTTCAGGTAAGGACCTACCTGATCATTAAACCCTTGAAAGTAACCAACTTCATGAAAAAGAAGTGTGGGCACGACCATCACGTGTTCTACCTGTTGTTCCGTATCTGACATTGTTGATCCTTCTCTACTCTGTTAACAGTTTGAGTTACAGTCAAAATAAAGTTTGTTTAGATATTGGTCCCCAGCAACTCCTTCACTTTTCCACCAATATCAGGTGCACGCATTAACGTCTCACCGACCAGGATGCCTCCCACACCAGCGTCCTGAAGGCGTATCACATCCTGTCTGCTTTGGATTCCACTTTCACTGACGAGTAAACAATCATGTGGAATTTGCGCGCCTAACTGAATCGAATGGTCAAGGGTGGTGACAAAGGTCTTCAGGTTTCGATTGTTAATTCCCAATACAGGGGGAGATAATTTTAACACACGTTCCAAATTATCTGGTTCATAAATTTCCACCAGAGCCGACATACCTAATTCCAGAGCATAGGCATATAAGTCTTCCAATTGCGAATCATTGAGACACTCGGCTATCAGTAGAACACAATCAGCGCCTGCGACACGCGCCTCCAGAATCTGGTAGCGATCGATGATGAAGTCTTTTCTCAATACGGGGATTGAGACAGCACGACGTATCTCTTTCAAGTAATCCAGGTGGCCGTGAAAATATGTTTCGTCCGTTAATACACTCAGACAGGCTGCGCCCGACTTTGCATAGATCTGTGCTATTTCCACCGGATGAAAGTCTTCACGGATCAGACCCGCTGAGGGTGACGCTTTTTTGACTTCCGCAATCATTCCTACAGGACCATGTGTTCTCAATGAGTTGACAAAATCCCGTACAGGAGGCGCATCGATCAATTGAGTTTCCAGGCTCTCAATTGGTTGATTTTCTTTTGCCTGACTGACTTCTGTGTACTTGAATTCGATAATTTCTTCGAGAATATTACCCACGACTGTGATTATGTACCTTATAAGAGGTTTGAAAACCGGCTTTGACCTACCCGTAGCATAACTACAGACGACGCGAAGTACCACAGAGTCAGCAAAACCAGTACTGATTCGACTTGTAATTCCTGTATCTGAATACGACGATGGGTTCTCACTCGTCTTACCCCCATAAATTAATTGATACAGAGGTTTCCCAGGTTGGTTTCCGCGTCTCTCTCCCTCTTGCTGTTCTTATTAACTTTGATGAGCATCCGCTATTGGTTCATACTCATCAAAGCGAAAAATCTAACACCTGTTCTTCCTTTCAACCCTGATCGCTGCCAACTGGAAATGTCGTTACCGGTCATCCTTGTGTTACTCTGGATTTCCCTTCGATTTGTCGGTTCCATTGTAAACAAATGGCAGGCAACAACGATTAAATCTAACGCGATTTCCCTGGATGCTGTTATCGAATCTTGCATGACCACGTTTTCTTTCGGAGCAGTCTTGTTTTTGATTCTCGCAGTATCAAACCGAAACTCATTACAGAAGCTGGGATTTCGGGTAAATGACAAACTCAGTCAGATTCGGGATGGTTCGATCGGATTTCTACTGTCACTCATTCCCGTCATGGCTTTACTCTTGCTGACCCTGTCTATTCGAAGCGAAGAGACATTACATCCATTATTTCTCCTGCTCAAAGAACAACCTCATTTTTCAACCATTATCTGGATCTTCATTTCTGCTGTCATTTTGGCCCCGCTCGTTGAAGAATTGATCTACCGTGTCATCCTCCAAAGCTGGCTCGAAGATTTCCTGCATCCATTCGCAGCAATCCTGGTCAGTTCACTGGTATTCAGTATTGTGCATGGATTTCCTGACTGTATTCCGTTGTTTCCATTGGCTTTTGTACTGGGAACGCTCTTTTATTACCGTCGTAGTTATGCTGCAGTCGTGATCACACACGTCCTGTTTAACAGCATCAATCTCGCAATCGCCTTGTCAGATCAATAACACATCACGCGACCTCTCCCTGCACCACAAGGTGATCAATTGGCCACATGGCATTTTGGGCTTCACCTGAATCCAAAAAAATATTATCTTCCCCGCCTCTCTCAATTCTTCCCTATCCCTTCGGAGACCTCCGAAATGAAGTTTTCCCCATTGCGCCTGACGGCGTTGTTCTGCCTTTGCGCCTCTCTCTGTTTTTCCTGTCAGACGATGAAATCCAAAATGGATCTTATCTATACTGGAAAAGTCACTGGGGCTTTATCCCAGCAACTGGTAGAAACTTATGCCGAATCGCTTAAGGATCCAGTCGCCGCTGAACAAACAGAAGAATTTTCAAAATGGAAAGTTCTGTATGCAACAAACAGAATTCCGGAAAAAAACAAGGCGGGAGAAACAGGGTACGCAAACGAATACGGTGATGCACTTGCCTTCGGCACAGGCCAGGTCAGTATTTCGCGCAAAAACCAGAGTGATCTCAAAACCAAAGTGATTCAAACGCTCTGGCAGGGAGCACCCGCTCCTGAAGGAAAGGTCAGCATTGATTCATTAACATCAAAAGCAGAACATTCGTTTTTTGATGAATTGAATTCACTGATAACACATTCTCCTCAGAACGACGTCCTCCTGTTTGTCCATGGCTTTAATGTCAGTTTCCCCAGCGCGATCACACGCGCCGCTCAAATTGCCAATGATTTACCGTTTAACGGAGCCGTCGTCTGTTATAGCTGGCCATCACAGGGAGGAGTAGAAAACTATCTTCTGGATGGCCAAGTTGCTAATGACAGTGCCGATCCGATGGCACAGTTTTTGGAAACTCTGGTGAATTCGGTTCCGCAAGGTACGCGAATCAATATTGTAGTACATAGCATGGGTAACCGAGTCGTCATGCGGGCAATGAATCGACTGCCAGAACACTTTGCAGACACAAAACCATTTCATAATGTGATCTTTGCTGCACCCGATGTAGGTACATCCGAATTCAAAGAATTAGCGCCGTCGATTATTGCCCAGTCAAACCGAGTGACCCTCTATTCTGGAAAAGGAGATGTCGCTCTGGTTGCTTCAAAGGCTCTTAATCAGGAACGCAGGGCCGGAGATTCCCATGACCCCATCATTATGGAAGGGCTTGAAACCATTGATGTTTCTGCCGTCGATACCAGTTTTATGAGCCACTCCTATTATGGAAGTAATCGAGCTGTCCTGAGCGATCTCTTCTCCTTGATCAAACAGGACACTCCTGCAGAAAAAAGAAAATGGCTTCTTTCCAAAAATCACCAGGGTATGCAATATTGGGCCTTCGATAAAGAACCTCCCGAAATCAGAAAAGTGCGCAGTGCCAGCCTGTGAACTCAAGCCCCATTGTATCATTCTTAATCGGAACGTCATATTATTGACTGTGACAGGTAAGTTCTTCTTGCTGGAAAAGAAGGAGATCTGATGAAGAACTCAAAAACACGCTTTTCTGACCGCGTTGAAAATTACATCAAATTTCGTCCCGGATACCCTGAACAGGTACTGCAATTACTGAAAACCGAATGCGGTTTAACACCAGATTCACTCATTGCTGATATCGGATCGGGAACCGGTATCTCAACCCGGCTTTTCCTCGAGCATCAAAATACCGTCTATGGTGTAGAACCAAACACGGAAATGAGAACGGCCGCGGAGAACTTACTGAAAGCGTACCCGAAATTCCATAGTATCAATGCGACTGCAGAGAAAACCCATTTGCCAGCCGACATGATTGACTTCATCATTGCCGGTCAAGCATTTCACTGGTTTCAACGTGAACTGACAAAACAGGAATTTCAACGCATTCTTAAACCCGAAGGCTGGGTCGTTTTAATCTGGAATGAACGACTTGTTGATACCAGTCCATTCCTGATCGCGTATGAAAAAATGCTACTGGATCTCGCGACTGACTATCAGGAAGTCAATCACACAAATATTTCTCAATCGAAGATCGAACAATTTTTTGCTCCCTATCCTGTGAAGAGTCATTCTTTTCCCAATAGCCAAACATTTGACTATCCTGCATTGGAGGGACGACTTCTGTCTTCTTCCTATAGCCCCAATACAGGAGAGCCTGGGTATGAGCAAATTTTAATACGACTTCAGGAAATTTTTGATCTATATCAATCGCAGGGAACAATCGACTTCGATTACCGGACCACTCTCTATTTTGGACATTTCAAATAGAGATGAGATCAGCGCATAAAGAAAGCCCTTAAGAAGGCGGTGAATTGTGGACGGAAAAAGTTATTTTTTATTCACTTCACAGAAACTGATAAACAAGCTGGGTCAGAACTCGCGAATCAGGGGGACCATCTGGAGAATGTCCGTCCAGACCAGATTCCTTCTTAAGGGCCAGGCTGGGTTTAGAAAGCAGATCGCAATCAAGGGTTCTCAAGGAACCAGTCAACTCCGTTTCTTGATTTGCAAACTACTTTCTAAAGCAGTAATAAAGCATAATCTGTGCCATTCGGAATCATTTCTTCTTATTTCCAAAATTTATCCCTGATTCTGACTGAAAATTCTCAGCACTATATAGTTTCATACCATTCTCTGCTATTCTTAAGAACTTAGTCAATTTAGGTTGCCTGTGAATTCATGCTAGTTCGACACTAAGACTTGATATTTCGGCGCCGAAATGTTCTATTATTGATCTCAGCTCCTGTTCGGCGCTGGATTATCGGCGCCAATTTATCGTTCGGCGCATGTTCGGTATTTCATTTTCAACGAAATACGAAGCAATTTTGGTGACACGTTCATGAAAAAACAAGGGATTCTGGAACGAGCGGTCTTATTCACATGCGGTATTCTGGCGATTATCTATAGTGTGATTGTTTTAGGATTTGTAACCACAAGCCCTGATCTACGCATGCGCGCCATGCTGGATAGTGTTGAAGCAAATCCCAGCTTAAACGCTCCTGCCGGGATTGAAATTAAAGCGACGCCAGGCATAGAGAAAACAGGCCCATTCGCTGCACCAAAAACGGATGATATCCTGACCAAAATTGGCAAGTATCCTATCCGTACATTTCTCGATTTTTCGCAAACACTAAGTAATTTAAGAAATATCAGCCTGCCGCCAGGTGGCCAATTACCACCAAACACAGACCCTTCAGAGTACGTTGTCCCCGATATTGTTGAAATTCAAGGCTCAGGCCGTTTTATCAAAATTGAATATTGGAACGCAGAACAGGGATTAAAATCAACCTGGATCAAAATTCAATCGATCCCCTCAGGCGATGTTGCTATTTCATTGATTTGGTTTTCGCTCGAACTCATAATTCTGGCGATCGGTGCGTTTGCATATTGGATGCGTCCCTTTGACCGAACAACACGTATTTTCTTCTTGATGGGAACGATCACCCTCGTCGCCTTCATTGGAGGATATAACTGGTGGATTATTGCGGGTATACTCACTCTTAACATCCCATTTGTGATCGCAGCAATTTTAATTCCCGCGATTACACTTCACTTTTTCATCACTTACCCCCGTGTGATTCCCTGGCTGGGAAAATATCCTGTCGGTCTGCTTCGTATTGTTTATTCCATTCCCGTAATCACAACTCTGTTAATCCTGGGGTGCCTGACCTATTTGCGGTTTACATCTCATATCAATAATGATGATTTGATCGACCTGGAATATCCAAAACATGTCATCCAGATCGTCTCGATTCTACGATGGGCCGTCTATGCTTATATTGGTGTCGCCGGACTGTATTACCTGGCTACCCTGGCAGCTCTGATTTATGGATATCTGAAAAGTCAGAATGCCTATGAACGGAACCAGCTGAAATGGATTGCTCTGGCTGGCTTGATTTCCACCATCCCCGTGGGTTACTCACTTTATCTTGCTGAATTTGACCGAACCCAGTTTGCCCTGGGTGGAGCCGGCATCCCGATGTTCCTGGCCAGCGTGTCTTTTATGGCAGCCTTTGTAGTCGGAATCATTCGCTATCGGCTCATGCTCATCGAGCAAATCATCAGTCGGGGCATGTTATTTTATGTCGTCAGTGCCGGTATTTCGATCCTTTATGCAACAGTGATTTCTCTCGGATCACTCGTCGGAACTCAATTAAACCGCACCCCCACAACCAATCAAGCGATTTCTGTTTTCCTGATCATGCTGTTGGCCATCTCACTCTTATTATGGTCACGTGATCGAATTCAACGTTTTATAGACCGGCGTTTCTTCCGGCAAAAATACCAGCTTGATAAAGCATTAAAACGGATGAACCGCGCCGTCGGACGTTTAGGCGATCAACGCTCTATCGCCGACCGTATGTTGACTTCCTGTCGCGAAGTACTTCAAGTTAAAAGTGCCGCCATCTATCTATTAAACCCTGATCGCAATCAGTTTGAATTACTGACCGGGTTTCAAATCGAAAACGCACCTTCTACGGCTTCCTGCAACTCTGATCTGCTCGAAGCCCTCGAAGGTGAACTCGCATTTCAACGTATCGCAACGGGCCTCTTAAAAGAAGTCTCGCCTGCACAACAGTTGCTACGATTGATTGAGTTTGATTTCATTTATAACCTGGAACTCGATGGAGAATTTGCAGGTTTTGTTGCGCTCGGCCAACGCTCGGGAGGCAGCCCCTACTCCGCTGAAGATCTTACGTTCTTAAATGCAATGGGGCAGATCACGAGTATTGCCTTGCATAGCACAAAAATTCATCAGGACTTGAGACGACTCAACGAAGAGATGAGAATCAAAGTCGAAAAAATTGATGATCAAAGAAGGCTGGTTTCCATACTCCAGTCAGAATTGACCAATTCACAGGAAATTTCCGAGCGAGTCACCACGTCGTCGGATTTAGAACGTGGACTGATCAGGGGTAACAGTCCCGCCATTCGCGTGGTTATGGAAACCGTTCGCAAAGTTGCCAACTCGGAATCGACGGTATTGATTCGCGGAGAAAGCGGAACCGGTAAAGAACTTCTGGCGCAAGCTGTTCATGAAAACAGCGACCGACGTGAAAACCCACTCGTGCGCGTCAACTGTGCTGCCCTTTCGCCGAGCTTGTTAGAAAGCGAATTATTCGGCCATACAAAAGGTGCCTTCACCGGTGCTCACGAAGATCGTGTAGGTCGTTTTGAAATGGCAAATGGAGGCACATTATTCCTCGATGAAATCGGCGATATCTCACTCGACACCCAAGTCAAACTCTTGCGCGTCTTACAAGAGCGTGCATTCGAACGTGTTGGTGGATCGGAGACGCTGCACGTCGATGTCCGTCTGATTACAGCCACTCACCAAAATCTGGAAAAACAAATTACGGACGGATTATTTCGCGAAGATTTGTATTATCGTTTGAACGTGATCAGTATCACACTCCCTCCTCTGCGAGAACGGCGTGAAGATATTTTCGAACTGGCATTCCACTTTCTCAAACGAACCGCACATCGCATCGGAAAGCGAATTACACATATCGATCCCGATGCCATTGAAGTTCTTGAACGCGCTCACTGGCCAGGAAATATTCGGCAGCTGGAAAATGTCATTGAACGTGCCGTGGTCCTCGCTGAAGATGAAGTCATCACTCTCAAAGACTTACCTGCCGATTTGATGGAAGGAAAAAAACGCCTGCCAACTCACGTTATCGAAACGAAAACAGTTGTGTCAGATTCCATTCGAAAACTGCCGCTCTCCGATGTTGAGGTTATCACGTTCCCCGGCAGTAAAAATCACTTCGACGATCAATTTTCAGAGCCAGAACAGTTAAAAATGGCACTCGCTGAATGTGCCGGAAACAAAGCTCAGGCAGCCCGCATGCTGGGTATGCCACGCAGTACGTATTACAGCAAATTGAAAAAATACGGCATCACCTGATCCACCTTCGCTTTCGATACAAAAACGCGCCCCACGCAAAAGAAACGAGACAAAACTCGCATTCATCACCTGAATGTGAGAGGAACTCTCTGTTCGCCACCTTTTCACAAGCGTTTTCATTTCTGGTGATCGGCCACATTCCTCTGAAAAAATGGTAAACAAGTGGGGATTGTCAAAATGCCATAAAAACAATGATTGACATACAATCACTACAATGGTAAGGTGGTATTACCAGTTAAAGGGTCGCATTCTATGAAAATTGTCGAAGTCAAGCGTCATACACTAGTTAAGGAAGTATCCGATCAACTGGCCCAAGCCATTCGTAGTGGTTTTGACTGGGTGGGAGGGGTACTGCCTTCGGAACGCCAACTGGCATCTCAGTTTGGTGTAAGTCGCCCCGTTGTTCGAGAGGCAACAAAATTACTCGAGTTCCAGGGACTCGTCGAAATTCGGCAAGGTTTGGGAATTCGTGTAGTTGATCGGCTCTACGCACCTTTAAGTGCAACGGCCAAACTGCTACTGCCTGATGATACGGAACGCTTACGTCAGTCACTCGATGTGCGAATGGTATTGGAGCCAAAGATAGCACAGCGCGCTGCGGAGCGAGCAAATAAAGAATCCGTTGCCAGATTGCATGAAATTCAACGGTCGCTGGAATCGGCATCATCGCTCGAAGATGCAATGGCAGCCGACATTGCATTTCATGGTGAACTGGCACGAATTTCCGGTAATGAAATTTTTGGAATCATGCTGGACTCGATCGCCGATTTGGGTCGCGATAGTCGGCGCGCCACGATGAGCCAGGTTGGATTCGATCGCGCATTCCGACAGCATGCCGATTTGCTGAATGCGATAGAATGCAGCGACGCGAGCGCGGCAGAGAAAGCAATGGAAATTCATATCCAATCAGCTGTTGAAGACTTGCTTACTCATTTTGAAACAGGAGACACTTAAATATGGTGAAACAGATTACTTCGACTGTTATGGACCGAAGAGACAAATATCCGAATTCCGGATCGATTTCTGTCTAATTTCTACTTAAGATAGTATTGCCAGTACTCAATTTATGGCATTCGGAATACAGGAGTTCGAGAATGATTCACCATTTGCGAAACAGTCAGGTATCACGCCGTGAGTTATTGCGAGTTGGTGGATTAGGCACGCTCGGAATATCGCTGCCTCAACTGTTGGCGGCACGCAATTCAACTGCGGAAAGTGTAGTCAGTGGTCTGACCGCGAAGGCAGACGCCTGCATCATTTTGTTTCTGAATGGTGGCCCCAGTCATCTTGATATGTGGGATATGAAGCCGACGGGACCCATTGAAATTCGCGGCGAATTCAACCCTGTTGCCACATCGCTCAGTGGCGTCAAAATCTGCGAACATCTGCCCCGGTTAGCCAGGCAGATGCACCGGGCGACACTCATACGCTCGATGAACCACAGCGTTAACAATTCACACGCCGCGGCTGTGTATGCCGCCTTAACCGGACATGATCGCGGTGAACTGGGAGGAGGAGCCAAACCAGATGACCATCCATCACCGGGTTCCGTACTCGCAAAACTGCGACCAACACCCACGGGTTCTTTGCCCTACATCACACTCCCGTATAAAACGCAGGAAGGTGCCGGCGGTCCATTGCAACCTGGCTTTCTGTCCGGTTTCATGGGTGCGACCTACGATCCGTTTTGGGTTCTCGACGACCCCAACAAACCGGATTTTCACGTTCGTAATCTGGCACTGCCAGATGGCCTGAAACTACATCGCATGCATGCGCGACGCAGTCTGCTTTCGTCACTCGATCACGGTTTGGGAGCAGAAACAAATCGAACGCTGGCTTCGATGGACGATTTCCAACGACAGGCATTTGACCTGCTGACTTCAAACCAAGCACAACGGGCATTCAAACTGGCCGAAGAACCAGCCAGCGTGCGAGATCGCTATGGCAGAAATATATATGGGCAAAGCGTGTTGTTAGCGCGACGATTGATCGAAGCGAAAACACGTGTCGTCACGATGTCGTGGGCGCCACACGCCAATGCAACATGGGACTCACATGGCCAGAATTTTCAGAAACTGAAAACGAATTTATTGCCGCAGTTTGATGCTGCCTGCAGCAGCCTGATCGAAGACCTTGCCCAACGTGGCATGCTGGAGCGAACTCTGGTCGCCGTCCTGGGCGATTTTGGCCGAACGCCAAAAATCAACAACAACGCCGGACGCGATCACTGGAATTCGTGTTACTCAATCATGCTGGTCGGCGGTGGTGTCAAATCCGGATTCGTTTACGGTGCCAGCGACCGCTCAGGCGCGGTACCCATACAAAGCCCTGTCTCTCCCGGTGATATCGTCGCCACGATTTATCGACTTCTGGGTATAGACCATCATCACATGTTATATGACAAACTCAACCGCCCTCATACAGTCGTACCCCAGGCTCGCCTGGTTCAGGAAATCATCGCCTGATTTTTCTCGTATTCACAGTGTACAATCGAAAACGAAACGCTCTTGAATTGAATCACGATATGGATGAGACTGGAATTAACATTCGCTTAGCATACCATTATTCATCTTCGCTGAAATCTGATTGCAAACCGAAGCGGGAACGACCTTCGTATACAATCTGGCCTTTAGCTTTACCTTCGTTGAAAAGCATTTCCGTGCTCACTTTCCATACGCATTGTCGCACGGATTTTGCCTGTGGGTCGAAATAGAATACCCCAGTCGATGACTGCTCTCCCAATTTGACTGTCGAGGGCGGCAACAACCCCTTCAGGTTCACGTCTATCGTAATATCGAATTGTTCCAATACTTTTTCGTTAATTTTGACTTCTCCTTTATATTCAGGGAAGTAAGTCAGGGTCATGTCTCCAAGTCCGCGTGCAGGGTATGTCAAAGACTGGCTCCACCGATCACCAATTTTTATTACGGACTCAGGGAATGGGATGATACCACCAAAAAAAATCGAGTTCAGCCCTTTTGCTTCCAGCAATGCTGCCGTCGATTCAGAACCAGGCATACTCTGAATCTGTTGTTTAAGTTCCCGATCATACTTGACCACTTTCAGAACACCCTGTGGATCAACTCGACATTCGACCTCCATTTGAAGAATCGCAGCTGCTACCGAAGTGATCATTTCGGTAGCAAACGATTTCTCTGAATCAGCCTCGTCTGCTTTCTTTGCTGAATCATAATCATATTCCATTTCCGGCAGCGTACTTTTGGATCGCATTCGCACTATATTGAACTTGAGTAGTGAGCTCCCGTTTGTGGGGTCCTGTTCCAGCACCTGAATATCGAAATCAATCGTTATACTGCCTTTACCGGTGACTTCTTTGTCCCCTTGAGGAGCTGTTAACGATGCTGAGGTTGTGGTGACCCAATGATAGGTTTTCTCTTTGTCAAATTTCCAGAGAAACTGTTTTTGTTGCTCAGCCTCCCCTGAGGATGTATCTGAAGCAACCCCTGGTTCATCGCCTGAACCTGAGCAACCAGCAACACAGATAAAAAACCAGCCAGAAGAAAAGATGGTAACCAGCGACAAAGTGATTGAGACATCGTATTCCTCATATTATTTAGACAGGTAGCCGCCCAGATCACAGCGGAATGAATCATGCATTCAAAGCAGCGCTGATCCAGTTTACCATGTGTATTGACACGATCAAAGTAAATTAAGCTATTCCGATGAACCAGCGAAAAAGATCACGATTTGGATTGGTTTTATACCACTGATGACATAAATAGTATTAGATGTTTTAATGTAGAAGAACGCAAAGACGGAAACCCTTTTATGGAGAGAAGGAACCATGCGCATCTTAATCGTGGGAGCTGGTGTAGGAGGCATGACGCTTGCCGCCTTACTGAAGCAGCGTGGCATGCAGGCAACGCTGATTGAACGGGCAGCCAATTTTGACCATGCCGGCTATATGCTCGGACTCTGGCCACTGGGATATCGTGTACTGCACGGTCTCTCACTGCATGAACAATTCGCTTCTGAATCCATCGAGTGCAAACATTACGAAGTGCGCGATAACCATGGTGAACTCGTTAAGAACTGGTCGATGCAGCCCATCGCAGATCGCTTTGGCCCCAACCTGAGTTGTACGCGACCACAGCTTATTAAACTGCTGCACTCCGGCATCGGAGATACCGACCTGCGGTTCAACACGTCTCTCGAATCACTCCAGCAGGAAGGAGAAGAAGTCACTGCTGCCTTCAGCGATGGCACGAGCGGAACTTTCGATCTCGTTGTGGGAGCCGACGGACTCCATTCGAAAGTTCGCAGCCTCATATTCGGAGAGCAACCCTGCTATCACACCGACTGGGGCGGCTGGGTCTGGTGGGTCGATCTGGAATCGGTTCCCGAGGAAACCTTTGTTGAACATTGGGGAGCAGGCCGCTTCTTCGGGATTTATCCTACACAAAATGGTGCTGGAGTCTATGCAGGTGCTCCCACAGTCGGTGATTTTGCCAAATCGGGTCAGGGACGATGTCAGCGCATCCGAGAGCAGTTCTCTGGAATGGGCGACTTAGTCGACACCTGCCTGGAATCGATTCCGGATGATAACGAGGATTTGTTCTTCTGGAAACTATCGGATGTGCGCTCAAAAGACTGGACGCGCGGTCGGATCGTTCTACTAGGTGACTCAGCTGCCGGCTTTCTGCCTACAGCGGGTATTGGTGCCTCGATGGCCATGGAATCTGCGGCTGTTCTCGCTGATGAGTTATCCCGAACCAACAGCCGTTTCATCGAGCACGCGCTCTCACTCTACGTCAAGCGACGCAAGCATCGAGTCGAATCCACTCAAGCCGACTCCCGCAAACTGGCAAAGATGATGTTCATCAAATCTGCCACTGTCGCCCACATCCGCGACGTTGCCACGAAATTTTATTCGCTTGAACAACTGGCAAGTTCGATAGCCAAGGCGTTTGATGAACCAATTTGATAATGATTCCAGATATAAATGGTACCGTCATCTCAAGAGCGACGACCCTTTTTTCTCGAACGGTTCCAGGCAAACTTCGCACCAATTCTCAAGCAGAACCAGCAGATCCATGCCTGAAAAGGATTTGCATGGTGGTCGCCAGCAAGCGCCGTCAGTCGCCAAATCGTATCGGCTTCACATCGTGTGCATTCGCCGGTTGCATAAAGTCGATCATGCACAACCCCGGCGATATCCACTTTTGACCAGCGAACCAGACAGCGACCGAACCAGGGGATCGAGCTATAGTCCGTCAGAAAATTTTCCGGAACCGTGATGGCTTTTCCGCGAACATTCACTGTTAAATCGCGCAGCAACCGTCGCGTCCCGTCAGATTGTCTCTCTGTCTGAAGTGGTTTACTTTCAAGAGACACCGCATCGGAACGGGGAGCTGTTGTCATCTTAGCCATTCCTTTTTATCTCAATCAATAAAAACTAAAAAATTGTTTAGTTCCATTACCCAGGGAATCAATTTCTCCTGGTTCTTTAGTTTATAATGCAGACGTTTTCAATTTGAAAGCACCGACTTCGAAAAATGCAACCTGCGACAATATCTCACGCAAAACGGAGAGCTCATATGAAGATTACGAGAGTAGGCGTTCACTCTGAAAAATTCGTTCTTATTGAAAAAGATGAATCTGAAGCATCCTGCAAATCTAAGAATTTATCTGATGGGTATCGCAGACTATTACTACGCTTATCGTTTGTGCTGTTCATTTTCACTGGCTGTTTCACTTTGTTGATTGCTGAAGAGAAAGCGGCTGAGCCCTTTCTTGCGCCGCCGAAACATATCGGAGCACCGAAACTGCCCGAACATGCGACAACAAATCGAGCCTTTCAAGGTATCCCAAGCATGGCAGTGTCGCCAGGTGGAAGACTTTGGGCCAACTGGTATGCGGGAGTGACTCCAGGTGAAGATCTTAATAATTATGTTGTCGTCAGTACCAGTGGTGATAATGGTAAATCCTGGAATGAAGTGCTGATCGTCGATCCCGATGGTGTTGGACCAGTTCGTACTTTTGATCCGGAATTGTGGCTGGCTCCCACAGGCCAGTTGTACGTATTCTGGGCACAAACAGTGCAGCACGATGGAACCGTGGCCGGAGTCTGGTGTGTCCATACCGACAATCCCGATCTTGAAAATCCAACCTGGAGCAAACCGCAGCGTCTGACCGATGGCGTCATGATGTGCAAGCCAGTTGTACTGAGTAGTGGTGAATGGGTGCTGCCCGCTTCGACATGGCGAAAAACAAATTCCAGTGCGAGAGTGATTGTCTCGACTGACCAGGGTAAAACGTGGTCACTGCGTGGCGCCTGCAACGTGCCGAAAAAAGTGCGATCTTTCGACGAGCATATGATTACGGAACGCGCTGATGGTTCACTCTGGCTCCTGGCACGTACCAACTACGGCATTGGTGAAAGTATTTCGACCGATCAGGGAGCCACCTGGCCGGAACTGAAACCCTCTGCTATTTCCCATGCCACAGCTCGATTCTTCATTCAACGACTGGCATCCGGTAATTTACTGCTCGTAAAGCATGGTCCGATTGATCAACGTTCGGGGCGCTCACATCTGACCGCATACCTTTCATCCGACGATGGAAAAACGTGGACTGGCGGGCTGCTGCTGGATGAGCGAAAAGGTGTCTCTTATCCGGACGGCCAACAGTCAAAAGATGGTCAAATTCGTATTATCTATGACTTTAGCAGAACCGGTAAACGCCACATTCTCATGGCCACTTTTCGCGAAGAAGATGTTATCGCGGGCAAATCAGTGAGTAAAGATTTAAAACTGAGGCAACTTGTAAGCGAAGCATCGGGTGGCCGCGCTCGTCAAAAAAAGTGAATCTCAGAACAGAAGAAAATTCCGTCCGAATTTCTGCTACGCGTTTTCACTTTGTTCCAGTGTGCGTTCCAGCAACAGATCGTAAACCGGTCGGCTACCCAAAGACTGGGCGACGATGCTGGCCGTCATGCAGGTGACGATCATCGCCGGCAACAATTCGAAACTGGCCGTCATTTCCGCGACCAGCACGATACCCGTCAACGGTGCGCGGACTGTTGCTGCAAACAAGGCTCCCATCGCGGCAATCGCAAAACTGCCGGCGTGCACATCGACGTGAGGAAACAGATCTTGTGCTACGTTGCCGAAACTCATTCCGATGATGGCACCGAGAGCCAGCATCGGTGCAAAGATACCGCCGGGAACACCCATCGAATAACTTAATAATGTCATGACCCACCGAACCACAAACAGTGCAAGCAGAACACCGAGGGCGGGAGACTTCGTAAACAGCTCTGTGGCCAGTTTCTCTCCGCCGCCCACATAATCGGGTGCCACCACCATTAGTGCTCCCACAACGGCGCCAACCGAGCAAGCAACGATCAGCATTTTCGTTCGACTCAAACGATCGGAAATGTGCAGGCAGCCCAGCAATCCTGAGTTGAATCCGGCACCCAAGATACCAATCAACGCTCCTAGAACCAGATTAAACGGTAAGAAGTAGAGAATTTCTTCCGGCGGCGGCAAATTCGGCAGCCACTTCTGCAGTTGGACTGGCAATTGAGGCATTGATCCGAAGACCTGATCACTCACAACATTCGCAGTGACACTCGCAATAATCACCGCATGTAAAGAAGCAAAGCTGTATTTGAAACGGTGGCGCATTTCTTCAATCATGAAGATAATCGCACCCAAAGGCGCGCTGAACGCAACACTGAGTCCCGCAGTCGCGCCTGCGGCAAGGAGTGCATTCAGCATATCCGTACTGGCGCGTGTCTTCTCGCCGATAAATTTACCGATGCAGCCGCCTAAGTGAATCGTCGGTCCTTCCCGACCCAATACAAGGCCCGCCCCCATCGACAGCACACCACCAATAAACTTGACCGGAAACACGTAGCACCAGCGAACGGGTCTGAGTCCTCCCATCGCACCTTCGATTTCCTGGATGCCACTCCCTGCTGCCTCCGGTGCAAAACGACGCACCAGCACAACCGAGGCTCCGACCATCACTGCGCCCAACAGCGCGGCAACAAAAATGATGATTGTCCTGTTCTCAGAGAACAGCACGGGAATTTCCGAATAAATATCAAAGGCCACATTCACGCAATAATGAAAAGCCGACCCCATCACTCCGACGCCAAGCCCTATCAACAGTGCCAGCAGGTAAAGCCGCAGATCTACTTTTAAATCGGGAGCAGGACTCAGTTCGTCTTCATCCATTTCGAAATCTGTCTCCTGATATCATTAACTTTGGATAAAAGGTTTCAGGCGCCTTTTAATAATGAAAATTCGTCTTGTTGAGTTGATGTAGGGACAGCAACACATAGTAACGCAACACCCGCACAGAAAAACCCCAACAGTGAACCAACGCCAAGAGTTGTCTTGTCTGAAAAAAGTGCCACACAAATTCCGAGACCAATCCAGACAACACCGAAAAGCGCGGTCAACCATTCGACAAGTCGTAATAGCACAAGCTGCCTCGAATAATGCACGAGTTGTAGCAAATTCGATACGATTGCGATACCTATGATGATCCAGATTGGTGTTGGGAATAAAAACGTAATAGAGCCATTAACACCCGTCACGTACAGTTTGTCAATCGGAATCGTCTTGAGATTTCCAGGGCCACCTGTAAGCTGCGCTCCATAGACCGTCATCCACGTCAGTGGGATCGAGACCAGTCCAGCAAGGATTGCGAAGAGCGCTGCGGCATTCTTTTGTGGTTGTTTCATCATCATTCCAAATAAGGGGCGCTTTGCTGGATGACTCACCCCTTGCAAAGCGCTTTGAAGACACTCTGTATTGCGTGCTGCAACATTAACCTGCGGCGCGTGAGTGAAGCAAAATGATTTTCTGCGTGCTGAGGATATTTTATCCGATATCATTCTGAAAGGTTGATCGTATTATTATCTATTGCAAATCCGGAAAACGATCCCCACTTAGATCAACTCTTTCATCGGCTGGGTCGGATCAACCAGATACATCGGACGTCCGGAAAGATCGTCGACCGTGGCGGTATTGATGTCGATTCCCAGATTGTGATACAGCGTGGCAAATACTTCGTTGTATCCAACCGGACGATCCTTGACGTGTTCAGCGAAACGGTTCGTTGAACCAATGACCTGCCCGGTACGCATTCCGCCACCGGCCAGCATGGCACAAGAAACCTTTGGCCAATGGTCGCGACCAACGGCAGGACTGATCCGCGGCGTACGACCGAATTCTCCCCACACGACCACGGAAACGTCCTTGTCCATTCCTCGGTTTTCCAGGTCTTCCATCAACGCGGTCAATCCCTGATCGAGCATCGGAAAATGCTCTTCTTCATGCTCAAAGATAGTGCCGTGCGGCTTGCCGTGCCAGTCCCAACGACCATAGGCCAGCGTGACGCAACGCACTCCGACTTCGACCAGGCGCCGGGCCATGAGAAAATAATCGTTCAACAAAGGTCCGGCGTCGCCGTAACCGGCGGGCTTCGTTGAGCCGCGACCATAACGATCGCGCAATGCCGGGTCTTCCTTTGACAAGTCTAAAGCTTGCGCCAACTTGCTCGATGTCAATATGCCAAACGCCTGTTTGGTGTAGGCGTCGATCCCCTGCATATCCTCAACCACTTCCGCACGTCGCCGCATGTTATCGAGCGAAGCCAACAGCGCTTTGCGATCATCCAATCGCTCTGCATTGACCCCGTTGAGAATCATGTCTGCTTTGCCTTCCGCACTCGGCTTGAAAGCGGAATGCGCCACTCCCAGAAAACCAGGTTGCCCCGGATCCGCCCAGGGTGCGTTACGCATCTTTGGTGACAAACCGATAAAGGGAGGTACCGTCGAGTTGGTCGATTCGTATAGCTTAGACAGTGTCGACCCCATTGAAGGCCAACCCCCCTGGGGCTGCTGTCGAAACAATCTGCCTGTCATGCATTGAAATGAGGCATGTCGATTATCGGAACCAGCCATTGAACGAATAAAGGCAAACTTGTCGGCCACCTTCGCGAGCTGTGGCATCAATTCACAAACCTCGATCCCCGGAACATTGGTGGCGATCGGTTCGCGGGGGCCACGAATTTCGGCCGGAGCTTCCGGCTTCAGATCAAACCAGTCCTGGTGAGGAGGACCACCCGACAGAAAAATCATGATCACCGATTTTTGAGAGTCGCGCTTGCCGGAGACATCCTCTGCCCGCAGAATTTGTGGCAACGACAGTCCCCCCATGGCCAGAGAACCAATCTGCAGGAAATTCCGTCGAGAAACTCCATCACAAAAACGGTGTTTTTTGCCACTCTGAATATTCAACATAGGGCAAGTTTCCTGGAGGCGAGTCGATTTGGGCAAAGGTGATATAAACCACTATTGATACAAGTAGTCATGATAAAGGGGGTTATCGGAAAGATCAACACAATTTGATGAGTCTATCACCGATCACATCATCCCATTCGGGAAGACGTATCCTGTTCTGACAAGATCAGAAAGAGTTATCGCCCGAAGAGGAAACGACTTGCGCCCGGTATATCACCGGGATTGTGAACAGAAACCATTGCCTTAACGAACAGCACCTCACCCCTACCCCTTACGAAGTTCGCCAAAGGCGCTCTGCATGGCGTGCTGCAACATCAAGCCATCGTTGGCATACACGACCAGTCGGGCCCCTTGCCGAATCGTACGGACTGCCTGTTTCGTCGTGCCAAACCAGCAACCTGCGGCGACATGATGTTTGTCGGCCGTGTCGATTACTTTTTGGATGGCGGCGATCAATTCCGGACTATCATATTCACGAGGGATTCCCATGTTGGTTGTCAAATCACCCGGCCCCACAAACACGGCATGCACGCCCGGAATCGAACAGATCTTGTCGAGGTTCTCAATGCCGGGCACCGATTCGATCATTGGAATGAACAGCGTGTTTTCGTTGCGTTTTTCAATATAGTCTTCTGTCTTTTTATTAGCCCACTTACCTGTTTCGAGTACTTGATCCAGGACCAGCCCTTTCAACGGTCGATAGACGGCGGCCGCCGCCAGTTGTTTGGCCTGTTCGTATTCCTCGACATAAGGCACGACGACACCATCAAAGGTATCACACACCCGCGCCACATCAGCGGGATCACGGCTGTGCGTGCGCGCTAAACAGGCGATGCCTTTCGATGCCAGTGCATACTTCAACGGCAGGAACTCAGCCAGGTCCAGAGTCGTATGTTCGGGAGTGACAATCACAAAGTCGAGCGAATTCTCCGGAATCGACTCCACCATCGCCGGCACCACCGCATGCTGAAACAACGAACCATAAACAGTCTCGCCTTTAATGAGTTTGTCTTTCAGTGTTTTCGCATTCATGTGCCACTTACCCCCATCAGATAAAACAGAACCGGATTCTCACAAGCCAATCACATCCATCATGCCGACCTCTGGCAAAGAAGTAAAGAAAAACGAGATATTTTGGAAAATCAATACTGTTTCTCAGCAAGAGAAAATATAAGCTATGTGACTCGAAATGCTGGGAAATAAGTATCTGGTCTTCATATTAAGCAGGTTTGAATCGTATTTCGTATGCAATCTCTAATGGGCATGATTCGTGTTAGTACATACGAGAAAAAAAATGAATCCGTTTGCCTTGACGATTTCAAAACAAACCTGGAAATGGAGAAGGAATATGAATCATAAAACTATCACAAATATGACCTGTCTCTCTGTGTTATTGATGATTTTCGGCTGTGTCAAAAGCACTAACGTTGATAACGAACCAGTAACGGAAGAAGTTCTGGGATCGCACCACGTTACAGTCAAACCGACCTGCGAGATTACTCCAAGCGGTGGTTCTTTTGGGCCTAATCACTATGAAATACATTTTTTGTGCGGTGACGTGACCGTCAAAATTGAAAACCAGATATTGATCGTCAACGAAATAAGTTATGGCTTGCTACAAGACGGACAATCAATCGAAGTTGATCATGGAAAGGTGTCTGTTGCGGGCCGGGAACGAACAGGCACTGCCTTGAAAGCAAAGCAGAACTAACGAAACTCCTATCGTTAAACAGCAATTGCTAAGGCAGAAACCCCTGTTTTCGGAAAACATTTCGGCCTCGTTCGTACTGGGCTCTCTGAATGGAGGATTCATCATGAAGCTGTGCCCCGCTCCTTTGAATATTTTCAGCTCGAACTTCTGGCCTTTCGCCGGGTGCCACTGTCGGCTTGTCCGACAGTGCCTGATACAGTTTGAAAATTACTATTAACCCTTCGTATGATCAAAGAAATCCCAGGGCAGACCTTGAATCGTTGGCAAATCCGGGTCAACAATTCCACCATTACTTTCATACCAACGAGCACTTGACCATTTCCAGCTCTTGCATTCGTTAACCAGTTTCCGATTTACCGGATTGAGATGAATATAGTTGATCGCTGCTTCAATGGATTTCTTCGAAGAAAAATTGCGATCATACCCCGGTCCCTCCTGCCAGAAACGAAAGACCGTTTTTCCCGGGCGACCTTGAATTGTCAACTCTGCGAGCAGTTCACTTTGTTCCTGTATCAGCAGTTTTTTCACCCGGTAAGAAAACGGACGTTTGATGGCAGCTAACAATCGGTCAATTTTACATATGTCAGTTGTCGGATAAACTAGTAAGTGTAAATGCTCTGGCATGATTACAAATGCGATCAAATGGAACTCATATCGAGCTAGTGCACGATCGATGGACTGACACAACATTTTTTGCCAGACGGGATTTAATAATAAAGGTTTCCTATGAAAGCATGAAAAAGTCAACTCATGACAATCACCGGGCTCATGATAATGTTTGATTTGTTTACGATGAACTGACATACTTCGTTACCAATTTCGAATGTCGTCCCGGATAAATTCTCTCTAGTGCTGCCAACCAGTATACACTGTCGGACAAGCCGACAGTGGCACACAACGTGAGATATGAATTATTGTCGTTCCCACTGCTGGGACAGTCACTTCGGTAGCCGATTCCGGGAGCAAAGCTGCCCGGGGCTTCAAACGCAACCGCCACTGTCAAACCAACCAAAGTCCCGCGGCAACGACAATAATTCTGCAAAACGAAAAGGGACTATCTTGAGAACAGAACTAAGGCAGAAACCCCTGTTTTCGTAAAAACATTTCGGCCTCGTTCGTACTGGGCTCTCTGAATGGAGGATTCATCATGAAGCTGTGCCCCGCTCCTTTGAATATTTTCAGCTCGAACTTCTGGCCTTTCGCTTTTGCGTTCTCCACAAAGGCTGTCTGGTGTTGATAAAGATGATCTCGATCACCGAACATGATCAACGTAGGCGGCAGCGGTTCTTTCGTCAGGATTCGAGAGGCCGACATCTTCAGCGCATCTTCAACCGGGTGTAGCAGTTGCCAGTCGCGCTGATTAAACTGTTTCAGAACGTCCTGAAATTTCTTGATTTCATCAGCATCAATGCTCTGCTCTTTGCCTAAGGTTGCAGCGAGTTGAATCAAATTCGCTCGATGATCCAGGGGCACCGCGTATTCGTCGGTTGTGTTTTTAATAAACCGCAATAGATGCGGCGTAAACGCGGGCGCCTTGACTTTGGTGTCGTTGAGCAGCGTCTCCATTTTGACAAACCAGATGTTGATCCCGTCAAAAGCAGGACAATACAGCACCAATGCATTCGGCCGTGGCGAAATCGAACGATCATCGTTCGGGTCTTCAAATGCAGAATTGATATAAGACTGCAGCGCCAGATCTCCGCCGCCGGAAGTGCCTGTCGCGACAATACGCTCGGCATTGATACCCAGTTGCGCCGCATTTTTTCGCACAAATCGAATCACACTTTTGGTGTCTTCCACCTGCAGTCGCGGCTGGGGCAGTTTGGCAATCTCCTGTAAACTTAAGCCGGGAAGTTTCCCCGAGTTTACATTCGCGAGAACCGGCTTGATGATCACCATGCCCAACTTCCGGAAATGTTCGCGCTGGACTGGTATCCGACAGCGAAAGATCACCAGAGCCGACCGTTTGTCAGTTGGTTTCCAGTCATCCGGATAATACACGGTCAGATAGCGCTTTGGCTCCAGCTTGTAAATCATTCCGGTTTTCTTGACCGGAGCTTCTGAATTCGAATCTTCATTGCCGAAAACGTGTGAATCTCTCCCAGCAAACATGCAGAGTAGCAATAGACACAAAAAGAAACAGCATAATCGAGTCATCGAATGTTCCTCAAAAATGGAGATCGCGTGCGTTAGAACCTATCTGATCAAGCCGAAGCGTTGTGATGAGTCAATTCATCTTGACTTACGGGAACCACGTCTGCAAGCAAAAAAAGTTTATCGCCAGTAATGGGATCGCGTATCATGTGAACTCGTGTATTATAGACGTAAAGTTTTTCGATTATCATTTCTACGGAGCATGGTTCTATGCCAGTTCGAATCGATTCATCTCCATTTTGATATTCTGCTCAGCAAATACAGAAACGGTATCACTGCAGGCATTTCCTGAATTTTTAAGAAAACACGAATATGCGTCGTGATATTTTTCCAAGAACTTCGCCTTATTGATTGCTGGGTCTTTCAGGGGGAATTTATGATGCATTGGCAACTCACTCAATCTCGATTCTGTAAACAGAGTCGCTGGAAACGGCGCTGTATCGTCGTTGTTTTGATTATATTGTTCGTTGCAACGGTTGTTATGGGGCGGCCATTCTTACACTTAGCAAAAACGGTCTGGAGCGACGCAGAAGAGCGTGAACTGCTCCCCAAAGGATTTGCTGACGATGCCAGTCGCATGAATATGACAGAGGTGCTGGAGATTTGGCCGGTTCCCAATGACGATCAAGCAGCAGAAACACAACTGGCTCAACTCTTCCAGCGTGCTGAGAAAGAGAGGTTACGTATCTCAATTGCCGGCGCGCGGCACAGTATGGGTGGCCATTGTCTGATTCCAGGTGGAATCGTGATTGATATGACGCCTTTCAAAAAAATGGAATTGGATGAAGAGCGAAATCTGTCCCCTGGCAACAGAACTGTTGAATCAAACTGTGTTCCTCCCCTGCTATCCCGAAATGACGGATGCCGCGATCAATCGAATGTGTGAGTTGATTCTTGAGTTCACAGCAAATTCGCCTAAAACAAAACCTGCTTCATCAAAATAATGAGCAATGCATATTTAATCCAGGACATCCCCCTGTTCCTGTCTCAAGCGATGCAGCACGCGTGATTTGGCGACACGGACAGTACCGGGCTGCATTGACAAATCTTCGCCCACTTCTCGGGGAGTCTTCCCTTCAACGACCACTTGCCAAAATGCTTCCCAGGTTTGTTTGGTGAAATTTTGTCGAATTAATTCCAGTGAGCGCAGAAACAAATCGTTGTGGGCTGTGTTATCATCGTTTTGATCGTCGTCTATTTCGACGTCGGGAAATTGCGAAAGCCGTTTCGTTGCTTCTGTACCGCCAATAGCCCCCGGTTGGCGACCGGTTTTGCGGAAGTGGTCGTAGACTTTGTTACGCGTGATCGTGCGCATCCAACCGCGAAATGTGTCACCGGGTCGGTCCTTGTGAAACTGATTGATATTCTTAGCAAGTGACTGAAATACCTCTTGAAAAACATCAACAATATCCTGCTCCGGCACGTTGAGTTGACGGCACCAGTAAAACACGAGAGGCGCATATAGTTCAACCAGACGATTCCAGGCTTTGGAATCATTTTCCTTCAGCCGACACAATAAACTTCGAGACGTCGAGAGAGAACCGGATCGCGCACTCACTTTTTGTGAATCGTCAGTTCGAGTCATATCGTCTTCTGTTTTCATTCGAAGTTTTGTGGCGGTTGAATATTAGACTTTAAACGAACGGTTGCGTCGGGATTTGGCCCTGACCACACTAACACCAATCACTAACAGTACAACGGCGATGCAGGTCATCAACACAAAAGCCCCTCGTAGTCCGGCTCGCGTGGTTTCAATGTCACCGTCCAGACGGCGTCCAATTTTGAAAACACCACCCACTTCGCCGACTTTCCAATCTTTCTTAGGGCTTTTGCCTTTGGGCTCGTTGTGACAGTTAAGACAGCTTTTTTCCATCAGGCGCGGCTTGGCAAACAACAACCAGCGATGTCCGTCGATCTCACGGAATTCGTAATACTCCTTGAATTGTTGCGCTGAATCATTCTCATTTTTTTCCAGATAATCTAATGCTTTGCGTTCAAATTCATCTTGAGGACCACCACTCTTTCTGTTCGGCCATGGATAACGGCTGTAGATACGGGCGCTCAAATTTTCATCTGTGCGACTGATGCGATCTCCCATGTCGATGGCAAAAGTTGCCGGCAGCGGTAGCGTACCATCTTCAGGTGTGTAGTGCTGTGAAATTCCCACTTTCACTTTATTTCGACCCAGCCCATCAATCAATTCACTATAAAATCGCCAGGTCTCGTCCAGCATCGCCGCTTCCATTCGCGCCCCTTCGAGAGCCGTCTGCCTCACGAAATACTCAGATAAATTTGATAGATGAATAATTCCAACACCTGATCCCACAGCAACCGCCAGAAACAGGCTGACCGCCAAAGGATACCGACGACACCAGCGCCAAAACCGTTCACCATAGCCTTCCGGACGTGCACGAATTGGCTCTTTTGCAAGAAAACGCTGCAAATCGTCTGCGAATTCACGAGAACTTTGATACCTCCGTGCAGGGACTTTCGCCATTGCATTCAGACAGATTGTTTCCAAATCATGGGGAATCCGGTCGTTCAATTGTCTTGGAGTACGTGGTTCGTCTTCGAGCACCTGCAGCAGGAGCATTCGCCGATTTCCCTGAAAAGGCCGTTCGCCAGTCAGCATTTCATAAAGGATGACTCCAAGACTGTAAATGTCACTATGAACATTCACCTGATGCGATTCACCCCGCGCCTGTTCGGGCGACATGTAGGCAGGAGTCCCCATCACGCGACCTTCAGAAGTCATTGTGTCGACTGTATCGCCCGTGTCGCGCTTAGCCAGACCAAAATCCGCAATGTGAGGATGGCCTTCCCTATCAATCAGAATGTTCGATGGTTTCATGTCCCGGTGGATCACGCCATGTTCGTGTGCGTATGCCAGCGCATCAGCGATCTCCGCAACCAGTTCGGCGGCTTGATCGTGATTCATGTCGCCAGCTTGTAACCGGCTTTCCAGAGTTTCACCTTCGATGTACTCGGTAACGAGATAACAGATATCTTCTTCGGTGTGGCCTGTGTCGTAGATGGCAACAATTGCCGGATGCTTAAGCTGGGCCGCGCTGCGTGCTTCGCGGAAAAATCGTTCGACTTCTTCGTCGTCGGCAAACGTCCCAGCCCGTTGTACTTTTAATGCAACCGTCCGATCCAGTTCCATATCCCTGGCTCGAAAGACATATCCGAACGAACCAACGCCTAACTCGGCTTCCAATTCGAATCGGCCTAATCGGCAAGGTCCTTCGGCCAGTTTGCGCGCCAGTCGATGTCCGGAATCAAGCGACAGATCGGAGTGCGCATCATCTCCATTCTGCTGCCCCAGGCTTTGTGCCACTTCGAGTAGCTTCTGTGGAACGTTAAGAGTTTGATCATCGGCTCGATCTGATTTCAGAAACTTCAACTCAGTGACGAGACCATCGGCATATTTATCCAGATCCTGAAGTGATGAGTCGCAGCGCTGACAATCAGTAACGTGAGCCGCAATCTTTTCCAATTTCGCTTCGGGGAGATCACCGATGGCAAAGGCCTTCAATTCATCGGCTTTCGGACAGATCGATGATGTCATGATTTGACTCCTTAAGTCCGATCATACAGAACTCGTTCGTAGTACTCCAATCGATAATAACGCAGGATCGTTACATTTGCTGGATCTATTTTCATAAACTTTTTATGAAAATAGACTTAGGGCAAATCAACTCATGTGAGGAGATCCAGAATACTCAACGAACCAGGAGGGGTAATTTCGTCAGAAATTTCCAAAAACGCGGAATGGTGTAACGCTTCTGCGTTATGTTGATGTAACCTGAAAGTTGTGAACTTCGACTACATTTTACGGCTGCATGACAATCGGAATCACGCTTCTCATTTTCGGTCCATCATATTAGCAGGAGAGACAAAATGAACTCGAACACCCGACGCGAATTTCTGGCAGATATCGGACGAGGTATGTTGATCGGCGGCATAGGATCATCGCTTGCATTTGATCTCGGACTTGCACCCGCTTTCGCTGGAGAAGACGCAAACAAGCTGACATTTGGCGACATGGAACCGTTGGTCTCAGCCATGCAAGAGACACCCTTGGACAAACTACAACCGATGCTGGTCAAAAAATTAAATTCGGGCACGGATTTGCAGACCTTAGTCTCGGCTGCTGCGCTTGCCAATACCCGATCATTCGGAGGCCAGGATTACATCGGATTCCATACCTTTATGGCTCTGGCTCCTGCGTTTGAGATGGCACAACAACTGCCGACAGAGCTCAAGCCACTTCCTGTACTGAAAGTGCTCTATCGAAACACGGCACGCATTCAGAATACTGGTCATCACAAAAACGAAGTCCTGCATCCGGTGAAAGCAGCGACTCTGCCGCAAGGCAAACCCGGTGGACCACTTCTGCAGGCGGCAACCCGCAGTGCTGATTATGACAAAGCCGAAAGTACTTTCGCCGCTCAGGTACAAGGGTCTGTTGGCGAAGCGTATAACCATCTCCAATTCGCGGTTCAAGATGAACTCAACGTTCATCGTGTCGTCCTGGCCTGGCGCGCGTGGGCGATGCTCGATATGGTAGGGCAAGAACACGCACACTCTCTCTTGCGACAATCAGTCCGTTTCTGTGTCAAATCGGAACAGGGTAACATCAATCGAAATCGACCGCCCTCCAAAATTCGGACGGTGCTTCCCATGCTCCTCGATCAATACCGCTTACTCAGTAAACCGCTGGGTAATCGAAAAGCCGATGATGCCTGGGTGGAATCGCTGGCTCAAACGATCTACCGTGGCAACTCGGAGCAGGCCGCGGATGCAGCCGCTGCGGCACTGGCGGAAGGCTTTGATCCTGAAGCCGTAGGCGAAGCGATTTCCCTCGCATCGAATGCACTGGTCTTGCATGATCAGGGACGCACCAAAGCGCACCCTGATAAACCGATTGGCAGTGTGCACGGTGATTCTGTGGGCGTGCATGCTTCGGATTCGGCCAATGCCTGGCGAAATATTGCGCGCGTCAGCAACAAGAGAAATACGATCGCCAGCCTGATCGTCGGAGCCTATCACACTGCCACCGGCAGATATAAAAGTAAATTGAACGCGGTGCCCTACCCGCTTGAGGAACAAGTTGAAGAGATCACTTCAAAAGACCCAACAAAGTTGATCCAGGAAGCAGGCGCCGCCATTCGGAATAAAGATCAGTTCCGAGCTGCAGCCGTGATCCATCGGTACGGAGAACTGGGGCACAGTGCTCGCCCGGTCTTTGATCTACTCATTCGATACGCCACCAGTGAAGATGGTGCGCTTCACGCCGAAAAGTATTATTGCACAGTCAATGAGGAATTCCGGAATACGCGCGAGGCATTCCGCTGGCGTCAACTTGTGGGACTCGCCCGTGTGACTGCCAGCGAATACGGTAAACCCGCTCCCGGTTACAGTGAAGCCTGTGGTTTGTTGAAGATCAATTCATAACCGTAAGACATTTTTTCAGGGCATCATCAGTTCGAAATCCTGACTACCGAATGACGTACCATTGACAAAAATTTCAACACGATGCCTGCCGGGATAATAGACGCGTGTGGTGATTTTCTTGAGTGCGTGTTTTTTCGTGGCTTTGAGTATTGAAGACGGTTCGAGTGTGCCCGTTTTCCATTTAAAAACCTCAGGGGAAGTTGTACCGTTGGCTTTTTGGTGATGGATCGCATAGTCGAGAATGAAGTTCTGCGGTTTGGTGGAAGTAGACGTCAAAGAAATATTGAATTGAAGCGACTCGCCAAAATTGACGCGCGGCGTCAGCATAGAGAACTCTAATGCTTGTAGACTTTATGCTGCGGACGACCTGAGAGGATCTCTTCTTTTCCCCAGTTTGTGACGGCACGGAACGCATCGCTTTGGATAAAGTCTTTAAACGCCTGCTCGTCAGACCATTCACTGGTGATGAGATATGAGGCGTCATCACTGACATCCTTCCACAATGTCGAACTGTCATGACCTTCGGCCGCTTTTAACGCATCAATCACGCCGGCAAATTTGTCCTCGAATGATTGTTGCTTGCCTTCAATAACGTGATAGTTCATGCCGACTGTGATCATGGCTCAAATAGTCCTTGTAGGAACCTGGGGTTGATAAGAGTAATTGGGCCAATGGTACTGAACCACTGATGAGGACGCAACAGTAGCAAGCCGACTGTGACTGTTATCAGAAGTTTCGCTTTAACAGATCTAAGGCGCGGATGGGTCATTCACCAGGAAAACATTTCTGAACTACCAACGCGCATAAGCTTGGACTTCAACAAAATCGCTTTAAGATGGATTGCAAACAGGCATTTCTATTTAGTGAGAAATCCCGCTCATATTGAGTCCCACGATTCCGATAATAATCAGAGCCAGCGAAAGGAGTTTGAGTAGAGTGATTTCATCACCGAAGAATGCGACTCCAATCAAAGCAAGCAGCCCCACTCCGAGGCCGGACCATGTTGCGTAAACAACACTGAGCGAGAAGTGCCTCATTGCACCGCCCAGTAGGGCGAAACAGGCAGCATAAAAGACAACAACCCCAGTCGAATACCAGACTGTGTGTTTGCCCCCTTCGGATGAGAGCTTCAAAAAAGTTGTGCCGATGACTTCACAAATGATGGAGGAAATAAGCCAGAACCACTTCATTTTACAGCTACCCCTTCTTATCCGATTTGTTCGTTGGAACGGCCCATTTGTTATTTCGCAGGCTTTCCGTTGCGTCGATCAAACTGGAATGGCGTCGTTTTGTCATCCGTAACCGTGATCTTCAATGGGGGAGCAACGCCCCCCTGGTCGACCTCAACGCGTAAAATGTTCTTCGCGGCAAACGGACGGTCGTACATCCAAACGTGTCCATCGCCGTGGATGTAGAGAATCGGCTTTTTGAATTCGTTTGCCTCTTTACTGAAGGGATCGAAAAAATCATTGTGATTGGCCTTTGGCATCGCATGTCCAAAAACAACCAGACTGCGAACATCAGCGCCAAAGCGACGCAGGTTACGCTGGACCCAGTCGAGGTCGTCTGCGTGTCGTTCTTTCCATTCCGCGGCGTCATGCACACGACCGCCGACAATGTTGATGCCCACAAACAGGACATTGCCTTTGACAAAAGAAAAGTTCTCTTCGCGTTCTATCTGACGGAATACGGGCAAGGAATGCTGCCAGCGCCGATCAAAGCGCATAAAGTATTTTTCCCAAAGCTTCCAGGCCTCTGCAGGGTTCGTGCAGTCGTTCCATTCGTTGTCGCCAGGAATAATAAACACCGGCACGGGAGACTGGCTCAGCATTCCAAATACTTTGTTATAGACGGTCTCATCACAGGGCGAAGCGCCTCCTTTAATATCGCCCAGGTGAACGACAAACTCCGCGTCTTTCGGCAATGCGGTAATTTGTTTCGGAAGCCGGGCATCTTCCTGTGGTATATAAGGCACATCTCCCATCACGTAAAACGTCACCGGCGTGTTGGTTTGCTTGTCTGGCTTTGGCTGGCTTTGGGCGACGGCAGACAGATTGACAAATAATACCAACAACAGTCCGTACGATACGGTTTTCATTTTCATCGAAGTTAATCCTCTGGGGGGGAAAGCAGGTCTTGCTACGCCAAGAGTATATCAGCCGCCATCAGGTGCGCCTATCAATGCGATCGGATGCCACGATACCGCACAAACAAACGCGGCTCATCGCAGACGATGCCGCTTTCTTCTGGATGAAGTACGGCACAGGACTGTTAGTCGAATCCGACCCGAGCAATCAGATTTTTAATACTCTGCAAGACACTTTGCCCGATGCGTATGTGAATGGAAGGTCTGGTTGAGAGAAAATGATTTCATGCATTGACCTGTGGCATTAAATAAATGAAACCACTAATGAATTTATGATTAAATTTGCAGACCTCCCTGTTAAAACGTTTCTGAGTCAGGTAGTCTAATAGATCAAAGATTACTGATTGGTAATATCCAACCCGACTTTGAATTTTACATTTGGTTAATTCAACTGCATTCCCACCGTTTTGTTTTTTCCATTGCTTTTCAATCGACAGACCACTCATTCATTCCAGGGAGTTAGTTTATGTCTTCCATTTTTGCGCGTTTGGTTACTTCTGTTTGCATCTGCTTCCTGAGCGGCCTCTTTTTTTCTTCGTCGACGAGCGCCGCAGACTGGCCTGCCTGGCGGAACAATGCTCAGCGGACAGCAGTCACTTCCGAGCAACTCGCGGATGCATTACATCTACAATGGTCACAGCAACTGGGGCCACTCAAACCTGCCTGGCCTGAAGATCCGCGTATCCAATTTGACAAACATTATGAGCCGGTCATCGTCGGGCAGACTTTATACGTCGGCTCTTCACGAAATGATTCCGTGAGGGCCATCGATCTTTCTACCGGAGCGCAAAAGTGGTTGTTCTATGCAAACGGCCCTGTTCGTTTCGCTCCTGTTGTTTCCGGAAAGAATGTGTACTTTGCTGCCGACGATGGTCATTTTTATTGTCTCAACTCAGACGATGGCACACTGAGATGGAAATTTCGTGCTGCTCCCAATAATCGGAAAGCCCTGGCCAATGAACGACTCTCGTCCGTCTGGCCCATCCGGGGTGGTGCCGTGCTGTCGGATGGAAAGATTTATTTCACCTGTGGGGTCTGGCCCTTCGAAGGGACGTTCCTTTACACGTTGGATGCACAAACAGGCGAGGCCGTTGCCGCTCCTAAATACGAAATCAAAACCCTGAAGGATATTACGCCGCAGGGATACCTCGTCAAGAATGAGAACCGGCTGTTGATTCCTTGTGGGCGCTCCATCGCAACCTGCCTTGATCTCAAAACGGGAAAATTCATCTCACATAGCTACGGTAACCGGGTGACGAATTATCATGTTTCTTCTATCGGACCGTATCTCTTTCACGGTGGTTCGACATTTCAGATGGAGGACAAAAAAGAATACAAGGTTTCTGCCCGTCATCCAGTGTTGACGGACGATGTTGTTTACTTCGGCACGGGTGGTAATATTGTTGCTTATGATCTAAAAACTCCGAAGATCATCAAATCGAAAGATCGACGCGGAAAAGATGTTACCAACACCGTACTCAATCAAATTTGGAATGTACCACTACAGAAGCTGCACGATATTCCCAAAGAGCAATACCCTGAATGGATCAAGACACACCCGGCACAGCTCGATTTGAAAGCCGGGAATCGTCTTTACGGCCATCAAGCTGATAAAATTTTTGCGTTAGAGCTTTCTAAAGACGGTAAAACCGCATCAGTAAGCTGGAGCCAGACCATCAAAGGGAAACCGGCAACGATGATTGCCGCCAACGGTAAGTTGATCGTCGTGACTCAGGAAGGTAGCTTGCTCTGCTTTGGTGACAAACAGACTGAAACACAATCACCCTCGGAAAAGAATCTTGAATTGACGGCAAAGCAGGATGACTGGACACAAAAAACGAATCAGCTATTGGAAGTCTCAAAAGCGGGTAATGGATATTGTCTTGTACTGGGCACAGGCAGCGGTCGGCTGATGGAAGAACTTGTCCGGCAATCAAAGCTGTCGATCATCGCAGTTGAACCCGACAAGGAAAAAGTGAAACAACTGCGAACGAAGTTTGATGCCGCCGGTGTGTATGGATCGCGGGTGATCGTTCATCAGGGAGACCCACTGAACTTCGAACTACCTGCTTACATGGCCGAGTTGATCGTTTCAGAGGATCTTGCAGCTCTTAAAAAATCACCTTCGCTGAAGGCCTGGAAAACCGTTTATCGATCGTTGCGTCCCTATGGTGGAAAGGCATGTCTTGAACTGGCAGATGACGAATACACTCAACTCTCGTCGACTGTTACAGACAAGCAACTTCCTCAAGCCGATCTCAAACGTGCAGGAGAATTTGCTCTGCTGTCGCGAGTGGGTGCATTGCCGGGCGCTGCCAACTGGACTCACGAGTACGGCGATGCTTCGAACACACTGATGTCGCGCGATGAGCTGGTGAAAGCCCCATTAGGAGTGCTCTGGTTTGGGGGACCTGCTGCACACGGAGATTTGTTTTACAATCGTCACGACTGGGGCCCGAGCATGGCGGTTATTGAGGGTCGCATGTTTCTGCAGGGTCCGGGCAAATTAACATCCGTCGATGTCTACACAGGGCGCATTCTCTGGCAGATTCCTTTGAAAGAAACAGCGGAAGATAATCCAGGACGTCGTGGACAGGGTTACAACAACAAAGTCGTCGGTCATCATTTTATTGCCGTCAAAGATAGTCTTTATCTGGTGACGAGTCAGAATACCTGTCTGCGAATTGATCCGGCGACTGGTAAAACGCTGGCGGTGATGAAGCTACCGAACCCTGATGATCAATGGGGACGAATCCGTGTGCATGAAGATCTCTTGCTGGCATCTGCCTTTCGTGTTTCCAGGAAAATAGGTAAGAAATATGGCAAACTTCCCTTGGAACTGGTGGCGTTGAACCGCCACACAGGGAAAGTGGTCTGGACGCACAAAGCCGACCTGAGTTTCCCCGTCGTCTCATTGAGCGGTGATCGTATCTACGTTTTCGATGGTGCCCTGGAAAATTTTTACAAAGATTATAAGCGCGCGGCAATGTACCTAAGGCTTTGGAAGAACGATACATCAAAGCGATCGATGTAAAATCGGGTAAGTTACTTTGGAAACAGCAGACCGATGTGGTTGGTACCTGGTTGTCCTACAGCGACCAAAAGGATGTATTGCTCATTACGAACCGCAAAGGTATCTCGGCTTTCCGTGGTAAAGATGGTTCGGAACTTTGGAAGAAGTACGCAACCGGCAAAGGATTTAGAGGGCACCCTGAAAATCTGTGGGACAAGATTATTGTCTGGAACGACCGTATTTTGGATCAGCGTGGTCCCGGAAAGTCGTATGATCTCGAAACGGGTGAGCCCATCCTCCGTATGAATCCGATTACAGGAAAACCGATTCCGTGGGAATTCACGAAAGCGGGTCATCACTGCAACTACGCCATCGCCAGTCCGCATTTGATGACCTTCCGCGCTGCTTCAGCCGGATTTTGTGACATCGACAGTACAAATACTTCGCGCCTGGAAGGTTTCCGTAGTGGATGCCGCAACAGCCTGATTCCTGCGAACGGCGTACTGAATTCACCCAACATGGCACACGGCTGCAGTTGTGGTTACTCTCTGTTTACATCTTTAGCTCTCACGCACGTGCCGGAATCGGAAGTCTGGAGTTACAGCGCACTCGCTTTGAATGCCAAGAAAGATCAAGTGCAAAAGCTGGGCGTCAATCTGGGAGCTCCCGGTGATCGGCAGGCGAAAAATGGTACGCTCTGGCTCGACTATCCCAATGTGGGAGGCACATCGCCTGTGGTCTCTATCAAATTGAGTGGTAAGAGCCCACGTTACTTCCACAAGCACTCGGCGTTTGTCGAAGAAGGTGATCTGAAATGGGTCGCTGCCTCGGGAGTTGAAGGCGCCTCTTCTTTAACGGTCAATGTCGCACCGACGTCAACGAAAGAACGACGCTATACCGTCCGCCTCTATTTTCTGGAACCCAATGAAAAACAGCCAGGAGAGCGCGTCTTCGATGTCAGCCTGCAAGGTAAACCTGTTCTACGAGAACTGGATGTCGTCAAAGAAGCCGAAGGAGTGAATCGCGCGATTGTCAAAGAATTCAAAGGCGTCCTGGCAACAACGACCGTCAACATCGACTTGAAAGCGATCACCGGACGCACCCTGTTATCGGGTGTTGAAATCGTCGTCGAAAAATAGCAGGCTACAGCAGATCGTCAAACTGCTGCGTTTATTTAATTTATAATTCATTCACCGACATCCCGTGGCGGCTGTTGGGAAAGCTGCTTGTCCAACGCTTCGCTCTCTTCTTCCCATTCCTTTCGGTGGACATCGCAAAATTCAGTGAATTGGATTCTACTTTCAGAGCAGCGTTCGGGCGAAAATCCAGACCAATTCGGAGCGAGTGATTTGGCCGAATCCCACCATTCGGCAAGTTCGGCTCGTGGAGTGCCACGAACAACGGACAGCCGAAACGCCCATAAGAACCGCAAAAGGGTAGTGAGCGGTAGAATCAAAGATTCGTCAAAGTCCTGCAGCGATTGTGCAGGACTTTCATCTGAATACCGGTACCCGCCTGACATCACATCGTAATGAAGCGAAGCGTCGGAATGCGGTATCGTCCGATTCAAAAAGTGACATAGTATTTTGAATCGGTCAGAATCCAATGCAAGATGCCAAGGGTCTTCTTGCTGCATACTTACTCCCCAATAATTTTAACCAGTATCCGCTTCCTCCGGCGGCCATCAAACTCATAATAAAAAATATGCTCCCATGTCCCAAGGTGTAGTTTACCATCTGAAATGGCAACCACAACTTCACGACCCATGATCTGGCGGTTGTGGTGGTAACGCTCGTGCAACACATCCTGAACGCGCTCGAAGGAAGTGAGTTATTGCGATCTTTTGACAGCAACTAAACTACCTTAGCATCATCGAGTCAGGCCCTTCGACCTGCACCCAGTCGTTGTATCCAAATACTTTCGACATTGCATGGAGCAGGTCTTCGCGGCTCATTTTAGCCTTCCGGGGGAAACGGATCACAATTCCGGTGATGTCACGCTCCCACTGCGTCGACCTCTTCCAGTGACCCGGCTGAAATTGTAATTCAGGCACATCATCCTTTTGAAAAATCACAACCTTCCAGAACTCACCAGGAAGACGATAGCTCCCCTCCATCCAGTCGTTGTCCTCTTCTAGCACTAAGTCGAAGCTGATTTCAGGACGCTGCCCACGGTAAGCGGACTCTGGGTCAAAGTCTCCTGCAGATTTGAGGTCCGACTGACAAAATGATCTACACGCAGCGTGGGTTGGCAAGTGAACGACGTAATGCCACTTATCCGGCAGGGCTGGATTTCTCAAGACGGCAGAAGAATCCAGCCAGATGATCGTTCCCTGCTCACCATGGAAGCCCTTGCATCGTGCGTCATCATCTTTGATAACGACTCTTTCAAAATGATCGAACTCAGGAGCTGGTATCTCATTTGACATGGCTGCTTTTACTTCTCAATAATGTTAACCAAGGTCCGCTTCTACCTGTGGCCAATCCTACGAAGCACATATTGCTGACACCAGCGAACCGGGTTGCCTGTTTTGACCAAAGCATCAAAAACACTCCGCTAAATTGCTAAGTGTGGCCTTCCTTCTTGTAGATTTTGGCGCACTTTTCGTATGGTGGTTTGGCGAGCTTGCCGCCCCGTCTGCCATAGTATCCGATGTGTTCTGGCCATTCCAAGCTATTCATGTCTTGCACTTGAATCTCCCACCATGACCAGCGAACGACACCGGATTTCTTGATGAGATCAAGGGCCTTTTTCATGGTCGTGCAGGTATAGAAAACCATTTCATCCGCACGCCAATCCTGTGGAGTACCCATTATTTCGTGGTGTAGTACGATGAAAACTTTCATGTTGCTACTCCCCAATCATCTTCATCAGAATCCGCCTCCGTCTGTGGCCGTCGAAAAATATAACATCTGAGTACCAGTCCGAAAGTAATAATATCAAACCTGACAAATTCAGGCATCGCAGGTTCGAGCATAGAGGTAGCGTTCGGGGGATGGATCGAAGGGGGCCATTTGTCACAGTCATGCTGCAGATGATCGTACAGCATGTATCCAACATTATCCGGAGGCAGCAAAGCCGTTTTCGTTCAAAACAGTCCGGGAATCATCTTGCCGGCAGAGGCGACTTGTACGATTTCGTTTGGTACACCACGGGTAACTCGAAGTTCACCGACATCAAACAAGGTGTGCATGATGCTGGTAACGAGGTCTTTGCGTTCGATGGGTTCGGTCAGTGGTTCGCTGGCGTTTCGCGTGGATTGACCGATGACCTGGCCCATGTTGAGACCGCCGCCTGTGAGCATCAGCGGTGATAAATTGCCCCAGTGATCGCGGCCACCACGATTATTCATTTTCGGAGTACGACCCATTTCTCCTGTACAGACTAAAAGGATGTCATCACTGAGCCCGCGATCTCGTACATCTTCCATAAAGGCAGAGATGGCATGATCAAAGGGGACTCCCATGTAGTCCATGCCTTCCGCGACGCCTGCGTTATTTTTATCGGCGTGCATATCCCACACAAAATTGGTGGTGATCGTCACGAATCCACAGCCGGCTTCACACAGGCGGCGCCCCATTAATAATAACTTTCCCAGTGATTGTGCGTTGTCGATATAACGTTTGTGGTTTTTCCAGCGTGTGTCGATCTGATCGGGTCTCACAAGGGAAGCCGTATCGTAACGCGCGACGACTTTGGGATCTTCTTTAGACAAATCGAAAGCCTTGGAGACGCCTCCCACGATCACATCAAATGCCTGTTTCTGCAAATGCGAGGATGCGGCAAACGTTTTACTTTTGTCGGCTGCCCAGCGGGCACGATCCAGTTTTGACAATAACAGTTTACGATCCTGAAGCCGATTCTGGGGAATGGCGAGTGTCATGTTCGACTGCATATCGCCACCGGCACCCGGAACGAAAGGTGCGTAAGCGCTACCCATTAACCCATGCGAATCAAATTTTCCAAATTGAGTGACGGCGGGCAGCATCGCATCATCAATGGCGCGTGGAAACAATACCGCATTGGTCGGCATGCCATTCACGGGATGATTCGAACCAACTACACGCGAATAGAGTGATCCCAGATTGGCATTAAGTGTGTCTTTATGGACAATCGGTTTAATATCATGTCGGCTGTCGCCTGAGCGATAAGAACGTACGATTGACATTCGATCGGCTTGTTGAGACAGCTTCTGAAACGTGCCGCCAAAAGTCACACCGGGAATTTTCGTTTTCACTTCGCCGGTTGCACTTCGAATGCCAGCCGGTGCATCCATTTTGGGATCGAACGTTTCAATCTGACTGGGACCGCCGTGCATGAACAGAAAGATGACCGATTTATTTTTCAGCAGCGTCCCGGAACCAGCCGCCTGTGCTTTCGCTGACAACAGTCCTGGCAGAGTAAGGCCTCCGAGGGCCAGTCCACCCACGCGGAGAAATTCGCGTCGACCATGGATGCTGTTGTGATCACTGAAAGAAAGCATGCTTTACCCTGAGATTCATCGAATTCGTATGCACTGAATATCGTCCAATATATCAATGTTCATTTATGTTATCTAGATAAAATTCCAGATCGAGTTAAAACTGTGCTTCCAATGCCAATCCGGTGATTTCTTTCCTGAATGAGACACCTTATCATGAAGTGATGCATTTGCTTTGAATACTGAAGATACCTTGAAAGGAACGCTTGATGAGACGGCTACTTACGCTGATTATCATCTGGTCTCTATGTTCTCCACTCTCGGCAGCACCGAAGCCGAATATTCTGTTTATCGCCATTGATGACCAGAACGACTGGATAGGATGCCTGAAAGGCCATCCGCAAATTCAGACTCCGCATATTGACCGGGTGGCAGCACGGGGAACGTTATTTTCCAACGCGCACTGCCAGTCACCGCTTTGTAATCCCTCGCGCACCAGTCTGATGACGGGATTGCGCCCTTCTACGACCGGCGTGTATGGACTGGCTCCCTGGTTCCGTACGATTGATCGTTTTAAAGACCATACGACTCTGCCGCAATATCTGGAGCAACATGGATATAAAACATATAGCACTGGAAAGATTTATCATGGCGGATATGGACGGAAGAAAAAAGAAACGGAGTTTAACGTATTAGGGCCACCCGCAGGTGTCGGCGCGAAGCCTCCGAAAAAACTGGTCAAGACACCGAACCCGCATCCTCTCGTCGACTGGGGTACGTTTCCCCATCAGGATGAAGAGAAAGGAGACTGGAAGGTTGCGAGTTGGGCCGTCGATCAGTTGAACAAAAAACCGCAGGAGCCATTTTTCCTGTCCGTCGGTTTTTTTCTGCCTCATGTTCCCTGTTATGCCACGCAACGATGGTTTGACCTCTATCCTGAAGACACATTACAGCTGCCGCCCTTCCTCAAAAATGATCGCGATGATACTCCTCGTTTTTCATGGTATCTACATTGGAAGCTGCCAGAACCTCGTTTCAAGTTTTTGCAGGAAGCGAATCAGTGGAAAAATCTCGTACGTTCTTATCTGGCTTGTACGAGTTTTGTCGACAGCCAGGTGGGTCGTGTGGTAGATGCCCTTGAGAAAAATCATCTCGCAGAGAACACGATTATCGTCATCTGGTCTGACCATGGCTGGCATCTCGGTGAGAAATTGATCACTGGCAAAAACACATTATGGGAGCGGTCGACTCACGTGCCTTTAATATTTGCGGGACCAGGAATTTCTGAAGGAGCCGTTTGCCGTAAGCCTGCCGAATTACTGGACATGTACCCGACTCTGTTGGAGTTATGTGGCCTGCCTCCCAAAGCAGGCCTGGAAGGTCACTCACTGGTTCCTCAATTAAGAGACGCCAATACGCCTCGGAAGTGGCCCGCGATTACGACACACAATCGCAATAACACAACCATTCGAACGGAAAATTATCGCTACATCCGGTATGCAGATGGTTCAGAAGAGTTCTATGATATGCAACAAGATCCAGCCGAATGGAAGAACTTGAGCGGCGATCCTCAATTTGCCAGGTTAATAGAAGCGCACCGCGACTGGCTGCCAACAGTCAACGAGAAACCGGCACCGGGCAGCAGGCATCGCATTCTGCGTTTTGAAAACGGTAAAGCAAACTGGGAAGAAGTCGACATCAAAGACGACGATGCGATTCCCGAACTTTAACCTCATCATTGACCACTTACTAATGTTACCTGCTGAGAAGGAACTTCCTGATGAAAGACAACATGGCTGCCCTGCTTTGTAAAGGTTTCTGCTTTTTAGCCTGTTCCCTATTTTTTGCAATTGAAGTCCATGCCGAAGTAAAGCAGCCGGCAAAAAACACTACTTCAGACAGCACAACCGTTGTAACCTTTGGTGATTCCACAACGGCGCCCCGTGGGCCGCTGGTTGTGTATTCTAAAATTCTCGCGAAAGAACTCCCGCTACAGGGGTTTCCCGTCAAGGTGATCAATTCCGGTATTGGGGGAAACAGAACGAATCAGGCCAGGGCACGCTTAAAAAAAGATGTGTTAGATCATCAGCCTGACGTGGTGGTGATTCAGTTTGGGATCAATGACGCTGCTGTAGATGTCTGGAAAAATCCTCCTGCCACCAAATCACGAATCTCGCGAGATCAATATGAGGCGAACTTGCGCTTCCTGATCAAGACACTGCGCGACAAAAATATCAGCGTCGTTCTGATGACGCCCAATTCCATGCGCTGGGTCAAGAACATCAAGAAACTCTACGGGAAACCCCCTTATGATCCCAACGATCCGGACGGATTCAATGTGTTTCTCAAAACATATGCGGAAACCGTTCGAAAGATAGCACGTGAAGAAAAAGTACCACTGGTTGATATTTATGCGGCTTTTGAAAACTATGCAAAGCAGAAAGGCCATTCGGCTCACGACCTGCTGTCGGATGGAGTGCATCCCAATACGGCCGGTCAGAAAATGGTGGCAGATCTGTTGATTCCCCAAATAAAACAGATCCTGTCTGAAAAGAAAAAATAGTCACCCTCATTCGATTTTACATTCCCCTGCCCGACTGATGCAAAATCAAATCTGGCTGGTTTTCCTCACTGAAAGAGTCGATTTTTTAATCGATTCGCAGTATCGTAGGAAACACTTGCGCAGAATGGTTTGGTTTCAAATCGTTGCAATGACCACCGTATCGATCAACTGGGAATACGCACAAAGGTAGTTCAAGTATGCAGACTTTGGCATTTTTCGACTATGCCGTCATCGTGGCTTATCTGATCGGCACTTTGGCAATGGGGCTGTATATCGGTTCCAAAATCAAGACCGGGGCCGATTATTTTCTAGCAGGTCGACGACTTCCCTGGTGGGCGATTGGCATGTCTCTGGTGGCAACCGACATTGGAGCCGTCGATATTGTGGGAACCGGAGGTGCTGCATATTCACATGGATTGGCCGTCGGAAACTTCGAATGGATTGGCTGTGTTCCTGCGATGATCATCGGCGCGTTTGTCTTCATTCCCTTTTTCTGGCGGAGTGGTGTGACCACGATTCCTGAATACATGGAACGACGCTTTAATGTTGCCGTACGTTCTGCACTCGCGATCTGCTGGATTGTGTTTATGGCGTGTAATCTGGGAATTATGTTGCTGGCTTCCGCGAAAATGATGCACGTGCATCTGGGTATGAGTGTCAATCAATGTATTTATCTGACCGCGTTTCTGGTCGGCGTCTATACCATCTCAGGTGGACTGGCGGCGGTTGTTTATACGGATATGATTCAATGTGTGATCATGATCGGCGGCTGTTTACTGGTACTGGTGCTGGGCATCATTGACCTCGGTGGAGTCGCGCAGTTTCATGCAGAGATTAAAAAGCAGGAACAGGTACAAAAACAGAAACAAACCGAAGTCGCTACTGAAGAACAAACGCTTGCTGCAGCGCAAGATGAACTTCATACTTCTCTGATTCTTCCCGCAGATGCTGACACCCCTTTCCCCTGGACGGGGATTTTCTTCGGACTCGCCCTCATATTGAGCCCCGCCTACTGGATTGGCAATCAGGCTATTGTACAGAGATCATTGGGCGCAAAAAGTGAATTTGACGCGAAAGCCGCTTACGTGTGGGGTGCGTTATTAAAGAATCTGATACCGGTCGTCGTCGCTGTTCCCGGTCTGATTGCGTTTGTGAAGTTCCCGGAACTGACAGACGGCGACCAGGCGTTTCCGGAGCTGATTTCCCATTTATTGCCCGTCGGTTTAAAAGGGCTCTTTCTGGCGGCATTTCTGGCGGCGTTGATGTCCAGCATCGATTCGTATCTGAATTCGGCTTCCACGATTGTCACCAATGATTTTTACAAACGCTTTTATCGAAAAGATGCCAGTGATGAATCACTACTGCGGATCGGACGATTTGTCACATTGATCCTTGTCCTCTGGGCGATTGGCTTCTCGTTCTTTCTGATGGAACGCAGCGAAGGTATTTATACCATCTTCCAGACCTTGATGGCGTTCTTCCAGGGACCTGCTTTTGCGATTTTGCTGACAGGCCTGTTATGGAAACGGGCAACGGGTATTGCTGCTTTCATTGGCTTCATTGTGGGAGTCTGTTTCTCGATCACCCTGTTTACTCTAAACCAGGAAGCCGTTTATACCTCACTGGGAATTGATCCTCTGTTCCAGATTTCAGAACCATTTCTGTATTTTTCAATCTGGGCTTTTGTCGTTTCATTCTCATTGATTGTTATCATCAGTTTTCTCACAAAGGCAGAACCGGCAGAGAAAATTGAAGGCCTGGTCTTCGGCACCAAAGCGCAAAAGAAGCAGGCATGACACCTTTGTATCAATCAAAATTCGAATACGATTCCAATCCTTCTTGATCGTACATACCCGTTTCGAAAGTGTTAGTGGCTGGCGTGGGTTGAATATAAATAAGAAACAGGGTGGATTATGATTTTTACATAATCCTTGGTGGCTTTGCTTCCACCCCTCACGAATTTCAATTGAGTCAGGAGATCTATTATCGAAACGCCCATTGTTCTGATTCACGGCACCAACGCAGGGCCTTGGACAATGTCGAATTTCTCTGAGTATTTTGAGCAAAGAGGATTTCGTTGTCATAGCCCGGCTTACCGCTATCACGACAGACCACATTCGGGCGATTCCTCAGCGATTCTCGCCGGAACGAGCATAGCGGATTACATTGAAGACATTGTTGGATTCGTGAAGACTCTGGACACGACACCGATCCTGGTCGGGCATTCACTCGGAGGATTGATCGCACAAAAGTTGGCGGCCCTCGGACTTGCCCGCGCCATAGTGCTACTGAATGGCAGCGTTAACTGGGGTGTTCTTCCGACGACCGCGCAGGAGCGCGAACTTGGTAAGATGTTTATGGCGTCGGGCTCATTCTGGGAAGGTACTTTGCTGCCCGATTTCGATACCATGGCCAAATTTGGGCTCAACAAGCTGGATTCGACCGAGCAGCGACGGGTTTTCGATCGCTTGACACCGGAATCAGGCCGCGTCATGTTCGAGCTGTTCTTTTGGATTTTCGATGAGAATCAGACCACAAAGATTGATTACGACGGCGTTACTTGCCCCGTCTTGATGGTGTCCGGTTCTGATGACCTGGCAATCCCTCCCTCAACCGCTCGTCTCATAGCAGAACGACATGGTCCGCGGGCAACCTTCTATGAGGCCAAAGGTTTCGGCCATTATCTGACGCTAGAACCCGAATGGAAGAAGATTGCGGAGATCTGTGCAAACTGGATGATTGAGCAGCAGGCAGCAGATTGAGTATATCGAGGCTGCATCACATTCCAGCGTGTGTAAAATCGCCAACAGAGCAGCAGGCAAAGCCAGTAGCGAAAGAGCTGGCAATACGAGCAGTGGAAGTGCATTTTGAGTTGGCGTAGAGCATCTTTTCAGGCTCATTGATATTTACCAGATAACCAGCCCTGATTAGTGTAGCCAGATCCAGTAGAGTGAGATTAATCACTTGTGACGCCTTCATCTACGATCTTGTTCATCAGGATTACTCTTTCTAAAAATTTCAGATTACTTCAGAAACAGCCTATCAAAATGAATCGGATCAATCGCCTCGTGGCTAACAGGTTACTAATTTCATTGTTCTGAATTCCAAAATAAGTTTGCTCCGGTTATGATATCAAAACGTTTTATGAAAACGATGAATTGAACTCATACCATGACATCATAACCATGACACCATTACATCATATTGGTCAATTTATTCGCGAGCTCGTCCTTCAGATTCCCATGTGGTGCGTACGCGCCTTGTTTATCGGAACTCTGGTAGCGGTTTTTTTGTGGGTCTTGCAGCTCCCGCGGGAAACGACGACACCGGAAAATGCATCGCACTGGTACCAGAATTTGAAAGTCTGGGCCTGTCTGGCGCTGGCGATTCAAATCGCGATTTACAGCGTTTTCTGATTTAACTCTTCAATATCTGCTGAATTGGTTTAGCACCGTGGTCGGCCAGAGGAATCGGTCGGCCGATATTGGACATGTTCTGCTTTTCCGGATCAATGCCCAGCGCTTTGCATATCGTTGCCATCAGATCGGGGACCGTGACCGGTTGTTCGGCGACTTTCATACCATCGTTGCTTGTTTTTCCGACGACTTGTCCACCGCGAATGCCGCCACCTCCCAGCACGGTGGTCCAGGCAGCCGGAAAATGATCGCGACCGGTGTTCTGATTGATTTTCGGAGTGCGACCGAACTCACCCATCCAGACAATCAACGTGGAATCTAAAAGTCCCCGTTGCTCAAGGTCGGTCATCAATGTGCCCCAGGCAGGGTCTAACACACTACTGAGGCTTTTCACAGCTTCAAAATTTTCCTGATGTGTATCCCAGCCAAATGCATTCGTTCCCTGCACGCCATTCAAGGAGACTTCCACAAAGGGAACTCCCTGTTGAATTAAACGCCGCGCTAACAGGCAACCTTGTCCAAATCGATTCCGTCCGTAAGCATCGCGCAGAGTGTCTGGTTCCTGGTCGAGTTGAAACGCCTCGATGGCTTTGGAACGCATCATCCGCACAGCCGCTGCATAGGCACTGCGATGGCTGATCGTGGGAATTCCTGGATGCGCGGCGATAAAATCGTCTTCCAGATCTTTCAGAATCGACAATCGGTTATCAGCCTGTTTGCGGGTGATACCTTGAGGCAATGTCAGATTTTTCACTCTTAATGCTGCATCTATATTCTGGTCTCCTGTTTGTACGAAACCAGTGCCCTCACCGACAACCAGTGGTGCATGCTGTGGTCCCAGAAAACCGGGCCCGTACGCATTCGGACTTAAGGTACTGTTGGGAGCAATGCTGACAAAGTTGGGTAAATCCGATTTTGATGCTCCCAGTTCTTTACTCAACAACGATCCCATTGTGGGATAACTGAGGGGACCGGAAGGTAAATAACCGGTGCGTAACAAATACGTAGCCCGTGTATGGTCCCCCTCTTTGGTACTCATGGAGCGAATGGGTGCCAGATGTTTCATCACGGTCGCTAGTTTTGGCAGATGCTCAGAAATCTGAATGCCGGCGACATCGGTTTCAATGGGTTTGAAGGGACCGCCGTTTTCATGATCTGGTTTTAAATCAAACGTATCGCATTGGCTCGGGCCGCCTGACATCCACAGCAGGATACAGGCTCGTTTTCTCTTGGGATCTTTGGCCGTTTCCGCAGCCAGACGTTGCAACCAACCTGACATCCCTGTGCCGAGAACTCCCCATGCGGAAAGCTGCATGAAATCGCGGCGTGAAATGTTTCGTTTTCGAATCTTTATCGCGTTACCCATGACTTGGATCCTCAGTGAAATCAGACTTCCTCTTTATTTTAGGTAGAATTCTGAAACAATTGATAGCGTTTTCTGGTAAGAATCTTGCATAAGAAGCTGTTGCCTTTCAAGTTGGTCTGTTTTTAATTCCGTATGTCACAACCATTCGTTAAGATACGATCAGACTTACCAATGATTTAACGACTTCCGATTCGTATCGTTTTTTTACCGATCTCATCCCAAAATCAGGTGTGACTCAATGTTGGTGCCTCGCGTTTCCCGTTATTTTTCTGTCGTCTGTTTATTCTGCTTAATCCTTATTGTGAAACCTGTTACAGCAGCAGAATCAGGCGATCTTCCCTATCATCAACAAAAAAATGTGGTGTATGCAGAAGTGCATGGTGTGGGATTATTATTAGACATATTTACGCCTCGAAGCCAGCCGAACGGATTCGCAATCGTTGATGTGGCTTCGGGAGCCTATCATTCAGATCGGGGAAAAATCCGTGACCACAAGCGCGCCCGAATGTTCGATATTTTCTGCGCTCGTGGGTATACCGTTTTTGCCGTGCGCCCCGGCTCCATAGAAAAATTTAATGGCCCGGAAATGCTGGAAAATGTGAATCGGGGTATTTTGTGGGTCAAAAGCCATGCCAAAGAGTACAAAATCGATGCCGACCGACTGGCATTACTGGGTGCTTCCGCAGGTGGTCACCTGGCGTGTATGGCGGCAGTCTCTGCCAAAGATCCGCAATCAAAAACACGCGTGAAAGCGGTCGGGGTCTTTTTCCCACCCACGGACCTGCTGAATTATGGTGGATTGAAAATCGATATTCGCGGCAACGACCCTCTCGGAAATTCGATTCGACGACTGATCACTCCCAGGGGTTCTGAAACGATTAATGAGAAAAAACTGGATGAATTACGAACCGCTTTTTCGCCCGCGCGACTTGTGACTCCCGGATTGCCTCCCTTTCTTTTCATACACGGAACAGCTGACTTCATGGTGCCGCTGCAACAATCCCGAACCATGGTTGCCGCTTTAGAGAAAGCCAATGTCCCCGTCACATTAATTGTCAAAGAGGGTGGCGGTCATCCCTGGCCGACCATTCACGAAGAAGTAGAAAAAATGGCAGCCTGGATTGACGAGCAATTGAAGTAGTCTTTTTCTGCTGCATTCACTTTGAGCGTTACGTTAAGACGACTATTTCTGTCCCTGTTCTTTAAAATCGTAATGTGGTCTGCACATAAAACTGAGTTGCCGTGTTTCGTGGTGGGATATTTGTACCGGCAAAAGAGCCATACCAGAACCAGGAATAGCCTGCCTGAATATTGAAGTTCGGATTAAAGGTGTAGGTCCCAATCAGGTCCAGTTCCTGGCCGATGTCTCGGCTACCACCGGTTGTACCGATGGGGGCACCTGCGACATTGTAAAGAAAGTCGTTTGCGGTTGCTTTTTCGAACCAGTGAAAGGCACCCACCAGGCCGATTTTTTTGCTCGGCTTCATTGTCATCTGTAAACTGTAATCGTACAGGTTCTGGCCTGTCAGGTTATCAATAATCCCCCAATAGGCATGTCCCAGTGGATAAAGCGTGTTGAAGGTATTGTTTGTACTTCCACCAGGATTCTGGTTACCAGACCCCCAGTAAAAGAGACCGTTTAAGCGCGGGCTCCAAGGCAAAGTTGTCCAGGTATGTCCTAACACAGAGGTAAAGAAGCCGGCGGAAACGCGCTGGCCGTTGTCGGTTCCAAACTGATAGGCCGATTCTGTTTCGAAATCCCAGATGCGGGTCACATCACAACACGCATTCTGAATCTCAGAAGTCGTTCGGTATCGGGCACCAATCGTATGTCTGGAACCATCGGGAAGAAGTGGTCTCGGAGTTTCGTCTCGCAACCACAAATAATACAGGTCCAGTAACTGTGGCGTATCTGACAGAAATGTGAGATAAATGCCGCTGAAGGTCGTTGAAGTATCTGGTTTATCTCTTCCGTTATCGAATTCTCTCAGCGGAAGATGCCCTGCAGCGGTATTGACCGGGTTTGTCACAAAAGCGTCGATATGCAGGGATTCTGTATGATGAAAATATTTAAACCCTTGAAAGTTGCGTCGTGTGTTAGACCAGTCGAGGGGAGAGATCAATCTTTGTGCCCCATAGAGCAATTCCTGACGACCGTAACGAAACCAGCCAGGACTTCCATCCCACTCATGCAGTTTGATATCAACGAATGCGTTTTGAATATTCCAGCGGTTGATATCGATTCCTAATGGCGGCAGATCATTATCAAAAATAGACCCGTCCAGCATTTCAAAATAGACACGCGCCATATCGTTAATATGCAAATCAAAATATTGACGCCAGCGCCAGAGATTGTAACTGGTATTGATTGGTCCGCCTGGTCTGAGCCGGTTTTGTTCGTGCATCCAGCGATGACGTAATTCGCCACCGACAGAAAGTGTATAGGGAGAGCATTCATCGCCCAGACACATCATTTTTAATCGTTCCCCTAAAAGAGGGGGGCTCGACGGATTACTGAGATAGGCTCCAAATGTGTTATCAAAAAACAGTCCCTTATAAGGGTTGGGCGCAGCCTTCGGAGGTGCGGGATCATAATCGATGATTTCTTCTTCGGTCTCAGATGCTTCTAATTTCGGTTCTTGTTCCGAATCTGATTGCGCAACGGACTGAAAAACCTCCGCAGGTTCTTTCAACTTTGCTTCAAACCCAGCGTTTTCAGCTTGTACGGCAGGAGCGGATGGTAATTCAGCTCGATTTGGTTCCGCTTTTACATTTGAAGCTGCCAAAGAACAAAAAATGAGATTCAAAGCTAAAACGACACGAAGACGCATTTGGCATTCCTTGCAGATACGTAACTGGGTGAGAAAGTTCTTGATCAATCAACAACAGGAACCGTTCAGGTCCATTAATCCTTAAATGGATCTCTTTATCGTTTGAATCGGGTTCTATCGTTTGAATCAATCATGCCGTTTGATCGGATCTGAAATATCTGATTGAAGTTGATGTGTCCCGCTTTGTAAACTCAGTCAAAGTCCGGACAAATCTCGTAAGCAGAATTCTTTTACCAGAACAGCTAATCGGCAAAGTCTTCCCAGTCGATTGCCTCACAGGGTACAAGAGAGGGAAACCAGAACTCACTTTTCGGAACGAAAACTTCAGTGAGTTTTCCGTTCGATTACCATTGGACACCTAGCATGAGAGAATTGAGCCCGCTGCCGATGCCCAATAAGGCGATTTTGTCTTTCTCTTGTAGCTCGTTGTTTTGAATTCCCAGCGCCCAGGCCATGGGTAGCGCAGCAGCACCTGTATTTCCAAGTGTTTCCACAGTTGGAAAGTCCAAACCGGGATCCAGCCCCAGCTTTTCGAGTAGTAACTTACGGTGAGCTTTGCCGACCTGATGAGTGAAGACGCGATCAACGTCGTCGTTATTCCAGCCCAGTGTCTTTTTTGTCGCTTCCCAGGTTGGAATTGCCAGATTCACACCCGCATTCAGTAACGATTCTGAGTCTGTCTGCATTCGAGGACGATGATCGCCATGCTTTTGGGCTTCCACACCTCCCGCACATAATTCATGACTGGAAGTATCGGCTCGAAAATTTCCACCCAGTAATCGATGTCCCGTCTTACTCAGACTCCGGTCACAGAGCAAAATGGCGGCTGAACCGCTACCAATTGTGAGTGAAGCGAAATGATTTTTAATCGACTTACGCGTGAGCGTGCTGTCATTGAGCAGATCCTCAACCGTACCTTCAACCAGATCACGTCCGACTTCCGTACCCACAACCACGCCGGCACGAATCTGACCCATTTCAATCATATTCGCCAAAAACACGACGCCATTGAGTAAGCCGAGACAGGCATTACTAATATCGAGAACCAGGGCATCATTGGGTAAACCGGCTGCATGATGTACGCCACTGGCTGTAGATGGCTCTAATTGATCGCGGCAGACAGAACCATGAAATAACGCGCCCAAATATCGCCGATCCAATTGAGCCTGATCAAGCAACTGGTTGACGGTTTGCGCGCTGACTGTGCCTGGCAAGGTTCCTCGGTCAAAGAACCGCCTTTCCCGGATACCGGTCATCAATTCCAGTCTGCCCGCAGGTAGATTCAATCGCTCATAGACTGGCGCCAGCTGTAGTTCGAGTTCATCGGAACTAACGACGTGGGGGGGCAGAGTACAACTGACAGCTTCAACGCAAACATGCTCATAACGCATAAACGGTGTAGAATTCCCATTTCAATAGGTAGGACACATAAAACACTCAACCACGCGTAACGGTAAATCGATTGCGCGCAGCCAGACCGTTCTATTGAATTGAATCAGGGAAGTAAACTCAACCTAAGCGCTGAAAATTCTTAAACGTGAGCAGCACTTTGTTTGCGGGGCGAAGATTTCAGAGTCTTTTCAAGTGTTTCGATCTCTTCCAACTTCTCTGTCCGGGTTCGAACATAGTCGGGAGTAGGATCTACCACTCGTAATTTTTCCGCACTGCTAATATAGCGCAAACCTGACAACAGGAGGTCCAGTTGTTTTTCCGTAATATTTATCGTTGCTAAATCGCTCATAGGTAAACAAAAACTCTCTCGAGGTGATCCGGAGAATTCAGTCCACAACAACCTCCTGCTGCTGTTACTGACATAATATTAGTCAATCACCATGCTAAATTTCAACCAGTAATTCCAAAAACACATCCTGTCTGGTCTTTTTTATCATCGACTCATGCAATAAATCAGCTTTGACGCTATTTTCCATGCTGGTGAATCCCTCACAGCCGGACTGATTGGATCGATCGCTAATCTTTCCGAATACGGAACTGGCGTACATCGGCTAGACCGCTCTGAGGCTTCCCTCTGCAAAGGCATCCGCCATAGCAAGTGGAATTTCGGCCTCGGCTAAAACCACTTTTGCCTGGTTTTCCTGAGTTCGTGCCAACATTTCCTGCTCAGAAGCAACCGCTTCCGCTCTCCGTTCTTCTGCCCTTGCCTGAGCAACACGCACATCGGCTTCGGCCTGATCAGCCCGCAAACGTGCTCCGACGTTCTCGCCAACATCAATGTCAGCGATATCAATCGATACGATGGAAAAGGCAGTTTGCGAGTCCAGACCACGATTCAGCACCTCACGGGCAATCACTGAAGGATTCGCCAGAACCTCTTTATGACTTTCACACGAGCCGATTGCCGAAACAATGCCTTCTCCAACACGTGCAATAATGGTGTCTTCTGTAGCACCCCCGACGAGCTGTTTTAAATTCGTACGCACGGTAACACGGGCACGTGCTTTGAGTTGAATTCCGTCTTTCGCAACTCCATCAAGTGTCGGTCGACCACTTTTCTTCGGATCAGGGCAGTCAATCACTTTGGGGTCTACGCTGGTCTCGACAGCAGTAATAATATTCCGGCCCGCCAAATCAATGGCAGAAGCAGTATCCCAATCCAAATCGATGCTGGCACGATGTGAGACGATCAATGCATGCACGACACGATGCACATTGCCTCCCGCCAGATAATGAGCTTCAAGTGCCTGAGTATGGACATCTGTGAGACCAGCCTGAACGGCCATAATTTTTGTATCTACAATCACCGATGGCTTGACTTTCCTCAGCGACATAAAGACCAGGGAAAATGGTCCGATTTTTGCGCGGGAACTAAACGCCTGAATCCATAATTTGAAATATCGGGCAAACAGAGCAAAGAAGATAATTGCTAACAGAACACCAATTCCGCCAACAACAAATGCCACAATTGGCCAAAGATCTTCCATATTTATCTTAACTCCCTTACAAGTATTTATTTCAAGAATATTCTCTCTAGAATATCATAACTGTCTGAGGTCAAAAACAAAAAGTATTTTTCGCCTGCTTTTCGTAATTTTCCCCGATGATACTGCCAGAAAACGAAATGAGCCTTGATTTGGATCATTCTGTTTTCGAAAAGAGTGCCTTTTAATCATTGGAAATCCTCTTTTCTGTCTCTATTTTGGAACTGTAAAAGCAGGACATTCATATTCTGAACTTTTTTTTCACTTTTGACCTCTGGCTTCACCAGATTCAAAAACACTTCGAAGAACCGTTCTTGCTGTTATTTTAAATCACGAAAGAATCAGGAAACAACAATGAGTATTGAAGCAAAAATACAAGAATTGAAGCTGGAACTCCCTGAAGCCCCCAAACCAGGCGGTATTTACAACCCTGTAGTCCAGGTTGATAACATGCTCTACATCTCAGGACATGGGCCGGTCAAACTGGACGGCTCCATGCACACCGGTCGTGTTGGCGATGACTTGACCGAAGAGCAGGGAGTCGCAGCGGCACGGGCAGTGGGGCTGACGATGCTGGCAACGCTGAAAGCCAATCTGGGCGATCTCGATCGGATTGAACGGTTTGTGAAAGTTCTGGGCATGGTCAATGCGGCTCCCGACTTTAAACGTCATCCACAAGTGATCAACGGGTTTAGTGAGCTGATCGTTGAAGTTTTTGGTGAAAATGGACGTGCTGCCCGGAGCGCTGTCGGCATGGGCTCCCTTCCCGGGAATATCACCGTTGAGGTGGAAGCCATCGTTCAATTAAAAGCATGATTCCACTCCAGAGCTGATCTCGGATTCACTTTTCGCTAATACTGACTCTGTGATCAGTGATTTCAGCCGAATTCGTCTTTTCGAATCGATTCAGACATAGTAAAAACAGTCTTCATCATTTGTTTATCGATCAATCGAAGTGCGCTTCAAAACTTCGATCTTACTCAGAGGAAGGATTCTCAGAGTGGCAAACGCCGATCTGATCATTTTTGGAGGAGGTATCGCCGGCCTCTGGACTTTAAGCGAGGCCAGTCGATTGGGCTATCGTTGTGTTCTGCTCGAAGCATTTGAGCTGGGTAGCGGCCAGACAATTGCTTCGCAGGGAATCATTCACGGCGGATTGAAATACACACTCCAGGGCATGATGACCGGATCCGCGCGTCGCATTCGTGAAATGCCACTCATTTGGAGAAACGCGCTCAAAGGCGAACAAGAGCCCGATTTGTCGCGAACGGCAATTCGATCGAATTCCTGTTATCTCTGGCGAACCAGTTCCGTCTCCTCTCGATTGGGCATGTTCGGAGCGAAAATGGGATTACGCGTGGCGCCCCAGAACCTCGCGCCCGAAGAAGTTCCCGAAGTACTCGCCCAGTGCCCTGGCTCGATCGCCGTCATGGAAGAACAGGTTATCTCGCCTCACAGCCTGATCACAAATCTGGCGGATTCGTTTGCAGACCAGATCTTCCGTTACGATCCAGAGCAATTGACGTTTCATTCAGATGAAAGCGGAAACATTAAATCGGTCGAAATTCAAAATTCGAATGGTGAGCCATTCATAATCGAAACTGCCGCCGTCTTGTTGACAGCGGGGAGAGGAAATGAGCAGCTCAGAAATCAGGCACGCCGGCAATCGGTTTCTGATAGTAACGTCATGCAAAAACGACCATTGCACATGGTCATGGTGCGTGGAAAACTTCCGGAGTTTAACGGACATTGTGTCGATGGTGCGAAAACAAGAATCACCATCACATCGGACACCGATTCAGAGGGACGTACGATCTGGCAGCTCGGGGGACAGGTTGCTGAAATCGGCGTCACGATGAATCGACGTGAATTGATTCAACATGCCGCACAAGAGTTAGCAGCTGCCGTTCCCGGAATCGACCTGACCGGATTGGAATGGACGACCTATGCTGTCGATCGAGCGGAAGGTATTACGAAATCCGGTCTAAGGCCGGAATCTCCTCAAATTTTGAAGGAAAGCAACCTGTTCACTGCCTGGCCGGCCAAGCTGGCGTTGGCCCCCTGTCTGGCAACAGAGCTCTGTCAATGTCTGCAGGAAATCAATCTCTTACCCACATCCGGCAACGTATCCTGGAAAGAATCCTTTACCATTCTGCCTCGACCGCTGGTTGCGCAACCTCCCTGGGAAACGGCAGAAGACTGGGTCACTTTGGATCGTCATCAAATGATTAAGGATGTCGCCTGATTTTTTTGTCGACGTGATGGAACTCTGAGAAAATGCAATATCGCCCTTTAGGAAATACTGGCTGTTCCATCAGTGCTCTCGGCTTTGGCAGTTTCAAAATCGGTCGGAATCAACAAATCAAATACGATCAGCCCTACGACTTGCCCGATGATACGACAACAGAGAATTTGCTCAACTCGATTCTGGATCTGGGAATCAATCACATTGATACGGCTCCTGCGTACGGTATCAGTGAAGAACGCATCGGGCAATTCCTTTCGCATCGACGTAGTGAATTTCTGCTTTCCACCAAAATCGGAGAAACATTCGAAAACGGACAGTCAACGTATGATTTTTCCCGCAGCAGTCTACAGTCCAGCATCGAACGAAGTCTGAAGCGACTCAAGACAAATGTACTCGATATCGTATTAATTCATTCCAACGGCAACGACGAAGAAATCTTGACACAAACCGATGCTGTCGAAGTTCTTCAGTCATGTCAGCAGGCAGGCCAGATTCGCTGGATCGGACTTTCAGGAAAAACACCTGCCGGAGCCACTTCAGCACTTGCCTGGGCTGACGTGCTAATGGTCGAATATCATCTTGAAGATCAATCACATGCAGAGCTGATCCAAATGGCGGCACAACAGGGGTGTGGCGTGATTGTGAAGAAAGGTCTTGCCTCAGGTCATCTGCCAGCGGAAGAAGCGATTTCTTTTGTGCTGGGCAATCCCGGTGTCAGTAATCTGGTTGTCGGCGGGCTCAATCTGAATCATATGCAGACAAACTGGCGGACCGCGTCTTCTGTTAAAACAAATCCGGCTGCATAACTTGCTGCGCTATTAAACACCTCTGAACACGAGACCGCAAAACATGCGCCTGATCTCCCTTCGCAAGCAAAGTATCTAATAAAGCAGGAAGCTTTAGTATCTTTCGGAACCTGCTCAAAACCCATCCGTTTTTTGATTTGAGCGCGCATCAACTTCGCTTCCCCTCCTCGTCGGCTTGGCAATCGGAACTGAGGGGACTATAAAGTATAAAGAAGTGATGATTGTTTATTTCGTTCCCTTTCTGCTACCTGATTTGAGTTGAGATTCATGACGCCCAAAGTCGGCCTGTTTATTCCCTGTTACATTGATCAATTGTACCCACAAGTGGGAATCGCAACGCTGAAAACGCTCGAGCATTTCGGCGTTCATGTAGAATACCCTGAAAGTCAAACCTGCTGCGGGCAACCAATGGCGAATACGGGATGCACGAATGAAGTCGAGCCGCTGGCGAAGCGTTTTCTCGAGATCTTCAAATCGTATGACGCCGTCGTTTGTCCCTCGGGCAGTTGTGTATCGATGGTCAAACATCATTATGAAGAATATCTGGCCGGAGACTCAGAATTTGAGGCACTCAAAGCGAAGACGTTTGAATTCTGCGAATATCTGACCAACGTACTCGATATCAAAAAGCTGGAGGGGCGTTTTCCTCACAAAGTCGGCCTGCATCAAAGCTGTCATGGCTTGCGCGAACTCAGGCTGGCCAGTTCGAGTGAAATCGTTGGTGAATCATATGGAAAGGCGCGCGAACTCCTGGAAAATATCGAGGGCGTCGAAGTCACTCAACTGCAAAGGCCCGATGAATGTTGTGGCTTCGGCGGGACATTTGCCGTCGCTGAAGAAGCCGTCTCCTGCATGATGGGAGAAGACCGGGTACACGATCACGAACAGGCGGGAACAGAAGTCTTAACCGCCCTCGACATGTCTTGTCTGATGCACCTGGATGGAATTATTCGCAGACAACAGAAGCCGATTCGCGTGATGCATATTTCCGAAATTTTTGCTGAATGTTTATAACATGCCTTCACATCCAAAATTAGCCGCTGAGTTTGTAAAGAATAAAGAGCGCGCCAAGTGGCATGATCAGTCACTCTGGTTCGTACGTTCAAAACGTGACAAAGCCGTCCATCAGTTGCCGGAATGGGAACTGCTGCGCGAGCAGGCTGCGAAAATCAAATCGTACGTCGTTTCTCATTTACCCGATCTGCTGGAAGAATTCGAAAAGAACGCGAAAGCCAAAGGGGTTCACGTTCACTGGGCGCGAGATGCCAAAGAGCACAACGAAATCGTGCATAGTATCTTGCAGAAGCATCAAGTGAAACGCGTCGTCAAGAGCAAGTCGATGCTCACCGAAGAATGTCATCTCAATCCGTATCTGGAACGACACGGAATGGAAATCGTGGACACCGATCTGGGAGAATGGATCGTTCAGCTGCAGGACAAACCACCCAGCCATATTGTGATGCCCGCCATTCATATTAAAAAAGAAGAAATTGGTGAGCTGTTTCATGAGAAGCTGGGCACCGAAGCAGGCGCCTCTGATCCCCAGTATCTGACCGAATCGGCAAGACAACATTTACGTCAGAAATTCATCGAGGCAGATGCCGGCATTACAGGCGTGAACTTTGCGATTGCCGAGACAGGCGGGTTTGTCGTCTGCACGAACGAAGGCAACGCCGACCTGGGAACATCGCTGAATAAACTGCACATCGCCTGCATGGGAATTGAAAAGCTGATTCCCCGTGCTTCTGATCTGGGCGTCTTTTTGCGGCTCCTGGCACGTTCGGCAACAGGGCAGCCGATCACCACGTATTCCTCGCACTTTCATGGCCCGGCCCCTGAGGGCGAGTTACATATTGTTCTGCTGGATAATGGACGCAGTGAAATCGCAGCCAGCGATGAATTCCGCCGTTCGCTGAATTGCATTCGTTGTGGCGCCTGCATGAATACCTGCCCCGTTTATCGGCGCAGTGGCGGTTACAGTTACAGCAATACCGTTCCCGGCCCCATCGGTTCGATTCTGGGAGCCGCACATGATACGAAAGCACATTCCAGTTTGCCGTTTGCCTGTAGTTTGTGTGCTTCCTGCACCGATGTCTGTCCCGTCAAAATTGATCTGCATCATCAACTGCTGACCTGGCGAAAAGAAATTCGTTTGAAAGGCTTACTCCCTCTTACAAAACGTCTTTCAATGAAAATGATGAGCTGGATGATGCAGGCACCGCGGCTCTATCGTTTCGTGGGAAAGATGGCACGCTGGATTGTTCCCTGTTTACCACGCTTCTTAATTTATAATCGCTTTAATGCCTGGGGAAAACAACGCGAGCTTCCCGACATGCCCAAACAGAGTTTCCGAGAGTGGATGAAGCAGAACCATGACCACAAGTAGAGACCATATTTTAAACCAGCTCCGGAAACAGTCCGTACCGGAAACAGAATTGCCCGACCTGCAACAGGCGGAGTTGACGCAACAGTGGATCACCTATCCCGACTTACAACAGCAGTTTGCGGAAATGCTGGCGTCGATCAAAGGTTTGTGTCTGCAGGTAAAGAACGTTGAGGAAGTCAATCAGCGACTGGCAGAACTGCCCGTCTATCAAGAGTCAAGCAACATCTGCTCGCTGATTCCCGATTGCGGACAGACGACCGTCGATGTGAATGACGTTACCGACCCGCATGATTTAAAGGACATCGACTTTGCCATACTGCCCGGCGAATTCTGTGTGGCAGAAAATGGCGCAACCTGGATCACCAATGATGGCGGACCTTTGCGGACCCTGTATTTCCTCTCGCAACACGTGGCCTTGCTGGTACCCGCTTCGGAAGTCGTGCCGCACATGCACGCTGCCTATCAACGGCTCCGCTTCGAGAACCCCAGTTTCGGCACCTTCATGGCAGGCCCCTCCAAAACCGCCGACATCGAACAATCCCTGGTGATCGGCGCGCACGGCGCGAGATCGTTGACCGTCTTTCTGGTTGATGAACCTTTTTAGTCTGTTGTGCCGGACGCGTCATCTATAGAGAATTCCGGTTACGTAGAAAGTATTGCTGTTCGTGAGATGCGGCTCAAGGTAGCATGGTATGTGTGTCCCTTCCGTTGAGACATGACACGATTTTCGTTCTCGCTGCAATAGGACGCGATAGAAATGAAGCAATTCGGATTCATCTTGTTCCTGATATGCTCGACGAGCATGCTTGAAGCTGACGCCGCTTCGCAGGAAACGCGCAAACCCAACATCATCCTGATTATGGCCGACGATGTGAGCTGGGAATGTTTTGGTGCCTATGGTGCGGAAGACTACAAGACGCCACACATCGACGCGCTGGCGAAACGCGGCCTGCGATTTAAAAACTGTTTTTCGACACCCCTCTGTACCCCTTCGCGGGTGAAGCTGATGACGGGGAAATACAATTTCCGCAACTACACTCATTTCGGCTATCTCGATCCGAAAGAAAAAACGTTCGGCCAGATGCTGCAGGCCGCGGGCTACAAAACTGCGATCGCCGGCAAGTGGCAGCTGAACGGACTCTATCACGGTGCGGAAGGTCATGCCGATAACAGGCGGCCATTCAAAGCAGGCTTTGATGAATATTGTCTGTGGCAGGTCACCCGGACGGTAAGGGATCGCAAACAGGGGGGTGGCGAACGTTTCTGGAGTCCGCCACTGGAACAGAACGGCAAGTATCTGTCGATCGAACACAATCAGGGAAAGTATGGTCCGGATATCATGTCGGATTTTCTCTGCGACTTTATCGACCGACATCGAGACCAACCCTTTTTCGTTTACTATCCTACGACACTGGTACACAATCCCTTTGTGCCGACGCCTGATACCATTGGTTCCGCGCCGCGAAATCATGACGCGAACAAGCAACCGAAAAGCAAGCAAGCCAGAAAAGCGAATTTTGTCGCGATGGTCAACTACCTGGATCAAATCGTCGGTAAAATTGTGAAACGGGTGGAACAGGCGGGGCAGCTGGAGAACACGCTGATTCTGTTTACCGCCGACAATGGAACGAATGTCGGCATCACCTCACTCTGGAATGGGCAGAATATTCGCGGCGGTAAAGGTTCCACCACTGACATGGGCACGCACGTGCCACTGGTTGCCTACTGGAAAGGGCATACGCCACAAGGCGTGGTGCTGGATGACCTGATTGACTTTACCGATTTCTATCCCACGTTCGCCGCGATGGCGGGTGTGAAACTGGGGGAGGACGATCCCATTGATGGCCGCAGCTTTCTACCGCAATTGAATGGTGAACCGGGACAGCCGCGCGAGTGGGTGTTCTGTCACTATCAACCCTACTGGGGACGATTTAAAGGGAGTCAATATATACGCGACGCGCAGTTCAAACTTTACCGAGACGGCCGTTTTTTTAATGTTCGACAAGACATCAAAGAATTGCGCAATCTCAATACCGACCAGACTGGCGAAGAGGGAACAACTGAACGGCTGAAACTGAAGCATAAAATCAATGCATTCGCACAAACGAAACTGCAACAGCCACTCAATACATTTCCTCCCGCACCCACCATTGAAGCAGGTCGAAATATTAAAGCACGTCCCGTTTATCCGGACTGGAAAAATATTTTGAACCCGAATGACTAATCATTGTCTAATTGAGACTGCAGGAGCAAACCATGTCTGACCGTCGGCTGCGTAGACGCGACTTTCTTTATCAATCCCTAATTGCGGGAGCTTGCTCCTTAGGAGTGCGCGGGTTGAACGCTGCAGAAAACAGGCTGCCTCTGCTGGGTCAAGGCGCATTTCAATATCGTCCCGTTGCGGGTTGGGGTGTGCTGGACGCGAAAACTCCTGTGAAGAACTGCAGCGCGATGGTCGTCGATGCCAGGGGTCGGATTTTTCTGCTCACCGATCATCTCAAGAACAATGTCATCATTTATAACAAGGATGGTCAATTGCTGGGCAAGTGGGGCACTCGATTACCCGGCGCGCATGGTCTGCAGATTGTCAAAGAACAGAACCGCGAAGTTTTGTTTATCACCGACCTCAACCTCCATCGGGTTTTCAAGACCACACTGGATGGCGAAATCTTGATGGAGCTGACCTACCCCCAATCGACCGGGAAATATGCCAACGAAAAAGAATTTCGACCCTCATGGACACTGCATTTAACCAACGGCGATTTCTTTGTTCTCGATGGTTACGGCAAAGACTACATCATGCGTTACAACCGAGACGGCAAGCTTTTAAATTACTTTGGCGGACCGGAAGGTGGCATCGCGCATTGGGGCCCACATGGAGGTGTGATCGATGACCGAGGTCCAGGCGAGCCCGAGCTGGTTATCGCGATGAGTGATCAGCAGACGATCAAACGTTTGACGCTGGACGGAAAACTGATCAAGGAAATTCATTTGCCCGGCTCGAATCCACGGATGATCCAGATTGTCGGCGAGCACATGTTCGTGCCGCACCTGGCGGATAACTGGCCGAAAGATCGTGAAAGCAAAGGTTATATTTCAGTGCTGGATCGCAATTATCAAATCGTATCAAACATCGGCGGTTCCGCACCCCAATACATCAACGGCACGCTGCAACCGATGAAACAAAAAGGGGGCCTCTTTCGCCACCCACACGATCTGGTGGTTGCTTCAGACGGTGCGATCTACATTCCCCAGTTTGCATCGGGAAACACGTATCCGGTCAAGCTGGTCCCTGAAACTTCGACGTGAGATCGCCTCGTGGCTATTGGTTAACATGCAAACAGGCTTCGCGAATCCTGGTTGATTTTTTTCTGCATCGGCGACTGAAATTCAATCAAAGTGTAGAGGATATGGTAGTGTGAGAGTAGAGGAATGATTGATTCTACATGTTCGTTTCTGTCTAGATTAAAGATTCTCAGAAAAATTT
>CALOEF010000089.1:0-106362 GCA_942492165.1 uncultured Planctomycetaceae bacterium
AGCAACTGGTTGGTTACGTATTGCTCCACTTTTTCACAGGATCTAACAGATCGAGAAATTCTTAAATCTGTTTTGGTCGATCTGGTAGAAGATGTTGCTCGACGTTTACGGAAAAACGGACTTCGCGGAAGAACAATTCATCTTAAAATTCGTTACGATGACTTCACTACATTCACTCGTGCATTAACCTTGAACCAACCAACAAATATAACCAAAGAAATAGGTGAGACTGCGCTGCATATTCTGGAAAACAGGCTTCCAAAACGAAGATTCTCAATCAGACTGATTGGCATCGGCGTCACCGGATTAGATCAAGGCGTTTTACAACAGCGATCTCTTTTCGAGGAAGAAGATCTGCAGAAGAACTCGCGGCTTGATCACGTCAGGGATCAGATCACCCAGCGATTCGGCGGAGAGTCTCTCAAACGCGGCACTCGAATCTCTCCAGATGATCCTGAAAAATAAATATGAGTGAGATTCTGAAACAGTATTCAAAGACGCAATAGCTGCTCATCAGACTTTTTTCATTGTGGAATCCACCTGATTGCGCTGATTGAGATAAAGTAGATAAACCCCCGCACACACCAATAACAGAGAACCACCCAGCCAGATTGCCGGTAGATGCTTCTGATCTTTTAGATTCACTTCCCATTTGGAAAACAAATTCTGAAAATTGGCAATCGAAATTAATAATCCATTGTGAATCATGTGCAACATTATACCCGGAATTACACTACGAGAGAGTACATTAACATAGCCCAGACTGAGTCCCATTAGAAAGCTGGGAAAGAAGCGTTCGATGAACAACGAATCTCTAACAATCACATGAAATAACGCAAAAAGGAATGAAGAAATCAGAATTGCAGGGGTGTTTGAAAAACGATCAAGCAAAGAGCTTAGAAGATAACCACGAAAGAATAATTCTTCGCAAACTGCAGGTAAAACGGCTAAAGATATTAATTTCACCCATAAAGGCACACTTCCCAATTCCAGCTTCAACGATTCAAATAATTTGGAAAATGATTCAATCCGCTCATCAGACAATGAGAGAATTTCAATTTCATAAGCAAATGGCCAGAGAGTGAAGCCCAAAAGAATCGCCCCCAGGCAGGCTAATATTCCAGGAGTACTCCAGCGAAATCCGGTTTTTAACTTTACTCCTCCCATTCGAGCAAACAACAAAGGTATCAGGAGAAACAGACTGAATGTTAAAGTTCCTGAAACCAGTAAACGCTGTGACATCGACATCTCTCCCAGTCGGCCTACGATGGACGTCGAAAGTATAAAAACGGGAAATAAAACTGCCAGACAAATCATGGCATTGCTGAGAGTGGGAACCAAATGTTTTTTCTCAGATCTTTTCAGTAAAGCAGCCCAGGAAGTATGGCTTTGATACAAAATCGTATCGGCACCAAAAATACGAGCAGCCAGACTCAGCGCAACAGCACCATAAAACAGTGTTGAAATCACTGAGAGAAATACTAAAGCCGGCTGAGATTCATGCAACAGGAAATCACGACTTAATAAAACAATATTGGCCAGCGGGATTACGGCCCACATGGGTGTCATCTTTAAATCGGGAACCATCCCCAGGATTCCGGGCGCCATTGAAATCAGCATCAGTGGAATCAAATACGCCTGCGCTTCTTTGAAACTGCGAGCAAAGCTGGTCAAACAAAGTAAAACCGCTGAAAAGAAGGCTGCAAAAATCACCAGCAATAACAAGATTTCCATTAGAACAAACGGTGTCATGCCTGTACCAAACAAGACGGTTTCCAATCCATTGGCATAAGCGGTTGCCAGCATGGCCGACATATTAACTAATGCAGTCAGTATGGCAACAAATAATACAGCGATGAATTTGGCACTTAAAATCCACATCCGCGGCAGTGGAGCTGCCATCAGCGTTTCGAGTGTGCCGCGTTCTCTCTCGCCTGCCGTTAAATCAATGGCTGGATAAACAGCACCAGTGACTGTCATCAGAATCAAAATGAGAGGAACAATCGTCACGAGGGAGAATGCCTCGACTGACTCGGAGGTGACTGCAGAAACCGATGTCGTAAAAGGTCCAGAATCGCTTTCTCCTAATTTTTTGAGCTGTTGATTTTTATACTTCCATCTAACAGACTGCAGGCGTTTTTCTACATATGAGGCTGCAAGTCGACTATGTCGGGATTGTGACCCATAGATAATTTCAAATCGTCCCCCCAACTCGTTATCTGGCGAGTTTTTTTTCTGATCCTGGCTTGGGAAAAAACGAACACCCGCATCAACGGCCCCTGTGCGCACCAGAGATTCAATGCTTTGTTTTTTATTTTCCTGATCCACAACCAAAATTTTGACTTTTGGCTGCTGTTGCTTGAATTCATTCAGCGTCTCCTCTGGTTTCGATTTTTCGGAATTCAGAAATTCTTTATATTCCTTCAAAAGCAGTAGTTGTTCGCCATGATTGAAAACTTTTTCAAATAGTTTTCCTTCTGTTTCTGTTGGTAAAATGATGTGATATTCAATTTGGCCCAGGTTCGCCATTTGACTGATAAAAAACTTCTGCAACATCAATCCCAATAGAGGATATACCAACACCGGCATTAAAATCAGAGTAATAATCGTGCGACGATCGCGTAGAATTTCGCGCAGCTCTTTCTTTAAAAGACCGGAAAACCGAAACGTCATGATGGAAGAATGTTTGTGATCCTGTGAATCCGAAACAGAGGGCATTAAATCACTTCCTCTCGGACGACTGGCATGGTGGCATCCTGTTCCGGAGAGGCGTCAAGCAATTGTAAAAATATTTGCGTCAGTGTTTGACACGCAGTAGATTGTTGTAATTCCACCAGAGTTCCTTCGTAGCGTTTTTCACCTAAATGCATTAGACCAAAACGATCGCAAAGCTGTTCTGCTTCATCCAGCCGATGCGTACAGACAATAACAGCCTTTCCTTCATCGCGCAAGTGGTCAATATAATCAAAGATAACTTTACTGCCAACGACATCCAATCCACGCGTAGGTTCATCCATTAACATCACAGGGGGGTTGTGAATCAATGATCTTGCCAGATTCACACGCTGTTTTTGTCCGGTACTCAAAGTTGCTGATCGGCGGTCCAGAAATGAAGTAATATCAAATAGCCTGGAAAGTTGTGAAATACGGTCGGTGGCTTCTTGTTTTGAAACGCCATACACATCCGCAAAAAAGAACAAGATCTCTCGCGGCGTCAACCACTGGTAGAGGCCGGCGCTGGTCGAGACCAGTCCGACACGGCGTTTAATTTCATCTGAATTTTTTGAAACCAGGAAACCTTCCACTTCTGCATCGCCGCTAGTCGGTTTTAATAATCCCAGAATCATCCTGAGCGTTGTTGTTTTACCTGCTCCATTGGGTCCTAATAAACCATAAACCTCACCCTGCTGAACTTCAAACGAAATATGATTGACGGCTAAAACATCCTGATTGCCTGTTTCAAAAATCCGCGTGAGATTTTTTACTTTTATCATTTAGGACAAACTCCCCTGATCCGATATGATTCTATGAAAACAATCCACTATGATTGAAACTCATGTAAAGACTGACGCCTCAAGTACGTATTGTCAGCCTTGAATGGGGCCTTGCTTAAAAAGCGTTGCTCTCACTGGAACCGTGATTTTGAAATGCTGTCGCATACCCAACGCATCTTGGAACGATCACCAGTATAGCAAGCCATTTGTGAATCTTCCACGTCTTAAAATGATCCAGAAAAAGAATCATCATAGATTTGCTAAACAGTTGAATATAAACATCAGTGTCGAAATTCAAAATAGACACTAAACTGTTTCATTAATGAAGGAATAAGAGTTCGGATGCCCTTGCACGGCATTGAGTCGCTTCATATCAATAAACAGGATCAAAATGGAACAATTAATTAGATAACTTTCGCGAAACCACTTTCATTCCTCTGGTCACCCCTGATACATAAAGGTCCTAAAATGAATTTCCCCCTTAGAACCTGCCTGATCTCTTGCGTCTGGCTGTTTTGCCTGGTCCCAATTGATTCAAGCGCAGCAAATGACTGGCGAGTCTGGCGCGGACCTGATGCGAATGGGATTGCAGCCAATGGAGAAACACCGCCTGTGAAATGGACTGATTCCAAAAATATTATCTGGAAAACACCTTTGCCTGGACGTGGACATTCTTCGCCAATTGTCGTTGATCACCGTGTGCTGATTTCGACCGCAGATAAGAGCCGCCAAGTTCAATCTGTTGTCTGTTTTGATCGTGCTTCAGGGCATCAGCTCTGGAAAACTGATGTGAATCAGGGAGGATTTGCACCCAAAATTCATCAAAAAAATACACACGCATCCCCGACTCTGGCATCAAACGGAGAATCTGTTTTTGCCGTCTTTCCTCATCATCAGAGTATTCAAGTGACTGCCTTAGATCTTGAAGGAAAACAACGATGGCAAATCACCGCTGGAAGTTTTGTTCCCCGCGCGTATCAATTTGGCTATGCCCCCTCACCGATACTGTATCAAAACATGGTGATTGTCGCAGCAGAATTTGAAGTGAACGGCTATATCGCTGCCTTCGATCAACAAACGGGACGGGAAATCTGGCGAATCAAACGCCCGGAGAAACTCAACTTCTCGACACCTGTTGTGGCTCATATTGCCGGACGTGACCAGTTATTGCTGAGCGGCAACTCGAAAGTGGCCAGTTTTGATCCTAAAACTGGACGTAATCTCTGGTCAACTCCCAGTATCTGGGTTGTCTCCTGTGGCACAATGGTCTGGGATAAAGATCTGGTCTTTGCCAGTGGCGGATTTCCGACGAAAGGAACTATCGCCGTCAAAGCAGATGGTTCTGGAAAAGTGGTCTGGAAAAACCGGGTCAAATGTTATGAGCAATCGATGCTGGCTCATCAAGGCTATCTCTACGCCGTAGACGATAACGGCATTGCCTATTGCTGGGACGCTCAATCAGGAAAAGAACAGTGGAAAAGTCGACTGGGTGGAAAAGTTTCCTCCTCACTCGTACTGGCTAACGATAACCTCTACCTTTCCAATGAGCAGGGCAAAACATTTGTGTTCCGCGCCAATCCCAAGAAATTTGAACTGGTCGCAGAAAATCAACTCGGCGACGATCGCTTCGCCACCCCCTCCCCTCTTCGTCAACCTATTTTCACCGCCAGCCAGCTTCGGGAACACGCCCAGGAAACCCTCTATTGTATTGGAAAGTAATTCTTAAATTTCATAAAAGCAAAATTCATGATTCCATTCAGATTCTCATTCAATAAATAACGAAATCAATGAAACCACGCATCTATGCCTACTTTAATAAACTGAATCAAAACAGAAATGCCATTCTGACATGCCTGGGCACTAACGAGGATTTACGAGACTTGAATTTAGAGATGTCCAAAGACTAAAAGTGACACGTACATGCCAGATGGCGTCGATGACTATGGAAAACCTGATCCCGGAAGTCGATGCCATAATAGACTATGACAGTATTCATGATGAGTGGATTGGGGTTGAATGGAACCAATTAGTATCGCCGAAAAAGAGAATCCCAGGATGAAATACACAGAATCAGACATAAAGCCCCCTCGACCTCCGATTTCATCCGTAATCGTCCAGATATGTTTCTGCCTTTGGGAATCAAGCTGTGGGTCGATGACAGGGATCCTGATCGATGAAGCGTTAACGATAACTGGAGCAAAAACAAGCGCCCTTCCGAGTTAATGACTGGTGGGGAGTTTCGTGTGAATCAGATGATTCCATGCGCCAACTACGAGCTGTAGACACGTTTTGTAAACTGATCACAGCGTGTCCACTAACCGGCGACGAATGCAATTTATTTCGCCACTCCTGCTCTTTGTTTTTGCAGGTGACCAAACGAATCGTTTACCCCTCATACAGCTGTGTCAAATAAAAGGATCTTTACCGTCGGCTGATGAAATCAAGTCTGCCCAAAACCTAAATCCGCATTGGAAACGCATCACCATGTTTCGGAATCATCGAACCGAATGAATTTATTGAAGTTCGTTTAAAATGGATTGTTATGACAACTCATTGCTATAAATACAAAGTGCTTAAATCGACCTGGGGAATTTCAATCGAAATTCAAGGCACTTATTTGGAGCAGAGTAAAAGGCCGGATATCGATAAAACAACTATTACAAGTGGCTTATGGTTATCAGTTAATGCAAATCTTGTGACACGCAACAGAAGGAAATCTCTTGAAACAGGAGTATCGCTGTATCGCAAAGAAAGTCATCACTCGATTCCCCATTTGAGAATGATACATTACTTCAAATCGAAAATATCATTTTTGCATACTGTGATTATCAAATAGAAGGGCTAATTCCCGCAATCATTGGCTGGACGGCAGACCTTTTTGGCTTTCCTAATCCTAAAATTAATGTTTTATATGACAATAACAAAAATCGGTATCATTATTCCTGGCCTCAGAATTTCCAAAAAGAAATCAACTTTGGATGTATAAATACATCTTATCAAATTATTATGAATCCGATCCTAAATCGAGTGAGATAATCAGGTACTAGCTACTTCACTAATCAAGTAGAACACAAAACCCATCTCCATGTTAAAACACGTAGATTACATCATAATAGGTCAAGGTCTGGCAGGGACGGCTTTGGGATGGACGTTGTTACGCCGTGGTTATCAAGTATTAATTCTGGATCGCTGTGAACAAAACACATCATCTCAAATTGCAGCTGGCTTGATCACTCCCATAACAGGGCTACGTCTGGTGGTTTCCTGGCGACTCGATGAGTTTTTGCCATTCGCAACGGACTATTATCGCAACATCGAACAACAGACAGGATCGACTTTATTTGAATTGAAACCTATGCTACGATTGTTTTCCTCGGAACAGGAGCAGGAACAGTTTCAGCAACGCTCTCTAACACATTTCCCCCATCTCATTTCAGAGCCAAAACCACTGGTAGATCATTCATCATTCGAAATATCCCAGGGAGGCTTTGAGATGAACAGTGGCGCACAGCTCGACGTACCCACCTACCTCAGTAGCTCACAACAATACTTCATAGAACAGAATTCATTTCTGGAAGCAGACGTCAATTCTCTAAACGACTTTGAGTTTGCGGCAGAAAAAGTAATACTGCCTCGTTGGAATTTAGCGGCCCCAAAAGTCATCTTTTGTGAAGGTATTCACGGCCGAAAAAACCACTGGTTTCAATCAGTTCCATTCGAAGGAGCCAAAGGTGAAATTCTCACCTTGAAAATACCAGGACTCACCCGAACAACGGGTCGTGCATCGTGGGTCTGGCTCGCACATTGGAAAGAAGATTTGTATCGAGCCGGTTCTACTTATGACCGGGAACATCTCGATACGATTCCTACGGAAGAAGGACGTGCTGAGATTTGTACCCGGTTATCGGAGTTTCTGAAACTCCCGGTTGAAGTCATTGATCATCGTGCCGCCGTCAGACCGGTGATTCGCGGACGATTGCCCATTATGGGCTTGCATCCGACACAACCGCAATTAGGATTTTTTAACGGATTCGCCTCGAAAGGAAGTTTGCAAACCCCCTGGATGGCAGATTATTTTGTAAATGTACTGGAAGGAAAAGGCTGCCTGGAAAAACAATTTGACCTGAGCAGAAGAATTGATCCCGGCTCATGACACGATTAACAGAATTGGCACACGAAATCATTTCCGCTGAACTAAAAGCGGGAGAATCCGCCATTGATGCGACCGCCGGCAATGGGCACGACACCCTTTTTCTGTGTCAACTGACAGGCCCCACTGGAAGTGTATACGCACTCGATATTCAACAAAAAGCTCTCGATCAAACAGCAAACCGGCTCCAGTCAGCTGATTATCATAATTATCATCTCGTATGCTGTAATCATTGCCAGCTTCGAGAAATGATTCCGGATCACAGCCACCAGCAAATCGGCGCGATCATGTTTAACCTGGGTTACCTTCCAGGAGGCGACCATGCAATTATGACGCAGATGGAATCCACACTGACGGCGATCCGTAGTTCTCTCGAACTATTACGCCCAGAGGGCATCTTGACAGTTTTAGCATACCCTGACATGACGGTGGTGCTGAAGAAACAAAGGCTGTTTCTGAGTTGTTGTCTCAACTTGATAAAAAAGAATTAATAACAGAATTGTTTTTGGCACAATCGGAATCCGAAAACGCCCCTCGACTTTTCGTTGTACGAAAAACGAAGCATGAAAATTCAGGTAGCAGCTCTTGAAGAGTACGAAGCCGGAAAGTCTTTTACACACTTAAATGACCAATACTCTCCACCAGCAACAAAGAGTGTCTGTCCGGTAATAAACGCTGCATCGTCGGAAAAAGCCACATTACCAAGGGCCGCTGATCGAACTGATCCGACGTTGTTCACAACACCATCGATCTGGTTGTTGTTCAAAATCTGTTTGATCGCATCACCGGTCGCTACTGAATCAGCAAGATTGACACTCATAACGTCTTCTGGAAACTCACCAGATGGCATACTGCGCGGGAGTGAAATTGTATGGTGTCCGGCTTTGCTGCGTCGCTGCACCGTTGCAAAACCAATGCCTGCGGAATTTCCCCAGATCATTCTTCTTCAGAGGAGTCTTCTTCTGTAGTGTGTTCTATCTCGTCAATAATTTGCTTAGCACGTTCCGCATTCGAATGCATTACGTCCACTTTGACTTCAAAGACTCCAGTAAATCCCGCCTGAAGTTCATTTTCGAGCAGACAACGAATTCCCTCACCCTCAAGCGTCATTTTAATAAATTCTGCTTCCAGAATGTTTGTAGTAGAAAATACCGTTTCCAGACTATCGCTATCGCTCATCGATTTCATTCCTTAGTCAAACCAGCCAGATCGTTACTGGTAAAAAACAGACACTTACAATGCTATGGTTCTGTTACTCAAATTACCCAGAAAGTACTGACAGTTCAATACAGTATACGATCTGAATTTCCAGGTCTCTAAGAATATGAGTCATAGCTCACAATTTCAAACAGTAACATCCTGTGTTAGCCTGAAGGAAGACACCTTGCAAAATTCTGTAAAAGAACAGGGCTGATATAAAACTCAACCGTTTATTTGAAAAGAATGTTTTCAACAATGAGCAATTTGAAAAAGCATCGAACAAAACCTGCAACGCGTATGACACATTACTGAACGAGTCGCAAAACGATGACGCTATAAAAAAAGTGCCCTGTTACCAGGACACTTTCGTAAATACCTAACTCAATTGGATTGATTTCCCGGGGATCTGTAACATCACAGTTTCACTTGGATACAGGTGGGGTCACTTTTTTCTCCACTTTCTGATCCGTATTTTCTGGAGGTACAGGCAACTCCTTCGTATTTTGATCCAGATCCTTGAGATAATCTTTGAGTAGAGAATAGGTTTTTTGAAATTCCGGTTTCTGAGTGATCACCTGATATGTAGAATTCACCTGAAGCTGTTGATATCGTTTTATCACACTTTCCAATTCCGCTTTTGTTGGAACTGCAGTTGCTGAATAGACACTGTCAGGTAGAGCCAGATATGTTTTCCAGGAATCATTCAAGGAGCGTTCCAGTTCTTTACAGGCTGAAACCAATTCACTTTTCATGGAATCATTTTGAATTTCCTCTTGCGCCAGTTTCGCTGTTTCCTGGTCAATACGTACCATGTCCCAGGTCTCAGAAACACCTTCGCTGAAATAAATAATGACAGTCGACTTATCCCTGGTCAGACTATCCAGACCCGTTTCCATCGTAATTGGATCTTCTTCACCAACTTTCCAGGCAACGCGCTGTTTTTGCTCATCAACGGCACCCTTAAGCGGAAGGGTAATCTCACCATCCTTCTTATAATAAGTACCTGCAACAGCACCATTTTTACCAACAGCAAGCTGAACTGTGACATCGACTTCCTCAGTTCCCTGCGGAAGAATGGCAAACACGCCGACTGACATCCATTCGGCTGCATCATCTGGTGGAGGAACGCTTTCAGCGATTTGTGTTGCCTGCGATTCGTATTCTTCGACAGGAGCGATTTGCTCGCCATTATTGTATACATAGCCGTTACTAACAGAATAGTCATATACGACAGGGGTTGCGGTACTATAACCAATCCAGGCAGCGACTCCTCCAAATGTAGCCCAGGCCCATGGCCGATAACCATATCTGCGATAATGATAGTATTTATTGTTCCGATACCAGGGTCGATATCCATGCCAGTATCCGGGACGGTAAACGGGTCTGTTCCCATAACCCGGTCGATTACCTGGCGGTCGTGTTCCTGGCGGTCGTGTTCCTGGACGATTTCCAGGGGGACGTGTCCCCGGTGGGCGAGTTCCAGGACGATTTCCGGGTGGGCGTGTCCCTGGAGGACGGTTTCCATCGCCCGGTTTTCCCGCTCCGGGTTTACCTCCGCCTGGTTTCAATCCAGGCTTACCTCCACCTGGTCGAGTTCCAGTTCCACCTCCTGGACGTGTTCCCGGTTTGCCACCAGGTCGAGTTCCACCAGGTCTCAACCCTGGGTTTCCACTTCCCGGTCTTGTGCCAGGGCGTGTACCGGGAGTACCTGGCCGTGTACCGCTGCCTGGTCTCAACCCAGAGTTTCCACTTCCCGGTCTTGAGCCAGGGCGTGTACCGGGAGAACCTGGCCGTGTTCCGCTACCAGGCCTCAACCCTGAGTTTCCACTTCCCGGTCTTGAGCCAGGGCGTGTGGCTGAATTACCAGATCCAGGACGGGAACCTGGTCTTGTTGGAATCGAAGGTCTCGCTGAAGGACGATTAGGTCGTGAAGGCCTTGATGTACTGGGACGATTCCGTGATGGTGTGCTGGGACGACTTCGCGAGGGCGTCCTGGGACGGCTCATCGAAGGACTGCGTGATGGTCTTGAAGGAGCAGGCCGTGATCGTGCGCCACCCCCACCTCGAGAAAACCCTCCACCTCGTCCACCGCCACCACGTCCGCCACCGCCCCGTCCGCCTCTTTGGGCAAAACAATCCACTTCGCAAACAGTCAACACCACCAGGGCCGCCATGACAAAAGCGGTAAAACGTTTCATAATCTCAACCTTTATTCATCTATTTGAAAGGCACTGTAACATCGGCCTTCTAAGGCGCAATAGCAGGAGGTAATCGAATCACTTTGACCTGATCGATGTTGGGTTCCTCTTCAGAACCAACCAATCGATTATGGGATTCCCATAGAAAACTGTCTTTATCAAGCAATGTATAAATATTTGTTGCCGATGCGCGTCTACCATCTTGAAGTACGCTGATTTTCTTCACAATCCAACGTTTACCTTGTTTTGACCAATAACCTTCAGCAACCCCGCCATCAGAATCGAATGTCCAGCTTTTGATTTGCTTCCGGATGGGATCCCAACCGACACGCTGTGTTCCGGAAAGCACGATCCGCCCTTCTAAATCAACATTGAACTTGCGGATAATAAAGTTTTTATTCTTACTCCACTTTGCTGAAGTATATATACGACTCGACTCATCTTGATCGACCCATTCCCCAATCATCCATTCCAGAGACTTTAAGTGATCATAATTTGAAGATACGATCTCCGCCGACTCGCGAACGGCGGTCAGTAACCATTTTCCTTCTTTTTTGACACGAATGGCAGAGAAACGTCCCATAACTGGTTTTCCCGGTGGGGCAGGATCTACTTCTGAGGTCCCATCGATCAATGCAACACCCGGTTGGAGAAATCGAATCGAATTCACATGAACCTGAATTTTACGTCCATAACTGGTGCGAAAATAGCGGTCAAACTCTTCTTTTATCGCTTCTCGCCCGGAATAAAGCGTGCCTGTCTCATCCAGATAATCACCATCTTCGTCAAACATTGCGGCAATTGCATTGGCATCGCGCTGATTGAATGCTGCAATGAATGATTTTCCTGCAGCTCGTAAGGCAGTCAGGTCAGTATCGGCATCCGAAATGGGTTGCTTTTCGGGATCACTGGAGAAGACATTCGTAGTCAATAAAAGAACGACCACAAAGACAAAAGAGGCAGACAGTTTCATCGTTTTGCTCCCGGAAAACAGTAATACGTTTCAAGATAGAAAACGCCTGTATTGCAGGTGATATTTAGTGGGAGCCTCCATACACAATCCCTGAGAACACTCCTTGCCCAGTTTACTTAACCAACATATGCCTGTAATTTGGTAAAGTCAATAAGAAGAAGTGTCGTCTGAAAAAATAGGGACATATACCAACATTCGTAATCTGGGAATCAATCTCTGCGTCTATTCCAAATGTAACTCTGAAAAATAGTTTGATTTCGGTACCCAGTCTCTTGTTTCTAAGTATGTTTCACAGTTTATTAAGAAAATAATATATTCTGTGGAATAAATCACACAGAACATGACTCTTTATAGGAAGTGATAGGGAGGTCTTGTTTTCTATTTTGCGAACAGACCTGTAAATTTGGGTTTACTTCAATTACCACTGAATCAAACCCGATTTGTAAGACTCTCATTCTTACAAATCAGATAAACAATTGAGAAATGGAGAACAGAGATGAAATTACTGTCGACACTGGTTGCATTGTTGGGAATCACATTATTCTTCACTGGTTGCACAAAAACTGAGCCTGCTAAAAAACCTGCTCCTGCTGCACCTCCAGCTGATGCTCCTGCAGATCCTTCTGCTGATCCTGCAACACCTGCTGCAGATCCTGCAAAGCCTGCTGCTGATCCTGCGAAGCCTGCTGCTGACGCTAAGAAAGAAGAAGCGAAGCCTGCTGCTGACGCCAAGAAAGAAGATGCGAAACCTGCTGCTGACGCTAAGAAAGAAGATGCGAAACCTAAGGCTCCATAATCAACTGGAACAGGTTTATATCATCTTGTTATGAAAATCTTAAAAAACTCTCCTGAAGGATTCAGGAGAGTTTTTTTTATTTCCACTCGAAGAACATTTGTGAATCCGAGAATCATTCAATTTTGCGGAACGCCAGAGAGAAGTCTGGCTGCTGTTAAAGTGTTTTTCAGTAACATCGCTATGGTCATCGGCCCGACTCCTCCTGGAACCGGTGTAATCGCCGAAGCAACTTCTTTTACAGATTCGAAAGCGACATCACCAACAAGCTTGTCATTCACGCGATTGATACCAACATCAATCACAACAGCGCCGGGCTTCACCATATCGGCCGTCACAAATTCAGGCTGGCCAATGGCGGCAATAACGATATCAGCTGACCGCACGATCGCATTCAAATTTTCTGTTCTGCTATGACAAATGGTGACTGTGGCATCAGCTCCCAAACCACGCTGAATCAGCAACATGGCCATCGGTTTACCAACAATCTCACTTCGACCCAAAATTACAGCATGTTTTCCCGCAGTTTCCATTCTGGTCGAGAGAATCATCTGCTGAATTCCATAAGGAGTACAAGGCAGATATCGCGGACGCCCCTGTACAATCAAACCCACGTTTTCCGGATGAAATGCATCAACATCTTTCAATGGATTCACCACATCAAGAATCGTAACTTCATTAATATGCTTCGGGAGAGGGAGTTGGACTAATATTCCATGCACACTTTGATCACCGTTTAAACTTTGTACAAGTTCAATCAGCTCCTCTTGTGTCGTATCCGCCGGCAAGCGCTTCAAAGTACTTTGAATTCCGGCTTTTTCACACGCACGTTGTTTATTCCGGACATAAACGGCACTGGCAGGATCTTCGCCGACCAGAACAGCCGTCAAATGCGGAATAATCTGAGATTCTGCCTTCAGCTGTGCTACTTCCTGCGCTACCTGCTCCCGAAATGCGATGGAGAGCGATTTACCATCGATAATTTCTGCTGACACTCTGCCTCTTCCTTGAAAAAATACTGAAACATTTGATTCAATATCAACATAACGAATCAGCAGGAAATCTAAAACCACCCCAAAAGAATTAATGTGATGTAAAGGCAAATCGCTGCATATATCGCAGCAACATAATCATCAGCCATGATGCCCCATCCACCGTGAATTCGATCAAAAAAACGAACCGGCCAAGGCTTCCAGATGTCAAACAAGCGGAACCAGAGAAATGCGATCAGGGAACTCCCTGAAAACTGACCGTCCAGGGGCTGATTAAACACTGGCAACATCACCACTGTGAACGCGGAGATTTCATCAAAAACAATGCAGCCAGGATCGTCTAGCCCCAGGAGTTTCGCCCCCCGATCACAGACATACACTCCCATCAGAAATAAAACGACTGTGATCAAAAGATACATCAGAATTGTGAGTTTCCACCAGAGAATTCCCATGACTAATAAAGGACCTAGCAGACTGCCGAATGTTCCTGGTGCACGAGGCACATAGCCAATTCCCAAACCTGTCGCCAGTAGAAGAATCAATTGATTTTTGATGTTTCTCATTAATGATAAATTTCAGACAAGCTGATTCCCTGCTATAAGGGACATTGAAAAGCCACTATTCAAGATAATCCAACTCGTTTATACTTCACAGAGAAGTGCTTTTCACCGATACAAATGAACAAGCCACTTTGACATAATCCGAGTGTCAGATTTTCGACAAGCTTCCCAAGTCGAAATCACACATTTTTTAATTTCCTGTCATTGCTAACACAACACATGAAATGCCATTAAATATTCAGTGAAACCTACCCTGCAGACATTCAGAATCTCTTCCTGTGAAGACCGAATCTGGAAGTCATTTCAACTTATATCAACCAGGATTGATTGTATGACACCTCAAGAAGGCCCCAAGCTCTCTAAACTGGAAGCCCTTAAAGATGCCAGTCGCCAGCTTCGTGGAACGATTGCAGAAGAATTAAAAAATGACAGTGATGAATTCACTGGTGATTCAACTCAATTATTAAAACATCATGGAACTTACCAGCAGGATAACCGTGATTTAAGAAAAGCCAAGAATCCTGATGGGACTCGAAAGGGAAAAGCCTTTAGCTGTATGATCCGGACACGTGTTCCCGGAGGAAAAGTGACCGCAGAACAATTCCTGGCTGAATTAGATCTGTGTGATCAGTATGGCGATGGAACCATTCGATTGACGACACGCCAGGGATTTCAATTACATGGAGTGATCAAAGGCAATCTCAAAGCAGCCATTAAAGGTATTAACGACTCCAAGCTTACTACTTTGGCCGCTTGTGGAGACGTCAATCGAAATGTGATGGCCTGCCCTGCTCCTTATAAGAACAATACCATCTTTGATTCGATGCAGGATATGGCATACGCACTTGCAGAACATCTCAAACCCAAAACGACTTCCTATTTTGACTTATGGATTACAGACGAAGAAGGTAACAAAACAAACGAAGCAGATTTTCAGCCGGTAGAAGAACCGATCTACGGCAAAGTCTATTTACCTCGAAAATTCAAAATTGGCATCGCCCTCCCTGAAGACAACTGTGTCGATATTTATACGCAAGATATCGGCTTGTTAGGAATTGTAGAAAACGAGGAGATCGTTGGTTACAACTTCTACGTCGGTGGAGGTATGGGAGTCACTCCCAGTAATAAGAAGACCTATGCTGCTTTAGGCAAGCCGCTGGGATTCGTTGAAAATGATCAGGTGCTTGCTGTCGCCGAAGCAGTCGTCAAGGTTCAACGCGATTTTGGGAATCGTGAAGACCGTAAACAGGCTCGTATGAAATATCTGGTTAATAACTGGGGCATTGAAAAGTTTCGAGAAAAAGTTGCTGAATACCTGGGCACACCGATCAGAGACCCTCGCCCTGTCGAAGTCACGGGAATTGATGACCATATGGGATGGCACGACCAGGGAGACGGTAAATTATTCCTTGGTGTGAATATCGAAAATGGTCGTATTAAGGATGCAGGTGACCTCAGAATTAAAACCGGTTTACGCAAAATTCTGGAAACTTACAAGCTGAATGCACGAATTACGGCTAAGCAGAGTATTATATTCTGCGATATTGATCCTGCTAACCGAGATGCCCTTGATCAAATTCTGGTGGATCATGGCATGAAACGAGCGAACGAACTCACTTTGATTCGCCGCTTTTCCATGTCCTGTCCTGCATTGCCGATGTGTGGTCTGTCAGTCACGGAATCGGAAAGAGTCATGCCCGATCTGATCACGGAATTTGAGGAAGAACTGGCGCGTCAGGGTCTTCAGGACGAGCGGATCTCGGTTAATATGACAGGCTGCCCCAATGGCTGTGCCCGCCCCTATATCCCCGACGTGGGGCTCGTCGGCAAAGCCGTTGGAAAATACACGCTTTTTCTCGGAGGCAATTCTCTCGGGAACCGTTTGGCATTTATATATGATGACCTGGTTCCCCTGGGTGAAATCACCAGCAGGCTCTCCCCGCTACTTGAATATTTTAAAGAGGAACGCCTGGCAGACGAATCATTTGGAGATTTCTGCCATCGAGTCGGTAAGGTTGCATTACAGGAAAAAGCAGGGTTGGAAGTGAAATAACCCACTTGGCCTGATATCAATATTTTCAGTATATTTTCCTGAACCTCTATTATATGAAGCTGTCTTACATTTTACTAAAATCGACTCAGAACGGGTTGACCATAGTTATGAGAGCCGGTAGATTGGTTGCATCAAGAGGCAGTAAATCTGCGACGATCAACGTAAATTAAAGTGGTTATAGTCTGATGCAAATCTACAATCTACTTAACTTGAGCCTGCTACTAAACCTGCTTACCCAAGCCAGGTCCTAGGTTCTTTGTACGATTGTTAATCAAAAACAACAAAACCCTGAGACCAGAATTGGCCTCAGGGTTTTTTATTTTAACTGCTGATACTATTCTGGTCTCTCAATAACTCCCCTGACCGGGAGTGGAATTTGACTAATGGAGCAAACCAATGTCCAATGACAAAGTAATGATTTTTGACACCACATTGAGAGATGGTGAACAGTCGCCTGGCTGCAGTATGACAACTTCCGAAAAAATGAAAGTCGCCGGGGAGCTTGTCGAGCTGGGAGTCGATATCATTGAAGCAGGCTTCCCCATTGCATCGCCGGGCGATTTTGATGCCGTTCGCAAAGTCGCTCTGGAATTTGGCAGCCAGACAATAATTTGTGCCTTGGCCCGCTCTCTCAAAGAAGATATTGACCGCGCCTGGGAATCCTTGAAAGGAGCTGAAAAATCCCGAATTCATGTGTTCCTCGCTACGAGTTCCATTCACCGCGAGCATAAATTAAAAATGAACAAGGCACAAATCGTCGAAACCGCTGTCGAAATGGTCAAACGTGCCCGCGATTATTGTCCTGATATCGAATTTTCACCCGAAGATGCCGCTCGTACGGAGAAAGACTTTCTGTGTGAAGTCGTCGAAAAAGCAATTGAAGCCGGTGCTACGACTGTCAATATTCCCGATACAGTCGGTTACGCAACCCCCGCCCATTATCATGACGTGATCACAACGTTGAAGCAGAACGTCTCTAACATTGATAAAGCAATTATCAGCACACACTGCCATAATGACCTCGGACTGGCTGTTGCCAACAGTCTGGCAGCGGTCGAGGCGAAACGCGGCAGATTGAATGTACCATCAATGGTCTTGGAGAACGCGCAGGTAACTGTGCTCTGGAAGAAGTTGTCATGGCCTTAAAAACACGCTCTGACTATTACGGCCTGGAAACCAATATTAATACAAAGCGTTTGTATCCGATTAGCCATCTTGTTTCGACGGTGACCGGTATGACTGTACAACGCAATAAGGCGATTGTTGGAAGGAATGCGTTTGCTCATGAAGCAGGTATCCATCAACATGGAATCCTTCAGGAACGTACGACTTATGAAATCATGCGTCCAGAAGATGTCGGCTATGTAGGTACGAATCTCGTTCTGGGAAAACACAGTGGACGCCATGCTTTTCGTGATCGGATCCAGACATTGGGACATCAGCTTGATGATGAAACATTCCAGCGAATCTTCGAGGAGTTCATCGCGTTGGCTGACAAGAAAAAAGAGGTCTATGATGCTGACATTGTTGCCTTGATTGAGAATCAGGTGACGGACACTCCTGAAAAATGGAAAATCGCCCGATTTCATACCTCTGCGGGAACAGGCACGATTGCGACTGCAACGATAGAACTGACCGACGAGAATGAAAAGATCCACTGTGATGCAGCAACCGGTGATGGTCCCGTTGATGCTGTTTTTCGTGCTTTAGAACGCATCTCAGGCATTCCTGGCGTGTTAGAGCAGTACCATGTCGGCAGTGTTTCCAGTGGAAAAGACGCGCAGGGTGAAGTTCGTGTTGAAGTTCGCATTAACGGAAAACTGTATACAGGACGAGGCGTCAGCACAGACATCATTGAGTCAAGTGCCAAAGCCTATCTGCAGGCAATCAATAAATCTGCTGCCAAACAGGAAAATTAAGTGTTTTACATTTGCTCTGTCAATACGGACCAGAAATGACATCTAACACTCCTGAATCACAACCGAAATTCTTCAAAGGCAAGACAATTGTTCTTGGCCTGTTGATCTTCGGCCTGTTGATGTCAGGATCGTTATATGTTTTTCAAGCGGTGAATTCCTTCAAGTTTGCATCAACTCAAAAAGCACTGGCTGAAGAATTTCCCGATTCAAAACCACGTGTCGAAGGAGGCAGACTCAAAGGCAAGCAACAATATCCTGTTACACTGCGGATCACGCTGGCAGTCGATTTTAATCCCATTGATCATGAAGAACGCCTTCAAAAAATGTCCGATCATATTCTGGAAATCACCTCAAAAAACCTGGACTTGAGTGATTATTCACTGGCAGAGTTACATTTTTACCAGGCAATTCCCGAACAAAAAATCATCATGCGAGAAATAAAACGCGATTTGCCAAACTGGCTGAACCAGCATTAATTTAGCCTGAAATCACATCAGGCAATCAAAAAGGCAACTGAGTAGAATTAGCTATCCCCATTTCACGAAGGAGTTCAAGATACTGTTCTCGTGAATTAATGTTCTTTAAGCCCAGCAGACGTGGATCAATCACTCGCAGTTCTTCTGCATCGAGAAAATTTGTTTGAACCATCTCTGCCAGATCAAGGGGACGCCGCTTGTCCTGACTCACCAGAGATTCGATCTGATCTGTCAGTGATGTGCGATAAACGGCAGCCAAAGGATGATACTGCTTCTGTTCCTGAACCATGATCAGTTCATTCTCAGCTAAAGCGGAAATGATCTTGATAATATATTTATCGGAAATCAAGGGTGTATCGCAGCCTGTCACAAATGCAGATTCACACTGATTTTTTATTGCTTCAAGCCCAAGAGCTATCGCCTGAAGAGGGCCTGCTCCCGTTTCCACATCTCGTACGACGGCCACTGAATCTGGCAACTCGGGTAAATTCTGCTCCTGAGAGGCAACGACAATGACCGGCGAGACGACAGAAGAAACAATTCGTACAACCCGTTGCAACATCAACTCATTTCCCAAAGGTAACCATGCTTTGGGATAATTCATTCGAGAACTTTCTCCGCCACAGAGAATGATCCCACCAACCTTCATTTCGTTGATTATATTTGACATATTCCCACAGGTAACTTACAAAATGAAATCGAATGCAGCCGATTTACATCATACAGAGAAACGAACTGACTAATGAGTGATCAAATTTCTGAACAAAGTCCCTGGTACCGAGATGGTTTGAACTTTACTTGTACTCAATGCGGTAATTGTTGTACGGGTGATCCTGGTGTTGTCTGGGTCGAAGAATCAGAAATCGAAGCAATTGCGGAACTAACGGGTAAATCCAAAGGTGAAATATTATTAATGCACACCCGGCTTTACGCAGGTAAACGTTCATTAACTGAATTTGCGAATGGTGATTGTACTTTCTTTGATCCAGAAAAGAGATGCTGCACTGTTTACGAAGCCCGTCCTACACAATGTCGTACCTGGCCGTTCTGGAATTCCAATCTTGAGAGTAAAGCAAGTTGGGACTCTCTTTCACCTGAGTGCCCGGGTGCAGGAACAGGAACGTTTATCAGTTTTGATGAAATTCAAAAACGCGTATCACAAAGTGACTTATGAGATTTAATCATACTTCGATTTATTTCAGATTACGAAAAAACGTGTCTCTGTTTAATTCAATCAGGTAACATCTGAAAAGTCAGTTTGAATGCATAAGCCACGCTACTTCACGCATTTCTTCAGCGTAGATCAGGTTTGATATTCACGAAATATCCATTGATTAAGTGTAGATTAATAAAGACTTTGTAGCTCTCAATTACTCCATAAACAGCGCTCTCACTCCGTTTTTGTGAAATTCGTGCGAACTTTGTAAAAAAATCTTTCTATCCAAATTCGGTGTTTCAAGAGGGCTGAATTTATTCGAGTCTTCATTACGTGAACCGAATAGCATTCGTCTTATTCCCAGTAATACAAAAGACTTATAACATACGTGTTTGGTTTGAATCGGCACAATTCATTCCAGAAGTCGAATTACAATACTGACTTTCCACTTGTGTAATTATGCTTCAGAAACCTTCGATTATGTCGACTAACGAAAGATCGGTATTGACTTACTGTTCAATTGTGGGAAATAATCTACCATGACACTAAGTCGTGTAACCCATTACAGTTGAGACGGCTCTGAACTGCCCAGCGGAAGGGCGTAGCTGTCCGACGGCTTCTCAGAATTGGGAGAACCCAGTCGTGACGAAAAAAGAGATTGTCAAAGTGATTTCGGAAGAGATTGGTCTGACGCAACTCAAAACAAAAGAGATTGTGCAAAAAACGTTTGATGCAATTGTTGATACTCTTGTCACAGACAAGCGCATTGAACTCCGTAATTTTGGCGTTTTTGAAGTCAAAAAGCGGGCAGCTCGAAAGGCAAGGAATCCTCGAACGGGGGATCGTGTCGACGTGGAAGAAAAATACGTCGTCACTTTCAAACCAGGAAAGGAAATGGAAAAACGAGTGCGTAATCTGGAAGAAGAAGCAACTCGGCTCAAGGCTGCCGCTTCGCAACAGCCAGCGAGTAACCCGGTTGGTTCTGCTCCACCTGCAGCCCCACAGGCTCCAGGAACTCCCCAGGTAGGAACTTATAATAACGGATCTTATGCTTCGGGAACTCAGCACACGCCTTAAGACTGTTTCCAAAACTGTTTTATGTCGAGAGAACTGGTATGAACCATTTCATGACCGGTCTGTTTTGATTTTATCGAGATAGACCGGTCTTTTTGTATGGGATTCTTGTGACATAACCTCTCAACATACTGAAAGAATGTTCTAACCCTGACCGTTCCTTGACAGTTAAACCGAGCTAATCCCAGTGGATAAGTGAGAATATCATAATAATTGGAATAATCGGCATTTTTTACCAAAGTCTCCTGACCTGATTGACGATAAAACGACCTAGAGAAGATTAAATGTGGGCTTTATAATAACCACCTCTTCAAACTCCTCCCTTTTACATCTCAGCACTTTAACACTTTGATATCGTTTAGATGCCTTTCATTCAAATGGTTTGAATCAAGGAATCGTTGCCCAGGATTAACACCCATCATAACGGCATGACTGTATCATGGAGAAAAAAATGCGTAAGTTCCTATTGGCCAGCATGTTAGTTGCAATATCTCTCACTCAGGTTGGATGTGTAGTTCCTATCTACTCCTCCTCAAGAGATGATCGTGCTCGTCAATTGATTTTCCAATCTGAAAGCATGCGGCATATCCCCAAAATCTGGGAACGAATCTGGGGGCTGGATATGCCTGACGTGGCGACTCCCTATCGAACACACGGTGGTGTGATTTAAATCGATCTGTCGTAAAGCATACAACGATCCGGTCCTCCCTGAAGAGTTCCTGACCGCATTGAATACTGAAAAACAAAACATCAATCCAAGCTGCCGAATTAGTTTTGGCAGCTTTTTCTCATTTTGAGGATTCTGTTTTCAGTACCACGCTTACTGGTTCTCACAATGCAAGAACGCTAAGATGACGTTCGGTGGATCCTTAATGATCCCTTTCAAGTGCTAGTAATTTTTCAATCCGACCTCAAGATACGGTTTGCAGGGCACTTCTCAATTTTCAAAACTAAAACGAACAATTTTGTAGCCTCTGGCTGCAACGGACGATTATCCGATGAATGCCCTTACCCAAACGGATCTATTATCAGTCACGCTCAACCGTCTGCAGCTGAAAAACCCGATCATGGTAGCCTCGGGAACATTTGGGTACGCTCGAGAAATGGAACCATTTCTCGACTTTTCCAAATTGGGTGGCATTATTCCCAAAACAATTACGACAGAACCACGTATCGGTAATCCGCCTCCACGTACCGTTGAGACCAGTGCGGGACTTCTCAACTCCATTGGATTGGACAATGACGGAATCGATTTGTTTCTGGAAAAACATCTTGACTACCTCGCATCACTGGACACAGGTCTCATTGTGAACATCGCAGGCCGGAGCATTGATGAAATGGCAGAGATGGCTTCACGACTTGACTCTTATCAGGATCAAATTGACGCCCTGGAACTCAATATCTCCTGCCCTAATGTGAGTGGGGGTGTTGATTTTGGCACTCAGCCTGAGCTCACAGAGAAAATGCTCAAACAGGTTACAGAGAGCTGTCAGTTACCGATCATCGCGAAATTGACCCCGAACGTAACCAATGTAGTCGAAATCGCACACGCTGCAGCGTCAGGTGGTGCTGACGCTGTTTCCCTCATCAATACCGTTCAAGGCACAGCAATTGACTGGCGTCGCAGAAAACCCGTTCTGGGGGGTATTTTTGGAGGTTTAAGTGGCCCGGCTATTAAACCGGTTGCATTACGTATTGTGTGCCAGGTCTCTCGGGCTTTAGAGATTCCGATTATTGGTGTTGGCGGAATTTCCAATATCGACGATGTGATGGAATTTATCGTCGCTGGCGGCTTCTGCTGTCCAAATTGGTACCGCAAACTTTTACAATCCTGGACTTGCAGTTCAAATAGTCGAAGAACTGGAGCAGATCATGATTCAGGAAAAATGTTCGCAGGTGAGTAAACTTGTAGGATCGCTTGTTTATCCAGAAAAATAACAAATAATGAGCCTGCTATCCATTACAGTGACTCAAATTCCATCAATAATCAAAAACTGATTTTCCAACATCAAAGAGAACCGACGCATGCGAGTATTATCGGGGATACAACCCACGGGCCGCTTCCATTGGGGTAATTATTTTGGAGCGATCAAACAGTATATTGACCTGCAGGATAATGACCAGGCTTTCTATTTCATCGCCGACTTACATGCCTTAACTACAATCCGAGATGCGGATCGGTTACAGCGCAATACCCAGGAAGCCGCCATTGATCTTCTGGCACTCGGACTTAACCCCAAACAGGCGACACTTTTCCGACAGTCAGATATACCCGAAGTAACCAGTTTAACCTGGATCTTAATGACCATTACACAAATGAGTCTTTTGGAAAAATGCCATGCTTATAAAGATAAAAAAGCAAAAGGCATTGCCGCTGATGCAGGTCTGTTTACGTATCCGGTTTTGATGGCTGCAGATATCTTGCTCTATGACAGCAATCTGGTCCCTGTAGGTCAGGATCAAATTCAACACGTGGAAGTCACACGAGATCTGGCACAGAGATTTAATACACTATTTCGTGAAACATTAACGATCCCCGAATCAAGAGTCCTGGATACTTCAGCAAAAGTTCCGGGCATTGATGGCGAAAAAATGTCCAAGAGCTATCGCAATGTAATTGAAATTTTTGAAGCACCAAAGAAACAACGTAAAAAAGTGATGTCCATAAAAACAGACTCGGCAACACTTGAAGATCCAAAAGACCCGGATTCATGTGCTGTTTTTGCCTTATACAGGCTCTTCGCTACTGAAAGTCAACAGGCTGAGTTAGCCACACGCTACCGTGCAGGTGGCATGGGATACGGTGAAGCGAAGCAGGCAGTCCATGAAGCAGCTCTCGAATATTTCGGAGAAGCAAGAGAACGACGTGAACAATTGGCAGCAGACACAGACACTGTGAACGACATTCTTGCCGAAGGAGCAAAACAAGCCAGAGAAAAAGCCAGAGAAGTTCTGGAACGCGTCCAGTCTGCCTGCGGTCTGGGAACAGCTCATTTCTCAAAATGAAATGGAAACCATGACGGATCAGCCTTCAGAATCGCAACCAGTACAACCGAATTCAAAATCCGGTTTCATTCAATGGCTCGTCATCGCATCGATACTCATGACAGCGCTCTCGCTACTGGTAGTACACCTGCCCGAAAGGCTCAAACTATTTCTCGTCTACGCCATTGTTTATGGATTAGTTTCAGGTGGCGCCTTAACAACCCTGGCTATCAGATTTGGGCTGCCGGTCAAAAAAACTTTACTGCTCACAATTATCGGGTTAACCATATGTGGTCAGGCTCTGGTTCTATATTTATCTCACCAGCGTTATCAGGAGGAAACTCTAAAACGGTTCCAGACAGATCAGACAATGTTTGCTATAGACCGCATGTTTGCTAACGGCGAACCTCCGGATGATCCAAAGTCACGTCAAGATTACGAGCAGTTTCGGAAACAGGTTGAAGCAGCGAAAGCGGAACGCAGAGAAAAAGAACAAAATCTACTTAAGATATCGTCTTACCTGAAGCATCGAATTTCGCCAGTCGCAAATTTAACGACTCCCTGGCCTGAACTATTCTGGATTTTGGAACTGATTCTCTGTTGTTTTGCAGCAATTTGGGCCAGCCGACAAGTGGCTCATCCTGAAACGAAGAGTTGAGCGCAGCCTCTGCTCTTGTTAATTTGATTAACAGGGAACATTGATTTCCTGCCTGCTGAAGTGAATCCAACCTCATAAAAGGTCCGGCTAATGCCTTATTTATTTGTACGTCAAACAATCCTGTCAATTTTTCTACTTCATTCAGTTGCTGGAATCATCAATGCCAATGATTGGCCGACGTGGCGGCTTGACGCGCAACGCTCAGCTAAAACGGAACAAACAGTTCCAGAAACGCTTCACGTTCAGTGGGTCCATCAATTGCCGCGACTTGATCCGGCATTCAAAAATCCCCGCTTACAATTTGACGCCGGCTATGAACCCATTGTGAAAAATGGGATTCTGTTTTATGGTTCCTCCATTTCGAATTCGGTCACAGCTATCGATGTCAAGTCTGGAAAAGAACTCTGGCGATTCTATACCAATGGCCCTGTTCGTCTGGCTCCTGTTGCCTGGAAAGACTCAATTCTATTTGGGTCTGACGATGGTCATTTTTATTCGCTCTCTGCCCAAACTGGTAAGATGCAGTGGAAATATCAAGCGGTTCCTTCTCATCGCTTGATTTTAGGAAATCGACGACTGATCTCAGTTTGGCCCATTCGTGGTGGCTCTGTGGTCGAAAACGATACGATCTATTTCGCCGCTGGAGTCTGGCCATTTGAAGGAGTGTTTATTTATGCTCTCAATGCAGAAACGGGAAAACTCCGCTGGATCAATGATCGCCTCGGGTACCTTTACGGACAGCATCCCCATGCCGCAGAAGCTTTGGGGGGAGTCACACCGCAGGGTTATCTTGTAATTATGGATGAAGAATTGATTGTTCCCTGTGGTACTGCTTTTCCTGCACGACTGAATAAGCAGACCGGTAAACTCATCCAGTTCCAGCTTCCCAAACCGGGTCGCAAACCAGGAGGCTGGTTCACTGCCGCTGGCAAAGCAGCCAGGCGCGGTGAAACCGAACCGATCAAATCCGAATTGCAATTTGACCGAGACGTCAATTCTGCTCGACATGAAAATGGGCAAAACTATGGTCCAGACGGGAAGCGTGGCTTACGTCAACAAATCCAAGCAGGAGAAAATAAACTTACCTATCAAAAAAAATATCCGGGGGTCAAAGGAACCATCCACTCGATGCTCGTGGCATCAAACCGGCTATTGATTACCACTCTGGAAGGTCACATCTATTGTTTAGGTCCTGAGAAGAAAACCCCTCAAATATTTACTTCTCCTGTATTAAGTCGCTCACAGTCAACTCAACCCCAAGCAACGACTCCCCAAATATCACCTGTTATTTCTGAACGACTCTCTGCAGGAGGATATGTATTTCTCGCAGGAATTCCTGACATAAAACTGATCAATGAATTACTCAAAGACAAAAAACTTCATCTCACTGCTCAGGATACGGATTCGAACCAGGTCGATGCACTCCGTCGTAGTTTTTATAATCAAGGTTGGACTGCCTCGGAAATTTCGCTGATCTATGGTTCTCTGAAAGAGATCGAGCTGCCCGCTTATTTTGCTCAATTGATCATTGCTCAAGAGCCTCAACAGTCAGGCTTCGATTCCATTTCGCAGCTAGTTTCAAAGTTGTATCCTGCCCTCAGACCTTATGGTGGCAGTTTACTGCTAAAATGCCCGGAACCAACTCATGCTGAGCTGTCAACAGAATTCGCAAACTTACCCCAGGCACGGTTTTCGCGCCAGGAAGGTTACACGATCATCGAAAAAACAGGTGCCATTCCAGGTTCTACGAATTATACGGGTGGCTGGTCGAGTCCGGATGAAAGAGTCAAAGCACCTGTCGGTGTACTTTGGTATGACGATAGTGTGGGGAATTTTAAACGCGCTCCCCAGCCGATGTTTGTCGATGGGGTCATGATTTCACATTCCAAGTATTGGCAAGGGTACCCCGCGGGAGTCCGCCCACCCTACAAGTTACTTGAACCTCAATTTTCAGACGTATATACAGGGAGAGTCCTCAGTAAAAAACAGGCTCAAACTCTAACCGAAGATTTACCAACACGGGATCAGGCACAAAAACAGCCGAGCCAATATCGACCACCTTATCAAAAAAATGACTGGAGCCCTGCACCTCCTGTGATTGGAGAGCGCACCAATCCACTCACCGGTCAGACAGAACCGCGTGCCTTCCCCAAAAGCTATGGCTGTGACGGAGGCGTTGATTATAGCTATCTCTATACGATGCGTTCGGGAACTGCTGCCTTTTATGACAAGCGTGTGGAAAGTGGCACGATTCATATCAGTGGACCTCGCTCCGGCTGCACCAACAGTATTGTCCCCGCGAACGGTTTGTTAAACGTTCCCTATTATTTTCAGGGTTGCACGTGTAGTTACCCATTGCCTGTGGGACTCTCTCTCATTTCCATGCCCGAAGTTTATGAACAATGGATGGTCTGGGGCAAAAGTAATGCAAAAGAAATTCGCCGCATCGGCCTCAACTTTGGAGCACCCGGAGATCGGAAAACAAACCGAGGCACACTTTGGTTGGATGCTCCCAGCGTAGGAGGTCCCTCACCGGAACTTGACCTGACCATGAAACCAACTACGATTACTCCCTTCTATCAACATTCGCTCTGGATAGAGGGCGGTCGCGGCTGGCCGTGGGTGGGTGCTTCCGGAATCGAAGGGATCGAATCCATCACATTGAAAAATTTAAAACATGCCCACTATACACTACGACTTTATTTTATGGAGCCTGAACATTCTGCGCCGGAAAAACGTGTCTTCAGCGTCTCTCTAAACGGAAAGCCGACCATCAAGGACCTGGATATCTATCAAGAAACGCAAGCAGGAAATCACATTTTTGTCCGCGAGTTTTCTCAATTCCCTCTTAATGGCTCGTTGAACTTATCCTTCACCGCCACCAAAGGAAAACCACTCATCTGTGGGTTGGAACTTGTAGAGAAAGATCTCCCATTAGACACACTGGTCACGTTGCCTCATCGAAAACGGACTCTCCTGACTAAGACAAATATTTTGAGTCCATAAAATTCAGGCTAAAAATCTCGGAATGGTCCACGCGGTTCGGCCTTTGCCATTTCTTTTTTCCAGTTCGCAAAGTGAGTTTTCATTTCTTTTAGTTTTTCGGGATATTTTTTCGAAAGATCATGCTTTTCTCCGACATCTTGAGAAAGATCAAATAGCCCATTACCTTTGGCTGATTCAACCCACTTCCAATTCCCAACCCGAGCTCCTTTGCCAGCACGACGTTGCCAATACATTTCCTTTCGAGGAGTTTCTGCCTGCCCCATCAAAGTCGGCAACATGTCATATCCATCAAACACAATTTCTTCGGGCAAAGGGATACCTGCTTCTTTAAGGAATGTCGGAACTAGTTCCAATGAGGTCAGTAACCCATCATTGACTGTTCCCGCTTTAATTTTTTTCGGATATCGCACAATACAGGGAACACGAATTCCCCCTTCAAACATCATTCCCTTTTTACCTTTGAGCGGGATGAATTATCAGAACCTCCCCGCCCCCTCCATTGTCGGAAAAGAATACCACGATGGTATTGTCGGCGATTTTGTATTGATCGAGCAAATCCAGAACTTCACCGATCGCAGCGTCCATGCAAGTAATGGAAGCCACATATTCCAGACGACGTTTACTGGCAGAAACTCCCTGTAATATGACAGGCCCCTTGGGATTCTCACGAATCGGATAACGACCGCTTTTTTTACGGGTGACCAAGGTATCTTTTAAATGCGGATACATCTTTTTATATTTATCCGGTGCCTGGGCTCCGCCGCGGATACGAGGATCGAGACTTGACGCCCCATGCGGCGCATTAAAAGGCAGATAAAGAAAGAATGGTTTGTGGTGATTCTCCTTCAAAACACGAACCGCATCTCGCCTGGAAGAGATACGTGCAATACGTCCCTTTGTCTTTTTCGGTGGGCTGGTTATTGCGATACATCGAAGGCACGCCGTATCGTTCGTGTGTGAAATAATCGATGCCGGTATTGGTGAAGCCGTAAAAATCATCGAATCCCCGGGCGAGCGGCAGGAAGCGACGGTGCACGCCCAGATCCCATTTTCCATAGATGCCACTCACATAACCGGCTTCTTTCAGCAAGGCGGGCAACAACTGTTCGCGGACATCCATCCCGCCGATGCGTTCGAAGGTGACTTCATATTCGGACGGCTTGTACTTGTGGCCGTAATCGGGGGCCTCGGTGCGGATCATGTCATAGAGTCCGTTTCGCTGCGGATAGCGTCCGGTGAGCAGACTGCCTCGACTGGGGGTGCGTGCCGGCCAGGTCACATAGAAATTGGTCAGTTTGACGCCTTCCTCTGCCAGGCGATCGAGGTTGGGGGCGATGACCTGCTGGCTGCCGAAACTTTTCAAGTCGTGATAGCCCTGGTCATCACTGACAATCAGAACAATATTGGGAGGATTCTTCTTTGCAGCTAAAGAAACCGTTGAAAATACCACACTCATAAGTATTAAAGGCAATACGCTGAATCGACATGCCTTTTTGATTCGATTCCTGTTCATGGCTGGTCTTCCAATTGAAAATTACAGAGCATATATTTCATGTACGATTCTTACTTTATTTAGAATAACAAAGAGATCAAGGAAAACACAAACCACATCTCCAGGAACCGGGTTCATGAAATTATTTTCCATTCATTTCTTTTGCATCATTTCCTGTCTGTTTCTGACGACTGCCACACCGCTGGCCAGCGCAGCAGAAAGTGCCTTCGTACCAACTGGTTTTCAGCTCTACTACGGCAGTGATCCTGAAATCATGCTGCAGTTACAACACCAAATGAGAACAGGACAGGTTGATTGTCATCGATCTACGCGGGTCTGATCAAAAGCAAATCACGACAGTAGTCGATCGTGCCCATCAAGTTGGTGCTAAAGTGATCGCCTACATAAGCATTGGCGAATTGGGAGGGTTAGAAAAAACTCACTTTGAGCAGTTTCTGAAACAACACAAGAATCCAACTTCCATTGAGAAGATAGTAATAGGTAAAGAATAATACATTTCAGTCCTGGTATATTGATGTCATTCATAATATCTGGAAAGAATTTCTTATCCAGAAGATCAATCATATTTACAAACAAAAAGTTGATGGACTATTTCTGGATACGGTCGATACCGCTGATCTTTTTATCAGTCGACAGGATTGGCCAATCCAGCGAAGAGCAAAAAGTGTGAATGCCATGATCAGCTTGATCCGGGAAATCAAAGCACTGTCACCAGACAAGTTTATCATGCAAAATCGTGGATTGAATCTGATCGGAAAATCTGTCTTTGTCGGTGACGCAAAAGGCGTCTTGATTCCGGGACTCGAACTGGCAAAATCGCATCCTCATAATCCCGATGGCCTATTATGGGAATCGGCGTATACCCATACCGGCAACTGGATTGATGGCAAAGAACGGGAAATGATTCAGATCCAAAAAAATGGATTCACTACAGTATTTACCTTGGGATATGCAGATACAAAAGCAAATCGAAAGCAATTCTTTCTTAAGAGTCAGTCTGCCGGATTTATTCCCGCCTGGGGAAGTTCGACAAAAACGTTACATGAAGAACTCACCGAGGGAATGGACCGCTGAATGAAGACTCTTAAATCATAAAGTCTGTTTCACGTCCCAAAATCCGATCAACCAGATGCTGCGACAACTCAATAGCAGGTGCGTTTTTCCCTGAAACATCAGTCGGATTAATTCCACAATACTGTGACCAGGGACCTAAGTGCCGCCAACGCCCGGCGCGATTCGGTTCACTTTCCATCACAGGAGTCGTGCAACGATTGCAGCCAATCGTCGGATACCCCTCTTTATGAAGCGGATTTGTGATGACCTGATTGTCTTCGAGGTAAGCTTGAAACTCTTCCTTTGATAAACTTGCCAGAATATTGACGCGCAAGCAGTTCATCGCCGGATCGATTGCCAGAATGGGGACATTAGCCCGTTGCCCACCATCAGCGCGACGCAGACTTCCAATCAGGGCATCGTATTGATCGGCCACCTGGATCAGAGGTTCCGTCTTTCGTAAATCGCAGCACTTTTCCTGACCTTCGACTGAAAGATACAGAACACCCAGTTCTTCTGTCTGCTCCTGCATTGTTTTGGGCTGCATCCAGAGTGACGATATTCAGGTTATACTCTTTCATCAGTCGATCCCGGGTATCCAGAGTCTCCTGAAACAGTACGCCGGTATCGACGAACAGAATGGGAATGTCGGCCTTTATTCTGACTCAGCATATGGGCTACCACACACCCTGCACGCTGCATCGATGATAATGCTGCCGAGTCGTGTGCCAAACATTTCCTGTGCCCAATGAATCAGCTCCAGGGGAGTTCGTTCTTCAAATGACTCGTTGAGATCTGATAAATCGGCCTGAGTCAGACGTGCCATTCAAGTATTCCTGCTGCGATTTTCCACCTCTATTGATTCGAAAAGGCAGATAAGCTCATGTGAACATCATTCCTGTAAATATAGTGATAAATCACTATGTGAGCGCGACATTTTCAGGAATTGTAGCGAACCGTCAGAAATACCTCAATGCGCATGAACGGGTTCATGCCAAATCAGAGCGATTTTTCGGACCTGTAATGGCGGAAATGACCGCGTCAGGACAGTTAATAAATCAGGCCAGTAGGCGTTCCGCCTTTGGAATCCGGTGATGGCTCCAGATGAAAGAATTCTTCTTTGTTCAGATCGGCAATACTATCAACCACAAGGTCTGGTTGATAGGCATAATAATCTAAATCGGCCATTGACGTTCCGCCTGATAAGACGAGCACGGAACGATATCCCATCTCCACTCCACCTAGAATATCTGTTTCCATTGTGTCGCCGATCATTGTGGTTTGGGCAGAAGAAATCTCCAATTCCTGTCGTGCACTCCGCATCATGACAGGGCTCGGCTTCCCGACGCTAAATGCTTTTTTCTTTGTCGCTGCTTCCAACATCGCAATAATCGCCCCACACCCCGGCCTGAGACCGTTTTGTGTCGGACAGTTAGGATCCATATTTGTTGCAATGAGTTTTGCTCCGTTTTCAATCATGCGTACAGCAGCTTCGATCATCTCGAAGTTCATTGACCTGCCTTCACCCACTACGACATAATCGGGATCATGATCCACAATGGAATATCCATTTCGATGAAGCGCATGTAATAAACCACCTTCTCCAATCACGTATGCCGTTCCATTGGGTTTACTTTGTGCCAGAAACCGGGCCGTTGCCATAGCACAGGTAAATATATGGTCTTCGCCTACAGTAATCCCCATTCGGGATAGTTTCGTAACCACATCGCGGCGGGTCCTTTGGCTGTTATTCGTTCAAAAAATGAAAGGCAGATCCCGCTTTTTGAACTCATTGATAAATTCGACTGCCCCTTCGATCAGATCAGTTCCTCGATAAATGACACCATCCATGTCAATTAAATATCCTGGTAACATTGCTTTCGGTCCTTGAATTTAGAACTTGAGTGAGTCAAATCTCACGTGGGAAATCTTCAGATGCCGGGCGCGCGCTCACTGAAAAATGTCAGTGTGTGAATCGGGTCTTGGGGAAAGCTCTGTGATTTTACAGAACTAATTGAGTTCTATTTTTCGACTCCAATTTGACCATCAGAACAATTCATCTATGTGGCATCTGCTGAAAAGTAGTAGCGCATTTCGTAACAAACATGATTGACGAACTTCGCAATTGCTGTGCCGGTCAAGAGGGTGTCTCGATTGTCGACCTGCAGATCCATAGTCATAACCCCTTGTGAGATATCACCTTTTTCAGATAAGCCTTTCAGAGGATTGATTAGAAAACCGCTGAATCTTTACAAGGAACTCACACAGACCAGGGATGAGCCACTTAGCAATTAAGCGGGTCTGCACAGGAAATAGACAGTACGGGTGTGATCACAAAGCGTCGTCCGCTGATGAAAGAGTGGCTGCCATTAACAAAAAACCCCGATCAACTTCGTAAAGCCAATCGGGGTGTCGCAACGAATCATTTTCTTAAGGAGATCTCCACTCCAGCCGGTTATTCAGATTTGGAAATATCCTGAATCTCAATCCGACGGGGCTGCATCTCGGCTTTTTTATCCATGACCACGGTCAGGACGCCTGCATCAAGAGTCGCGGTAACAGAAGCGGGATCGGCCCAGTCCGGCAGGCGAACCAGTCGTTTGAATTTGCCATAGCTCCGTTCGTTGTGGAGATGTTCCCGGTTTTCGACCGACTTGCGTTCGCCGGTCAGGACCAGGTTTCCATCTTGAATATCCAGAGACAGATCTTCTTTGTCATGCCGGGGACATCCAGGGCAACATGATATTTGCTGTCTTCTTCCCAGACGGAAAGCGGCGAATAAGCGCCTTCGAAGCCGTTAAATGACTTGCCGAAGAACTGGGTGAAGGCATCATCCAGATCGGAACGCAGGTTAGCAGAAAAAGGAAATCCGAGTTTGTGATTGCGTGTGCTTAACATGGCATTGCTCCTTATCAAATAAGAAACTGAAATTGTATTAACAGTAACCCTGACAGGTGGGACTGTCACCAGCTGATTGACAGTTCCCCAATATGCATCCAGCATGCCAATTAGTCACACAGAACAACACATTTCACCACAATTCATTTATTACCATACACTTACAATCATAAATTTTTCCATAAGAACTACAATAGATTTACAGAAACACACAAATCGCCATTTTGGCACCCATCAACACAAATACAAAACAGCCATTATGGCAGACCGGTATTCTGACACAAAAAAACTCGCAGCCAACCGGGAGATTGACTGCGAGTTAAATTCAATGAATCACTAATGCCTGACCTAAGCGCCTAAGCATTATAGTAGAGGTCAAACTCATAAGGATGAGGGCGCAGACGAATCGGATCCAACTCTTCAGTCCGCTTGTAGTTCGATGAAGGACTTGATCAGGTCTTCACTGAAGACATCGCCGGCTGTTAAGAAGGCATGATCCGCTTCCAGTGCAACCAGCGCTTCTTCCAGAGACTTGGGGGCCACATTCGTTTCGGCCAGTTCTTCCGGAGTCATGTCATAAATATCACGATCCAATGGCTCACCCGGATCAGTCTTGTTTTGAATTCCATCAATCATGGCCATCATCAAAGCAGTAAAGCTGAGATAACCATTGGCAGTCGGATCCGGACAACGGAATTCAACTCGCTTTGCTTTCGGACTGCCAGAATACATCGGAATTCGGCAAGCAGCGGATCGGTTACGCTGGCTCATTGCCAGTGTCACAGGAGCTTCAAAACCAGGTACCAGACGATGGAAACTGTTAGCGGTCGGGTTAGACAAGGCAATCAATGCCTGGCCGTGTTTGATGATTCCGCCAATCGCATGCAAAGCCAGTTCGCTCATACCTGCATAGCCATCACCAGCCATTAACGTATCTCCACCCTTCCAGAGTGAAATATGAGTATGCATACCGGAACCATTATCTTCAAAGACAGGTTTCGGCATAAATGTAACCGTTTTCCCATTTCGCTTGGCGACGTTTTTAATGATATACTTGTACCACATGAACTGGTCAGCCATCTGCATGAGTGGTGCAAATTCCATATCAATTTCGCACTGTCCGGCAGTCGCAACTTCGTGGTGATGCGCTTCAACAACAATACCCACTTTCTGCAGTTCTTCAACCATTTCTGCACGCAGGTCGCCATAGGTGTCAATGGGTGATACGGGGAAGTAACCCCCTTTATATCCCACTTTGTGGCCGAGGTTGCCTTCTTCAGATCTACCTGTATTCCAGGCAGCTTCTGAAGAATCAATTTCGTACATCGCACCTCTCTGATTGGAAAGGTAACGTACATCATCAAAGACGAAGAATTCTGGTTCAGGTCCAATAAAGCAGGAATCAGCAATCCCCGTCTGCTTCAGATAGGCCAGGCCTTTTTTCGCGACATTGCGCGGATCTTTGTTGTAATCTTCTTTGGTAATCGGATCGACAATATCAGCCAGCACACTCACTGTCGGCTGCTTGAAAAAGCGATCCAATTTCACGGTTGAAGGATCAGGAACAGCCAGCATGTCTGAACTGTCAATTGGCTGCCAGCCACGAATGGAAGAGCCGTCAAAGCCAACACCATCTTCAAAAGTACCTTCGTCCCAAGTGTCTGATGGGATACGAACAATGCTGCCAGGTTCCGAAGATGTCGGTAAACTTTAAATCGACCATCTTGGCGCCATTTTTTTCTGCAAATGCAAAAAAATCTTTGGGAGTCATCGCAAACTGCTCCTCTATAATTCTGAGTGAAACCACAGGTACCGAGGTCCGTCATACCTTGACCCTGCTGAGAACCGATCATATCTACAATAAGTACAAGCAAAGACGACAGTTGGCATAGATAACATGCCGGACCATCCAAAAGTGATCCGTTGAAAACCAGAACGATTCAGATCTGAGAACACTTTTCTCTTTACTCGTTTTCGCCGTGAGTCAGACGAGTCACCACTGCTCATCAAAGTGATTTCTGGAACGATACTCACATTTCCGGGCTACCTCTCATCTTCCTGAAAGCATCAAAGTAGATCGGCTGGAAAAGAGCGATTGCAGCGCTCGCACCCAATACCGAAACCCTTAGGCACAAAATTCGACCACACCTGATGTTGACGGAAACTTTTCAGGAGTTGACCTTGTTTGAACGCTCTCACCTTAACGAATCAGCCAGGAGAAATCTACTGTCCAGACAGCACTTCTCTTATAAATCCGGCTTGCCTGGGAGATGTTAATCATGACAACTCAAATAAACTCCTGCTGTATCGATTAGCCACAGGCGAAATAATGATTGTCAGATACAGCGGCATTCTAACGGATCTTTAGATATTTAAACTGTAATTAACGCCTTCATCTCTCGTACTGCCTGTTCCATCCCCACCAGAACGGCCCGGGAAACAATGCTATGCCCGATATTGAGCTCACTCACATTGGGAATCGCTGCAATTTTCGACACATTGCGATACGTTAATCCGTGCCCCATATGCAATTTGAGCCCCTGTTCAACAGTAAACTCAGCAGCCCTGACGATGGTTTCATATTCGTTCTGCTCATCTGCCGCCGAGGTGGCGTCGGCATAACGTCCGGTATGCAGTTCGACTCCTTGTACTCCCAGATTTTTCGAGGCGGCAATCTGGTTCAGATCCGGGTCGATAAACAGACTGACCTCAATCCCTGCTGCCTGAAGCTGACCGACACAACCCTTGATCCGTTCCGCATTGGCAATGACATCCAGACCTCCTTCGGTTGTCAGCTCTTCTCTTTTCTCTGGGACTAATGAAACTTGATCAGGCTGCACATCTAAAGCGATGCCGGTCATTTCCTCCTCGGCTGCCATTTCCAGATTTAACTTGACCTGCACCGTTTTTTTCATCGTATAGAGATCGTGATCCTGAATATGCCGCCGATCTTCGCGCAGGTGCAATGTAATTCCATCCCGCACCTCCCAGTTCCGCCAAAACGGCGGCCCAGACCGGATCCGGCTCAAAGGTTAAACGAGCCTGACGAACAGTAGCAACATGGTCGATATTCACGCCTAATGCTGGCATAGCGGTTTTCTTTCTAATCACTGTGAATAATCAAAGGCTTTCCAAAACCTGAACTAATACAGAAGCGGAGTCACACTTGTCATATCGACAATCCAATTCTGCAAAAAGTTCTCTCTCACCCTTCAAGAACCAAAATAGTTTATTGATTTTAATGTGCCACGGAGCATGTTACTTATACAAGAATTTGAGACGAGATGAAACTCCCCGATAATAACTGCGACGCGACACCGGCGAGAGTGTTCACTGAAACGTCACTTTCTGCGTGAAATCGTTTTTTCGATGCTGAAATTATCTTTCCCTGTTAATGTGAGTACTATAAAACCCACCCGTTTCAGCAAGATTTCAACCGGCAACACAAATTTCGCTTCGCGATATTCACTACTTTTTGCGCCAAAATTGACCAGAATCGAACCAGAATTGGTCACAATATGCCACACTCCACACAAAACTGCGCGCAAAAAACACATGCCCATCCCCCGCATTTTACAATGCCCACCAAACTGCAAATACGAACCTTCCACCAACCAAAAAGCAGATGCAACAATGCAAAACCCAAACAGCACATCACAGAATTCCCTTTCCAGACAATCAAGTAAAACCACCGTGCATAGAAAATAATTGCACAGCGAGAACGAACCCTCGCACACAGACGAGATAATTCCCGCCCGAAAAGATTCTATCTGAAATCACCCGACAACACGGAGATGAAAATCCGGCAGTGGTGTTGGAAAGATTTAAGAGGTCTGCCCCTTGTATCTTACTGTTGACTGTCTGCAGTTCATCGTTTTGATAGACACATTCAATATCTACGCGACAGCGAATCGTCAGCTTATCATGTTGGACAGCCAGTTCCCGATCAGTATAGCAATCAGGCATACGCCGAACCAACGAGGCCAGCGGAGGTTAATGACTGACAACGGTGGTTTCCACATCATGTAAATACGATACGGAATTTGTGCGATCAGTGTGAGTGCCATGATCCAGCCGATTCGATTGAGTTGAATTGATGTTAGAATGTCTCCATTTGCCAGCGCAATAAAACTTCGGGTAAGTCCGCAACCGGGACAACTGACGTCAAATAATGCACGAGAGCCACAGAGTTCAGGAATGGGAAGTTGAGGTAGCCAACTGATTTGTACTTTTCCTGAATCCAATGTTCGCATGCTGAAGGCGGCAATAATCACGATTACAGAGAGTCCCAGCATAAAACGCTGGCGTTTTTGAAACACTCTGATCCGAGAATCCAGGATCTCCGCATCGATTTGTTTATGAGACTCAATCTGTTCATCCGGAATTCGATTCACTTGTGTTTCTTCCGACTCTTCAGAAATCCATAGGGAGTCCTCATGGTGATCGATGCGGGATGACATTGGTGATATTCGACTTTCTATGCGAGAGGAATCTCGATGATTTCTTCACACTGTTTGCAGCGGACTTTTCTCTTCTTAAAATCTGCGGAAATTCGATACTTTGCTTGACAGGCAGGGCAGACGAGAATCAGTTTCTCTGCAGTCTTCGGCTTTGGATCGACATTCCTGGAAGGCTTCTGCTTTGTATTATTCTTTTCTTCTGGAAGCAGGCTCACAATGTCGGTGGGGAATTCATCGCTGTTGAGTTCAGCCCAGCGGGCAGCTTCTCCGTTGAGTGGGCTTTTGAGGTTATAGCTCTGGTATGCCAAAATTTCACCAATGCGTATTACAATGGATTGTAAAGATTCACCTGCGCTCCAATGATCGCCAACGCAAATCGCATGCGGTGCAATATTGGGATGGAAGACCGGGGTCAGCATGCGGCATTGTGGAGGTGTTCTCGGGTAGTTTCGGGGAAGCGATATTTCAACCGTGTGGTTTGTTGCTGTGACGACTTCCTGGTTTTGCATCCGCATACTTTTAATGATATATTGTAACTGAAATTTTTCAGGTGGATCTCCATCCACTTGCAATAGAGAGACACGTGGATGGAGTCGAACATACTCTTTCAGTTTTTCAAAGTCAGCTGTGAGCCTTCTCAGACGGACATTACTCATTGAACAGAAACCTTGATCATTTATTTTTCAGATTGTGCCTGTTGTTCCCGGGCACATCAATTCCACTCTGTTGAGCTGAAATATGAAACGTGTTTGGTATCAAGTCTAACAGGGTATTGATTGAGATCGCAAATCCAAGTCCTTCTGCAACTCGTTTGTCTCCAGTCATTGTGTTGATGCCAATGAGAATTCCTTTTTCATCATAGATACCTCCTCCCGAATTGCCTGGGTTGAGTGGGGTCGTTGTTTGAATGACCTGATAGGTGAATGCGCCTTTTGTTTGTTTCCGATATTGTGAAATACTGCCATTGGAATGCGTCCAGCCAAGTGCATGGGGGTTTCCAATCGCAAAGACCTTCGAACCAATGAGAGGACTTTTCTTCTGATCCCAAAACGCTTCACTCACGATATTTTTATTGAGTGGTGCTGAAATCAGAGCAAGGTCTATTCCATGGGGGGCTATCCATTCAATCTTTCCTGGTATGGGGATTTGCCCGATAGCCTGAACTGTGACAGTTCCTAAATCATCAAAATCTGAAGGGATCTTTTTAGAGTTATCATGAAAATCGTGATCGATTACATGCCGATTTGTGACAATGTAAGCTTTCCCATTGGCTAAAGTCATCACGACGCCACTACCCATGCCACGGTCTAACGGGCCGTTGCTGACTTCGATCAGGACATTTGATTTCATCGCACGCTTTAAATAATCTGGCAACGTGTTCAAGGATGAGGTGTCAAGTGCGTAATCACTGAGAGCGACAGATGTTACCTGGGGATTACCGACAAAATAATAGAGACCGACAGACCAGCCTATGATTTCCAGAAAACCGATCAAGAGTCCGGAAACTGCCAGCGCCAATCCTTTCTTGTGAGCCGGGTGAGAGACAAGGGCGATGCAAGCCACGATCATTGCAACCATTCCGGTGACGAGTCCAAACAACGGGATGCCTATCAGGGAGATGATAAATGCCCAGACTGCGAGTTTATTCCATAATGTTTTTGGTTTTTCAGAAATTGTGAGTGCATTTTCTTCGTATCTACGAACGACAGGAAGCGGATCAGCGTGGTTTAAGTCATCTCGTGAGATGATCAAAGCATCGGTTGTGGACGTATCAGACATTTTTCCCTGTGAGCATTGATATGAGCCACAATTCTGGTATTTTGTCCAACAATTCTGATGATGAATTCCACCACAGTTCATGCAACTGGCGGTCATGTCACCGAAGTCAATTTCTTCATTACAGCGCACGCACTGCACGCCCGATTCGCGCTCGCCTGCGACGCGGATATAAGGAGCCTGACCAGAATAGTTTCTATTTTGATTCATGAAAGATGTTCCAGAATCGATACATTGAAGAAGACGAACTGTGAACTGAATACAAGTGAATTATATCGCATTCAAGGTGTTTTCAGGAACTAAAACAGATAGAAAAGAAACATTAAAAAGGTGTATAAAACGTTTAATCCGATCGTAATCCATGAAAGGATAGAAATAAGTGGGCCTGCTTGTGCAATTTGTTTTTTTCGTGGAATTATATAAATCAAGCTGATTAAGAGTGCGAGTGGTGCGAGAATGCCGATCATCGAAAAAACAAAGATACCGATTATTGAATTTCTCGTCGCAATAACACGTTCACCCCGGTCATATTGATTTTTCAGGTCTCCCAGTGACATGGGATCGTTGGAATCAAAAGTGGTACTGCACTATCTGCATTTGAGGGCGATCGATTTAATTTCTTCCCCGCAGGCAGGACATTTTTTTGTGTCACCCCATGCAGTCAGTGGCGCCTGTGCTGATTGGTCAGATTCGTTTACCGGAGGAGCCTGCTGGCACCCATAAGTTCCGCATCCTCCAATTTCACTCCAGCACTCCTGATGATGGATTTGATCACAGTCAGGGCATTTGACACAGCTTTCGTTTGTGTGGATATCAGTTTGACAGATCGGACAAACAGCAGACTGGCTGATATCTAACGGCGAACCGAAGAGGACCTTGAATTCATTTGTCAGTGCGATTGACTTTTTGCACCTGGGGCACTGGAACGACCGACTTTTCTTCGTATCAGGCAGTCGAACTTTCACACCACAATCACAAGTTACAATATATTTTGACACAAAAAATAATTTCTACAAAGAGTTATCAGCACACTGGATCATCAAATGAGCTTTCGAATTTCTGTAACAGGGGAGAACCCGTTTGACTTATGGTTGTTGAAGAGCGACAGTGGCCAAAAATCGCAGAACATTCCACATAATTACGAATCCAATTGATACCAATACCATTTTTCCGCCTTTGGGTTTTCCTTGTATCATCCATACAATGCCTGCAATACACCCAATGCCTGAACACAGAGCAGCAACCACCCAGTCTCCGACTGTCATATCATCGCCCGAGTCCGCATTTTCTCTCTTACGATTCTTTTTGTTTTCTCTCCTGGCTTTCGCTTTTAAAGCGGGATCAAATATTTCTCCACAAAAACGGCACTTGGCAGCTGAGTGAGCAATGTCCTCGCCACAACTGGGGCAAGCTTTTCTTTTCGCAGAGGGAATCGAATCTCCCTCATTCAGGTCGTAGCCATCAAGACCAAACGGGTCATCCCCATTGGTCGGTTCAGCATCAAAAACCTCTTCTTCAGAATGATTTGGGATTTTAACTGGTCCCCCACAATCAGGACATTTCCCCTTTTTGCCTGCCGACGAGTCTTTGGCTTTAATGATCTTTCCACAGGATTTACATTTTACTCGAATTGTCATATTAGGAACTTCCTTGATTTAAATCATAAAGTAGTTAGTTGAAAAAGATGTGAAAACGAAAATGGATCAATAGATATTCTCTTTAAAAGAAAATTCTAATACCGTTTTTCCGAGTACAATCTGATCCTTGTCCGATAATGTGGTTTGTGTGATGGGGATTCCGTTGACGTAGGTTCCATCGGGTGTGCTGCAATCTTCAATTTCAAAGCGTCCGCCACGATTGATAATTAACGCATGTCGTGGCTCGATCGCGTCGTCTTTGAAGAGATAGATATCTGCTTTTGGTGAGCTACCCAAGACAGTGGTATCTTTGTAAATAATGAATTGTTTTCCAGCGAGTGGTCCTTTTTGCATTAATACCCAGGCTGTCTTGGTCCAGCCTTCAACAAGACCGATAAACAGTCCCACAAAGATGCCAATTGTGGTTAATCCGACTGCTCTGGAATAGGTTGCCTGACCATCTTCACTGGTGAGAACAAGACTGATCGGATCGAATAGAAGTCCTCCCAGGAGCCCCCCCAGCAAGGCACCAACCAATCCATTCAGAATCACTTTTTTTTCCTTAAGTGCGATTCCCTGTCCAATTCCAGCAGGAATTGAAACGATGCTCCATGCAGCGGCCCGTCCCATCATTAATACCAGGAGTGCCATACCTGATGGCATGATGACTTCTCCAGGCATCGGGTCGTCCATCATGTTTAATGCAATGGCACTGATTAGATTGAACAGGATTCCGGTTGGAATCAGTGCAATGAGTCCCCCGATAAAACCGACACCCAGACCGATCACACTGGATTTGAGCGCGCGTAAACCATTTCTGCAAATAAGACCTTCCGCAGCACCCAGAAACAGACCAATGAAAGCAGCTGTTACGGGGAACAATAACAACGCAGCGACATCAATCTCATCGATTATCTCATTATCATCAAAAAACGGTTCGAGAATTAACCACCCCAAAAATCCCCCCATACCACCACAAACAGCGAGATAGAACCAATTGGCAAATATCACACGGACGACCCAGGGGCGATCATTGATCGGCCCCGGATCTCTTCGGAGATACGATTGCAATTCTACATATTCATCAGCTTGCGATGAGTAGAGCTCATCGGAAGAAATCTTGATAGAATCTGACACGATACAACCTTTGTTTTGATGAAATCGACTATGGATTTAAAGTTGATTCATCATAGGAAAAAAAGCAGGGCTGGTTATTAGTCTATCCATTTTTGTTCTCTGATATCAATGTCTCAGAATCTTTCCGTTTTATTTTTTTGTATTTGTTTCCTCTGTTTTATCGGGCGGATCAGACTGTTTTTCTGAAGGCTTGACCGATGTCTTAGGTTCATTCGCCGGTGTTTTCTGATTCGATTTGGACTCGGGGTCAGGCAGGTTCTTGAGTTCTCTCTGCTTGCGTTTAATGTGCCTGGTCAGCGCTTTTCGTTCCAGGTCTGTCAATCCGTATTGTGCATGAATTGTTCTTAATGCTTGCGAACAAAGAACCAGTGATTGCGAAATAACGGCTCGTTTGTTTTTCTCTTCTTTGATTTGTGCTTCCGTTGCTCCTTCAGGTAAAGTCGTTGAAAGCGAGTTAAACAACTGATTCACTTCCAGAAGCCGTTGGTTGACCTCTCTTAACTTATCCTCGAACCCGAGTTTGATTAATTTATTGACACCATAATGTTCTACTGCACCGGTCACGATCATTTCCTGTTCCCATTTTGAGCGTGTTCCAGCGAGGAGATATCCAATCAGAAACAGACACAAGCCAAGCAGGAGTTGGGTTGAATTTCTTAGAAGAGAGGGGGCTTCGCGAAATGATGTTGTATCAGTACCAGGCTGTTCAGAAGAATAAGGGATGCTGCTGCCCGACTGGTTCATCTGGTTTTCACTGGCATCAATGCTCCAGATTTTTTCACCTGCCCAATAGTGACTCATTAAAACAGGCTTGCCGTTTCTCCATTCGAATACACCCTCCAGCTTTCGAACGGGATCAACAACGTAGGCAACTTGACCAGGACCAGAGAAGAAGTTCTCCTGAATAAAGACATCACGCTCGGAAAGAAATATTCCAAAATCGGGATGTGAGTGATACCAGCCAATAATTCTCAAATCGGAAAATTGAGAATCCATTTCGCTGTTGATTTGAGACCATGATTCATGAGTGAATGTAACTTCTGCGAATTTGCTGGCTGCCTGATTGCAACGAATGTACTCTGTCACATTCGCAAAGGGACCATTTTCATCTTTCTGCCATTGACCAACAAGAACTCCGCAAATTTCGATACTTGTATCGATCGAAGCATGTTCCCTGATACCTCGGTGGACCGCCGATGAGATTGAAAGCCTGAAGTCTGAATGCGCTTTGACCGGGAATTCTCCCGTGGGAAAGTTCTCATTCTGTAATTGATTTATATCGGGACCAGTCATGATTTCTTATTCCCTGATGCGAGAGTGCCTAATACATGCTGGCGATCTCCAGATAACTCGTAATATTTTTGTTCCATTCCAAGCGCGCGTGAGAATATCCCAAACAGGAACTCCCAGTTCTTTCAAGGTGAGATCGAGGAAGTCCGATTTCGAATTCAGCGTATGGTAAAAATTGGGGGTTCGTGGATCGCCACAAGCGGGGCAAATCGCATGACTCTCGGTCACAATTCCCAGTGAAGCGTGATGTGTTTGTGTTTCCTGACAAGAATGGCAGGTAAATGACTCTATTAAATCCTGATTCAATTCCACAATGGCATCGGGACCTAAATCCGATAAGACAAGTTCCAGGAACGCACCAGCCTGAATGTGACTGCTTTCGGAGAGTTCGATAAGGGGCTCAAAACGTTCATGAGTCGGGCAATCTTCCAGACGGGAGTATTTGACGAGGTAACTCTGATGAAAAGTACCGTCGAAGACATATCCCTGCCCTTCCAGATTTTCGAGTCCGTGAATCATTTTAAGGGCTTCCTGGACCTGGATTCCGGCAATGACAGACGAAGTCGTTGGAGTGGTTGGAACTTTGCCTTGCTCCATTTCATCGCGTGTTAACAAGGCGCAGCTTCTTCGACTCTCAAGCATTTTCCAGTCGACTTCGTTCATCGTACATTCGTAGCAGGGACCAGTTGCAGGATTGAAAACCCGGGCAACACCATCGAGCCGTTCGATTGCGCCATCAATCCAGGGCTTACCAACGCGCGCAGCAGACTGATTGATAGCAACACGTGCTTCACGATTATCCAGTCCACCCAGTATGACATCGGCCCAGCGATAGATTCCCAGCCCAAAATCGTAAACGATATTTCCATGGAAGAAATGTGATTTCATATCTGGATAGATTATTCGAGCCTGTTCTGCAGCAACTTCTGCTTTGCTTCGTCCGCAATCTGCTTCGCGGTAAAGAACAGATCGTGATAGATTCGAGTTTTCGATGTTGTCAAGATCGGCAACAAAAAGATTTCCAACACCCAGTAGAGCCAGGTTTTTAATCAACTCGTTTCCAATTGCTCCCGCACCGATAACCAGTGCATTTGCTGAGGAAAGTTTGTCCTGATCCCACCATCCAATCAAATTAAAACGGGCAAACCGATCGTCTGGCTGGTCAAGATCGTTCAATTTAAGAACATCATTCATTTTGTTGCACTTTCACCCTGACTGTTCAGGATCCTGCAGTGATTTCCGGCTGGAGGCGGAGAATATCTCCGGATTGAACGTTGGCAGACTCCAGTGTGTCGGAATGCAGGAGCTGGCGCCCGGAACTTTTGTGATGAAATTTGTAACTCATCAGCTGCCCGTCTGGACTGTGGCTGGGAAGATTCATTCTTCCAATCAAAACAGAAATAAGACGATCGATTTCAGCGTTACTGGGAACTTCAACAATCTGTCTTTTATTTCCGGTTGCGTCCCATACTTCGACTTTGATATCACTCATAAAAATTCACTTTCCCACATAACCAGACTAGAAATCACGTGAACGAGTGATTAGAACCCGAGAGAAACACAGAGTCAAGGAATCAAAGTATTACATATTCAGTATTTCTCCATTTTGCTTTCGAATCAGAGTGATAGAGATGTCATAGCGAGAAGTACATATCGGCCTGCAGAGGGATAAAGGGGTCAGGTCTCTTTTATTGTGTCTGTGTTTCTGCCATACTTCATTCATGCCTAGAACCAAACGAATTTGTCCTGCCGGTGAAGTGTTTCATGTACTTAACCGGTCCGTTGCGCGAATGACGCTGTTCGAGAAACCGAACGATTATGCCGCATTCATGCGTGTCGTTGAGGAAACATGGCAGAAGGTTCCGTTACCAATCTTTGCGATGGCAGTGATGCCTAACCACTGGCACTTTGTTGTGCGTCCCAAGACGGATACACAATTGACAGAATTTTTCCAGCGACTTACCGTCACTCACACTATGCGCTGGCACGCGCACTATTCAACGGGTGGAAGCGGTCACCTGTACCAGGGACGATTCAAATCGTTCCCGATTCAGTCAGACGCGCATTTGCTGACTGTCATGCGCTATGTCGAACGGAACCCATTGCGTGCTAAGCTTGTCAAACGTGCCGAGGATTGGGAGTACGGTTCCGCCCGGGCACGACAGCAAAAACAGAAAACACCTGAGTGGTTGGCAAAACTAAAAAAACCGTCGCTGCCACGCCAATGGCGGTCACTGGTTAACAAGCCACAAACGGAAGCGGAGCTGGCTGCTGTCAGGAAATGTATCATCCGAGGCACCCCCTTTGGCAACTCCCACTGGACCAGCAATACGGCAGTTCGATTATCCCTCGAAAGCACCACACGCCCCCGCGGCCGACCAAAGAAAACAGAAAAAAAGTCCTGATCCCTTTATTACTTTCTATTCGACGAACAAATCCAATCGATCTAAAAAGCAACGAGAGTCGAGGAAATCATGGCGCCAGGTATTAAAAGACTTGTTACGGGAGTCACCTTGTTCATCCTGGGAATATTTTTCATTTCTATAGTAGTGCCAGTTCTATTTTATGATCTTCTTGATAATAGAAATGGAGAGCAGTTCAAGGTCCCAGGAATAACTCAGGTCATTGTCGAAGAACCAGGTCGCTATTACCTGTGGAATGATTATCAGACCGTTTTCGAAGGTAAGAGCTACAATCGATTAAATACGATACCTGACGGTATGGAAATCAAAATCAGGAATCAAGAAACCAGCAAACCTTTTAATTTTGTTACCGATCTTTCAATTTCCTCAAACAGAGGAACGAGTTCAAGCAATAGCATAGGTTACGTTGAAGTCCCAGCTCCAGTAAAAATAGAAATTGAGATTGTTGGTGGAAATGAAGATCGAATATTCTCATTTGCTCGGTCCGTCTTTACGGCTCAATTAGGACTCATCGTTGGTGGATCTCTTCTTTCAATGGCGATTTGTTTCTTAGGATTTGGACTTGTCGTATGGGGTATTGTCAAGCTGGTTAATTCAAACAAGAATGACGATGAAGCGGATATGGACAAGCCGCGACGTTGAGTTCTTACAGTGGGGAAAACAGGAATGACAGCGTATGTTAGTCTTTCCTCTCTATCAAGATCACGCAGCATGACCAATACCATTCACCGATCGCCTAAATCTTCAATCGACAGTTTGCCGGTTAGACAAACGCATTCAGCTTTTCCATCCAGCGTTGTACCTGCATGGCATCTTTGTAGGTCGCTCCGGTTGGTACTGCTTCCCTCTTTCGCACAACACGACAGAAGCAACGCAACTCCTCTGCCATCATGCCGCTGGGTGGGTTGGCTCGCACTTCGAGCGCCAGAGGCCAGGATGCTTCACTGTCCCAGACAGAGATCGGTCGTGGGTTCGGTTCAATGCGCGCCGACCAACCCTCACCAAACACTTCGGTTCTGTCAAACCCGCGCGGCGGCATTCCTGCGGGAGTTAAATACGAGGCAGCAAACGATGCCAGCGGACCGTCGTTCCACTTGAGTTGTGCCACAGCCAGATCAATGTCGCCTGCAGCAGTCCGATGAAATTGGGCACTGAAATGATCCGGTTCCGCACAATCGAGTAACACCTGCGTCGCGTACAGGTCATGCACCATCGCGGCATGTAATGGATTCTCGCCCGGAAAGTCCTTAACAATGCTCGCCGGTCGATGTCGTACGCAATCAATATAAGATATCGAGCCACGTTCGCAGGCAACCTCCCGCAACTGTTGAAACTCGCTGTTAAACAGCACGATGTGTCCAATCATCAGGTTACCGGAATCGGGCTGTACCAGCGGAGCAAGGCTTTCCGCTTCTTCCAGACTATCCGCAATCGGCTTTTCCAAGAGTACGACTTTGCCACGTTCGAGCAGTTCTCGCGCGATAGTCACATGTGACTCTGTCGTACAGGCGACAACCCACGCCTCTGCGTCAGACTCCTCAATCGCCTGAGTCAGATTCGTCCACCCTGGCACATCGGGGAGTTCTTTGCTGATAGCAGCCAGACTCTCCTGACGACGCGCCACCACTGCCACCAGTTCCGCTTCCGCCAGTCGAGATAACGTCAATGCATGCAATCGCCCAAACCGACCCAGGCCAATGACACCTATTTTCACTGGCCTAAAACTCTTCACAGCCATCGGTTCTCCTCAGATTTGATTGATTCTTTGTCAGTAGAGAGATGCAAATTTTTACAGATGGCTTTCCAATATAGAAAATGGAATTGGAATTGACCATCCCTGAACATGGATACTTTGTAAAGCGCTACCCCATCAGCAAGAACAATTCCACACCACTCGCTACATTGGATAGATATTTGGAGTCTCGAATTTGACGCCAATAACCTTTGATGTTGTCGACCGGACAAGCATAAAGAATAAGCCAAACTGCACTGGCCCCAAGGTCAGCAGACAAATAAGAGAATCGCCGACGAGCGGTTTCAGTTTGAGCGTTTTATCAGGTGGCGATGTCGTGCAGCCGATACCAGTCCAACGACACAACCTGCAAAAATTCCCACAATCGCGGTCGACTGACTGGTCAGGAACATGGACCATGATTTGCTTGTTGCAGAAGGCGGATTAATATCGAGAACGCCAAGCCAACCGAAAACCAGCAAAACGAAAAGAGGTAGTGAATAGCCAATCGCAGCTCCCGTGACTCCACGAATGAGGAATTGGAACATAACACACCTGACTTGTATTGACTGAATTAATTCATTGTGAGTTGTTTACGGTTGAATTTTATAAATTTTGTTTCACCGGGAATGAATTGTCGAGAGTATATTGAGGAAGTTACAATGAACAAAGAAAGCCGGTTAAGTAGTGGCTATTATAATTAAAGACTAAGAAAAATGCTTGCAAGTCATTGGTGTGTGACTGTTGACTCTTAACAATTGCAAGTTATGGTAAAGCTGCCTCGACGGTTTTCTTCGCATAGCTTGCTATCGTCTTGATTAGTTTTTTTCTGTTAATCGGTTTGGTAGCGTAATCATCGCAGCCTGAATCAAAGCATTTCTGTCTGTCGGTTGACATCGCATGCGCGGTCAGCGCGATGATGGGATGAGGGTATCCGGTATTACGTAGTTTTCGTGTTGCTGCATAACCATCCAGCACCGGCATTTGCATGTCCATCAGAATCACATCGAACGGACGGCCTTCCGTTAAAGCTTCGGTTGCTTTTTCGAATGCGATCTGTCCATTGTCGACAATAGTGACGTCAGCACCTGATTTTTTCAAAATAAAACCAATCAGCCGTTGATTGTCTGGTCCGTCTTCAGCAAACAGAATACGGCAGTTACTGAGAACAGATTCTGGTCCTTCAACCACATTTGTGTCCACACACTCGATAACCGATTCCGAAAAGTTTTCAATCATTTGCACACTTTTCAATGCGCCTGTGGAAACGGTGATTGAAAACGTACTGCCTTTGCCCATCGTACTGGAGACAGAAATCGTCCCATCCAGAAGTTCGATTAATCGTTTACTGATCGTAAGTCCCAGACCTGTCCCACCAAATTTTCGAGTCGTTGAACTATCAGCCTGAGTGAATGGTAAAAAGAGATTCTCAATCTTATCTGCAGGGATCCCGATTCCGGTATCGGTGACGTCGAACCGCAATTTAGGTTCATCCCCGTCCGTATCTAAGAGACGTACTATAACCTGGATCTCTCCCGTTTCTGTAAACTTGATCGCATTGCCCACGGTATTGATGAGTACCTGACGCAATCGAGTAGGGTCGGAGCAGATCGTTTCAGGAATGGGACCATCAAATCGCACTTTCAATAGTAAACCCTTTGCCTGTGTCCGCACCCTCATTAACGATGTCACGTCGGCAATGACTTGATGCGGAGAACAATCAATCAGTTCCACATCCAGTTTCCCTGCTTCGATCTTCGATAAATCGAGAATGTCATTAATCAGGCAGATGAGGCTTTCACCATTTCGTTTAATCGTTTGCACAGAATCGACGTTCTCTGGTTTTGAGACGTTGCCGAGCAGGATGTCAGTAAATCCCAGGATTGCCGTCATCGGTGTTCGAATCTCATGGCTCATGTTAGCCAGAAACTCGCTTTTTGTTTTGTTTGCTGTTTCGGCGGCTTCCTTAGCTTTAATTAAGTCCATTTTTGCCAATTCCAATGCTTGATCAATCAAAACACGTTGGCTGACATCTACCGAGTATTTTACCACCTTAAAAGGTTTTCCATTCAAGTCCAGAATTGGAGTGTACGATGCCTGAATCCAGACTTCCTGGCCATCTTTACTGATACGCTTCAGTTCTGCTGTCACATGTTCACCCTGGTTGAGTTTGTTCCAGAACTCTGTGTACCTGACGCTCTCGTACTCTTTTGAATCAATAAAAATGCTGTGGTGTTGACCTTGTAATTCTTCCAGAGAGTAACCCATCGTTTTCAAAAAATTCTCGTTTGCCTTAATGATCGTGCCATCCATTTCGAATTCGATCACCATTTGAGACTTGCTGATTGCCCCAATCTGTCCCTCGTAATCTGCGTTGAGTTGTCTTTGATAGACTTCATGTGTCAGATCACGAATAATGCCAGTAAACAGGACCTCCTTATTTTGATCATCATCTTCCATGACGACTTGACTCACTGAAAGATTTAGGGGGAAGGTTGTTCCATCCTTTCGTCGCCCTACTACCTCTCGACCGCTACCGATCACGTTTTGTTTTCCGGTTTCCAGAAAGTGGGCCAGATAGCCATCGTGTTCCTCGCGATAAGGTGACGGCATCAGCAGTTTGATATTCTTTCCTAGTATTTCGGTTGTTGTATATCCGAAGAGACGTTCCGCAGCGGGGTTGAACGACTTAATCAGTCCCACGCCTGAAATTGTAATAATCGGATCGACGGCAGTGTTCACGATAGCCTCAAGCTTTGAAGCAGAACGAGACTTTTCTCTCTCTGATTTCTTTTGTCTCAAACAGATCAATGCTGTCACCCAGATGGCAAGAATGGTCAATAGTCGATTTGCGACGACCTTCCACACATCCAATCCACCAGGTGACATAGCAAATACCATCAGCGTAAGCATCGTGGAGAGAATCGCAACACTCAAGGTGAGTTTCCACCCAGGTGACCACAGTGTGCTTGAAACTAAGAGTACGTAGAGGACGCCGCAAGCGACTCCCAGTGGTACCAATAAGTCAATAAGAACTATCAGGACTAACAGTGTCAGAATGCTTAGACGATATCGCACCGAGATCGTCTGCCTGGCAGAGTTAAGAACTGCAGATTCAGGACACGTGAACCCGCTTTTTTGTTTATTGTTATTTTCCATTATCCCTGTATGGTACCTCAATCTGGTTCGTACAGATGAATCCACATTCAGTCATATATGTATATTGGGGATATTACCCACATCAATAGAATAGGTCGTGTTCCGGCAACATGTATGGAGGTAAAGAACTGCAATCAGGGTAATGGTTATACAAATTGAACATTCAGGCTGATAATCGTTACAACTGGAGTAATTGAATTTCTGTACGCCTGGTGACGTTTAGTGTGGAGAAAAGGGAAGTGGTTCCCAATCTCATTTTTCTAAAGGATGAACTAATATGAGATTATTCCTCATGTGTTGATGATCTACGATCGAGCCGATGCTGTAGTCACAAGAAATTAAAGCCAGTAATGGGAATGAGAATATCCGTGTAAAAATTCACCCCTTCATTCCCGCGCGAAGTACGGTCTGTCTGCGATGGCTGATTAGAGCGCCGCATGAAAGCAGTTCCGAACATTTGCATTCTGATATTTCCTCAGGAAAATACCAGCTTATAGCTTCTACTGCTTTGGATAAGGTCTCAAACCGAGCAGCATTTCAGCTCTCTCGGTGAGTGGTTTGTCAGCACCTTTTGATCGGTGTACTCTGCGAGGTTGCTGACGAAAAGCGAATAGACGGCCTGACGATCCTGGCTGGTGTCAATTTCAATGCACTTGTTTTTGCTCTTGAAGTACTCAACAGTGGGGAGCGTTTCCGCCTTGAAAGTGTCGAATCTCAGTTTGATACTCTCTACATTGTCGTCACTTCTGCCGGAGTATCTGGCGCGCGGCCCAAAATACGCTTCTCGAGAACAGGGTACGGGCACTCGAAATACAAAAATTTCGGCAATTCCATTTCCATGCCGAAGATCTCATTCCACACTTCCAAATTAGACAGAGAGCGGGGAAATCCATCAAGCAGGAAATTGTTCCTGCCAGTGGTTCTGATAACCGTCTCCATCTTGTCCTTCAGCAGAGTCACTATGATTTCATTGGGTACCAACTTGCCGGCTGCCAGGGATTCTTCGATTGTGACAGCATTCGGACCTCCCGCCTGAAGTGCGGCACGGCACAATTCACCCGTGGATAAATGAGTCCAGCCGAGTTGAGACTCGGCAAGCTCACACATCGTTCCTTTTCCCGCACCGGGGCCTCCGAGTACAAAGACGACGTTGGGCTCAGGACAGGGCTGTCTCGGGTCGTAGTAGTGAATTGTGACTTGCGGTGCAGGTGCGACTCCTTTTTTGTAGACGTGCCATTCTCTGTCGGTTGGTGGCAGTTCATCTTCACAGGTGATGTCGTATGCGAGATGACCATCGAGACGGCAAATTCTCCAGGACGAGTAGCTGTTGGAGTAAGAAAGTGCAGGACTTCTGGCGGATTTTCCATCTGCGCGATCCCAGGCCATTTTGCCGTTCCAGTAGCCGAGGCTGGATGTGGTTCCCGATTCCGATTTGGCTGGCGGTGCCGTTGAGGGAACGAAGAGACCATCCACTTCAGACAGACCAGATCCAGACACTTCAACAAAGAAGGTGTTGGGTGTCAGCTCGTTTGTTTCGACCATGATATCTTTTCCTAATAGAAGACAGACCACAAACTGCGGGCGGTATTGTCAATACATGCGATCTGTCGTCGCGTTGAGACTCAATACTGAGTTCCGGTCAGAGTGGCATCCTCACTCTTCCAGGCGATACTTTAACCACGAATAAATACTGTCCCCGATTTGCTGGTAGCCAACGGTGTTGGGGTGGACACCGTTGTTGACGGGGTAGCCGTTGACGATATCGAGATTTAACTCGGTGGGGATGATGAACAGGTTTTGTTTTTCGCGGCCTGCAAATTTTTCGATTTGCCGTTGCACCAGCCGGTGTTGAATTTTCTTCCAACCCCAGCGGCTATAGCGGTCTTTGTAATTGGCAAAAAAAGCTTCCTGACGGGAATTCCCGGGCGTGGTCAAACAAATTCCCACCTCTGCCTGCGGTGCGGCAGCTTGCAGGGCTTTGATTAAGATATCAGCCTGGGTGAACATGCCATCGATTTTTGTATCAATGGCGTTCTGTTTCGCTGAGAAACAATCGTTGATGCCTAGCTTAATGATCACAACGTCTGGCGTGTTGCCGTTGCATTCTTCTTCGAAGTAGCGTTTGATGTCGAGGCCCGGCTTGCCGTCCTTGCCGAGGTACACGAAGGGGCTACTGCGTTTGCGGTGTGTCCCATCGGGCTTTGGTTCGTAGTGCGAGACGAACCGTTGCCAGGTCCAACCGCCGTAACCTTCATGGGCAACACCAGCAGCGGCGGATTTCGGTTTGTGCGTTCCCAGCATTTGCCATTTCGGATTGCCGGGTGTTGAGAGGAGCTGGGCGATTTTGTTTGAATATGTGGTTGCGTGTGTCAAGCTGTCGCCGATAATTAACAACCGATACGTGTCGCGATGGGAACCCGCACTGGACGCTGAAACATGCAGGATAGTATTCGCTGTTCCCAGGATCGTTCCGTCAGCGTCAGTCACTTTGACCGATAAAGGATGCTGGCCGACATCGGAGGGTTTCGGCGTAATAGTCCAGCGAGCCTGCTCGGCAGCGCCGAGTTGACAACTGACTTCAAACCGGTATTTTTCTGGTGATTCGGTCAGCACGATGTTGTCGTAGTAGATATTCATCTCCACGCCGGGCACAGCGTAAAACGCGGGCGGTAACGTCAGTTGCAGAGATTTCGTCTTCTCTGCAGCGTCTGCCGGGAACGCTGACAGAAGCAAGAGGCAAGAGATACGGATCAGCAGTCGGGGGTAATTCAATTTATGCACGAGTCACTCAATCTGGTAGTAGCCGGGATTTCTCCTTTGGGTTGAGCCTGAAACCACTCCAGGCATTATCCGGTACTCATCTTACCATCGCCCCCCCCCTCCGCGTCTAGCGCCTGGCGATTTTTCTGGCAATTTCTTATCGCTGAGGAGGTTAGTGGCTCTGCTTTGGCCCGTCGAACTGCCACTGAGAGTATCTGACCAGAGCTTTCCAGTTCGTGATGAATCCGATCATTTTTTCAGTTCGCAGAACGATAATTCTCTGCTGGCATTTGGATAAGCCCTTCGTTTTTCTCAGCTACTGGACTTCCGAGGTAAGTCGTATTACCGAGCTCTGCCAGTCGTTGCATCATAAGAGTCGTGACTTCTTCGAGCACATCTCGTGAGGCACGGCGATCATAATAGCCGGAAAGATCAATGGGGTCTCCATAGACAAGCGACGTATCAGAAAACGTATAGAAAGGTGCTATCATATTCTTGCCACGCGGAGATTGATTGATATAAACCGGGTACACAGGAGCCTTCGAGCGCAGTGCCAAAAAAGCAATTCCGGAATTGGCATGTGCGATGGCGCGCTCATCCTGGATTCCGCCTTCCGGAAAAACTCCTATCAGGTCCCCCTGCTTTAGCTGACGAAGTGTTTCACGCACCGGTACGACATCCCGTCCATCACGATCTACGGGGATTGAATGCATGGCCTTTGCGATCCACCCAACGATACCAGGAAGCTCATAATATTCTCGTGCCATTAAAAAATGGATACACCGCATTTTCTTCTGTGGATTGCCCAAATGCGAATTATACCAGAGAATCAGAGGATCGGCGGGACTGCGATGATTGGCAATAACAATCGCTGCCGAGTCTCCTGGAAACGGACAGCGGCGATTCGTTTTGATTCCCCACAACAGAGGAGCATAAACGCGCGCTATCACAAATAAAACCCAGGCACGCCATCCATCACGAAGATGCATTGCCTGATAAATCATGATTGACAAAGCGACTGCAAAATATAATACGAGCGTCAGGATGCCGACGATTTCTGGATTCATCATCAATAATCATTAATCACGATACGGTTATAACAAAACATGACTTCTACTATGGGGAAGAACCAGATTATAGCCTGCCACAACGGAGATGATAATATTATTTTTTATCGAGGAAGAATTAGTTCCTACCGCTCAATGGCGGCAACAATTGCATTTGTCATGCGGGCCAGATACTGCCCATGTGGCTCTTGAGGCAACGTTGTCAGGATGATCGCAGAGGCATCTAACTCAGGATCAATCCATAAAAGCGTACCGGTTGCACCACCATGTCCGTATGCATGAGAAGAAAGCAAATCGCCAAAATAATCACTCTTGGCAGCAGTCACCATCTGCCACCCAAGCCCCCAGCCTTTGCCTTGGATTTCAGACGCGGATAACCCGGGAATTGTCGTCAACTGGTTGCGTGTCGCTTCCAATATGGTCCGCTGGGAATAAATCTGTTTGTTTTGAAAAGAGCCCTGATTTTGCATCATCGAAATGAGTCTTGCTAAATCGGCGGGAGTTGTCAACAACCCTCCCCACGGCGCTCCAAAACCCCGCCAGTATCGACTGTTCCAGTCCCAATGCGGCTCAAAATTTAAATCTTCTGGAACATGAATTTCTGCAATCCGTTCAACACGAGGTCGATCTCCAGAATACCAGTTCTCCGGAACTCCTAAAGCAGTATCACTCATTTCCAATGGGTCAAACAGAGTCTGTTTCAAATATTCAGCACAAGTCTGACCTGTCACCCGCTGGATTATCTCAGCAAGAATGGCAATCCCAGTGCTTTGATACTGCACAATTCTGCCAGGAGGTTGGTCGGGAGAAAGCTGGCAGATCTGTTCAACAAATTCAGAAAGTGGGGCCTGATTTGATCGCAGTTCGCGATTATTGGGTAACATGTCTGGCAGCCCGGAGGTATGCGTCATCAAATGTCGAATCGTAATCCCATGTTTGCCAGAACAGCCAAACTCCGGAATGAATTGTTTTACCCGATCTCCCAGTAAAAACTCCCCTTCTTCCAGAAGTTTCAATACTCCCAAAACAACAATCGGCTTTGTAATCGAAGCAATCAAAAAAATGGCATCGTCCTGCAGAGTATCAGCATGATCACTGATTCGCTGTCGTCCTTTAAAGTAACGACGCGATGTGTCTTCAACACTCACTTGCAGAGCAATTGCAGGCACCTGACCGGAATCACAAAAATGGTCGACCAGTTTTTCAACCTTGCGCCAACGTTCGGAATTAATTTGAGGCATGCTTTTCGTCATCATGAATAAGTAGAGAGAAGAAGGTAGAAATCAATTCCCAGACTAATCTCTATTCAGACATTTGGGAAGCAGCTCATGCAAACACACATAAAAAAAAGCGAAAGCCAATCATACCTGGCTTTCGCTTTTGATTCGCATTGAAAACAGAAACTCAATAAGGAATTTCAACATCATGCAGATGCATAAATTGATTTAACTTTGTTATTTCCAGCACTTCCCTGATATCATCAGACGGATTGTAGAGATGCAGGTCAATATCCAGATCTCGCATCGAAGCCAGCAGCCCCAGCATGCCACTGGGAATCAATTTGACCCCCGTTAAATCAATGGCGAGTGTTTCACATTGATGTTCTTTTATCAGTTCCAGAATCTCAGCTCGAATGTCTTTTACGCTGAATGTATCCAGAATATCTTTACCACCAAAACCTGCCACGCAAAGCGGCCCTACGTGATAAAGCTGAAGAATTCCTCTTTGTTGAACTGTCATGAAAACTACCTTTCACTGAAATGAATAAAATATATAAAAACTAAATAAATCCTCAAAAGACACTCTCAGCTATTTATGATTATCTGAAGTTGTATCGGCAATTGATGTGCCGTAATTAACGTCCCGACAAAAAATTCATACTTTAAGATCATGTATCCACAATTCGATTTCTTACCTCTTACAAATAAAGCAGTTCTGAATTATTGACACAACCAGATCTTAAATCGTTCGATTGAAAACGACAGGAACCAACTGTTTCAAAATGCCACACCCTGTTGCTATTTGAAACACAACAACAAATCTCAATGAGTACTCGTGCTGAATCTCCCGGTGTCCTCCCGCATCAATGAAATAAGCCTGAATAAAAATAAGCCCGCTATGAATAAATTCATAGCGGGCTTGGATTCGCGGGAATCCACAAGGTGTTTCGCGGTGTCCACGCAATCAGCGAACACGTGCCTGGAAGGTAACTACACCCCCTTGATGACCTTTCACTGGTTCATCGACTTCAAAGGTGAGGATTAAACTACCTTCCTGATTATCTTCTACTACAAGACGTCCTTTACGATCTGAAGTAGCACTGTCGTGAATATATTCAAGTCGTGGAGTCAAGTTATCGACAACCTTGATTCCTTCGACATCAAAATCACCCACATTTTCATATTTGATTGTGAAGGTAATCACATCACCCGACTTAGCATTCTTCTTGTCGGCCAGTTTTATGAGCTGCAGATTACCTTCTGTTTTCCGCTTGTCTTCGACACCAATATATTCTTCCGGTTTGATGGCGCTCTTGGAAGCGTGAGCAGATTGTTCTCGAATTGCGATGACAGGAAACTGCGTGTGTGACCAGATTGCTGCGGCCTGAATCTGATAAGCGATGCGTGCTTCGTCCGACTGTTCAAACTGTCCGTCGTGGTTTCGTTGCCTGTATCCTGGAATAGATTGGTCAGCTTGGTATGACCGCCTGGCAATAGACGTCTGACCCACTGCCGCCTGTTGTTGTTCGGTTTCGACACCACTGGCACGGGAACGCATGCGGATGCCTTCCAGCTGCTCACGTTGTTTGTGTTGCGTAGATCACTGTACGTGCATCCATACCGACACCATGAACTGTATCTTCCGTTGTTGCCAGAGCATCCATCGATGTTCCGGACAGAGGTGTGCTGGCGGTGCGAATCGCGGCAAACCGGGGTGCATAGACGGCGACTCGATTTGACTTCTTCACTTCGTGATTACCTTTGTGGGTCTGATATTCAACAATGGTATCTTCCGTATCCAGACCCAGACGACTGTAATCATCATAGTGAACCGGTTTTTCTCGATCGCCTCCATCGAAGAGATACTCATCAGGATACATTCTCGACAACAGCAGGATCAGTACCGGCGGGCAGTACATAATCTCGCTCAACCGCTGGTGAAAACTCACAGTAAGCAGGCCGATGCGGTGCCGCTACGGGTGCAGATTGATGATAGGCAACTTGTTGAATTGAAGACGCAGGTCCCTCAGTTTTTGCTGGAGCTGAAAGACGGACTGCCCCTACATTATTATCAAAGTCAGCATGCTTTACTGCAGGCAAATGCTGATCCTGTTTTGGAATTTGCTTTCCCCAGGGCATGGAAACCGTGACTGGGTGAAAAACTGGAACACCCGCTGCTGACACTCAGCAGTATCATCGCAACCGCAGAGCAGACACGCTGCATTCGCGAATGCTCCTTTTCATTTCGGTACGACAATTCAACACGGGATTTTCCTTCACTTACACTCAAACTCAGTTTTGGTCAGCTCGGTGCTTTAATTCAACTACAGGTGCCCCACCATAAAACGCAGGATCTTCTCCACGCGTTGAAGGCAGACGGCCGCCAATTCGTAAGATCAACATCGGACGCCCTAACAGATCGGCCTCGGCGATCAGATTCTTCTGTGCTGAGATCGATTGTGTCGGCTGTTTCTGATAAGTCGCTGGAACCGCAGTCTGGGGACGTTCCAGGTACACAACCTTGGAAACCATTCTGCCAGACATGACCAGTTCGATATCTTCTTCGGTAATGCTCACCGGCACGGGATACTGTTCTGCCAGTCCCGCTGGTGGATGCAGGCGATCGATGAGTTCAATCGACGGATACAGTTCCACACCCGGAAATTCAGGCATGTCACTTATTTTCACGCGATAGACGTAACCAACGGCAAAGCCGATCGGAGCAGGTGATGCTTTGGTAATATCCTGAGCAGGACCGCCTGCATAGAATGTAACAGTCCCTTTGGTCGGCAGGGTCACTTTCATTGGCTGAATGTAGCCTGGTTGAGCCTGACCGGACATGCCAGCCCATTGACCGGCGACTCCGGGTGGAGTGCGCTGATTAAGAGGATGATAGAATTTGTTTCCCGCATTGTATTGCCTGCCGCCAATCATTTGCTGTGACCAGGCAGAAGGTAATTCAATGACAAAAACGATCAAGGCCATTAACGCGAGCGTTAATAAACGTGATCGATTTTGGCGTTTTAGTATTGTCATGACAAACAAATTCTACAGATCAAATGTCCGAAGGATGACAGAAGAATAATCAAGACGGTTGCGAAGCAGAAGTGCAGGTAGAAATGACAGTCTAAATCGAAAAGACAAGGGGCGAGCACTCCCTGAAGGCGACAGGGAGTGCTGCGTGGGTCCTGAGTCTTTTAATATCCCGGGCCGGGAGCCATCGTACGAGGATACGATACCTGACCTGGAGAATGAACCGGGTGGCTTTCCGAGTATTGGACATATTTAACAGGTTTCGGCAGACTGGGTGCCGGATTCTGTTTGACGTCCATCAGGAAGTGATCAACCGGTTTCGGAAGATTGGTTTTCGAGACGTTTCGAATGGTGTGTGACTTCAACTGGCTGGTCCACCTAACGGAATGTGGGGAGGTCCGGGCAGTCCAATCGGTGTACCCGGTCATCGGCATACCCCAGGCGGGAGTTGGTCCCATGCCGGCAATCGGATTGTAAGCCGGCTGCCCGGGTGCTCCCATTCCGCCGACCATTGTCGGAACCGGGACACCAGAGGTGACTCCAATGGTATCTCCGGGGATCGGCATGGGAGGCATATGTGCTCCCGCGTCACCATCGTAGGAAACCTGTGAAACCGTTTTTTGATTTTCTGGACCCGAAGCTGGCATTTCCAGATCCATGTTACCCATTCGCAACACAGCCATAATCGTACCACGACGATCCGCTTCTGCGACGGGATCAACACCAGGATCAAGACGAGTCGAAACTAATGTTTCCACACCGGCGATTGCCAGTTCCTGAAATTTTTCATCTGGAAGATAGATTACTTTGGTTACAAAGTTGTTGCTTTCTACCTGATCCAGATCTTCTGGAGTGATTTCCAGAGGAATACTGTTATGAGATAGATAGGCATCGGTCGTTGGATGTGACGGATACACCTGCAACGAAGGATACAAGGCTGGAATTGACCGTCCGGGAATATCTGACAGTTTTAATCGATAGGTTGCCCCTTGATTAAAATTGTATCGTCCCGGTGCAGTAAGCTGGTTCTCAGCATAGCCCTCGGGGACTTGCCAACCAACCTTCATGCCCGCTGGCCCGACAAAGCGGACCTGCGATGTGCGTGCAGCAAATGCACTCGCTGGCGGTGGAGCCAGCATCTGCAATACGCCCGGCCCAGGCCCATCCACCATTGGCCCTGGTCGCTGCATCATTGCAGCCGGTGGAGCGACATGCTCATTTTTGTGATTCATAATCTGTTGTCCGTCGGCTACACAGCCTACACAAACAACAACCAATGTGCCTAAAGCCAGGAAGTAGTACTTCATCATGACCCCTTGTTCGGATACCCCTCGACGAATTATGCGACTTGCTTAGTGAAGAACCGTCCATCGCAAACTAAGACGTCGATCCATGAGAATTTGGAACTCTCGACGCTCGGTTCAAAAAAGACTCAGTTTTCAGGTCGACCCAAAGCCCGAAATATCGTTAAAATGCAAATAGATCAATTTCTATCGAAAATTGACTAAGCTGTACACGGTCTGCCGGCTGAAACACTTCAGCCAACTAGAGGCAAATTGATGGCCTCAGATATCTGTTTTCGGTTCATTGTGGTCCGATTCTTTGGTAAATTCGTTTTTTTCCGAATAATTAGAACATGTTACGCATTTAACTTTCATTATCTGCCTTCTGTTTGTCGCAGTCCTGAATGACTTTTTTGCAATTTCCCTGGGCCGATTTGTCACAAGACTGATACTCCCAAAAAAAGGATACAACAAGCCTCCAATCGCCTGTTGGCCTGGGCTGATCCGAAAACGGATCAACCCGACTCCCCAAACCAGTGGACGAGTCTGAAAAAAATTTGAAAAAAAATCCGGCGCAAGCGATTGGATTACTCAAAAAGTCACGTGAAAAGTTATTATCCTACAGCTCAATCAAGGCCCAGATTACAGAAAAAGTCGAGATTGGTTCTAAACCTTTTGTCATCAGCGGCAGCTATCTTCAAGGGAAAGATTTGAAACTGAGATTGGAATTTCAGGTTCAAAGTCAGAAAAAGAATGGGGAACCTGTCGGTACATTGTTAGAAATCTGCGACGGACAGGTACTTTGGACAGAACACAGAATTAAGGGAAATTCACGAGTTACCCGGCGTGATATACAAGCAATTCTCAAACAGGCCGAACTGAGCCCCAAATCACGTCCCAACATGTTGGTTGCAGAACTGGGACTCGGCGGTCTCTCAGGATTACTGGCAGCCATCCAGAAGAATATGAAATTTGAGAGTGTTGCTGATCGAACAGTCAATGGGAAAACATTAACGGTATTAAATGGAACCTGGAAAGATGAGTTTATGGCGCAATGGAAAGGGGGAGATCCAAAGGGACTCGTCCAACTTCCCGCCTATGTCCCAGATGCTGTGAGAATTTACCTCGATCCACAAACACTCTTCCCACGAAGAATTGTTTACCTGAAAGATCATCAGGGTACGTTGAAAAATATGGTGACGCTCAACTTTTCAAAGATTACACTCAATGCGCCTGTCAATGCGACAGAATTTGCATATGAACCCCCCGATGGGGTCTTTCCCGTCGATACGACTCATCAATATCTTAAACAACTTTCGCAATAAATACGTATAAGAAGAAGTGAGCAGATCAAATTTCGTATGGTTTCGACTATGAATACGTGAATTAATCACGAAAAATTCACGAAAATTCACTGAGAAAACTTTCACTGAGAAAACGGCTTCAGCAACTTGAGATAAATCGCAGCTCAATTGAGCACTGAAACCTGATTAAGCATCGACCTTGAGAACAGACTTGAGTTACCTCTGGTTTTACTGAAAATTATTGAATGGATCTGATCCAATGCCGGCAGCATTTACAGAACTGGAACAACAGACCCCCGATTGGCAGAGAAATTCTCCGCTACTCGTGGTTCCCAGTTGGGCTGCCTCTCTTGCAATCCACTCCTTGATATTGTTCATTCTCATTTCCAGCCTTAATCGTTGTGAGAGCGGCCTGACAGGAGGAGAAGATGGTGACCTGCGCAGCGTTGGCATTTATGTCAAGCAGTCACCGGATGTCAAAAAAAACGAAGAAACAGAAGCAGAATCCCAGGAACTGACCCAAACTCAAACCTCTCAACCAGAACAGATCAAGGAAGTTCTTGATCAGCCCCCTATCGATCCCTTACTACCGGAGTTCGATTCAAAGCTGCTGGGTGCAGGCCCAAACAGATCTCCAGCCATCCCCAGCATATCTACTCCTGATTTAACGAATCCGTTGCTGGCATCTCCCAGCACTGCCCTCGCCCCACCCGTGATGGGAACAGGTAAGGTCAACTTTTTCGATGCCGTCGATTCGGGAAAACGATTTGTATTTGTTCTCGATTGTTCCGGCAGTATGGCTGCACCACAAGGGGCCCCCATTCGAAAAGCGCGCTCTGAGCTCATTGCGAGTTTAGCTGGTTTAAATCATCATCAGCAGTTTCAAATCATTTTCTACAACACGACCACGCGCGCTATGAAACACCGTGGCAAGTCAGCAGACCTTTTATATGCAACCGATATCAACAGGACCCTGGCCCGTCAATTTATACAAAATGTCGAACCTGATGGGGGTACTCTTCACATTCCCGCGCTGGAGAGAGCTTTAAGTTTTAAGCCCGATGTCATATTCTTTCTCACCGATGCCAAGCACCCGCAATTATCCAGTGCCGACCTCAATGAAATCCGCAAGTTAAATGGTGGTAAAGCAAAGATTCACTGTATCGAATTTGGAGAGGGTTTTCGGGTTACGGAAGGAAACTCACTCGAAAAACTGTCTCGACAAAATCGTGGCAGTTACCGCTATTACAACGTTCGTAAATTTCTTCGAAATCGTTAAATCAATTATTAATATGGAAATCACGTTTACAGATTTCTCATTAAAACATCAGAAAGTATTATCTTAATGTCTTCGACAGTATCTAAAGTGACACGCTATTCTCTGTTACTGGCCTGTTTGCTGTTTTGCGTAGGCTGTGACCAGGTCACGAAAATCATTGTCGTCGATAAACTCAAAACCAGGCCGCCGATCACTTATCTGAATAATACTTTTCGAATGGAATATGCAGAAAACACAGGAGCCTTTCTGAGTGTCGGGAGCCATCTTTCGGAACCGGTCCGGTTTTTCATGCTGGTAGTCGCCAACTCTGCTTTTTTAATTATTGTTGCCGGGATGCTGATTTTTCGCTGGCAGATGCCATTCATCCAATTTATCGCACTTTCCTTATTATTAGCAGGTGGAATCGGTAATTTAATAGACCGTGTCTGTCGGGAAGGGATCGTGATTGATTTCCTCAATATTGGAATTGGCCCATTACGAACGGGAATTTTCAATGTGGCTGATATGGCAATTACCGGCGGTGCACTCTTGATGCTGGCATCCTGGTTTTTCATTAAAGAAGATTCTGAGAAAGAAAAAACGAAGGAAACGAGCCAATCGGAATCGATCACACCTGCAACAGCAGAGTAATGCAAACTGTCTGATTTTGAAAGAATCGAAATGCGAACTCTTGCACTGGCAATTATGAGTACTGTCTTCAGTTTACTGAAGCTGACATCCGTCAGTGCACAGGATAAGATCGAAGTTCGTCAGGAACATCACGTCGGCCATGCCACCCTGCCCTGCACGATTCTGGATTTTACGCAAAAAGAAATCAAAGTAAAACTACTTCCAAGTGGTACTGTCAGAACTTATCCCGGTTCACAGATAGTCAAAGTTCATATTCCACAAACCGAACAATACCAGCGAGGGCTCAAACAACTGCAGGCAGGTCAATTCGACAAAGCCATCGATTCATTCAGCGAAGCTCTGAATATTGAAAATCGAACATGGGTTCGACGTGAAATTTTGGCATTGATGATCAAGACCGCATTAAGACAGGGCGACGAGTTGAAGGCGGCGCTCCGATTTCAAATGATGGTTGAAAATGAACCACATTCGCGTTACTTCGAATTGATCCCCCTGGACTGGAGTATCAATGACACATCATCTCCCACACGCAATGCTGCCCGAAGTTGGCTGACAGATAAAAACGAAATCAAACAATTAATCGGCGCCAGTTTTTTACTCAACACGCGCGATAATCAGGCCCAGGCTGAAGCTGTCTTGCGATCTCTGGCAACCAGTACACAGGTCAACATACAACAACTGGCACGCGCACAGCTTTGGAGAGTTCGACTGAAAGCAGATAACTTGAGCCTGTTAGATCTCCAGCGCTGGGAACGGAACCTGAAACAGATCCCGGAGCATCTCAGAGCGGGGCCCTGTTTTTTACTGGGAACAGGCTATGCCATGCTCGAACGGCACGATCAGGCAGCAGCGTCATTCCTTTGGATTCCTCTGGCATACGATTCAAATCCCCAATTATCTTCCATTGCGTATATCAAAGCCGCTGACTCACTACTTGCCATGGGGCAAACCCAAAATGCGATCCGTCTCTACCAGGAAACTGTGGGCGCGCTATCCGCAGTCCACATCCAGACAAATCGCTCAGCAAATGATTGACCAGTTACTGAAACCCGATGGTTTAAAGAATTAATCTGCCACTCAAACTCTTAAAAACTGAATAACAACAATTCTGGAAAAGAATCATATTGATGGATCGTAGAAAACCTTTTTTAAATTGTGCTCAAATTGCATTAGTCTTCTTTTGCTTTACTTTTTTAACGCCGGTATTTTGTCATGCCGCCGATGATACGAGTGGCGCTAATGAAACGGGAATTTCAAATGTTGATTTCCGTCAGTTGGTTGATGATGCTGGTACGATCGGCATTATCATTGCCGTCCTGAGCATTGCAATGGTTGCTCTCATCGTTGAACACGTCATCAGCATTCGCAGTAACTCACTCATGCCTCCCGGACTCGCAGAAGAAGTGCATACTCTCATTGCACAGCAACAATACCGTGGTGCTGATTCCATTTGTAAATCGAACCCCAGTTTCCTGTCTTACATTCTCTCAGCAGGACTGGCAGAAGTTCAGATGGGTTATGGTGCCGTTGAAAAAGCGATGGAAGACGCAGCCATGCAGCAGTCGGCTCGATTAAATCGCAAAATTGAGTACCTTTCAGTTATTGGAACTTTGTCGCCGATGCTTGGCCTATTGGGTACGGTCTGGGGTATGATTCTGGCATTCTCAGAATTCACTGCCAAAGCCAACCCTGACGTTGCCGAACTGGCTCCTGGAATTTCCAAAGCATTAATTACGACTCTGTTCGGATTGAGCGTGACCGTTCCTGCTCTAGCCAGCTTTGCTTTCTTTCGAAACCGGATTGATGAACTGGTTGCCCAGTCTTCTTTATTAGCAGAACACGTCTTTGCCGACTTTAAACATTCCATGGCAGTTCCCGCAAAACAAGCGGGAAAACCACTCCGAAAAAGCCCTGAAACGGAACTCGCACAACGGATCGCAAATCAGCAGGCATCTCGACCCGCTCCCCCTGCCGGAGGACCGGAAGTATGAGAATTCCAACACGCCCCCGTCAGCAGGGAATACGATTTAACATTACCCCCTTGATTGACATTGTCTTTCTTCTGATTGTCTTCTTCCTCGCAGCCACGCATTTAACCCAGAATGAAAAACTGGAAGCGGTGGAATTACCGCTGGCTTCACAAAACAAACCAGATCCAGCAGAATCACCTCGCAGGATCATCATTACGATTTCTCTGGATGAACGATTGCATCTGCGTGGCAAAGAAATTACTGCCGAAGAATTAGACGCGCAACTCCTTTCAATCGATAAGCCGAAACAGAAAGAAACAGAAATTCGAATTCGTGGTGATCGTCGAATTCCTTATCGCATTGTGGAACGCGTACTCATCAGTTGCGCTCGCGCAGGTATCTCCAATGTTCAATTTGCCGTTCTGAATGAGTAAGACCTGACTGACATGAAAATCCCATCACACCACAACGCACGCTCTGATATCCAGGATCAGACAACGATGACGCCGATGATCGACGTTGTATTTCTCCTGTTAATCTTTTTTATCAGCGCATCCGCGAATCAGATCAAGGAACTTTTGTTACCAACAGAACTGGCGACCGGCAGTATTGAATCTACGGAAACAACACCACAGGAAAAGCCTTTGGGGGAAGTCTGGTTAAAACTCAAGCAACGCGAGAACCATACGATTGTCGAATTAAATGACCGCGAGTATGCTGAGTTTGATCAACTAAAGCAGACATTAATGGAACTGGCTGCGTTAGCACCCGAGATCCCTGTAATTCTGGACATCGCTGAAGATGTTCCTTTAGGCGAAATGATTCGTACCTACGACACGAGCCTGGCTGCCGGGTTTCATTCGATCCATTTTGCGACCGACGTCAACAAGATAACACCAAAAACAAAACCCAAAACGTCTTCAAACTGAAAACATAAAGAGAATATGAAATTATTTGATACCCATGCCCACCTCGATGAAGAAGCCTTTCATCCAGATCGAGTGGAAACAGTGCAACGTGCAATTGATGCGGGCGTTGAAACCATCTTAACTATTGGAACCACGGCTGAAAGCAGCCAGCGTGCAGTTCAACTTGCGGCAGACTCTCCACAGGTATTCGCTGTTGTTGGCATTCAACCAAACTATGTCGCACAAATGAAACCCGGTGACTGGGAACTGATAGAGACACTCTCTACTGCCGATAAAGTGGTTGGAATTGGCGAAACCGGTCTCGACCGATACTGGGATTATGCTCCCATCGAATTACAACGCGACTATTTCAGCAAACATATTCAACTTTCCCAAAAACGAAATCTCCCGTTTGTGATTCACTGCCGGGAAGCGGAAGCGGATGTCGTTGAGCTCTTGCAACAGGAAGCGGAAGGGACTCCGCTCACAGGAATCATGCACTCTTTTTGTGGTAGTCCTGAAACTGCAGACGCCTGTTTAGAACTGGGGCTGCACATCTCTTTTGCGGGCATGTTAACTTTCAAAAAGAACGACGATCTTCGCGCTACAGCACGGCAAATCCCTCTGGATCGATTGCTGGTTGAAACAGATGCTCCGTATCTGGCGCCCGTTCCACAACGAGGCAAACGCAACGAACCCGCATTTGTAAAATACACCTGTGCCTGTCTGGCTGAACTGCACGATAAAACATTGGAAGAGATGGCAACAATCACGACATCCAATGCGAAAAAACTGTTCGCTCTGGAGTGAATTCTCACTTCATGTATTGCAATCTGATTTCTGTTCTTCAGAAGCCAGAGTCAGATTATTTCAGATTCTTTTTTTCTGGAACGGGAATCTATTCATTTTATTCTGAGCCTGCTATTGTTACACTTCATTCAGTAACAAAAATCACTTGCGTCATTTGACCCCACAGCAGGTATTACTAGGATGGTAATGATCAAACAGTGGCTCGCGCATGCCTTTGCGGTAGAACGCTCTGAAGATTTTGTTCCTACACAGGAACAGCAAAAAATTGCCGACCGTATCTGTCACGAAATTATTCGACGAAAGATGGTCACACTGGCAATTCTCTCACTCGAGACCTCTCGACCATTAAACTATATCGGCTCGCAGGCAATACACTTCTTTTCTCCATTTCTGTCATTTCTGGTCGAATCCAAATCACAAAAATTATTTGCTGATTTTTTGGAAAAACGTGGATCCATTGAATGGATGTGTTCCCGTTTAGAAACCCTCAACACTGCCAGGTCAAACGAACAAAGGGTCTCTCATAATGGAGAATTAAACTCAGAGATTTCAGAGGAAATGAAAGAGGATTCCTCCTGACTTCAGCCTCATAACTTAAATCAAGCCCACTCAGTTTTCATATTTCCATGGATGACAAGTCATAATATGAACGCCGCACCCTCAAAAAAATTTGATCCCGACCAAATCAATGTAATCCTCGCCACTGATTGTGGCAGTACTACAACAAAAGCGATTTTGATCGAGAGAGTCAATGGGGTGTACCGACAGACTTATCGTGGCGAAGCACCGACGACCGTCGAAGAACCAGCCGCTGATGTCACAGTCGGTGTTGTGAACGCAGTGACTGAAGTCGGTGAATTAGCGGGTCGCAAACTGATTAATGAAAATGGAGAAATCATCCGGCCGGCACAGGACGATACTGGTTGTGATATTTATATCTCAACCTCCAGCGCGGGAGGTGGTTTACAAATGATGGTTGCTGGAGTCGTGCGTGAGATGTCGGCTGCCAGCGCCAAACGTGCCGCACTGGGTGCAGGTGCGATCGTCATGGACACAATCTGCTCCAACGATAAACGCTTGGCACACGAACAAATCCAGCGTATTCGTGAATTGCGTCCCGACATGATTCTATTGGCAGGTGGCACTGATGGTGGCACGCAAAAACATGTTGTCGAGCTGGCCGAACTGATTGCTCCTGCCAAACCGCAACCCCGATTCGGCGGCTCATACAAGATGCCTGTGATCTTTGCCGGCAATCAGGAAGTGATATCGCTCGTTGAAGAAACGTTTGACGAAGACGTGACATTGACCTCTGTTGAAAATGTGCGCCCGGTTCTGGAACTGGAAAATCTGGCTCCCGCCCGCGATGCGATTCATGATCTGTTTCTGGAACACGTGATGGCACATGCTCCTGGCTATAACAAATTGATCTCCTGGGCTGATGCCCCGATCATGCCGACTCCGGGTGCCGTCGGTAATATTTTACAGACGATCGCACAACAAGAGGGAATCAATGCACTCGGCGTTGATATCGGCGGAGCCACAACAGACGTCTTTAGCGTGTTTGAAGGCACGTTTAATCGAACGGTGAGCGCTAATCTGGGAATGAGTTATTCCATTTCCAATGTGTGTGCCTCTGCCACTCTCCCAATGATTTTTCGTTGGATGCATTTGGATATGGACCCGCGAGAACTTCAAAATCATATCAAGAATAAAATGATCAGACCCACTACAATTCCCCAAACGAGAGAAGCTTTAGTCTTCGAGCAAGCGGTTGCTCGCGAGGCACTCCGATTAGCCTATGTCCAACATAAAGAATTTGCAACGACCCTTAAAGGTGTACAGCAACAACGGACGGTGGGAGATACCTTCAGTCAAAACAGCAGTGGTGATTCCATTGTCAATAATATGACGCTGGACCTTCTGGTCGGTTCCGGAGGTGTATTGTCGCACGCTCCAAATATGAATCAGACTGCTGCCTTAATGGTTGATGCCTTCGAGCCTGAAGGCATGACCTTGCTGGCGAAAGACAGCATTTTCATGATGCCTCATTTGGGAGTCCTGGCGCAAGTTCATCCCCATGCCGCATTAGAGGTGTTCGAGCGTGACTGCTTGATTTATTTAGGAACCTGCATTGCACCACGTGGGGTTTATCGTTCCGGGAAATCTTGTTTCAAATATCAGATTTCCGGAAACACGCTTAATACCTCAGGGGAAATGGCCTGTGGTGATATGAAACTGTTAGCGCTTGCTCCTGGTGAGCAGGCAAAAATTGTTCTGGAACCACATCGTGGATATGACTTTGGTGCTGGTTCAGGAAAACGAACCGAATTCCATGTGCGTGGCGGGACAGTTGGATTGATTCTCGACGCCCGTGGCAGACCACTCAGTGTGCCAACAGAAGAAAAACGACACCAGACAGAATTAGAAAGCTGGGTAGAGGAATTACAATTATACCCCGATTATCAATTGAATTCGTAACGCGATCACTTAAAAAGAATTGATGATAATGGCAAAGGCATATTCACCCGGATTACAAATCAGTCAGCGAGTGCTGCATTCCAGCCGTCGCATCCTTCCTATTCCAGGCGATGTTCTGGTTAAGGTGGGAGATCACGTTACCTCTCAACAAATTGTCGCGCAGACATTCATGCCCGGAGATGTCACTCCAATTAATATTGCCAACCAGATCTCTGTTGCCCCATCTGAAGTTCCCACATGTATGCTTTTTGAAGCAGGAGACGAAATTCAAACAGGAGACACATTGGCACGCAGCAACGGCATCTTTGGCTTCTTCAAATCAGAAACAAAAGCGAAAACCGCGGGAACAATCGAATCGATTTCCCATGTCACTGGTCAAGTCATTCTACGAGGTGCCCCGCTTCCCATTCAGGTACGTGCTTATCAAGCCGGTATTGTCAAAGAAGTCATTCCCAATCAGGGAGTGGTCATCGAATCGGAAGTTTCATTCCTGCAGGGAATTCTGGGTATTGGCGGCGAAGCATACGGCACGATTCAATTAGCCTGCCAAAACAGTCAGGATCGATTGGAAGCCTCATTACTTAATGAATCCATGCGGGGGAAAATTATCATTGGCGGTGCCCGTATGACCGGCGAAGCAGTCAAGCGGGGAATTGAAATTGGCGTCGCTGCAATCATCTCAGGTGGTATGGACGACGAAGATCTGAAAGAAATTCTGGGATATGACCTGGGTGTCGCCGTCACCGGATCGGAAAACATAGGCACAACATTAATCATCACAGAAGGCTTTGGCGACATTGCGATGGCAGATCGAACGTTTAAGCTGTTCAAAGAATGCGAAGGTTCTGAAGCCGCCGTCAATGGCACAACACAAATTCGTGCCGGCGTTATGCGACCTGAAATTGTCATTCCGCGATCAGAAAACTCAACACCATCTGATTCCGATGGTTCGAATGCTGCGACACACGGAATTTTGGAGCTCGGCGTACCAGTCCGAATTATTCGCGATCCCTATTTTGGCTTGCTCGGCGAAGTCGGCGAGCTGCCAACAGAATTACAAACACTGGAATCGGGTTCTCAATCTCGGGTACTCGAAGTGGTTCTACATACAGGAAATAAAGTGATTGTACCACGCGCTAATGTGGAACTTATCGAAGGATAATCATTGATGCTTTTATGGAAACATAGGGAAATCAAAACACTGATGATTCTGTGTCTGGCATTCGCTTGCGGAGTGTCCGTTACGGAAGCAGCGGAACCTCCGGCACCGCCGACACAGTTTCGAGCGGAAGATGTTCCCGGTGATGCGGGAACCGGGATCGATCTGTTCTGGACACTGTCCAAAGATGATGATGAAGACACCAAACCACGTAAAGTTTTACGTTACGTGATCTCCCGAAAAACAGTCGGCGGAGACGAGGAATCAACGCCCCTGAATCCTGAATCGAAAACCAACTTAGAAAAAGAGAAAACGGAACATCAATTTGAAATCATTGGTGAACCAACCTACCGCGTCAATACATTCAGAGATTCCAACTGTGAACCCGGTGTTCCCTATCAATATCGCATTGAGGCAGTAGGCCAGGAAGGTTTAACATCTTCATCTGTTGAGCTAAAGGAACCAGTGATTGCTTCCCTGCAATGGTTTAATCTGCAACGCAGCTGGTTTGCAGTCTTTGTATTTCTGATTTGTGGTTCGGTGATCCTTTTTATTGAAATGGCCCGCAAAGGCAAACAATTCAAGGTTCGAAAAATCGCCGGTCTGGAAGCAATTAATGATGCCGTGGGCAGAGCGACTGAAATGGGCAGGTCTTGCTTATTTGTACCCGGCATTCAGGACATTAATGATATCCAGACCGTTGCCGGTATCACGATTCTGGCACAAGTCGCAGAAACAACGGCAGACTATCGGGCGACGCTGGAAGTCCCTACCTCACGTTCCCTCGTGATGACAACAGCCCGTGATACTGTCGAAGCCGCTTATCTCGCCGCGGGTCGACCCGATGAATACAACGAAGATGATATCTACTACATCACTGACGAACAGTTTGGATACGTAGCCAGTGTGACCGGAAAAATGGTCCGCGATAAACCAGCGGCCTGTTTTTATATGGGAGCGTTTTACGCAGAGTCCTTGATTTTAGCAGAAACAGGCAACTCTGTCGGTGCCATCCAGGTCGCTGGAACAGCAATGCCGACACAACTCCCCTTCTTTGTCGCCGCCTGTGACTTCACTTTAATTGGAGAAGAATTCTTCGCCGCGTCGGCTTATCTTTCAGGAGAACCTCAACAGTTAGGAAGTCTGAAGGGACAGGATTTTGGAAAACTGGTTGGTGGCTTATTACTGATAGCGGGATGCCTGATTATGACGTTAGCTTCATTAGATTCAGCATCACAAAAACTGGATGACAATTTACAAATTGAAGAGAGCACGTCATATCTGGAAGCAGCCCAGACTTATCTCAAGGAAAATATCCTCGGTAAGGGAGGTTTTTAATAATGAAACGAACAGTCCCCCTGTTCATCTCGGCAGTGACAGGGTTTATCCTCATCGCCACCGCATTCATTCCCAAATTTGTGGATTGGGGAAATGATGCGATGGCCTGGTTTAACCTGTTAGCTGCATTTGCTTTCATTCTCGGAGGTGGGAATCTACTTAAAATGCAACTGCAGAAGATATCTGCCAAACAGCCTGGCTGGGGTTATGCCGCTGTTACGTTAATTGCTTTTTTCATCACGTTATTTGTTGGTCTGGCAAAAGTCGGCGTGCATCCCAATGTGAAATTTCCCGAATATGCCTGGTCGGGAGATTATCTTGAAGAAGGCAGCGCCTTCTGGTGGTTATTTGAGTACATTTTTTACCCACTCTCGGCAACGATGTTTGCTTTGCTGGCATTTTATATTTCTTCTGCCGCCTTTCGGGCATTTCGTGCGAAAAACGTGGAAGCAACGATCCTGCTGGTCATCGCCGTCATTGTATTACTCGGTCGGACCTATGCCAGTGAATGGTTGACAGGCTGGCTTCCGAATGAATATATCATTGGTGAAGATGGCATCAAATTCAGTGATTTTAAATTGCAACACATTTCACAAATCATCATGAACGACTTTACGACTCCTGGTATGCGAGCAATTACAATTGGAATTGCATTAGGAGTAGCCTCGACTTCATTAAAAGTCCTGTTAGGCGTCGATCGTTCTTACCTTGGATCAGATCAGGAAGCGTGAACGATGCTCAAAATTCTACAAAACCTGGATCGTCGATGGATCTTCCTGCTCATGTTCCTCGCAGTTTCGATTCCGCTTATCCTGGGTGTCACGTTTCCGGAAAAACCTTCCGAGCAGGTTGAAGCTGTATTTGATGCAGTGGACCATCTTCCTGAAGGCTCAAATATCGTTATGGCATTAGATTATGATCCCGCCAGTGAAGGTGAACTACAACCAATGGCGGCAGCTTTCACCAGACATTGTGCGCTGAAAAAACACAATATTTATTTCATGACATTATGGCCACAGGGCATCCCCATGATTCAGCGTTCGATTGATCTACTTGAGAGTGAATATCCAGACACATATAAAGGAAAGTACGGCACAAAGTATGTCAATCTGGGATTTCGAGCAGGGAACGAAGGGGTCATTAAACTGGTTGTCGAAGACCTCAAAAAATCATATACCACTGACATTCATGGCACTAATCTGGATAACATCCCACTCACAAAAAACCTTAAGAATATTCAACAAGTCGATCTGTTAGCGAATGTGAGTGCCGGTTATCCAGGCTCAAAAGAATGGGTCCTTTATGGATCAGCTCCCTTTGATATTCCTACTGTAATTGGTTGCACCGGAGTGCAGGCACCGATCATGTTACCTTATATCCCTCAACAACTGACGGGAATGCTGGCAGCGATTAAAGGTGCAGCCGAATACGAACAGGCGATTATTAATCAATATCCCGAACTGAAGGACAACCCCGATGCCAAAGAAGGTCTCAAACGCATGGGGCCACAACTGGTAGCTCATTTACTGCTCATTGGTCTGATTGCATTGGGTAATGTGATCTATTTTTGGGAACGAAATCAGGGAACGCGTTAATGAAACAGTCAACACTCATCTGGACAGTAGTCATGGTACTTGGTGGTTCGTTCCTCATGTATCAGACTTTTGACGGTAACGGGCGTGTTTATGTACGTGATGTTCCCGTTGAAGCGAAATCATCATTACCTGATTCTGATCAACAGACCTATCGCTGGTCTAAATTCCAACCTGTTTCCGCGCAAGAAAAAGGGAAACCAGAAATCAGTCTGAGCCTGTCGCACTCTCGGCCTCTGGGTGTCCGCTTTTTGTACTCTGGCTATTTTTTCCTTCCTGTATGGCGATAATCCACTCTACAAATTTACCGAAGCAGTATTTGTAGGCGTTTCTGCAGCCTACGCAATGGTTGTTGCTTTCTGGACAGAGATCGCGACAAACCTTTATGCCAAACTCCTGCCGGGACTTGCACGTATCAGTTTATTCCCTGACATGGATAGTTCGACTAAACCCAATCTGCTCTATCTCATCCCCCTGGTCTTAAGTGTTCTGCTCCTGTGGCGACTGGCTCCCAAAGGTAACTGGATCGCACGCTGGCCTCTGGCTTTCTTCATCGGTGCGACTGCTGGAATCCGTCTCATCAGCTATCTTGAAGCTGATTTTGTAGGACAGCTTCAAAATACAATCATGCCATTTATTGTCTTTTCCGCTGATGGTTCGATACTCTGGATTCAATCATTGCGAAACACGATTGTCATTACTGGAGTCACATCATGTATGGTCTATTTCTTTTTCTCAATTGAACACGAAGGAATGTTCAAATACATCTCGAGATTAGGAGTCTGGTTTCTGATGGTCACATTCGGGGCCAGCTTCGCCTACACGGTAATGGGTAGAATCGCGCTGCTGAGTGGTCGACTCAATTTTCTGTTTAATGACTGGCTGGGGATTTGAATCAATGTACGATTCAAATTCAGTAAGGAATGCATGAAGATTGCACTATTTGCTTGAAGCACCCTCTCATTACGCTACGCTTGTCTTCCCCCTTCTGCTATAGTTGGTTCAACCCACCGGTCGCGTGTTCAAAATGACCATTTGATAAATCCACTAAAGAAATCTTTTTTAATGAACCCTCAGCCCGCACTTGCTGACACAGAAGCGGAAACCTCTGTTGCAACAGAACCAGCACCCAACCATCGATTTTTTCCTGGCTGGACAATGGTGGGTATTGCTGCCTTCACACAGTTTCTGTCAGCGCCAGGACAGTCATTTTCGGTCGCTGTTTTTAAAGACCCTATGCGTGCCGGGCTCGGCTTAACAGAAACGCAATACTCCCTGGCTTACGGATTCGCGACGCTTGTCAGTGCCTGTCTCTTACCATTTGCAGGAAAACTGCTCGACCATTGGGGAGCGCGCATCATGCTGCCTTTAGTGGCCGCTGGATTAGCACTCGCCTGCTTTTGCATGTCTCAAATCCATTCCCTCACGGGTCTTTACATTGGATTCAGTTTTGTGCGCAGCCTGGGACAAGGAGCGCTGACGCTCATCTCAGTCTGGATGGTGGGAGAATGGTTCGAACGAAAACGAGGGCGTGCCACAGCGCTTGCTGGATTTGGCAGTGCATTTTCGGTGATGACTGTTCCACTACTGAATAGCTGGCTCATTGCCAATTATGGATGGAAAAATGGCTGGGTGTTTTATGCCGTTTCGGTCGCCGTCTGCTTAATTCTGCCGGGAATCATTCTGGTAAGAAACCGACCGGAAGACATAGACCTGCACCCGGATGGAATCGACCCGGCACGAGAGCCGGAAATCGAAGCAGATGGTAAAAAAGCAAAAGGCCCCCTGATCACGGCGACCATTGAATCGTGGACGGTTCGACAAGTTTTGCGTGATCCCACTTTCTGGAAGTTGCTAACCGTCATCACGACTCACTCGCTGGTGGGAACAGGATTAATCTTTCATCAAATTGCATTACTGGGAAGTCATGGTGTTCCCACAAAATGGGCTATCGGAATGATGTCATTTCAAGCGATCTGTGCTACGGTTCTGATGTTTCCAGCTGGCTGGGTTACAGATCGACTTCCCAGCCGCTACATTCTGTTCTTTTCCATGATCTGCTTATCAGTGGCGAACCTGATCGTATTGACGATGCCGGCAATCTGGATGGTCATCATTTACGCTCTGTTACTGGGAATGACTGGTAGTATTTTTCGCAGTACCGCGACCGTTGTCTGGATTAACTATTATGGGCGTATGAATCAGGGAGCAGTGCGGGGCGTTGCCTGGTCGATGATGATTTTGGCTTCTGCACTCGGCCCATTGCCGGTTGCCATGTCCATCGATTATTTTGGATCATATAATCCGGTCTTGTATCTGTTTACGATTTTACCGCTCATCGCGGCTGCTGCAGTATGGACTGCTCACCCTCCCCGCTTGTTGAAAGAACAGCAAGAGAGAGAACCAGAACCAGTTACGTAATATAAAAAGATTGGAATTCTAATTCCTTCATCATTTTATGATTTGGACTGTTCTTTGATTTGATACCAGCGTTGATCAACCTGCAGAATCACATTACCTAAGGACAGATATTTTGCTAATCGCTGATCTTGATCCAGCAGTTGAAAATAATCTTTCGAACCAACTTCGATCATTTTGAGATCTTTATGTTTTTGGGGATCATATAAGCTTTCATTCCAGAAAGTTCCTTTTGACTTATAAAACGTCCGATTACCGATATATCGTATGGACTGTAAGGCAGAGCCCTTTTTACCAACTTTTTTCATCTCTCGTTCTGCCTGCAGGTAAAAACGAGAGGCATTCCCACTTTTACCAGCGGCATTGCGATCACGATTGGAACTTTGTGCATCCAGAATTTGACTTTGTCGGAGACTCCCTTCAGCCTGGATCGAAGATTGATCCGCTTTCAACTTTTCTTCGATATTCCAATTCAGTTGTCTACGTTCTCGTTGTAACTTCGATTGACCACGGTACGCCTGAAGCGCAGGTATTGGGGTATTACCCAATACCGTGTCATCTGCCATTAGAAAACTGGTATAAGGAGTCACAATCCCATGCTGCTTAGCAAGTAAAGTGATCTCATTCACCAGTTCCTGATTTGGATGGCTTGTATTGTTTTTGCGGATTTCTTCAAGCAGAAAGTCCACTTTTTGCCCCGCCCAAAGCCGAGACACAAAACAGTTCTTATCATCCATCGATACTTTGGGAAAATCCAGTTGATAGGAAAGTGTTGCCCTGACTCCATTGATCATACCAGACACATTGATGGTTTTTGATCCCGATCCAGTATAGCGACCGTAAACCAACAACTGCTCTCCCTTGAATATGTCTCTGATTTGTCTCGGATAAACATCGAGCACCCCTGCACCATCAAAATCAAATGTGACATCAGTCATCACAGGGCTACCAACTCGATCAAAGAACTGGCTGATTTTCTGAGTAATATCTTCTTTCGGCAGGATATAGTCGGCTTCTCCACGATGTTCGAGGGCTAAAAAATCAAGCAATTTGGTGTTCACATTATAGCCTTCGCCGAAGACGAACAATCTCACATTTTCTGTATTTTTCTGCGAGATCGTTTTCAATATTTTTCGCGCATCACGCTCCCCAATTGTGGGAAGTCCATCGGTCGAGAAAACAATCATTTTAAGTCGCTGTTTAGAAGTGGAGCTGGCACTATCTGTTTCCAGATGTTTCAGTGAAAGCAATAATGCCTCTTCAATTGCAGTACCACCGCGGGCCGATAATGCCTCTGCATAAGCTAATGCTTTCTGCTTTGTTCCTTCATTGAATTCGAGCAGGCCTCCTCGATTGAAGTGTCGAGCGGTTGTACTGAAATCAATTACGTTAAATCGATCTCCCGGACGAAGATGATTCAGACAGTATTTTAATGCGTCACGTGCTTGAGTAATCTTGTTATTTTCCAGCATGGAACCAGAGGTATCAACACAGAATACAACATCTTTCGGCAGGATCTGTTGCTCTGTTAATTTACCAGTTCCCTGGCCTTGAGTGGGGGAAAGCATCATCATGAAATAGCCTGGCTGATTTCGCTCCCGGTGTGCAACCAGACTGGCACCCACTTTATCAGGCGATGTTTGATAGTAGAGCACAAAGGGATGTTTGGGAAGATAATTTTTCTGTTTCCATTCGACTGAAATATCCCAGTCTTTTTTCTCAACAAGCTTGACTTCATGCGTTGGACTATAAATATTTTTGATCGGTTCAGAACTACGTATATTCACAGTCACCGAAGCTTCTTTCAAAGGTTGCATTAATGCTTTGGGGTTGGTATTAAGCATTTGCAGGCGAATTAGATCTCCACGTTTTTTCAAAACGGTTGTGTAAGTCAGTTTGACCATCACCGTTTTCCCCGGTTCCACTCGCGGAATTCTGGTTTGAATGAGCTGGTTTCCATAATATTCGAGCAATGCAGGCGAGCCACCTTTGCGTACTATTTCCTGAAAGACCTGATTCGCTTTTTTAACACCCAGAATCTCTGCATGCATTTCCTTGCCATCGACAAGCACGGACATATTATTCACTTGAGTACCCGGCTCAAGCTCCATGTAGCAGGTTCCACCAACGATAGCTCTGCCATTAGGGTTTTTGAAAGCACAACGATAGGTCTTTACAGCCACCTGATCGACGATGTCGACATTGATATGATCCAGCCAGACCTGAACCGGTTGGGGTGCCCGCATGAAGCAGGCCTTTGTCACTGTGCCCGCACTTATCAGAATTGTAGCGCCACAGGCGATGACCAATGCAAGTCGATGACCTCTCATAATCAGGCTCCTGGAATTGTAATTCGGTTACTTTGCTTGAAGAAACGGTTGATCGAATCAGAATTTCTGATGCATTACGGCTGAAATTGAAAGTTTTTCTTCTCTGCCTGTACTTTCAAAGCTTTGATGACAGCTGTATCAAACGTGCTGTTCTTTTTCTGGTTATTCTGCTTCTTCAATTCTGCTGCGATAAATTGATTTCTTTTTTTGGTAAGTTCCTGTATTTGAAGCTGAATCGCTTTTCGTTCTTTTTGTTTCTTCTTGACAAAAGCGACCTGTTCTTTTTTCGTCAGTTTTTTCAGTTCCTTTGGAAGTTCTTCCTCTTTCAATTCGTTGAGTTTTACTTTTTCACCGACGATGGCATCAATTAAATCTGCCTTTGCTTTATAGCGTCCTGATCCCTTAAACGTAGCGCGATCTGCATCGGAGGCCGGACTTGATTTTCCTGCCAAACCATCAGCGGACGTCTGACTCTTACTGGATTCTTTTCGCTGTCGCTCTGATCCATAAAAGAGATAAGTCTGATTGATATCCCTGCTTAATTCACTCAACCTTTGATCGTAGGGTGTTTCAGGAGTGACAACTTTAACTCCGTGGTTGATGCTCAAGTACGAACCATCGGCCATGAGAGCGCCTTCTTGCCAACCCGTTTTAATTCCCGTTTGTTCCGGTCCACAAAAGATCGTATTGACGGTAATTCCTTTTTGAATGGCAGCAGGACACGCGATCTTATAGTCAACCTTTCCTTGATTGAAACCTTCGTTGCCTGCAATAAAAATCAACTTCAGACTCTCATTGGATTCACTCCACTTCAAGCCATTTGTAGCAGCCTGAATGACCTGTCCGCAGTATTCTTGACCACCATTTGTTTTCAGTTTAAATAACTCTTCTGAAAGTTGATCCAGATTTTCGGTGAGAGGCATGATTTGCCGCATATACCCCTCACTGGCTGGCAGACTGCTTTTGCCATATTCATAGAGGGCGACTTTTAATACGGGAACTTGCCCTTTTTGTTTCGTTGTGGCCAGTTCATTGACGATTTTCCAGAGTTGCGAGCGTGCCTGATTGATTAATCCCTGCATACTACCACTCGTATCAAGCAGTATCGCCAGTTCGATCGAAGGCTGGTTGGTTTCAGTGAGCTGTGATTTCTCCTTAGCCAGACTTGATTGATTAAATAGTCCGAAAGAAATCAGAGCTAACACAGTAAGGTGATAAAGTTTGCGCATCGGAACTTCTCCTGGAGAAAACCGGATTTTGGTTGAAATGAGGTGCACTTTGTTAAGCACTGGGAATTTGACGCGATGCGCAGAAAAGAAGTTCCGAGAATCTGTACCGTTTTCGGAACTTTCTTTGGTTGGTCATATTTATTGAGAATTGCAGCTAGAGTTGACCACCACAAAATTTGCAGAAAGTGGCATCGGGATCGTGGCCTTCTTTCATGCATTCAGGGCAAACCTGTGTTGTAATTATACCACTACTCAGTTTACCACTCGCATGCGCCAGTTCTGCTGTCACGATTCCCGTTGGTACAATGATAAGACTATAACCCAGAATCATGATGACAGCCGCCATACATTTCCCCAGGGGTGTATGTGGAGTCACATCACCATAACCCACGGTGGTCATCGTGACAATTGCCCAATACATACTTTGGGGAATAGAACTAAATCCCGGATTGTCGGGGCTTTCGATCAAGTGAAGCGTGGCACCTTCAATGACGACTGCAATCACGACTGTGGCAAGAAAAACGGTGATCTTAGAACGAGTCGCCCAAAGGGCCGCTCGAAGTTCGGCTGCTCCCGACAACATGTGTCCCAGCTTGAAAATTCGGAAGGCACGTAACAGTCGAACTGCACGAATCACCGACAATCGATGAATTTCATCTGAGTCTTGATACATACAATAGATCAGATAAGTCGGTATGATGGAGAGTAAATCCACAATCCCATAAAAGCTGAAAATGTATCGCAGTGGTCGACGGGCACACAGAATGCGAGAAACATATTCGATTGTAAAGAGAATCGTAAAAAACCACTCGGCGAATTCGAACTCAAAAACAAATTGGGATTCAAGCGATTCAACACTCTCCAACATGATAACCAGGACGCTGAGTAAGATAGCAATCAATAGAAAGATATCGAATAATTTACCAGCAGGTGTGTCTGCTTCGAAAATGATTTCATATAAACGCTCACGCCAACTCTGTGGGTCAGTCTCTGGAGCAATATTTGAATCAGCCATATAGCAACTTTCGTAGATTAAGATGCTGGTAATGAGTTCTTGAGTCTTGAAATGGATGAACATCCAACAAAAGGGGATTATGTGCAAAAACCCATTTTGAGGTCAACCTGTTTCACCTGGAATTTCCAGTCTATGATTCCGCTCTTTCGGACAGGTTATACGCAAATAACAAGATGCCGGATCAAAGCATTTGTTGAGTCGTTTATGAATAGAGAAAACTCGTTAGGGAATAGAATCCTTGATCTCAGACTGTACAAGCATTTTCCTCTATGTCTAAGGGTATTTTGGTTCAACGGATGATTCATCTAAAAGATTCCGTCTTCCGAATCGATCCCTTCGTCAACTGTGCCGGCAAATTGGAGGAATTAGCCTGAATCATTTCTGAAACTGTAAGGAATACAAGTCGGCATCTTTCAATTGTACGCGCAGACGAACCGGCTTCCCTTGCAGACGACTCACGTCAGATTTTTCGTTCCAGGTGACTGTGCGGTTTAATGTGTCTCCAAACAGATCTGCACATTCGGCGAGTGTGAAACCTTGAATTGGTTTCCCATCCTTAGTCTGAACTTCGATACGCATACTACCGGCGGCTGAGGTTGCAAAGTTAACCGATAATTTTTTACCCTCAAAAATGATTGGCTTTGTGATGAGTTCGCCTCCCTTCATCGGCGCACGTACTGAAGTAAATCCGTCCAGCCGCAATGTGTACCGTCTGAGGCTCCCCCCTTTGCCATGCCAATAATCTTCTGTTGCAAAAATTGATAATTCATTCGGAGCACCGCGTAACGCAGATTTCGTTTCAACAACATGTTCGGCAATAAACTGGTGCGCATATTGCCAGGTTCCAGGACGTTCAATTCCTGGACGGAGGAACGCTTCATTCCAGCGTTTAAAATGCACGCCGTCACGGCTAGCCATGAGTAGTCCATCACTAATGGCAGTTCCATAACGTTCTACTGAAGAAGCCCGTAGTTTCCGATTTTCAGGATCAGGAAGCGCTCTCATTGACTCTGACCAGCCACGTTCAATATACCGGGCGGGAAACCCAATGCGGATATGTGGAGCGCGATGATAGGGTTTCACTTGATTGATATAAAGTTGCTCAGAGGGAGAATCTTGATAGGTTAAATCAGCTGCGTTCATCCAATTGATAAAATCGGAAGAGGTTGCTGTCCTGATAGCGCGGTCACCTTCCGGCTTCCAGGTTTTGGCCGTTGTTGTGCCTTCAGTAAAGATGCGATAATAAGCACGATACGTCTTTTGATCTGAATCCCAAAATGCCAGATTTTGTGAATCGAAGGCACCTTTTGTGATCACCGGCTTATCCTGAATCAGCTTCCAGTGAATTCCATCGGCTGACTGAAATGCGAAGAGCCCTCCCTCATGTTGCAGTCCCCCTAATGCCTTGTATTTCGCTTCTGGTTTGCAATTCGGATTTTCATCTTTGAAGGGAGCGAAATTATGGACGCCCCGCCCTTCCAGGATGATGTTATTTTTTTTCGAACCCTTAAATTCAACAATGCCCAGTTCCGGACGAGTCCAATGCAAGCCGTCTTTGCTTTCCGCATAGCAATAATAGGGTTTGTGACTTCCCGTATTCAGCTTGCCTTCTGAGACGATGATATGTGAACCCCGATAATAGAGTCGATACAAGTCACCATCCTGAAAAATCGTGTGGTAACCAGAACTACTGCCTTCCCATGGTTGATCAAACTTAAAAACCACTTCACGTTCTATCGGATGATGCAGGCGAATTTCAGCCTTACCTGTCAGATTATCAACAAGAGCTTTGTCAATAAATAATTCTCGTCGATCACCAATCTTTAAAGGTGTATCCGATAAAACAGAGTCAGAACAAATTAAAAAAGACAATGATACTATTAACGAACACATAAAACAGGCGGGCATGAAGCATGCTCCTGGACGGTTTAGGGAAGATCTTTACGATAACAGATCCCGATTAGAAATTCACCTGAGAACCACGAATTATTCAAGCATCTCAGATGTTTCAATCCGACCTGTCAGCCGGACAGCTTTAGATGCAACAAGGGAAACGGCCTGCCAAAACCATCCACTTCGGATCGATGAACGACTTCAAACCCAAGATGCAAATAAAAGCCGATCGCTTTTTCATTTTGTTCGTTGACGTCGACCAGTTCCGCCTGCAAATCGTTGATTGCATATTCAACCAGCTTGCGGCCGATGCCTTGACCTTGCCAGGCAGGATCGATAAATAACGCCTCAATTTTGGGAGCATCTACACCTGCAAAACCGATCACTTTTTGTTCTTCATCACGCAGGCAGAAAATCGGTAACTTTGTCAAACAGAATTCATACACTAAAGGTTTAAGCGATTGAATGTCTTTCTCGGATAAAAAATGATGCGTTGTCCTTACGGATGCTTCCCATACTTCCAGAACCTGAGAATACTCTTCAGCGGTAACAGTCGTAATATGATCTTTGAGTGATCTATTCATCGTAATTTTCAATGTGTATCAATAAGTACCGAAGAAAGTTGATTCCTGCAGTATCCCACGATGGATTTCTCCTTACTGCGGGCCTCGCAAATATTGATCCAGAAATGCATAGGCCACGCGACGGGCGGATTCGGGGAACTCATGCGGGGACTCTGGATAGTAAGCTGCCAGGTGGTCAGGCTTTTCATAAAGTCGATAGATCGGTAGCGCCGCTTTGATAGAGTCACGCACGCCCGAGACATCGAAATCGTGGTCGCCGGTGGCCGAACAGGTCAAGAAGGGTCGCGGGGCCAAACTGGCAATGATCTCAGGAAAGTCAAAAGGCAACCGCTGGGCATCGTTGCCATACACTGAGGCGATTCGAGGCATGTAGCGTGGTCCGGTCCAACTCGGTACATCGTCTTTACCAAATCGCGTAAATCCGCAGCTGGAAACGATCGCGCTGATGCGCGGTTCAAACGCCGCAGTGAACATCGCCATGTGGCCGCCCAGCGAATGACCCAGACAGCCGATCCGCTGAGAGTCGACCTCGGGCAGTGAAATCAACAGATCTACAGCGCGGCGATTGTCCCAAATGGCCTTCATGGTGCCGCTCTGGTAGTCGTCTTTGTCAAAGTCGTAATCGTAATTACCCAGGGAAGGAAAATCCGGAGCCAGAGTTACATAGCCACGCTTCGCAAGTTCCAGGGCGTAATGCATGGTCGGCTTACCGCCCAGGCCGGCAGGCTCACCTTTGCCCAGTCGAGTGGTTTGATGCAAGCAGAGCACGGCAGAATGTTTCTTCTTGTCGTTGGTTTGCTGAGGCAAGAAAAGATAAGCTCCTACGCGCGACCCCGTCTCACTTTGAAAAGAAAGCTTGCGCCGCAGCAGCTTGCCAACGTGGGTTTCCTCGGTAACTTTCACATCGAGCGGCAAGAGCTTGTCGCGGTTGGGAAACTTACCCATGACCTGCTGCATACCGCGCAAGATGTCGGCACGTCGTCTTTCCCAGTCCTTGATTGTCTTGATCGACTGCTGCTTGCCGTTGGTATCTCGAAAATAGCTGAGGTCGGTGTGGTCTAATACATTACCCTTTGCAGGCGGGTCGGCAAAGGTATGCTGAATGAGCAAGATCAAAACCAGAACAGTCAACCAGATGTGATGCTGAATCATGATAACCGGGATTTCCCATCTGGGCTGAAGTGAATTGGGTCTGAAGCTGCTTCAGGCAGATTTCGCCCAGTATCTTAGCATCGTGTCCCCCTCAGTATCCAGCGCGTAGTGATTTTTCTTTTGTTTTGTCCGCCCTTGGAGCCTGGCCCCCGAACACACGGTACGATCACTGACCAGGTGCTCGGCATAATTCACATCATCTTAACCTGTCAGTCAAATGTAAATCGACTGTCGCAACAGCGGCACAAGTCGGTGCTGTTGCGACAGCTCTGGATCAAAATACGTGCAAAATACAGAGAGCCAATTGGGAATGGTGGCCTAAAGAACTTTTGTTACGCCCGGTGTTGGAATGGGATAGAATCCATTTTCATCAGGTACAGTAACGGGAGTCGCTTCCCAGGAAAATTCTTTGGGCATCAAATCGACATTGGACGCCATCGCTTCATCCCAGGTCACCACCTTACCACTATAGGTAGCCAGACGTCCCAGAATTGCAGTCATCGTTGATTTTGCACCATATTCCGCTTCGTTGTAAGGAGTTCCCTTACGGATTGAGGCAAACAGGTCATCATGTTCTACCTGATAGGGATTAGGCTTAGCCTCGCGATAGCGCCATTTATACCCAGCATTGGTTTCGTATTTGGCACCACTGATATCGCATGTGCCTTTACTTCCTTGCGCGTGTTCTGTCACACTATTCCAGCAGTTACGAATGTGACGACATTGGCTATACATTCGCGTCCCGTCTTCGTATTCATATTCGACGGCAAAGTGGTCGTAGATTTCACCGTACTTCTTATCCGTACGAACCTGTCGGCCGCCCATACCAGAAGCTTTCACCGGGAAACTATCTTTCAGCCAGTTACATACATCGAGGTTATGAATGTGTTGCTCGTTGATATGATCTCCACAGAGCCAGTTATAGTAATACCAGTTCCGCATCTGATATTCCATTTCTGACTTGGCATCTTTCCGGGCTAAACGGGGATCCCATACACCCCCACCATTCCAATAGCAGCGCATCGATGTAATATCACCGATGGCCCCATCTTTGAGACGATTGATCGTTTCAATGTAAGGTAGTTGATGATGACGTTGTAAACCAACACCAACAGACAATTTCTTTTCTTTGGCTTTCTTGGCGGCTTCGAGAACTTTTTTGACGCCAGTCACATCTGTGGCAACCGGTTTTTCCATGAAAACATGTACGCCTTTATTGACGGCTGCTTCAAAATGAATCGGTCGGAATCCGGGAGGAGTCGCCAAAATGACCACGTCAATACCACTATCCAGTAACTGCTGATATGCGTTGAAACCAACAAACTTCTTTTCTTCAGCGACATCCACTCGTTCAGGCTGACCGGAAAATTTCTTCTGCAGGTTACTGAGGCTGCTGTCCATCCGGTCTCTGAATGCATCAGCCATCGCTTCCAGTTTGACTTGACCTTCCGTCGATAATGCTTGCGCTGCGGCACCAGTCCCACGACCACCACAACCAACCAGGCCAACTTTAATTTTATCATCACCACCAGCATAAACATGAGCCGAGGATCCCAGGCTGGATAGAATTCCCGTTCCGATTGCGGTCGCAGTCGACACCTTAATAAAGTCACGTCTTGAGGTTGATTGGTTGTCAGATTGAGTCATCAGAGGCCTTTCCCTAATCTTTAGATCGATTTGGACTGGATTACGTTTCCTGAATTTAATATGCATTTTGATCGTGAAATCGATGGTTGATTTTCATGTAATGCAACTGTTTTCGAATATATTTCCTGGTATGAAGTCTGATCAGCGTCCTTCATCAGCGGGGATAATCGGATCAAGATTATACTTTTTCCGTTCTTCGGCTGTGGGAACTTTAAGCGGACGAACCACACGAAATCCAACAAAAACGGCATCGGTATGATACCAGATACTTTGAGGAATCTGCGGGTCTTGAATTTTCCAGTCGGAGCTGGAAAAGATACGATTGGCACTGCGTAACGCTTCTGGTTCATCATCCCATGAACCACCACGTACGATTCGAGGATACAGCCTGGTTGGTGCATTGACTGGGAACTTGAGTGTCCCTTTCCCACTCCATTTTTTGTAGGCATCAGGTATGTATTGATCGAGTACCCATTCGGAAACATTGCCGTGCATATCATAGAGGCCCCATGGGTTTGGTTTTTTCTGTCCTACTTTCTGATAGGTATCATTACAGTTCGCATAATGCCACGCATAGTCATCTAACCTGGCAGGATTATCACCAAACGAATAAGCCGTTTTTGTCCCCGCTCGACAGGCATACTCCCATTCCGCTTCTGTTGGTAAACGATAATAGTGACCTGTTTTTTCACTCAACCATTTACAGTAGGTTTTCGCTGCCAACTGCGTCATACAAATTGCGGGGTATCCATCATGCCCCATATCAAATGTCATATCGACATAAGGCTTGGTAGGTCGTGTTACCGCATCGGCTGCTTTTTCTTTTGCATCTGATTTCCCTCGCAATAATTTTCTGCGCTGGATATCCAGACTAAAACTCCAGACGTCATATTCATTCCAGGTGACCTCGTGCTTGCCCATCCAGAATGGTTCAATTTTGACTTGAATCTGAGGGCCCTCATCATCCTCCCGGTTCTTTTCACCTGCGGGACTTCCCATTGTAAATTCACCACCGGGAATGGGAACCATATCAAAAGAGAGCTCAGTATTCGCTATCTTTTCAGTGTAAGGCTTCATTGTTTTTTCAGTATCACCCGCATCAGCCAATGAAACAGAAATAAAGAGAGCTGCAAGAAACGCCAGTTTGCCTTGCATTAATTGATAGTGGCGACATACGCTAAGCATATTCAGTGACTCCGTATCGGTAAGCTTTAATCTGTCTTTATTCAGGATTGGTAATGTCATACGTTTACCAGACGTGCCTGCTGCTCTCCACGTTAACAGGCAATCAAAATTGCACCGGTAACGAAATTCTTGATCGATATGAATTTCAGGAAGTACAAATGGGGGTTCAGTGGAGACTCGTATTATATGCAACTGACAAGGCAATCGCAAACAAAGCCTCTCAAAATGCGTTTCTACGTGTAAAGGAACTTAATAAAATCCTCAGCGATTACGATCCGGAAAGTGAATTAAACAAATTGTGTCGGTTATCAGGACCGGGTAATCCTGTCAAAGTCAGCTCGCCTCTCATGAAAATACTGGAAAGAAGTCAAGCACTATCACAGGAAACTGATGGTGCATTTGATGTTACCATTAGTCCTGTTGTTCGACTCTGGCGTCGTGCGCGGCGGCAAAAGTCGATGCCGGATCAGCAAAGATTACAAAATGCCAGAGAGAAAGTCGGATCTGACTTACTCAAAATCTCCCGACAAGACCAGACAGCCGAATTGAAAAAACATGACATGCGGCTCGATCTGGGAGGCATTGCAAAAGGATATGCGGCAGACATCGCACTGAAGGAACTGAAGAAATATGGAATCACGCGTGCGATGGTCGATGCCAGTGGTGATATTGTTTTGGGCGATCCACCACCGAACGCTTGTGGCTGGAAAATTGGCGTCTCTTCTACTGATACAGAACAAGGAAAAATTGATCGATATCTGCTATTGCATAACAGGGCGGTTGCCACTTCAGGCGATGCGCTGCAACATGTTGTCATCAATGGAAAACGCTATTCACATATTGTTGATCCACGTACCGGATTGGGACTCACCGATCAAAGTCGAGTAACCGTGATTGCTCCAGACGGAATCACCGCAGACAGCCTCGCATCTGCTATCAGTGTATTGGGACCGAAACAGGGGATGAAACTGGTCAATGAAAAACCGGAAGTTGAGTGTTTCATTATCAGACATGAAAATGACAAAACAAAATCGTATGAGTCAAACTGCTTCTCCTCGTTTGAGCTAAAACAAAATAATAAGCTCTGATTCCTGAATCAGAATGTCTTTCCTTTATCAGACAAACGTAACTCTACTAAACATGTTCTTACGGTGAGAGGAACTTTGATGAGCACAAATCTGGTTTACCTGAATGGTAATTATGTTCCAGCAGACGAAGCGAAAATCTCAATTTTTGATGGCGCGATCAGCCTGGGTATGACTGTCACGGAATCAACGCGGACATTTGGTCATAAACCATTTCGATTGCATGATCATATCAAACGTCTGTACCAAAGCCTGAAAGCATCACGATTTGATGCAGGCATGACGCTGGAAGAACTGGAACAGACCACACTGGAAGTCTGGGAGAAAAACAAACCAAATTACAATGCAGGCACTGACGCCTGGATTATTCATAATATCACTCCCGGGCAATGGATTCCTTCCAGTGGTCAGAAGCCAGCAGGTTCGCAACCCACGGTTATGATTGTCACATTACCTTTAGATCTGTCTTATTGGGCTGAATTCTATCGCACAGGTTGCCACGCGGTAACTCCCTTTACACGAATTCAGCCGGCACAATCCCTTGATGCACGCATCAAAAACCGGAGCCGCTTTACTTATACACTGGCCGAATCTGAAGTGAAGCTCGTCGATACAGCAGCACAAAGTTTACTGCTTGATACGGATGGCTTTCTCTCGGAAAACAAGGGAGGTAACTTTTTCCTGGTCACAAACAATCGAATTCGTACTCCCAGTACGATCAACTGCCTGGATGGAATCAGTCGCCAGACAATTTTTCTCTTAGCAGAGCAGCTTGATTTACCAATCGAAGAATGCCAGCTACTGCCCTACGATGTAATCACTGCTGACGAAGCATTTTTCACAAGCACACCATACTGTATTATGCCAGCAACCAGGTTTAATGGCACAACAATTGGTAATGGAGAGGTGGGGCCTGTCACTCAAAAATTAATATCATCCTGGAGCCATATGGTCGGTATTGACATCATCGAACAGGCTCTGTCATCACGTGCTTAGCTGAAATCCTGCCAGTTCAAGCACGTGATCACCTGTTTCAAAACGGCGAAACGATGCGACTCTCAACGCTCGACGCAACGTTTATGTCTTCTATTAAACTCGTTATGCCTGTTGGGTGATTCGGTCGATCGTTTGATATTCACAATTTGGAATCAGACGTTGTATTCAAGTTCATTCATATCTACAATACTATATATATTATTGACGAACCTTCAAATTCACTGAGGTGTTTTTAATCACGATCATTTTCCCGGACTTGAGTACAATTCGTGAATCATTTTCGTCCACATAATCTGTTTGCCATATTGGCGATAGTAGCACTCCGCTTTGATAGCGCGTGCATGGCGGCCGAGATATGCATCAGTCCCCTTTCCATATTGCTCGACAGCCCCGAAGCTTCGCAACAGGTACTGGTGACCAGTCTTCTTTCAAGAAGTCGAACAAAAGATCTTTCGCGGAGTGTGAGCTACGAAGTTATCCCTCCAGGTATTGCGAGTGTTGATCAATCCGGGTTGCTGCGACCACTGACCGACGGCACGGGAAAACTGGTTGTTTCCCATCAAGGTCAACGGATCAGCGTTCCCCTGGAAGTAAGATCATTGAGAACACAACGCCCCGTTTCATTTCGAAATGAAATCGTACCAATCCTCACAAAAGCCCGCTGTAACTCCGGCGGTTGTCACGGCAAGGCGGAAGGACAAAATGGTTTCAAACTGAGTATTTTTGGATTCGATCCCATCTCAGACCATCAATCACTGGTGATGGAAAGTCGTGGACGACGGATTTCAACAACCAACCCCGAAAGCAGCATGTTGTTTCTCAAAGGATCAGCGCGCACACCACATGGCGGCGGACAAAAGATCGAACCCGGCAGCTACCGGGACCAGCGTTTGTTGCGCTGGATTGCAGAAGGAGCCCGCTTCGAACTGGCTGACGAAGTAAGTGATCGCATTGTCAATATCGAGATTGAACCAAAGGAACAAATCCTGCTGGCAAGTCAGACACAGCAGCTGCGCGTCACCGCCATTAATGCATCAGGCAAACGGCAGTGTGTTACAACGGAAGCAGAATACGAATCGAATGCCACTTCGATCGCCGATGTCAATTCATCTGGTTTGATTCAAGCCAGCGAGATTCCCGGCGAAGCTGCCATCCTCGTTCGCTATCTGGGGCATGTCACCATTTGTCGTGTTACTTTGCCACAACCCGGAGTGAAATTTGCGCGGCCTCCCGAAAACAACTTCATCGACAAACTGGTATGGGACAAACTCGAACGACTGGGCATTGAACCAAGTGAACTGGCTGATGATGCTACATTTTTACGTCGTGTGTTTCTCGATACCATAGGAACGCTTCCTACGTCTGTTGAAGCACGTCGTTTCATTGCTGACACTTCGAAAAATAAACGCGAGAAACTGATCGATCAGCTATTGAACCGAGATGAGTACGTCGATTATTCCACCATGCGCTGGCTCGATATTTTACGAGCCGATCAATTAAAAATCTCGCCGCAAGGCACGGTTGCCATGCAACGCTGGTTGCAACGGCAGTTCAAAGAAAATCGCCCCTTCGATCAATTTGCGCAAGACTTACTCACAGTTCAAGGCAATACCTCGGCTGAAGGTCCCGGTTCGTTTTATAAAATTTTGAACAAACCAGAACTCGCTGCTCGATCCATTAGCCAGTTAATGCTGGGAGTGCGAATCGAATGTGCGCAGTGCCATCATCATCCCTCTGAACGATGGAGCCAGGCCGATTACGTTGGTCTGGCCGGTTTCTTTACCGGGCTAAAACTGAAGAAGCTTCCCAATGGAGAGCAAGCGGTCGTTTCGCTGGGAGGGAAAGATCTTCCTCATCCTCGTAGCGGTGAACTGATTCCAGCACGTGCCCTGGGTTCAGAGTCAGCCAATTTTGAGAATGTTGTTGATCGTCGTCGTGTGCTGGCTGACTGGATGACGGCTGATGATAATCCCTTTTTTGCCAAGGCAATCACCAATCGAATCTGGTCTCATTATTTGGGGCGCGGATTAGTCGAGCCGATCGACGATATGCGGGCCACAAACCCTGCCACCAACGAACCACTGATGGCTGCATTAGCCGAACACTTTCGAAAATCACGCTATGATATCAAAGACTTCACGCGAACTTTGCTCAACTCGCGTGTTTATCAATTAAGTTCAGCGACGAAACCATCAAACAAAAGCGACATACAAAACTTCTCGCACGCGGCTTTTAAATCACTACCAGCGGAAGTTTTACTCGATGCGATTTGCCAAAGCACTGGAGTCGCTGAAAAGTATAACGGCTGGCCGGAAGGCTATCGTGCCATTCAAATCTGGGATAATCGCATGCCTTCGTATTTCTTTCGCATTTTTGGCCGACCTGTGCGGGCTTCAGTCTGTGAATGCGAACGGAGTAATCAACCCAGTATCTCGCAGGCCATGCACTTAATGAACTCGCCCGAAATTGCCGCCAAAATCAGTCATCGACATGGCACTGCCCAGCGATTGTCACTGTCTTTGTCTCCCAGCGAAATGATTGATGAATTATACCTCAGTACTTTATCACGGTTTCCGATCAAAAAAGAAAAAGACTTGATGTTGCAGGCCTTCAATGAATTGAAAGACAACCGCCGTTCCGCAGCGGAAGATGTGCTTTGGGCACTGCTCAATTCAAAGGAATTTGTGTTTAATCATTAGAATCGACCATCTGTTAATACTTAACCCTGTGTTCAATACGAGGATTGAGAATGTTTAAAATCTCACTCGGAAATCGAAAAAGCTTCGATTGCGATGGCATCTCTCGCAGACATTCCCTACGAATGGGAGCCTGTGGTTTGGTTGGAGGCTTAACGCTGCCCAGGTTGTTAGAGCTGCAAGCCAAAGCACCATTGGCGAAAGCCCCCAAAGCCAAGTCTTGTATTTTCCTGTTCCTTGAGGGCGGCCCCCCGCATCAGGATATGTGGGATCCCAAACCCGAGGCACCGCTCGAAATTCGTGGGCCTTTCAAACAAATTCAAACGAATATACCCGGTATCAATGTCACCGATCAATTGCCGCTCTGTGCCAGGCTGGTTGATAAATACACAATCGTGCGCAGTCACAGTCACCGCGATAATGGCCACTCGACCGGTTATCATTATGTAATGACGGGACGGAAACCCAATTTTGCCGATGGCGACAACCCGGTTCCGAATAACGAATTTTTTCCGTCAATCGGATCAGTTGTATCACGTGAGCGAGGCCCACGCAGCGAATTACCAGCATACATTAACTTACCACACCCCATGGCAGGTGGAGGCCCCGGCTTTTATGGTGCAGAGTATGCACCCTTTGTAATTGAAGCGGATCCGACTCAACCCGACTTTGAAGTCAAGGATCTGCGACCCGACAAAAATCTTTCACAGAAGCGTTTAAGCTTGCGTCAGAAGCTGCTGACGGGTATTGACCAGTTGGAACGCACGCGGAACAACGGCCAGGCAAAAGTGATGTCGACTTACTACGAAAAAGCGTACAACCTGATTGCCTCTACCGACGCGAAAAAAGCCTTCGACATTCATTCCGAATCAGACGCAACACGAGACGCTTATGGTCGAACACAAATCGGACAATGTACATTGCTGGCGCGAAGACTCGTCGAAGGTGGCTGCCGTTTTGTCGGCGTCGATGCCCCTGGTTGGGACGTGCACTTTAACTGTTTCCCCAGTTTGCAAACCGATTTAATTCCCTACGCCGATCGAGCCTTCAGTACATTAGTCAGCGATTTGGACCAGCGTGGATTGCTGGACGAAACGCTGGTCGTCATGATGGGAGAAATGGGACGGACACCACGCGTCAATGCAAAAGCAGGACGCGATCACTGGTCGATGGCACAAACCATCATCTTTGCCGGCGGCGGTATCAAGCCGGGACAGGTCATCGGAGCGACTGATAAACAAGCGGCTGCTCCCATTACTGAACCGATTGGAGTCAGCGATTTGTTATTCACGATTTCGAAATTGATGGGCATCGACCCCGAAAAAACTTATCTCGGCCCATTAGGGCGTCCCGTTCCCATTGTGGACGGCGGTAAAATGATCCGAGGCCTGGTTTAGCCTGTATCCAGGTTTACTGTAGCCTCTCCAAGACATTTTGAGACGAGTATTTTTAGAATGAAAGATGCGATAGCTAAATGAGATGCGCTCTCGTGAAATCATACGTGATTCAATTCGTTCCCCGATTTTTGGGATGCGTCCTCTTTCTATGCTGCATAGTGCAAATCGTCAACGCCCAGACACCACCCGCAATCGGCTATATGTATCCGCCAGGAGGACAGGCAGGCCAGTCAATCGATGTCATTTTAGGTGGCTATGATTGGACGCCTGATATGAAATTGTTCGTACATGACAAACGCATTCAATTGAAAATCCTTTCGCAACCAGGACCGATTATAGTTCCTGAACCTCCTTATTGGTTCGGAAAAAAAGCACGTCGAGCACCTTTCTTATTGCCGCGTGAAACACGGGCGCGGTTGACAATTCCGGCAGGGATTCCGCCCGGTGTAGTCCGCTGGCAAGCCGCCAATGCCAATGGAGCGACAGCTTCAGGACAATTAATCGTCTCCCACGACCCTGAATTACTCGAAATCGATAACCGAGAAAACCCGCAGATCATATCCAAAATGCCGGTCACTATCTCAGGGCAGATCAAAAAAATTGAAGAGGTCGACCGATACCGTTTCACAGCCATAAATTCGGGGCCGGTATCGTGTTCAATCGTCGCACGCAAACTGGGGTCACCCCTCAATGCAACGCTTGAAATTCATGATGCGAATGGACACAAAATCGCCAGCGCCATCGATACGGCCGGCACTGACTCAGCGGCTGTCACTTTTTCTGCACAGGCGAAACAATCTTATATCGTCAGTGTGTACGATGCCGATTTTCGTGGTAATCGAAAATTCGTCTATCGGTTATCAATCACTGCCGCTCCTCGCGTGGTAGCAGCCATCCCCGCCGCCGGCCAGCGTGGCGAAACAAAACTCGTTGAACTGGTAGGATTTGGTGTCGCCACCGGCGCTCCGAAACTGGAATCTGTGACGCGAAAAATCAGCTTCCCTTCTGACAAATCAATCAAGTCGTTCCCGTATCAACTCAAAACGCCTTACGGAACTTCCCCCGCATTTTCGCTGTTGGTTTCTGATCTGCCCGAATCAATAGAAAAGCCAGGTTCAACCCTGGAACTCAAAGTTCCGGCAGCGATCACCGGCGTTCTCGATAAACGGTTTGGAAATGATGTTTATCAGGTTGCCGGAAAGAAAGGCGATCTCTGGTCAATTTTTCTGGCTGCGAAAGAGATTGCGTCCCCGCTCGATGTCGAATTAACAGTACGCGACTCCAGTGGAAAAGAACTCGGCGCGTAACGATGATACACCAGGTTCAACCGACGCCGCTTTACATTTTAAAGTACCCGCGGATGGGAAATACCAACTTGTCGTAAGCGATGTTTCTGGTCTGAGTGGCCAGAAATTATCTGTCTACCGTATGACAATCAATACAACGCAACCCAGTTTCAGACTGACAGTACCGGAACTATTGAATGCCCCTTTAGGTAAAAAAACAAAGCTAGCTCTTAAAGTAATACGCAGCGGTGGTTTAAAAGAACCGATTTCGATTTCGCTCATGAATATGCCTCCCGGCATTACGACTGCCAAAGAGCTCAAAATCCCCGCTGGTAAATCCGCTCTCAGTATTGAACTGGATGTCGCTGCGAACACCTCAGCATCGGCTGCGTTAGTGACAGTCGTTGGACAGGCAAAAACCAAAGACCAGAAATCGGTTCGATTTTCATCCACTCCCGTATTGATCGCGACAACAATTCTACCGCCATTCACAATCGATGCAGAAGGCAAAGACGATGTCACCAAATGGCCCCGCGGCACAACATTTCCCGCGCCGGTATTGATAAAACGCGATCCAGGTTTTAAAGGGGAAATCAATCTGGAGATGACTTCGCGGCAGGGTCGCCATCGCCAGGGAATACGTGGCCCCGAACTGACCGTGCCGCCGAGCGTTGAACGAATTCTCTATCCCGTTTTCTTACCCGAATGGCTGGAAACGACACGCACCTCACGCATGGTTGTCAACGGCGTCGCCAAAGTCACCGACCCGAAAGGTAATGTCCGCTACTCACTGACTCGCCAGAAAACACGAATGGGTTTTCTACCAACGGGCGCACTGTTGAAAATTTCCTCCGAAAAAAGTGAGTTAAAAGCAACCATCGGAAAACAATTCATGGTACCAGTCAAAATCCAACGGTCGCAGAATCTGATGGAACCGGTTCGCCTTGAACTTCTCAAAAATCATTCAGACTCCACCACGTTCACAAGTGAAACACTCGACGTCGCCAGCAATCAATCACAGGTTTCTTTCCCCATCACTGTCAACCCTTCTGACGTCACAACGGAAGAAACCAAACTCACTATCCGGGCAACGGCATTACAAAACGGCACACTCCCCGTCGTCTCTGAGACCACCGTCATTGTGCAGATCAGTAAATAACTGACTACCATCGGTCCGTGTCATAGATAACACCCCTCAATAAAAATATATAAAACCCATTGACAAATTGACGTGCCCCCAAGTATGACACCAGTTATACGACTTAGTGTCCAATTGTATTAATGACTGTTCTGTTTGTCTGCTAGCGAGCCGGAAGCAGGCTAATAGAACAGTTTTGCCTCCGGTAATGGTAATTCCAGTTTTACTCTTCTTCACCATGTATGGTGTTAAGAAAAGTTAGACTCACCAGGCTGCCTATAAACATAAATAAGCTAATATTCATCAGTTGTTTTTGAGTGTTTTCCAATGTGCGACTTAGGCTTTTCATTAATCTTCTTCCCCCATTTTTGGATATGTTTGAGTTTTCTCAATCGAATAAAACTGTTCGACGCTCTACATACCAAGACGCTGGTAGAAAAGAATGTCGCGCGCTGCTAGAAAAAAATCAGAATTTTGTGGTAATGCCTTTTTCCAGGACTCCCGAGCATTCGGATATATCACTAGTCAACAGGTGAAAAGAATTCCATTCGCAATGCCTCTCTATAATTCACTCCTGAGCTCATCTCGGGATACTTGGTGACATGACCAAGCGGAGAGTGAGTCTGAAGTGAACTGAGTGTATGCATTTCTTAAGATTCATCCCTTACGAGACCCAAGAGTGGATTGGGTTCATATCTGGTAGTTAAAGAGAAGCCCTTTCCCACCTATAGGAGCCGAACGTCTCGTCTAAAAACTCCTGCAGTTCTCTTTCGATTAATCCCTTGCACTTCCCCCACTGACGCTCCGTGTTTCTCGCACCGTCAGTCACTTCTCGACATTATAGTGTTGAGTCTTCATCACGGTGAATGCAGGAAAATCGGTTATAAAAAATGCCACCTTCCACCTACTGAATCGGGACAGTAAGTTGGTGCATAATAGTACTGCATGGTCCCGGGAGACACCAGATTATCCTAAACGATCTTCCCAAGAGGGTCCCTCCTTGATATTCTCTCGCGTTTGATCCGTTTCAGGAATCGTAAAACCAAAGGAACCCACTAACCTTGAATCCCCAACGGTGTCCTGCCTAACGGCAACCGACCTGGAGGATACTCGGTACCACAATCGACCGCTGAAACTGGAGTCCATGACCACAGGATATTGAAATGTAACGATTCTTCCGCCCCTGATTCATATATCATAAACCTCTGATTTTATGGCGATCCGTTACTTTGAGTTCGCTGATGAGTTTATAGGACATACTGCGGCTGTTTTGAAAGTGGGCTCGCCTGTTTGCGTGACTGTTTCAGCGAAAAACCAATGATTTAACGTAAGACATCTTACGTGCCTGAAAAAGTCATCCCTTTCGTGACAACAGATTCAAATACTGACAGCAATATGTTGAGCTATAGAAAACTGGACTCAGATTCTCCTGTGGCTTAACCACAAGCTTGATTTACCAGGAGCAGGGCTCCAAACTCAGCGTATTCCCATCAGATAACGATGTCCACGATTGTATGAAAATGAGAGCTGGTGCAGTGCAAAAAGACGCGACATGCGACCTAATCCCTGGATTACGTATCCGTCAGGTAGATAGCCATGATGTAAGTAAGATGGATTAAAGGATGATAACGATGAGTCAATCAAAATCAGCAAAAGACGCGTGTCATGATTGTGGATGATCACCCCATTGTCAGGGAAGGTTATTCCCGATTGATCGAGCGTGAAGACAATCTGCAAGTCTGTGCCCTGAAGCGGACAGTAAAGTCGATGCCCTGAATCAGATCATGAATGATCCCCCCGATCTGGTTATCGTTGACATATCCCTGAAAGATGGCAGCGGCCTGGAGCTGATCAAAGACATCAAGGCCCAGTTCAAGCAGATCAAAATGCTCACCGTCTCCATGCATGATGAAAATCTGTTTGCCGAGCGCTCTATCCGTGCGGGGGCCCTGGGCTTTGTCAATAAGCAGCAGGCCCCCGAGCAACTGGTCACGCCATCCATCGGGTTCTCTCGGGAAAAGTCTTTCTCAGCTCCGAAATTACAGAACGCATGATCTGCCGTTCCATTGGATCAGAGAATTACAGCGAAGAGTCTCCCATTGAAACGTCTCTCTGATCGCGAGCTGGAAGTCTTCGAACAAATCGGCCTGGGAGAAACGACACGCCAGATCGCCGAAAAACTGAACCTGAGCCCCAAAACTGTGGAAACCTATCGGGAAAATATCAAACACAAGCTGAACCTCGATAATGCGACGGAATTGATCCGCAATGCGATTCAATGGGTCCTGGAAAAGAAATAGTTCTTCCACGACAGGAGACTTATTCTCAGATGGCATCTTTACTTTTTTCACTTCCCCTTGTTGTCGCAGATCTCCGTGGAAATCTGCCTGGGGTAATTCCTGATGGCAGCGTCGGAAGTTCCCCCCAGACCTATACCCCTGATTGCCTGATAGCAGGACATCCCGGACCTGGATTAAAATACTCACAGTCCGAAGAGAACTTCGAGTCCGAGCGCATTGCCATCTCAGCATGAGCTCAACCGCCAAAAGAGTTTTCAAGAGTAAAGAATGCAGGCCATGACCACAATTGGTAGAAATGATCTTCAGCAACTACTGGCATCTTGCCCCAGCTTGCTGCTTCTGGATGTACTACCCCAAAATTCTTACCGGGAATATCACATCAGAGGAGCCATCAATGCTCCGTTCGACCATCGTTTTGACAGTGAAGTATCTGCACTCTGCCCGGACAAATCACAAACCATCGTCATTTATGGAATGAACTTTGAATGTCCGATCGCCAGCCAGGCTCTGCAACGACTCGGCGAACTGGGATATGAAAATCTCTTCCATTATGAACCCGGGAAAGTCGACTGGAAAGCGGCTCTGCTACCTGTTGAACAGGGGCCTGCCGTACGCAATTCACTGGAAATTGAACAGGCCGACAAAGAGCAGCGATTCCTGTTTCTACTCTCGCTGACTCAGAATCCCTGTTTGATCTTCTGCAGCTCTGGTCAGGCCCCTGCAGTGAGATTTGCAGGGGTCTCATTAAATGAAAACAGTCACGCTACAAATTCCCGGGTGAAGTCAGGAGCTTGCAACGTGACTGATGTCTGCCTGGCGGAGCTGACAGAGGCTCCGCTGAGATTGTTCAGGTAAAATGGTGGTACTGGCGGTCCACATTGAGTTCATTCGTCAGTCGCCTGACGCCCTCAATCGGCAGTACACGTGTCTGGGCCAGCTGTTTCATGAAATAGGTTGGGACTTCTCCTTCTAGACAGACTTTCCCTTCCTCAGCAAACACCCTGACTTTAGCCAGGGGAGCATAGCCAGAGGCTGCAGAACACGTTTGACCTGTGCGACGAGTTGATGGTCCGAATGGGAAAACAATTCTGGATCTTTTTATCTTCTCCCTGCTAGTTTCACGCCGCCAATAGCGCTTAAAAGGTGTGTCGATTGAATCTCTATGGCACACCAGCTTAATTATGGATTCACTTCAGGATTTGGGTTTCACCTGAATTTTACGTGGCTTATTAAATTGTGATTTAGGCAACGTAATCGTTAACAAGCCACTGATCACAGTGTGCTTCTGATTCTGCTCACGATCCACTTCACAGGGAAGCTGTAATCGATCGTGGAAAACTGCCGACTAGTACGTTCCACCCTATGGCAGGTCTTGCCTTTTTCCTCTTTCTCCGCTTTCCGCTCGCCTGTGATGCTTAACCGCTCTCCGGCCACCTCCACTTCGATTTCATCAGGTCGATACCCGGAACATCCATGCGAACTTCGACCTCATGGTCCGTTTCCGACATGTCCAGCACCGCATTAAAACCATGCGTTAGCATCCCTCTCTCGCCGGACATCAATCTCAGCAAATTCTCCATCTCACTACTCAGCACCCAAAATGGTGCCCGGCTCCCAAATGACCCCAGACTTGACGAATGATTGCTCTACTCTAGCAACCGTTCCTTTATCCGCTTGTGCACCGTCATCGCAACGTTTCTCCTTAATTAGATTAAACCATTGAAATACGCCAGGCGGTTCCATCAACGGCTCCAGCAGAGAACAATTTTCCATCGCATGCCTTTCAAATCGCCCTGGCATGCTCGTTTTTTTCGTCCTGAAAGCAGTCTCATCAGATACTTCAGTAGAGAACCCAAGCAAGCTATAAATCAGTGTCCACTTTAAACTGAACCAGGATTCCCCTCGCATCCTTCAGACAACCACCTGCTCAGAACAACGAAATCTACCAGCAAAGTGCCATCTATAATGTAACAGATCAAATTTCCGATGTAGCTTTATCAAAGCTGTTCTTTGGTCACTCGGTTGCAGTGGGATTCGCTGCGACGAATTGGTATTTTCTCGGGGGCATTTAATCCCAGTCTAACTTTCCCTCCTCGGATCCGCACCACGGTCAACACAATATCATCAGTAATACGAATCTGTTCATTTTTCTTTCGTGTGAGAACGAGCATGGCAGCCTTTCCATGATTAGAATGTACGCGACATCTGATTCTGACAACAAAAACGTGCTAAATATGCCAGTCGTTCCAATGTGTTCCGTTCAAAGTGGTTGACCTCGAGTCGGCCATCCAGATCCAAAAAATCCAGTTTGGCAGCCCGAATTACTCGTGCTAATTCCTCATGTGTCATCTGATGGATTTGTTCATTCGACAAATCAGCGATCAGCGTTTGATCTAACGCATCTTCCTGCTCGCCCGCGCCACTTTATTCTGAATTCGGGCAGAAGCCTGCATATTCTTTGAAACAGGCCATTTTCCTGTGGTTTTCATCAGCTTGACTTCCTGGAAAGAGAGTTTTTATCTGAACCAAACCATCTCAAAAAACATCCCTGTCAATTGATGGTCACAAGACTCATTCACACTGATATTCCCCCTAAATGTGCCATCTCCATAATCCGGCCTCATTGTGAAATTTGCTGTTATTTTGTGTTAAAACGCATATATTAGTTCACAACCAAAATCATCACGGGGCCTTTCGAATAATGACTGTCGTAGGTACTATATTACTAAACGCATACTCCTTCGAAAATCGGAAATCTGACCAATCTTTGATAGGGAAATTCCCCAGGTACTATCTGGTGAAACGACAATCCCTCCGGCATTTACTTAGTCACAGGCAATGGTTATGTTCAAGGATGCTTTTGGGATCAAGGATACCCTACTGGAAACCACATTCAGAAATGAGATGAGCGTCATGCGATGCCCAGGGATCGCCGTTTTACTGGTAGAAGCAGATCCGGAATCACGTTCACAGATCATACAGATCCTCTCAGTGAAAATTATCGCATTGATACAGCCGAAACGATTACTCAGATGATGGACCGTGATAACTGGTCTGATTATTTTCTAATCATTCTCGAACACGAACTGCCCGACGGAAGAACAGATGAGCTTCTCCCCAGGCTAAAAAAACTGGCCCCGATGCAGAGTTGTTGATTATCACTTCACAATCCAGAATTGAGAATATGGTCATTGCTTTTCGCAATGAGATTGCTGACTATTTTGTGAAACCCATCGATCCGGAATTCTATTTCGATCCTCATTAAAAGAATTCTTCAAAGTCAGACCATCTCAAGTGAATTACGTCAAACACAGGCACAACTCAAAGCGATCGTAGAAACGGCTATTGAGGGAGTAATCACAATCGACCGAAGAGGATTGGTCCAATCGTTCAACCGGGCTGCCGAGAAAATGTTTGGCTATTCTGCCAGCATGAAATCATCAACCAAAACGTCAGCGTACTCACTCCCGTTATCCCACCCGAGAACTGAACATGACCAGTATCTCTCCCATTACCTGGAAACGGGCACCTCAGATCATGTGGGAGCGCGGCGTGAACTGAATGGCTGCCAGCCGTGACGGAACCATCTTCCCGATCGAACTCTCAGTTACCGACCTGCCCCAATTCGGCCTCTTCGCCGGAATCATTGGCGATATCAGTGAACGGAAACAGGCAGAACAGAAACAGACAGATCTAACCAGAGCCATCGTAATCGCCAGGACAACAGGAACGTCGTCAACTGGCGAATCTTCTCCATGACCACCTGCAACAGTTTCTGGTTGGCGTCCACATCCACCTGGAAATCGCAAAAAATGACACTCCTGATGAATTCATCAACCAGACTTTGGAACCGCGCTGATGAACTGCTGAACCAAGGAATTGAACTGACACGTTCACTAACGGCAGAGCTCAACCCGGTCGTACTACACGAAGAAGGCCTTCAACTGCCTCCGAGTGGCTCTCCCACAATATGAAAGAACGATATAACTTAACCGTCACGCTGGATCTTGATCGTCGTGCTAACTCCTCCAATGAGCTGACAAATATTGTGTTATATGAATGTATCCGCGAGTTATTATTTAATGTCGTCAAGCATTCTCAAACAGCTCAGGCAGAGGTCCGGAATGAGTCTCGTTTCCGAGCAGAAAATTGAAATCGTCGTCTCCGATGAAGGAATCGGCTTTGATCCCCGGCAGCTTGATAAACAGCTCTCAGAAGCCAGTGGAATCGGTCTCAGTAACATCGAGGATTTCGCTTATCACTTATCAAAAGAGCAAATTTTGCTGGAATCTTCATGGTAACTGAACAATTGCACGGATGATTGCACCTACCGATTTAGAAGAATCTAAAGCTCTCGATGATAAGGTATGAAGCGATATCACTGATTCGACTGAGGTCCTAATTTTTCTGAATTCGGAACCTGCTGTACCTGAAGATGAGAGGACAGAAGGACTATCTCTTCCAAAACACAGACTGAAAGGAAATACCTGGTGCGGTTATCAGCCTTCGACAGTTTCAAAGAAAATCCTCGATTTTGGATGTCTGCCTTTTTTGAGACAGACTGGTTAGAATGCTTGCTGAACCATTTTAATTTCCTGATCTTCGTGTTTTCGAAGACCAGCCAGTATCTCTTCAAGTTTCTGTAATGCTTCACCCCAGCTCTGGAAAGGATACTCTGTTTCTTTCAATTGTGTAATGAAATCCATCCATACGACACAAAATCTCAGTACATGCTTTTTTTAAAGTCGGGCACCATGATACAAAATCCAGGAGACCTCATCAAATACTGGCTTAAAGTATCCTTCCTGTTCTTCATCTACAAAGTACTTCGCTAACAGATCACGAAAAGCCCCTCACCCGTGTTCCCATCTCCTCAAATTTAGGTAATCCTTTTTCATTGAGTTGGTCCCACCAATCCTTCAGTTTCCCTTATATGCGAAAATGATTTTTTCGTGCTCATCTAACAAAAACTGTAAATGTTTATGAGGATTCACATTGTTGTTCATCGCTAACTCCTTTGATGTTCAAGTTTAGGACATCAGTCATTAGGTCAATTCGCTTTTAATTCATAAACGGAAAAAATGCATGATCTCCATTTCTGCCTCGACCTCTGCGATGCGCGTCACTGTTTTTAACACGGAATCAGGATTCAGAGAGATGCTATCAATTCCCTGCTTTACAAGAAATTCAGCAACTTCGGGATAATCACTGGGTGCTTGACCACAGATACCGATTTTTTTTCCGGCTGCATTGACCTTTCTGATAGCAGCCGCCAACCAATCCATGACAGCGGGATCACGTTCATCAAAGAGGTGCGCGATAATTTCAGAATCCCGATCGACTCCCAGCGTTAACTGAGTCAGGTCATTGGAGCCAATCGAAAAGCCGTCAAAGATTTTTGCAAACGCGTCTGCCTGAATGACGTTACTGGGTAATTCACACATGATATAAATCTCGAGACCCTCTTCTCCTCGATGCAGTCCATGTTTTGCCATTTCTGCCAGCACTTTTTTCCCTTCATCTACCGTACGGCAAAACGGAATCATCAGTTTCATATTCTTCAGCCCCATCGTCTCACGGACTTTTCGCATCGCCTGACATTTTCAGGCCAAAGGCATCGCACGATAATGTGGGTGATAATATCAGGAGGGCGCTTTCCGGAAGCCGATCATGGGATTTTCTTCTTTGGGCTCCTAGAGAATTTCCGCCAAGCAAGTTGGCATATTCATTTGTTTTGAAAAGTCACTCATCCGGACAATGACATCACGCGGATAAAAGGCCGCGGCAATCATCGCCACTCCCTGCCAGAGTATCCACGAAAAATGAGGGTTTATCGTCATAAGCAGGAGTCAGACGATTTATTTCAGCCTTCAATATCGGATCATTCAGATTGTCACTTAAAAGTGCCATCGGATGGATTCGAATAAACGAGTTGATTATGAATTCCATCCGCCAGTCCGACCCCATCACTTGGCAGGATCGAAAGAACGAAAAGCTTCGGTTGGATTTCCAACAATCATCATGACTTTGGTTTTGGTACTCGGTAATTGTGACAGGTCAACTTCTTTGACTTCATAGTCGAGTTGACCTTCAAAAACATGGCCGGTGTCACCTTCTGCACAAGAAACCGTCACCAATGATCCAGGAAGAATTGAGCTGGTCGCATTTTCTGCTCCCACAATTGCCGGTAATCCCAGTTCACGACTCACAATTGCGGCACGACAGGTTCGTCCTCCTCGATTGGTTACAATCGCAGAAGCTTTTTCATGATGGGTTCCCAGTCCGGATCGGTCTTGTCTGTAATCAGCACATCCCCCGGTTGAACTTCATCCAGATTTTCGGCGTTTTGAATGACACGTGCGATACCGTGACCGATTCGTTCCCCCACGCTATGCCCGGAAGCAAGAATTCTTCCCCGCTGATTCAATTGATAGGTCTTTAACAGTGTTCCCTGTTTCTGCGAATGAACGGTTTCCGGTCGGGCTTGTACGATAAAAAGTTCCTGTGTGTTTCCATCCTTCGCCCATTCAATATCCATCGGGCAGAAACGCCCTTGGACCTGGGAATAATGATCTTCTATCAGACAGCCCCAGCGTGCCAACGTAAGAATATCATCATTGTTTATGGCGAACCGTGTTCGTTCTTTCACGTCAACCGGAACATTTCGGGTCATTTTTTCCCCGCCGATATCATAGATGAGCTTAAATTCTTTCGATCCCAAAGATTTTTTCAAAGTATGGGTTCATGTCCGGTTTTAAGAGTGGGCTTGAAGACATAATATTCATCTGGATTCACGCTTCCCTGAACGATGCTTTCTCCCAATCCATATGCGGCGTTAATTAATATGGCATCTTTGAATCCTGATTCAGTATCGATGGTAAACATGACTCCAGAAGAGGAGAGATCTGAGCGCACCATATGCTGAACGCCGATAGATAGGGCAATTTCAAAGTGGTCAAATCCTTTTTTCAGTCCTGTAGGAGATCGCGCGATCCGTAAACAAAGAGGCAAAGCAACGCTGACAGGTATCCAGCAACGTAGCGACGCCCCGCACATTCAAATACGACTCCTGTTGCCCGGCAAAACTGGCGTCGGGTAAGTCTTCTGCTGTCGCACTGCTACGGACTGCCACATCGATGCCTCCTGGCAGATTATCGCTCAGTTTCTCGTAAGTTTTTTGAATAAGATCTTGAAAGGATTGGGGGATCACGGCAGCGAGAATTGCATGCCTGACTTTAAGACCATGTTGTTGAAGATTGGAGAGATCGGAAGTATCCAAGTCCTGGAGAATCTCCCGGATTTGTTGATCAAGGCCTGTTTCCGACAGAAAAAAGCGATAAGCGGCGGCTGTCGTCGCAAACCCGTTGGGAACGGAAATCCCTTTTGAGTTCAGGAAGGGATCGACCAAAGATCAGAGGTGGGGAGGGGGGGGGGGCTGGTTCGCCGCGATGCTTATGGAGGGCGGCCTTTGAGTTCAGATTGCAATACATTTCTCCCAGGGATGCATTCTTCCCTCCCACTAAGGCAACATCTCTCTCTGATTCCAATTTGATCGAACCAAAGAATCAGAGGTTTCTCCGTCGTCATTGACCCGTTCCTTCTCTTCTAAATTTTAATATGCATCGCGGATTAGATTCGCCCGTAATACTCCTGGCTCCAACCTGTGATGAATCTCCATCAACAATGCTGGTATCACCAGTGTCCATTATATATATTAATTTTTGGCGACGATGTACAAATCCCTGCCTCTTAAATATTTTAGACAATCCTCCAATCTATTTAGTACCGGGGAGCTACAGAAATCCTACGGAGATAAACCCCTGTGTCTGTATGGGGAAAACCATTAGCCGGGTGACTGGTCCCATGCATGGTTGCTGTCCGGTATCGAAAAAGAAACGATTTTGAAATTTCATACTCATGGATTCATTCTGGAAATGAATCATTTTCGTCATTGAAATCAAGTTTCTAGACTGCTTCTCTTCTGCTATCATGCAGGTAAAGGTCAAGAGAAAAATCTGTTCATTGCAGGAAGGGTGACATTGCTCATGCAGCAGAATATCCAGACAAAAGATCTCTGCCCGGGAACAGTTCTGTCGGTCTGGGGAAGCGTGATCGATGTGTACTTTCCTCATCAATTGCCACCAATGCAAAGTGAGCTGCATGAGTGCACATAATGAAATCGTTATTGAAGTCCTTTCTCAGTTCAACAGTCATACAATCCGTGGGATTGCATTGACGTCAACACGGGGTCTGAAACGCGCGGCGTTAAAGTGATCAATACAGGGCATCCACTGAGGGTCCCCGTGGGAAGACAATTACTGGGACGAATGCTGAATGTCTTCGGCGAGACAATCGATCTGGGAAAACCCATTGAGGGGGCGAATCTTCGATCAATTCATCATGAGTCACCGG
>CALOEF010000090.1:0-24560 GCA_942492165.1 uncultured Planctomycetaceae bacterium
AATGGCCGGACAACCAACGGGCGATCAACGGCGATCGAAATGCCAGACTGGCGTACGCCCAGCTGGCTCAGAAGAAGGGCGACATTGACCTCGGCCTGCAGGTCGTGTCAACCCATTCTGACCCGGCATTTTCTTCGGTAATTGCCAAGCTCAAAAAAACACGACTGATCCGCAAGATCGTTCGCGGAACCTGGGGAGTGATGACGGTGACTGCAGTTTCTCTATTGCTCGTTAGCCTTTTGGCATATTCCGCACTCGTCGCAAAGAACGGGAGAGCTTGACGACGTCCAAAGCTAAGGTTCAAACGGCAACCGCCGACGCGAAGCGGGCGATCGATGATGCAACCAATGCCAAGAATGAAGCGAACAAGGCTAAGGAAGGAGGCTCGATGGCCATAGCCGAAAGGTGAAACGGCGAGACGCAATGCAGAAAGATGAGGTGGAGCGGGCCGCAAAGGAAGTGAAAGTCGCAAGGTCTGAAGCAGACAAAGCGAAAACAGAGGCAAACGAGGCGAACATCGAGGCAAGCAAGGCAAAAGATAACGCTCAGGAAGCCGCTGCCTTGTACGCAAAAGGCCGCCGCTGAAGCAAAAACTTAAGCGACTATCTCCGCGGAAATTGCCAAAGCAGAAGCCGCAGTCGCGTGCTCAAAGAAAAACACGAATCGGAAAACGAAGGATTTACGAAGAAAATTGAGGCTGCGCAAGAACTGGGTGATTTTGACTCAGTGATTCACGTTGCGAAAGACGCTTTGGACAAAGCCAAAGACAATCCACTCCTGAAACAGAAGGAAGTGGCTCTTCGGAAGACAATTGACGAGGCCGTCAGGAATGGAGGAAACGCTCAGATTCGACTGCAGGATGTTCCGAATTCTGCCTCCATCAGCGCAGACGGCACCACTGTGGTCGTGTATTCCGGTGGTCGGGATAAGTACGTATCTGTGTTCAGAAGTATCAACGGACTGCACGGCACAGAGCCGGAACCAATGCGGATTCCCGTGACATTGAAAGGCACAGTAAAAGTTACAGTCTCAGACGATGGTCGCCTCTGTTGTCTTACATCCGCAACTGAAAAACAGCTCTGGCAGTTGCAGAAAGATCACTACGAGGAACTGCCACTGCATGCTGCCCCATCGCAAAAGTCTTTCTCGATCGGTTGGACTTTTTTTTCGCCGGGCGGCCAGCACCTCTACGTCATTGGGAAAGACAAGCAGGCGACGGTCGAGATCTATTCTGTGACTCCCGAAGGGCAGAGACTGCTGCGTCAGCCGTGGCGGGCAAGGCGGCAACTGATTTTCGAATCCGCGATGTGGTCCTTCTGCCGGACGAAACAGCGCTGATCGCACAGTTTGAGATACAGCCTTGTTATGAATACCGAATGACATGGTCTAACGATGGCCTGCCTGAATTCACGCAGTTGGCAATCGATGCGCTCGGATTGACATTCCGGATTGCAGGGCTGTCTCAGGCTCCCGATCAGCCGGAAAAGCTGTTCGTGTCTCCCGACAGTCAGCGTTTAGGAATGACTTTTTCTGACTTGGTTGTTTTTCTGCCCAGACTGCCTGGTGTTGCTGCCAACGAATTCTCATTCGCGAATCCGGAAGAAGCATCGACCGTCATTGAAATGCTGGATGCAACCTACAGGGTGCTGGATTTGACCTTCTCAAAGGATCGTCGACGCGTCGCCACCGGGCACGGAAATCGTTATGTGCAGCTCTGGGATCTGGACGGGAATAAATACAACGCCTGCGAGAGTGACGGATTGTTCAAGCATCGTCCCGGAAAAGGCGGTCTCGCAGCGTGCTTGCGCGGACATGCGAAAGAGGTTGAAGCAATATCATTTGCAGCAGGTGATCCGGATCGCCTGTTGTCGGTAAGTGCTGACCAATCCATTCGTACATGGCAGGTATCCACGTATGCCGCACTGGTTTCCTGAAATGCAGGCCATTCGGGACGTATTCGAAATGGAAGCCGGGCCTCCAGCGGCTTTCGTTCCACTGCAAAATCATATGTTATCAGCAGTCTCCTCACCTGCCCCGAAGCGGACGAGCGGGTTGTGGGAAGCTAAAGCCGCTGACCTCCGCAAGGCAGCGGAGTACATCCCGACAGCGGGACAGGGTACGCAGCCAGGGACTGCGAATGCGCCTCATCGGATTGTCCAGGGTCAGGCAGTTTACTCCGCAAGATTCAGTCCGGACGGCAAACGGTTTCTCATCGGTGCCGACGATCTGGCCGCCCATGCGTTTGACAGTGAAACAGGCGAGAAGATTATGATGGCGAGTATGCTGGGCCGTAAGGACCTGCTGTTTGATCCGTCAAGAAATATGTTCCTGGAAGGGCATGTGTCAGAAATCTCGGCGATCCGTTTTCTTCCACCAAACGGCGATCTGCTGCTGAGCGCCGATTACTTCGGTTCCATCTCAGCGTGGGATGCGGTGCCGGATGACAATGGCGTAGGATTCGAACGGTCCCGGCTGCTCTCGGAGTATTCCTTCAGCGAATTTGCCGTCTCAGACGCCGGTGACTATGTGATCGCAGGGGTGCAACGACCGCGAATCCCGGAGGAGAACTGGAAGATGCCGAACTCATCCATAAAGGAGTTCTGTGGCGGACGTCAGATATCCTCGAGTCGCCCACTCCGGTCCCTTGTCAGGAATTCACAGACAGGCATCCGAATTTTGCAATCACGGCGGTAGGGATCTCCCCGGCGTCCGAAAGTGTCGTCACCGCCGGACGTCGCGGAAAAATGGTCGTCTGGAATATCGCCGATGGTCATGTCATTGCTGAAGCGGATGGACAGCACAACAGCGACCAGGTTTCAGGCATCTTTTTTGAATCGGAAACGGAGATGGTGAGCGCAGGTTATGATGGCAGGGTGTTCCGATCAGCCGTCAGTGGAAATGAAATCACGACAACACGAATTGTGCGAACTCACGGCGAATCCGACCCCGACTTTATCGTGCGGCTCCGTCCGTCGCCGGACCGTCAGCGATTTGCAACATCTGAAGTTTCACTCCTGAGGAGAGAAGTCAGAACTGATTGAATGTGGTGATCTGGTCTGACGACCGGAACGACCCTTATTGAATCATCAAGGTGACATCCCCGACAATGACAAGGAACTGGCATTTCGGCATGATGTTTCCTGGTCGTCAGACGGTCGTGAACTGATGCTGATTCAGGACGGGGTCATTGCGATCTTTGATACCTCCGAATGGAAACTTCTCCGCAAACTCAAGAGCGACGAGCGGGGCGCTCGTCCCGTGCGAGGGGCTTTTGCGCCCTCTGTGGAGGGACACCCGGATCGTATTGCAACGTTCGATGGTCGTGTCATGCACTTGTGGGATCTACTCCAGGATGGCACCAGTGGTGTGCACGTTGCCGAGTTTCGATCGCACGCCCGCTACGCCATCTCGGCGTCGTATTCTTCAGACGAGGAATATGTCGCAACCGCAAGCGAGACGTTACGAATCTTTGATGCTGACGAGAAGAGTCCAGACCACGGCAGTACCATGTACCGCCTGCCTGTCGGCGATCCACACGGCAGTCCGTTGGCGGACGTCGCCTTTTCACCAACGCCTGGTGACCTGCGACTGACGACAATCGACCAGCAGGGACTACTGGCATTCTGGCAATGGGCTCCCGAATCCCCAAAGCCACTCATTCAATTGTGCGACGCAGTCTCGAATCCGTTTCATGCTCCGGACTGGGCATCCGATCTGGAGTCTGGAAACGTCGCAGCCTGGAGCCCGGATGGAAAATCGCTGGCGGCCCTGCAGTCCGGAGTCATTTCCCTGTGGACGCTGGAGAATGGTGTTCCCGAGCGAATTGAACTTCCTCTGCCCGAAGAGCTGCAATGTCGTTTCAATCAACTCCACTTCTCAGAGACGAAGCCATTGCTGACGGCTGGAGGAGTTGCCTGGAACGAGGACAGTGGCGAAACACTCAGCTTTGGGGCGGTCTGGGATGTCACCAATCAAATCCCGCGACTCATCGCGAAGATTGATAAATCGGATCGAATGCATTCGGTGGAAACGCAGAGTACTCAACGAAAAGGAATTACTGCGATCGCGATAGACGACAGACAAAACGAAATTGTCACGGGTGGAGCGGACAATCGCCTGATTCGCTGGCAAATGGCTGCTTCTGATGACACAAGCGTCCCTTCACTCAGCCGCATCGCTGATATTCTGGTAGATCGCGGCACCGCAAATCCACACAGAGCCATGATCACGGCGGTCGATATCTCATCGGCCGGGCAGATTCTGACTGCCGATGAAAAAGGCAACGTGATTCTTTGGCCCGCGCTGACGAACTGAGCTCGACACCACTCTGCAGCCTGATTCGCCGGAAAAACGACTGAAATGAATGGTGTGCCTGCGCTTCGCTTGTCACACCCTGCGATTTACGGTCCATGGGAAGTAGGGTGTGACAAGAGAGCGAATGCGAACGCCGGCACACCGATCCGTGAGTTATGCAAATTCACAGATTTGATTGCCGGACTGTTTCTGAGTGTTCAGTTGTCTGGCATTCAGCAATGCAAGCGATGAGCCGGATGGATGTCGGCTACGCCTGCCGAACAGACGGGAATGCGATTTGCACTGTCGAAACGGCAGTCGCCGAGAATACAGATTTCGGCAGGATTTGGCAGATTCAGAGAATTTGAAAGGCAGGTAATGACCGTTCAGACCGACAAAGAACAGTTTTCGTTTCAGGCTGAGATCAGCCAGTTGTTGCACTTGCTGTCTCATTCGCTGTATCAGAATCGCGAAATCTCGATTCGGGAGCTGGTTTCAAACGCTTCTGATGCCCTCGACAAGTTTCGGTACATTTCACTGACGTCCGGACAAAACTCCGGAACGGACGAACTCCGCATCTCGATCGAACCCGATAAGGAAAATCGCGTCCTGACGATTCGAGATAACGGCATCGGAATGACGCACGATGAACTCGTCAGTAACCTTGGTACGATTGCTCGCAGCGGTTCGCTGGACTTTCTGAAGAAGGCTCAGCAGGCGGGGGAAAAATCAAATGACCTGTCATTGATCGGCCAGTTCGGAGTTGGGTTCTATTCTGCCTTCATGCTGGCGGACAACGTCGAAGTTGTGACCCGCAGCTCTACTGAAGACAAAGGCTGGCGGTGGGAATCCACAGGGGACGGCACGTTCTCCATCAGTGAAGTATCAGACGCCGTCGAGCGCGGCACCAGTATTCGCCTGCACCTCAAAGACGGCATGGAAGAATTCACTGATCCGACTCGGTTGAAATACATTCTTCGCAAATATTCGACGTTTGTGCCCCACGCGATTTACGTAGAATCCGAGCACATCAACGATCAGCCACCGATCTGGGTCGAACCAAAAAATACGCTTTCCGACGAGCAGTATCTCAACTTCTATGAATACCTGACGCACTACCCGGGTCAGAAGCCATTGTGGCATCTGCACCTGTCTGCGGATTCACCGTTTCAGTTCTACAGTATCCTGTACTGCCCGGATCAGAATCTGGAGAAAATGGGGTTTGGCCGAGCCGATCATGGCCCGCATCTGTGCGCAAAACGCATTCTGGTGCAGAACGACAACCGTGACCTGTTGCCGGATTATCTGCGGTTTCTACGCGGCATCGTCGATTCTTCTGACCTGCCGCTGAACGTGTCCCGTGAAGCGTTGCAGGACAATACGGTCTTCCGCAAAATGCAGCGTGTGATCACGAAGAAGGTCCTGGACCACTTCGATACATACGCAGGAGAAAACAAGGATGACTATGTCCGGTTCTATCGTGAGTTCGGTGTGATCCTCCGCGAGGGCATTTCGTCTGATTATGAAAATCGGGATCGGATTGCGAACCTGCTGCGTTTCAGATCAACGGATTCGACGGAGACATCCGGAATGATTTCGCTGGAAGACTATTGCAGCCGAGCAAAGGAAGGGCAGGAGCAAATCTACTTCGCGTGCGGTACCGATTCTGCCGCAGTGATGCGCGATCCGAACCTTGAAGTATTCCGCTCTCGCAATCTGGAAGTCCTGATTCTCACTGACCCGGCCGATGAATTCATACTTTCACAGCTTGGTGAGTTTGATAAACGACAAATCGTTTCTGTCGATGCGGCGGAGTTGAAATTGCCGCCGAAAGACGGTGACTCTTCAGGAAGCGACAAAGACAAGGCGGAAGGCGACAAAGATGACCAGCACATTCCGGAGAATCTGGAGGCGTTGATCAGCCTGATCAAAGAGTCGCTCGGTGACCAGGTTCAGGATGTGCGACGATCGGAACGGCTTACCGAAAGCCCGTGCTGCCTTGTGAATGCCAGCGGATCCATGAGCACCACGATGCAGCGCGTACTGCGGATGAACACACCGGACTTTGAGATGCAGAAGATGATCCTTGAAATCAACCCTGATTCGCCACTGGTAAAACGACTGGTGGACCTGGTACCAAATCCCGACAACCACGGCTTCATCCGTGACTGCAGCCAGCAACTTCATGCCAACGCCATGATCATGGCGGGCCTTGCGCCGAATGGCAACGAAATGGCTGCCCGGCTGCAGAAATTCATGTTGGAACTGGCAGGTAACAAATCATCGATTGTGCTGTAGTGCGGTGTCGCGGTCTAATGTGTCACACTCGGCAAAACAGGACCCGCCATGATAGGAAATTCCCTTCTCTCAATTGTGTTCGTGGCCCTGAGCCAAACGTTGCCTGCGGCGCCACCGAACCTCGTTCTCATGATGGGAGATGATCATGGGTGGGAGGAGACCGGCTACAACGGGCATCCGCACGTAAAAACACCCGTTCTCGATGACATCGCCTCGACAGGTCTGCGATTTGACTGTTTCTATGCGGGGCATCCGAACTGCTCACCGACGCGGGCGAGTTTTCTCACTGGCCGCCATCCAAATCGAATGGGGACCTTTGCACCCGGATGGTCGATGCGTCCTGAGGAAATTACAATCGCACACATCGCCAGAAAAGCCGGATATCAATGCGGTCACTTCGGCAAGTGGCATGTGGGCGCCGTCAAATCCGGGTCTCCTGTGAACCCGGGTGCAATGGGTTTTCATGAATGGCTTTCGCACGACAATTTCTTCGAGCTGAATCCGTCGCTCTCTCGAAACGGAGGTGCTCCCGAGGAATTCAAAGGCGAGAGTTCAGAGATCCCCGTGAAGGAGGCGATCGAGTTCATTGATCGTGCACGGCAGAGCGACAGGCCATTCCTCACGGTCATTTGGTTCGGCTCTCCGCACGAACCATACAGCGGACTCCCCGCCGACCTGGCGATCTACGACGACCTGCCTGCGAAATACAGCCGCCAGGTCCGGCTCACATCGAACGACACCGGCGAACAGGTCACGCGGCCACAGGGCGAAGTACTCCGGGAACGCTATGCCGAAATCACGGCAATGGATCGGGCCATCGGCAGGCTCCGAGAGCATCTGGCCGCAACTGGTCTGCGAGACGACACACTACTGTTCTACTGCGGCGATAACGGTACGTCGAACGATGCCTCACTTGCCTCCCCGCATCGCGGAGTCAAAAGTGAAATCTATGAAGGCGGTATTCTTGTCCCTGGCGTGGTCGAATGGCCCGCGCGCATTCCGAAACCACGCTCCACGGCAATCCGCGCCAGCACGAGTGATCTCCTGCCGACACTTTGCGCGCTCACGGGGCAGCCATTGCCTGATCGCCCGATCGACGGCCTCGATCTGACGGAGTTGATCGACGGCAGGCTCAACACGCGCCCCGGCCCTCTGTGCTTCTGGATGTACGACACAGATCGCTTCAAAGGGATCCAACCGGATCTCCACATCGATGCAGAGCTCCAACAGGGGACAACACCGTTGGTCAAGTTGATGCGTGGCAAGCGTACACGCGACTTCCTCAACTACCGCCATCCGCCCCTGAGCGACATTGACTGGAACGGCCCCCGCGCTATCATTGACGGAAACCTCAAACTGGTAATTCAGGACGCAAAGGGCGGCGAGCAACGCCGGGAGTTGTTTGATCTCAAAACCGACCCGGCCGAGACAACCAACATTATCAGCCAGCAGTCAGCACACGCTGAGACACTCTCAGCTCAGCTTCACAGCTGGCAGCAATCCGTCCTGATGAGTCTCAGCGGCGCTGATTATTGATGCCGTAGAAAGCCAACGACAATGAAACGAGTCGATTTTGTCAGCGCTGCAGCACGGCTTGAGGACGCTCTGAAAGAACTGGAGTCGGCATGGATGGCCACGCGGGAACAGTGGAACGATTCAATCAGCCAGAAAGTGGAAGACGAATACCTGCTGCCACTTCACGGTCAGGTCCGCACGATGCTGGACGCTATCAGCAAGATGTCAGTGAAGATGCGTATCGCAGAACAGGACTGTCTGCATCCTCGCGAACGCAGCGTGAGGCTGTGACACGGGACCATCGCCCGCAAGCTCCGACACCGCAGGCCAGCCGACGTTTTTACTCCTGTGCCTCAAAAATCAGTGGCGTCGTGGAATTCGGGGGAGCGACGCGAAAGCAGACTCGCCCATCAAGCACATTCCGCAGCAGTTCACCAAAGACCTCTCCTCGCCAACCATCAAGCAGCCGCGGCGGTCCTGTCTTTTCGCCGCTGCGAACAGCTCTCACAAGTTCTGTCAGATCACGATTCGTCCCCACCAGGGACTGAGCGATGTCGAGTTCAGCACAGACGTTTCCCAACGCCAGTCCCAGGAGTCGGGAAATGACCTGTTCGTCGGACGAAAACTCGTCTCGTGAACGCATTCGCGGTGGAAGCTTGTCATCAGAAACAGAACACGCCTCATCGATAACCGCCACAACATCTTCCAGACGCTTCTTATATTCCGGCCGATTCAGATCGCGCGTCGCCAGTGCCTGCTGTACGGTTTTTGGTCGTCGTCTGGCCAGATCAATCAGTAGATCGTCGCGCAGAATTCTGCGTGGCGGCCGATTGCGATACGCGGCTTCTTCTTCACGCCACTTTGCCAGGCGTTGAGCGACGAGAAGTTCGCGACGCGGCAATTTGTGAATTCCCGAGACGCGTTCCCACGGCGGCGTTTGCTCTTCGTCGAAAATGTCCAGACACATCCGATCGAACTCCGCATAGGCCCACGAGAGTCGGCCACACGCATCCAGAGACTTGCTCTGACGCTCCCAGATTTCCGGCAGGAACGCGGCATCTTCCAGAGCGTAATGAATCTGCTCGGGAGTGAGTGGGCGCCGCAACCAATCTGTGCGTGTCTGGTTACTGGCCACACGCTTTCCAAGAACACGCTCGACGATGGCGGAGTACGACAGAGGATAACTTCGTCCGCGTAAGCCTTCAGCAAGCTGAATGTCAACCAGCCGTTTCGGAATCTGACCGCTCATTTGAACACAGAATTTGATTTCTGCCTGGCCACCATGCACGATGACCGTGGTCGAATCATCAGCCATGATGTCCCACCAGGACGTCAGCGTCGTGATCGCCAGCGGATCGACGGCCACGCAGCGTTCGGGAGTCGCGAACTGCAACAGCCCCAGCTCAGGTCGGTACGAAATGTCCGAAACAAATTCAGAATCAAATGCGACAATCCCGGACTGTCGAATATGTTCGCACAATTCCAGAAAGTCTTCATGGTAGGTAAGGATTTGTGTATCCATTGAGAGGATCGTTTTTGTCCATCTGGAACTGAGTGTGCTGCAACACGGGACGGAAGACAAACTGGGTTCTTCGAGTACTATTCTCCGTGTTGATGCTTCTGGCGCTGCATTCCGTGCGTGGTATAGCAGGTTGACGGTCCCTGAGTGAAGCACAGACCATTGTGTTCCTGCCCGGTGAGTCCGGCGGTGACTGAAATTCCCGGTTCCTGCCGGAATCAAAACGAAAAAACACCCCGAAAACTGCTTCTCGGGGTGTTTCTGTAGAAAATTGAATCAGCGGCGACTGACGTGTCGATCTGAATCAACTATTTGCAGCAAGGAGCCGAATCACAGCAGACTGGTGCTGCTGGGTGATAAACCTGGCAGCTGACTTCCTTCTCAACCATCTTGCAGACCTGGACCTGAACTTCCCGCTGTTCTGGTTTGCAGACTGTGACACAGTAGGTGTAAGGAACTTCCTCTGAAACCTGACGTGCGACCTGGACCGTACGAGTCCGAGTCTCTGGTTTGCAGACAGTGACGTTGTAGGTGTATGGAACCTGCTCTGAAACCTGACGACAAACGTTGACCGTGCAAGTGCGGGTTTCCGACTTGCAGACGGTGACACAGTAGGTGTAAGGAACCTGCTCTGAAACCTGACGGGCGACGTTGAACGTGCGAGTGCGTGTTTCAGGATTGCAGACAGTGACGTTGTAGGTGTATGGAACCTGCTCTGAAACCTGACGGCAAACGTTGACCGTGCGAGTGCGGGTTTCCTCTTTGCACAGATTCACTGTGTAAGTGTATGGAACCTGCTCTGAAACCTGACGGCAAACATTGACCGTGCGAGTGCGGGTTTCTGCTTTGCAGACAGTGACGTTGTACGTGTAAGTTTCCTGCGACTGCTGATTTTCATAAGCAGTGTACTCAACAGTTTTCTGAACAGGATTGGCAACCCAGACTCGGCAAGTCTGTGGACAGCAGCCTGATGCCTGCGGACAGCCACCACATGAACCACAACTATTGCATCCAGCTTCAACAGTCTTCTCTTCCCAATGCCCCTGATCTTCGCAAACCGTCCGAGTTCGTGTTACTGGAACCCGATTGCAGACAGTGCGTGTTCCTTCACGCTGTTCCGTTGTCGGAACCATCACGGTGTAAGTCTCTTCTTTTGGCTCAGAAACTGTTTTGCAGACAGTGCGAGTTCCTTCACGCTGTTCCGTGTAAGGAACCATCACGGTGTAAGTCTCTTCTTTTGGCTCAGAAACTGTTTTGCAGACAGTGCGAGTTCCTTCACGCTGTTCCGTTGTCGGAACCATCACGGTGTAAGTCTCTTCTTTTGGCTCAGAGACGGTTTTGCAGACAGTGCGAGTTCCTTCACGCTGCTCTTTTGTTGGAACCATCACGGTGTAAGACACTTCCTTCGGCTCAGAAACCGTTTTGCAGACAGTGCGAGTTCCTTCGCGCTGCTCGGTTGTTGGAACCATCACCGTGTACGACTCTTCCTTCGGCTCACAGACAGTCTTACAAACAGTACGCGTTCCCTGTCGCTGTTCCTGAGTAGGGACGTTGACAGTCACGGTTCGGGTTTCGGTCACCATTGTGGGAACCATGACCGTTCGGGAAACAGTTTCCCATGTGCCACATGATGATGCGGCACCGCATGAACCAGAACTGCATCCACTGTCGCACGCGCTGGCACCGCATGGGCTACAGCTGGAAGCACATGGTGCAGAACAGCATTTACTGACTCGATGACGACAATGACAAGCGTCCGCAGACACCGAAAGGGCAACGACCGCTGCCAGAGACAATAGGAAACGCATACTTTGTAACTCCTCCCAAGGAAATCGTAGATCAGTCAAAACCATCAGAACGCCTGACACCCCATCAGACGTCAAATTTCAAAAACCGAACAGGTCCGTGGCTCCAGGGCGACAATCCCAACGGAAACACCGCACCCACCACTAATGCTACAAACTACCCATTCTTCTTACTTCAAACAGCAGAAACTGTTGAATGAACGCAGATTTCTCGAAAATCCGCAGAGCGATGGTGCCTTTGTAACGGTCTGTCATCCGACACCGACCGCTATCTCAACTCTGCCATAACGTCTAAACACGCAACGAGCGTACTTTGGGACGAATGGTGAATCAACGAATTCGAAGGGAATTCAGGGAAGGTTTGCCGATTTTCCTGCCTCTGTTGCCTACTTCTGTCAAGTGTTCCGCGTCCTGATTTTATTTCAAAATCTCCTAACGATTTTTGCGGGAGATTTTGCTGTTCACGGTCGACTTCATAGACTTCCGCAGGATGGAGCGGCCCGAATCGCAGCGTGTCCGCAACTGAAGTGCTCAAGGGAACACATTGCTCACCTCCGCAGCACTGTCTTGCAACGTCTTTTTCTTATGGTTTGCAGGCGAATCTGTTTATGAAATTTTGTCTCGTTGATCGCATCACATCACTCGTACCCGGTCAAACTATCTCCACGATTAAACATGTCTCTCTGGCGGAGGAGTACCTTCAGGACCATTTCCCGGGATTCTCGGTGCTGCCGGGCGTGATGATGGTGGAGTGTCTTGTTCAATCATGTGCATGCTGTCACCGTGTGACTGACAATTTTGAATACAGTGCGTTGTTGCTGAAGCAGGCTCGATCGGTGAAATTCAACAACTTTCTGAAGCCAGGACAGACTCTGGAAGTTACGGCAACAATGAAGTCTGCGAATGATACGTCGGCCGAATTCACTGCCGCTGGCACCGTCGAAGGCCAATCTGCCGTGAGCGCAAGATTGATTCTGTCGAAAGAGAATCTTGCCAGTCACAATCCGCAGTTGGCGGAAAACGACGCGAGATTGATCGAATCGATGAAGGTACTGTTTGAACAGATCCGAGGCGTACAGTAGTGCTTTGTCAAATCCGAAATTCTGGATTGAGCCGTAGTGGGAATCGATGCTGACAAGGCGGTAGTCCGTCAGGCGGCTCACTAGCGTTCACGTGTTTGTGTTTCATTCTATTCTGAGACTGGTTACATGACAGTTAAGGGCAGGAGTACGCTCGTCACAGGTGGCAGCAGAGGCATCGGTCGCGCGATTGTGGAATCGCTGGCACGCAATGGTGCGAAGGTCGCGTTTGTCTACAGTGTCAATGCTGCTGCGGCAGATGAAGTTAGTCGCGACACTGGCTGCCGAGGAGCCATCGGAGGCATAGGCTATCCAGGCGGACGATGCGGTCAAAACCTGCAGCGGACAAAGTGGTGGCAGACGTGGTCGAAAAATGGGGAAAGGTTGAAATCCTTGTGAACAATGCCGGGATCATTCGTGACGGACTGCTGGCGACGATGGAAGCCGAACAGTGGCAGGACGTCATTGACACGAATCTGACGAGTGTGTTCAATTTCTGTCAGGCGGCGACTCGCCAGATGATGTCACAGCGTTACGGCCGCATCATCAATATGTCGAGCGTCGCGGCCGACGTTTCCAATCCCGGGCAGGCGAACTATGCTGCGAGCAAGGGAGGCGTGGAAGGCTTTACCCGCTGCACGTGGCGACTGAGCTGGCGGACAATGGAATCTACCGCCAATGCGGTAGCCCCCGGTTTCATTGGTAACCGACATGACGGTGGCGGTCGTCAATGCTGCAGGTAACGAAATCAAGAAGAAGATTCCCGTAAGACGGCTGGGGCGACCTGACGATATCTCAAATGCTGTTCTGTTCTTTGCTGCGGACGAATCATCGTATGTCACTGGCCAGATTATGAAGAGAAGTCGACGGTGGACTTACGCTGGGAGAGGCTTATAGAAATAGTAATCACCAGGTGCGACAGGCAACGGCAATTGCCTCGCCGTCGATTCTCGCATTTGAAAAAACGGGCATCACCCAGCGACAGATGGGGCAATTCTTCTGGAGTTGGACAGCACAAATCCGCGATCATTTTAGTATGTGTCGGGATTTCAGCGGCTCGGCGTCTGGAACAGTTCGTCGCTTGTCGCAACAATAGTGCCCACGGATCTCAGGATGTCGCTATGGGGATGCACGCGACAAATGAGTTTTGTGGTGTCACTGAACTGGGTTTTCGACATTTGCGTTTATGTACTGTGGTTTCGGGGCCGGTTGCCAGTCCGAAACACACGACTGGGTTTTCTGGCGATCGATGTCGCTGCCGTCTCAATTCGAAGAGCGGGCAGAGACCGGGAGTAATCGTTAATGCCGTCTGCTGAAGAGATTTTGAAAAAGGTTCAGGAAACACTCGTCGATGCTATGGGAGTTGACGATGATGAGGTGACGCGAACTGCGACGCTGATCGGTGACCTGGGCGCCGAATCCATCGATTTTCTGGACATCGTGTTCCGTCTCGAAAAAAACTTTGATATCAAGATTCCACGCGGTGAACTCTTCCCGGAGAATCTGGCAACGGCAGATTCCGGATTTGTGGCTGATGGCAAAGTGACCGCAGATGGGATCGCCCAACTGCGTGAGAAAATGCCCCATGCGGATATCGACAGCTTTGCCTCCGATCCACTTGTCTCGAAGCTTTCCGATCTGTTCACTGTAGATATGATCTGCAAATACATCTCAGCACGCCTGAAATAATGTGATCGCTCGCGAGATCACGGAACAGAAATCAACGCGGACGGGCTGCAACGGATCGGCTGTGTTGCCGCAGGTTGCTGTCTGCGGGTGAGAAACGCTTTCCACAGATTCGTTGTCGCCGAGTTTATTGAGACCATAGATCATGCGTTGGTACTGGATTGATCGGTTCATTGAGTTTGAATCCGGCAAGCGTGCAAAAGCTGTCAAGAATGTGTCGCTGGCGGAGGAGCATCTGCACGATCATTTTCCAGTACTGGTGCCGACCAAAACCAATAAAGGAGATGCAGAAAACGAGGATAATCTGACTCAAACACTTTTAACACAGAAGAAGAACTCTGTGCAAAAAAACAAAGTATTGCAGCCCATAACAGATTACGACGCAAATATAGTTCCTGTTGATAATTATGATGAATCGAATGGATGGAAAACGGGCGATGCCGAAATACTGAATGTCGCTTTAGAAAAAATAGAGCCTTCCCCAGAGATGTCTCTCAGGGGAGGTGAAAGAGTGAAACTGGTTATTAATACCGGAACGAATATAGAACTGGAAAATCCAATTTTGGGATTCCTTGTAAAAGATCGCCTGGGGCAAATACTTTTTGGGGAAAATACGCTGCCAAAAACGAAGAACGAGCCAGTTACCTTTGAGGCTGGCGAGAGTTTCGTGGGCGAATTTACGTTTACAATTCCGATGCTTCCAAATGGTCAATACTCAGTGATGGCTTCAGTAGCAGATGGAAATCAGAATGAGAATATTCAACATCATTTACTCCATGACTCACTTATTTTAAATGTTTCATCAAGTACAATTCGTTGGGGTTTGGTCGGAATTCCAATTGAAGATATATCTTTGAGGACGTCACCGTGAATTTAAGAAAATTGCAACAGGTACTCGCTGGCCACGATGGAAAATTATCAGATAAATGGTCTTCATATCACACTGTCTATGGACGAATATTTGCAGAGTATTGTGATGTGGAAGTCAGGTTACTGGAGATTGGAATCCAGAATGGTGGGTCATTAGAGATTTGGGAAAAATATTTTTCCCAAATTCAACTAATTGTTGGATGTGACATTAGTCCTTTGATTTCTCAATTAAAATATGCGAACCCTTGTATTCATCTAGTTGTTGGTGATGTAAATCAGGATTCTACGGCGCAACAAATTTTGGATTACAGTGATTCTTATAATATCATTATTGATGATGGGTCCCACCGGTCTGATGATATTGTCACAACATTTGCCCGATATTTTCCTGTTTTAGATGAAAATGGGATATACGTTGTAGAAGACCTCCATTGTAGCTACTGGAAAGATTACATCGGTGGACTTTTCGAACCATTTTCTTCAATTTCATTTTTTAAACGACTTGCAGATATTATAAATCACGAGCATTGGGGGATCAAAAAAGATCGAGTTGAGCTTCTCGAGAAATATAGTCACGAGTTTGGTTGCAATTTTGATGAGTGCGAGTTGCAAACAATTCATTCGATAGAATTCGTAAACTCAATGTGCATCATTCGCAAGACAAATCCGAGCACTAATCGGCTTGGCGGTCGAGTATACTCAGGAAAAGATGATTCCATCGTCAGTTGTGCTAAAGAGAATGAGGGGAAAGAATCGGTCGCACAAGATCAAACAGGAAATTACTGGTCCTTTCAGGCAAGCTCAATCGAAGATGAATTGCGAGAACGCCTTGCAGAAATAGTGGACCTGAATGAAAAAAATGCTGTGCTTGATCAGCAAGTTAATCTGTTGCAACAAAAGTTAGTCGGGATTGAATCATCTCGCAGTTGGAAAATCACAAAACCTTTTCGGCAACTATACAGCATGGTAATAGATAAGAAATAAAAACAGACAGTCAGTTATCCTTAATAGATGTAGATTACGATTTCAGGAAAGACATGAAGAAACCATTGAGATTAAATTTGTAAAATTTCATTCATTGTATGATAACGGCGTATTACTTTTTTCAATGCTAAAGAACCTGATTGCTCGACATCAGTTATGCAGTGCAAGGTCGAAACTTTTATGAGTTAGGATGATTGCAGTTCTTATGGATTCCGTTGCATGTATTATTGTCACATTTAACCCGGATTTTTGGGGAACTTGAGCAATTGCGTGATGCCGTTAGCGAGTCAGGTAACTTAGGTCATTGTAGTTGATGCTAGTACTTGCAGTGCCAATCAACAGAAAATTAAAGAACTGACGCCACAGAACGGTACCTGTATTACCAAAGGGTTTAATTCGGGGATTTCTGAGGCGATCAACACCGGAATACGCGAAGCCGACAAACTGCAGTTTAGTCATGTCGTTCTATTTGACCAGGACAGTGTTCCAGATTCAAACCTGATTGATGCCTTGTCGAATGCTATGCAAAACGAAATGAAGTCTGGAAGAAAAATTGCAGCTGCCGGACCCAAATATCAAGATGTCAAAGGCCTGTCTCAGTCTCCGTTTGTAAAGTTAAGCGGGTTGTATTTGCATCGCATTGAGTGTTCAGATGAGGAGGTCGTGAGTGTTGATCATCTGATTTCTTCTGGCAGTTTGATTTCAATGAATGCGTTGCATGAAATCGGTTTCATGGAGGAGAAATTATTTATAGATTATGTCGATACAGAATGGTGCCTACGTGCCAAATCCAAAGGCTATGAAATCATTGGTGTGGGTTGCGCTCAGATGCAACACGATTTAGGCAATGAATTCGTAGAATTGCTAGGCAGAACAATACCCGTTCATTCATCCTTGCGATATTATTATTTAATTCGAAACGGATTATGGTTAATAAAGCAAAACTGGGTTTCTCGGTCTTGGAAACTAATGGATGTCAGACGGCTATTTCTTGTGTACATCGTTTATTCATTTTTTGTGGGGAAACGATTCGAAAACTGGAAAATGCTCAGTCTGGGAATTTGGCATGCCATGATTGGTAGAATGGGAAAGCATAGTGGATAGCTTTCTGGTATCAGTCATCATTGTCAACTTTGAGATAAAAGAAAAATGAGCAATTATGTTCGATCTGTCATTGATACTGAACTGAATTTTGAGACTATTATTCTGCATAATGAAAATTTGGGTTGGTGTTATGCTTTTTTAGTACTCGACGGTTTCTGAAATGGCTTAATACACTCGTCATTCTGAAATTAAAACTCAGCATTTTCAACTTGCTATTTTTGAGACGCATCAGAATATTTCAAAAGCAGGGCTGATATATTAATATTAAGCGGCAGGACTTCATAAAAATAACACTACAATCTAACATGCAAATGATGAGGAACTGAATTGTACGGATGCTTGGGGGAGATGGAGCTCAATTAAATGAATAATAAGTGGAAAGTTCTTTTAATCAATTCGAAGACAAGTGATCCCAATTATTATATCTGCTTACAGATCAGAAACGCATTAAAGCAACATGATGATGTAGCGAAAGTTGTTCTGGCGGATTATTCTAATGCAGCAACGATAGTTCAAGGCGACAGTTTTAACTTGCTTTTTGTATATGGCGGTGAAAATATAAATAAGCCTGTTATTAAGGTTCTGAAGAGAGCCTGTGGTAATGCGATTGTCTGGTTTACTGAAGATCCATATGAACTTAATAATAATCTTATCTGCAGCGAACTATTTGATCTTGTATTCACAAACGATCCAGGGTCTGTAATACAGTATCAGGAAACCGCATTTTTTACCGCTTGCTTCAAGTAATGAGTTCCATTATTTTCCGGTCCCAGCAACTGACGATGAGTATCGATATGATCTTAGCTTTATCGGTACAGCCTGGCCGAATCGTACTAAATTTATTGATGCATTAATGCAGGAAAAGCCAGAGTTCAGATATAAACTTGCTTTGCCCTCAAATGAGCATCTGCCAAAATTCAAACTTTCAGTTCCCGCAAGCGAAATAAACTGGCGAACACCTAATTCTGAACTTGCAAAAATAGCAAATGCCAGCCGGTTTTCACTCATATTGCATCGTGAATTTAGTGCATCGGGTAACAAGGAAAAAGCCGAATCGCCGGGACCAAGACTTTTTGAAATTGCGATGGCAGGTGGCTTGCTGCTGGTTGATGATTCAATTGAAATCGATTCAGACTTCTTCTCTGCAGGAACAGAATATCTTCCTTTCAAGAACCTGAAAGAATGCGTTAAACAAATAGAATATTATTTAGAAAAACCAGCTGAGAGGAAAAAGATTATTGAAGCGTCGCAACAACGTGCTCTTCAACACCATACATACATTCATAGAATCAATTCGCTTTTTGAAAAAGTGAATTCAAAGTTGACTCCAGAGACTTCAGAATTACCAATACTCAATCAGAGACAAAAACAAAGATTGTTGATTGTGGTACATAATGTCATCGACGTACAACCTTTTGGGGGAGTTGAGGTTTGTGTAGATGCCATTTTGAAGAAATTGAAAAATGATTATGAGATCTACTTTTATATCCCAAACAAAAAAAAAGACCGGCAAAAATCTTATGCCGTTTTGGATGACAACTATAACCTTATCGAAGAGATCAATTTTAGCTTTCCGATTGATGAAAGCTGGTTATCTGAACCGGAACGGGAGAGTCGTTTTTTTGAACTGTTGGTAAAATACAAAATTGATGTTGTCCACTACCATCATCTTCTAGACCATATTCCATCACTGCCTCTCATTTCGAAATTTCTTGGATTAAAAACAGTCATCAGCATTCATGATTATTATTACATTTGCGATTCGTTTAATCTCTATAACGAAAAACATCAGTATTGTGATGTAAGGAACCGATGTATTGAGTCTTGTGATCTTTGTGCTTCAAAAAGAGTTAGTTATTTGAGAGGTACAATGCAAAAAAGAAGAGCCTTTTATGAGAGAGTATTGAAAAGCGCAGATGTCATTATTGGATATTCAGAGACGACAAAAGCGTATCACGAAAGTATTTTTAAGGGCCTTGACAATCTGCAGATCATGCCGCTCCCTGCACCAACAAAAAATCAGAGCCGTGCTGACAGCAAACAGACAGAAATATTCAAGATCGCAATTCTGGGTAATTTTTCTGCCCATAAAGGTGCTGACTTGTACTTAGATTTATTCAATTCTATGGCTAACGAAAATGTTGAGTTTCATATTTATGGGAAAATGAATGACCATTACGCATCTATTCTTAAAAGAAGTTCTCTTGAAAATGTGTTTGTCCACAAGTCATATGATGTTTCTGAATTGAAAGAACTGGTTAAGGACATAAATGTATCTTTACATTTATCAACATGGCCAGAAACATTTTTATTGACCCTCTCTGAGGCATGGGACAATGGTTTAGTTCCCATTGTTAGTGATATCGGTGCTTTGGGTGAGAGAGTGACGCACGGCGTAGATGGATTCATTGTTCCTGTTAATGATTGTGGTGCTGTCATTCGTGTAATCAGGTATTTAATGAATGATGATGAATTATACAAATCAGTTTTTGCTAACGTACAATCACTTAAACTTGCTGATTTAGATGAACATGTTCAAATTTTAAAAAATATATATCACAGTCCGCATGTTACACACACAGACGAGCAGGTAGAATCTCAAGGGAAGATGTCGTTACAGAATCTATCTACAGGGCTTGTGGATAATAATCTGGAGAAGTATTCAGACACAAATAATCCCCAGCAAAATATCAAGTATAAAATCAAACAGAATCTGAATAATGCCTATCATTATTACCGCAGGAACGGAATCATAAAGACCTGTAAGCGAGTTGTCATGGAAGTAAAAAAACGAACTTTGTAATCGTGTTGTTTGAACCCTTAGCATGCAATTATCTTTCAAGTCAACTCTGAACAAATAGTTGAATCTCACAGTCATCTGACTGGATCTGTATTCCGAAGAGAGTGTTTTTTATTATTCAAAAATGAGCTGAGTTTATAAATGTCACAAAAGAATAATATTTTGATATCGGGAGCGTCGTACGATGGCCCAAATCGAAATGCTATCTTAAGAACATTCGTAACAGAAGGGTTTAAAGATGTTCTTGGCGCAGATAATGTGCACCAGGTCGCATTGGATTATATCAATGAAGGTTTAATAAAATATCAACCTTCTATTTTATTGCTGTTTGGGTCATGTATGCCCGATAATGTCTCATACCATGCAATTAAGAAATTCTGTAGTGAGAAAAATATATTATTAGTATTTTGGCTACACGATGATCCCTATGAATTTGATTACAGCTTTAAGATTGAAGAAATTGCAGATGTGATTTTTAGTAATGATAAATGGGCTGCCTTGCATTATTCTCATGGTGATGTATTTCATATGCCACTGGCAGCTTCGAGAATAAATCACTATCAGAAGATTAACGGGGCCCATGAATTTGACATCTTCTTTTGTGCTGTGGCTTTCAAGAATCGAATACAGCTGGTTCACGATCTTGATCATGTCTTGAGTAAATATAAAACATTAATACTTGGTGAAGGATGGCCTGATAAATCAGCGGATTACATAGAAAATCGAATGCTACAAAATGACAAATTGAAAGAATATTACTCAAATTCGAAGGTTGTACTCAATATTGGCAGGCATTTTAATTATTCGAACAATAAATATTTATTGGCTCCCCCTCAACGCCTGGGCCACGTACTTTTGAAGCTGCGATGGCTGGTACAGTACAATTCTATTTTGCGGAAAGTTTAGAAATATTAGATTATTATGAGGATGGAAAAGAGATAATTCTTTTCGACACGATCAGAGACTTTTCTCAGAAAATAGAAATGCTGATCGAAGATGAGCTCGCAGTTGGAGCCATCAGTCTGGCTGCGCAACAGAAAACGATTAATGCCCACACTTATTCACATCGAGCAGCTGAAATCATGCGAATATTAAAAGAGTATACCTAATCTCGTATATGACATCCTACAAATTGAAATGTGATCTGCGCAAGCCCCCTTTGACTTGCCTTAAATATTGTACTGTTTTTTTATTACAGCCCGGTATCCATTTCTGGGTTTCGGTCTGGTCCGCAGTCGGAGAATTGAAAGAATTTCCGGCGATAGACAAAGGAAGCGGCAAGATTCTCAACTGTGAATCATTGCGGACCTGGAGCATCTCCTGGCTCAACCTGTCTGGGAAATGTCTGATAACTATTTTAAATTATTCACTCTTGGGCGGGCTAAGAAAGATCACACTGACAGCTCAAGAATCTACATTCCTCTCTCTGTAAAAGGCTATAAGATTATGAAAAAATTAATGGAATTTGAGAACCAAATCATTAGTAATTTTAATGAGGTCACAGATCGATGCATTAAAGATGATATTTATGTTGACTATTGCAAAATTCAACGAGACTGGAATGAGCCTGTTCTACGATGCCTGGGGAAACATGTTAATTTACCGGCTGAAAAATTGATGGTGATCGGTAGTTTCCTTGGACTACCGGAAATTGCTCTCAGTCCGTATTATAAAAATGTCACCGGCGTGGATATTGAAAATTTCCATATACCCAATATGCCAAGTAACGTGGGGTTTTACAAAGCGGACATCGACCAATCTGACTGGACTTTGCCAGAAGAATTTTTTGATACAATTATGATGGTCGAAGTTTTAGAACATCTTCTATGGTCTCCAGTTCCTCTTTTGAAATGGATTGCCAAACATTGTTCCGTTTTTGCAGTGACCACACCTGATGATAACGAGTGGCCTGAACTGAATCTAAAACCATATATGAGGTATTGTCATTTTTCAGCGATTCCTAATGCGATACCTGGTGCTCCTTCAAACCCAGAACCGATGACCCATTGCAAGCAGTACTCTCAAGTTGAGTTTATAGAGTTGCTGGATTTTTGTGGATTTAAAGTACTAGAACAGCAACGAGTGGGTGAAGGTGGCCATCAAATGTTGGCCATTTGCAATCCTCGATAGAATTCAAATCGTTGCTGGATTTTCGTCGACATGCAATTTTAAAAGACACGAAGGTTAAATTGAGGGTCGCAGTTCACAACAGGCCACAAACTCTGGACTGCTGCCAATAACGTCTATCTCGCTCATTCACGATGGCATTCCAGACGTGAACCTTAGTATTACAAAGTCAGAAATTAGGTTGGCAAATTCCTACAGAACTAAAAACCGTTGTACTACTTTTTATTCAATATTTTTTCCCAGGAGTATTACTGGGTTTACCCATAAGCACCAATCTCCATCAGTATTCTTGGCAGGACCAGAGTAGTTTGACAATTGTATCCTGATTATTTTTCCGGCGTATTTGCTCAAGTCAATATGTATGAGATTCATTTTGCCATCCGCTTTATAAAAATACTCATAAGAATCGAGTGTTTTTTCCTGTTCTAATAGATCTACTTTAAATACTGCACCATCATGGTTGGGCAAACCAACCACTTCTGGATGAAAGGTCAGTGTAGACTCAAACGCGTCTCCCTGGTTAATCGAGAAATCATCAAAACTGATGACTGAATCAGGGTTCATCCAGATGCACCTCTGCAAAGACCCATCGAACTGAATCGGTGTATCTATATGAGGAGGGGTCTCTTGTTTGATGATGCTGATTTTTCGATGATCAAACAATCTGATTTGTGATATCTCTTGTTTACTTAAGGAAAATTCTTTCGCTTTAAGAAACCTCGAAAATAAAATAAGTCCGATCAAACATTGGATCGAAAATATCAGTACGATAATTCTTCTGTCGAAATTCTTAAAGAACCTAAAAGCAAGAATGATCATAATAGGGACCAACACCTGATACCCATGGAATAAAGGTGTATTTGGTCGGCTGAAAATGAAGAGTATCAATGTCAGTGGCAAAATCAAACAAGTCAGGACCCACTCCTTATGATGTGACTTTATTAACTTATATAACGAGAAATACGAGAATACAAATGTAAGAACCCCCACAACTCCGGGGATACAAATCATCATTCTTCTGGAAATGACTTCTGATTGAAATGGGTAAATCCCTAAAAAAGAAGGAGAAAAAACCATATAACAATGATAGATACGCACCCAGACAAAGTCTTTGAATGAATCTGGCACTAAATTTTGCATGATTAAGTCAGACTTGATACCTAATATCAGCTTTCCCCACACGAACCACGGGGCCAGCATCAAAATCGTGACACCGATCGCTTTCAATGAACTGTTTAATTTCTTCTCTTTCCAGTCTTGTAATAAATAATAGGTGATAAAACCTCCAATAAAAACAAGACCAAATGGATGTGAGTGATAAGCTAATCCCAACAGGAAAAATGTAAAAGCAATTCCTTTCTCTCCAATCATCACTCGATACAATGCAATTAAAATAAAGAACGCAGCAAGGTTTTTAGGCCAGATAAATATTGTTTGGATTAATACGTAGGGAGTAAGGATATAAATGAGTGAAGCAAATTTTAAATATTTATTTCCAACCAGTTTTTTATAAAACAGCATAAACGGGAAGAAAATCAAGCTGTTTAATGCAAGACCGATTGATACAAAAACACTATAAAGTTTATTGTCAATGAGTTTCATAAAGTCAGGCCACTCACTGCCTACATAACTATATGTTCCTAATGAGCCTTCAAATTTTTCTGGCTTATAGAGAACTGCCCTAAATGGCATAGCAACAAGTGACATTAAAAAAGTTCGATTCGTTACTTCCTGTCCTGGTAACAGTGGCCGTTCATCGCGAAAGTCAATCTCTCTCAATAAGTACTCAGACACCAGATAGGGGACCATATTGTCCGCAGGAAGATCTTGTGATACCAATTGGATTTTGACAGGTAATGAATAGTTTTTTACAATGTACAGCCCGTCAGGCAGGTGATCAGGGAAATCGATGTGACTATAGACCAGGACATTGCACAAAGTGACAAATAAAATCCACGTTGTTAAAGAGATTAAGTTGTCTTTGTTAAGCGTTAAATATAAAAAAGGGCGTTTTTTAACCACACTATGAAGCAAGGTACATAAATCAAATAAACACAGTAGTGAGAGTGCAATTAGTGCAGCGGTCTGTTTGTTTGCAAAATTGAGAATCAAAAGCCCTGCACCAGCGTGGATAAAGATACCAATTGCTAAACTGCAGCAGGTTCGGTAGAGCCCATTCATTTCAGATTTAATAGAATATAAAAAACTTAAACCTGTGAAATAAATGAGTCCGATCACTCCTAAAGAAATCAGGATTCCGTTCATCTATCCTAAATCAGCCATGTCTTCTTCCCTGATGTTTTATTTTAGTTGATGAGTCCTGACCACTAACGCATTAGCACCCAATCTATACAGGCAGTGCTTTTGATTGTATCTGAACCTGATGCCCTTGGCATTTTATATGTTAAACTAACTCGCATTCTATAGCAGAATACAGAACTTTGCAAAGGTACAAAAAAGTTGACACATAACATGCGTAA
>CALOEF010000091.1:0-7591 GCA_942492165.1 uncultured Planctomycetaceae bacterium
CTGGCAATCCTGCGGTCATGAAAGTCTCCAATCAATGGTTAGGAGCCGATGGAAAACCCATCGTCACAGAAAATACCGTAATCTCCATTTATGCAAACCGATTGATGACTTACGACATCACATTTACCGCTGGTACAAAACCAGTTGTCTTTGAAGATACCAAAGAAGGCTTATTTGGAATTCGGCTTCCCAACGGAATGCGTGAAAAAGAACAAGGCAGTGTAGAAAACAATACGGGAATTAAGGGGACGAAAGATAACTGGGGCAAGCCAACTCCCTGGATTGACTACTATGGCCCGCTGAAGAAAAAAGTTTACGGCGTGACCCTGATGGACTCACCGCAAAACTATAAAAAGTCGCGCTACCATGTTCGGAACTACGGCTTATTTACGATCAATCCATTTGGCGATCATGCCTATACCAATAAGAAACTGCCAGCAGACCCAAAACATCTGAAAGCGGGTGGAAAGCTAAATTTGAAATATGGAATTTATATTCACTCCGGCAATACACAACAGGGTAAAGTCGCTGCCGCCTATCAACAGTTTTTGAAAGTGACTCAGAATAAAGCCACGACCCAAAAAGCGGTTAAAAAACAACTTCCGGTTAAAAAGGTCGCATCAGCTCCTTATGAAGAAAAAAGTAAAGCTGTTGAACCAATCCCTGCCACGGCAACTGCGGTCTCAAATGATTGTAACTACTGTCCGGAACAGCCACGCCGAAGATTGTTTCGACGCCTGCGATCTCGCAGATAAGTGGACATTTTTCCATGCCCCTGGCGGCTGGCTGGCTTTCAAATCTGAATAATCGGGCGTTCTGGGAAAAGATCTCCGCCTTGGAGCGTCTGCAGCTGTTCTGTTCATTGCGAGCAGGTGTCAGCTGCAATAAGATCGGCAGCATTGATTTTTTCGAATAGAGACGCTGACAGCACAAGGTGGCCCTTCAGTGAAGCTCGTAGAAATCAAAGTTGGTGCGAGGCCCTTTCTACTGTGACAGGCCAGAGAATTTCGACTCAAATTTTAAACCATTCTGTCGAATTCGTATCATCGGCTACCACAATTAATATTTAGAATCAAGCTTTCTAGTCAAGGACTTGCTACGGTGTTACGAACACATACCTGTGGGGAATTACGATCAGACCATGTTGGTGAATCAGTCACTCTTTCTGGCTGGGTCATCCGAGGACGTGATCATGGAGGCCTGGCTTTATCGACCTGCGAGATCGTTACGGAGTGACTCAGATTGTGTTCAACCCGGATCGTGATGCCGCCATGCATGAACTGGCGCGTTCCCTGCGTGCAGAAGATGTGATTCAGGTCACAGGTGAAGTTGTCCTGAGAGATGATCGTGAAAACCAAAAACTGGCAACGGGGAAGATTGAAGTTCGCGCCCATCAATTGAAAGTTCTCAACAAAAGTAAAACGCCCCCCTTCGAACCGGGAACAACAGAGCTACCCAACGAAGAGTTGCGCCTGACTTATCGTTTTCTCGACCTGCGGAGTGATCGCCTGCAGGAAGCGTTGCAGTTACGACATCGTTTGAGCAAGATCACCCGCGACTATTTTGACGAACATCAGTTTCTGGAAATTGAAACACCCATTCTGGGCCGCAGTACTCCAGAAGGTGCGCGAGACTATCTCGTTCCCAGTCGTGTACACGAAGGTGCTTTTTATGCCCTGCCGCAATCACCTCAGATTTATAAACAGATTCTGATGATTTCCGGCTACGACCGCTACTTCCAGATTGCCCGCTGTTTTCGCGATGAAGACCTGCGTGCCGATCGTCAGCCGGAATTCACCCAAATCGACCTGGAAATGGCATTTGTCGATCAGGAAGATATTCTGACACTTGTCGATGGTCTGATCGAAAAACTGTTGAAAGAACTACGGAACGAAAAAACGCAGCTGCCATTGCCTCGCTACGACTATCATGAAGTGATGGAAAAATATGGGTCGGACAAACCTGATTTACGATTCGGACTCGAGCTGGTGGACGTTGGTGAAATCGCTCAAACTTGTGATTTTGCTGTTTTCAAAAAAACCATTGAATCAGGTGGCCGTGTACGCGGGCTCAACGCGAAAGGTGCTGCGGATCAATTCAGTCGGAAAGACATAGATGGCTTAACGGAATTTGTCGGCGAATACGGTGCGAAAGGTTTAGCCTTCTTCAAGGTCACAGACGAAGGTTTACATTCACCGATTGCGAAATTCTTTTCTGACACCGACAAGCAAAAGCTCATGAAAGCGATGGATGCCCAGGTAGACGACCTGCTGTTTTTTGTCGCTGATCAATGTGCTGTCACTTCTGCCGCTTTGTCTGCATTACGAAACCGTCTGGGAAAAGAACTGGAGCTGTATGACCCAGAGGATTTCAAGTGCTGCTGGGTCGTCAATTTTCCTCTGCTCTCCTACAACGAAGAAGAAAAACGCTGGGATGCAGAGCATCATCCATTCTGTCAACCGGTAGAAGAAGATATTGACCTCCTGCAAAACGATCCCGCAAAAGTACGGGCTCAGTCATACGACCTGGTCATGAATGGTTATGAACTGGCCAGTGGCAGTGTCCGTGTGCATGATCAGGAAGTGCAACAGCGTATTTTCGATTTGCTTGGTATTTCTGCTGAGGAAGCGGAAGAACGGTTTGGCTTTCTACTTCAGGCCCTGCGATATGGAGCACCTCCACATGCGGGAGCCGCATTAGGTCTGGACCGGCTGGTGATGATTCTATGTGGGAATGACAACATTCGCGACGTGGTTGCCTTCCCCAAAACCCAAAAAGCAGCCGATCTGTTAAGTGGTGCTCCTGCTGAAGTCGACCCCCATCAGTTACGAGACCTGCGAATCAAAGTTGACATTCCCCGATAGTCAAAGAATGTTCATAATAGGGTGACAACCATTAAGGAGAATGAAATGAAATCTGTCACTCTGATTCTGTTTTTGATTATAGCTCTGATGCATTCGGCCTGTAGTGAAACGGCACCGTCGTCTTTGACTACAGACACTCCCGGCAGTGAAGTTGCACAAGCTCAAGCTGACCCGGTGGTCTTTGATGTTTCTTTCAATGACGCCCAGTTCATCAGTCGCCCGGATGTGAATACCGGCTTCTGGCCTCACTGGCTGGGACCGGAACTATGATGGCATTTCAAGAGAAACCGACTGGCGTGCAGACTGGTCCGACAAACCACCACAAGTCAGCTCTGGCGTAGAAATGTGGGAACCGGTTACAGTTCAATCTCTGCTGCCGATGGCCGCCTGTATACGATGGGGCACAAAAGCAGGCAACGAAACCGTTTACTGCCTGGATGCAGAGACCGGCGAAGATCATCTGGGAACAAACTTATCCGGCGGAACTCGTCAATCATCTGAATGCAGGCGGCCCCGGTGCCACGCCGACCATTGATGGCGAATTTCTCTATACCAACAGCCGCGATGGAGATCTAATCTGTTTTGAAATCAAGACAGGGAAGATCGTCTGGGAGAAAAAATTGACCGAAGCCTACGACATGGAGGTCCCCGAGTGGGGCTTTACCTGTTCGCCGCTGATTCTAGGTGAAAAACTGCTGATCGAAGCCGGACGACTGGTGGCGCTGGACAAACACACGGGAAAGAAATCTGGAAATCAACGCCTCACATGCCGGGCTATGGAACACCGGCTGCCTTCGAAATGGATGGAACGACCTATCTGGCTTTGCTGAATAACGACTGTCTTTCCATCGTCGAGGCAGACGATGGAACAGAAGTCACAACCTTTGACTGGCCTTCCCCCTTTGATACGAATTCCACACACCCATCATCGATGGCAAAACGATCTTTATCTCTTCCGGTTACCAAAGGGTGTGCGTTACTCGACTTCGAAAATGAGACAACTGAAAGCCCGCTACACGAATAAAGATATGAAGAATCACTTCAACAACAGTGTGCTTTTTCAGAAACACTTTTATGGCATGGACGGGAATTCCAATCTGGGTCGCATCGTACGCCTGAACTGCCTCGATCAGCAGACGGGCAAAGTCAAATGGCGTGAAGCAGGTTTTGGCTGCGGCTCGCTTCTGATTTCCGATGGCAAGCTGATCATCCTCTCCGATGAAGGAACTCTGGTCACCGCGAAAGCGCATCTCCCGAATCGTATCAGGAAATTTCCCGCTTCAAGGTCCTCGACCATCAATGCTGGACTGTTCCCGTTTTATGCAACGGACTGGTTTACTGTCGGGATTCAGCCGGAAACCTTGCCTGCGTTGATGTCCGGCCATAAGCCAGACGATCATAATCTATTTACGCCTGGTAATGACGGGTGATCAGATCGTTCTGAACCCAGAGCAGTTTATTGAACGCGGTTAAGGTTTTGACTTCGGTTTCGCGATCCAGATTCAGGCCCAGAATCGTACTGATCAACGCGGTCGAGACAAATCCCATCAGTGCATTCATCTGTACCAGAGGCACATCCAAATCTTTACTGCCCGCTTTGGGAGTATGAATTTTGCCGACCATGTCCAGATACTGCACCATTTTTTCGTCGTAAGGTCTTGTCACCAGCGCTTCCAGATAACGGCCCAGATGCTGTTTGCGAAACTGAATCATTTCGTGATCCAGAGTCAGCGTCTCGATGCTTTCAGGAATTTCGCCTTCATAACCGTATTGGCGTGGCACAAAATGTCGTTTTGTGCAATCATATTGAACAGTTGGATCATAGACCGCATCGACCAATGTAGGAACCAATGGGGCAATTGCACCCGCTGCAGCATGGATTGCCTCTAAATCATCTTCCGGTAATTCCAATAAATTCTGCAAGATACTGAAACCGATAAGGCCAGATCCGTTTCCAGTTTTTCTTCATCAATGTGTTTCATTTTTGATTCCTCCTTGTAGCTGAGCGACTATAATTACCTGGAATCGATTTCAATATTCCCAGTAATTGAATTGAATCGTAGAATAACAAACGAAATAATAGACATCAATGTCCGATTACAGTATTTAAGGACCTTTTTCATGTTTTCGCAAACTGTTGAATATGCACTCAGGGCAATTGTTCATCTGGCGGACCAATCACCAAACCCATGTACAACAGAGCAAATTGCAAAAGCCACCAAAGTCCTCAGGCCTATCTCTTCAAAGTACTGCAAAGCTTGCGGCAGTCCAGTGTCGTGCATTCTCAGCGGGGCATTGGCGGTGGTATCTCCTCTGGTCAAAACTCCCGACGAACTGAATCTGCTGGAAGTGGTGAATGCCGTCGATCCAATTTGTCGGATTAAAACCTGCCCGCTTGGTTTAAAAGGCCACGGAACGAATTTGTGTCCCTTACATCGAAAGCTGGATGATGCCATGAAGGAGACAGAAAATGCGTTCTCGGGAACAACGCTCGCTGATATTCTTGCATCTTCAACCAGCAGCTACCCCCTGTGCAATGAACCGCACGAGAAAGTGACAACGCTGAATGGCCTGCCCATTGCTCCTCAGAAACAGTAGCTTGTTTTTCTGACTCTTTGACTTGCCGGTTTCTTTCAGAAATCTTCTGGTCTGTTCAACGTGTGTTTTTGAGTTTCTGCTTCATGGTCGATCTGTTCGATAACACTTTCGTTTTCTCCAGGTAAACCATGCTGAAGCGCGTCATGATCAGAAACAGAGACCTGCTGAAATTTTGATCGGGAAAGTTTTGCAATCTGTTCCTGTTTCACACTGTTTGCTTTCCAGCGTCCCAGTAAATGCCCTGGAATGACGGCGCCTGCCTTTATGACCAGATCCCCGTAAGGTAGCAAAGGCGATGCTGCACCAGCAACATAAGTGGCATACGCGGGATATAACACCCGATAGGCTTCCTGTTCGCCATCATAATTTTCTTGCACACGTAAGTAACCAAGCGCATCATTTGTGGCGATCGCTTCCGGCCAAAGGGATAATCCCGGCAGAGCTGTGACAACGGCATAAGTGCCTTTATATTTTCGAGAAGCAAAGTCCTTTGCATGTCCGCCTTCATGCAAAGCGACTGCTGCATGATCAGAATAAAGATTAATCGTATTCGTAAAAGGATTATAGTTATCACCGCCGATGATGCGTCCCGGCAGTAATGTGTAATGCAAGGCAGTCAATGTTCCTGCAGTATAACCGCCGAACCCCAGCCTACGGCTTTATTTTTCGCAGTCGCTTCCATTCTCCCAGTGGATCGTATTCATTGATGCGAACCTTCACCTGCTCCAGTCGATTATCCGAGGGGGGGCGATATGATTCTTTCAATGGGCCAGAGAGGCAGCGATCGCTGCTTCGGTTTCCTGCCCGCGTTCGAATTGCGATTCACCTTCCTCAAATGCGATTTCAGGCTGTGAAATCTGATTTGCCTGGTACACATAAGGAGTAGTAGCACATCCCGTTGTAAACAGGCATAAAATCAAAGCCACTACAGAAAGTAAAATCTGTCGAGGCGCAAAATGTACGCTCAGTGGAAACATGATGGAAGTACCATTGAGATAATGAGAAGAGGGAGAGGGATCGCTTTTTACTAAAATTCTGCATTTGCAGTGTTGTCATATTTATGACTAACATTGTCGATTCACCCTTAAATTCACTCTGCTTTTAACTTAGTGATCGCCAAAGAGATCACCCATACCACCCAGAATAGATCCCTCTCCCACAGAGGAGCCACCAGCAGAAGGAGCATGAGCCAGAACTCGATCTGCTAATCGTGAGAAAGGTAAGCTTTGCAACAACACCGTCCCATGTCCCCGCAGAGTAGCCAGAAATAACCCTTCGCCACCGAGGACCATTGATTTTAAATTACCGGCCTTTTCGATGCTGTAATCGATATTGCCAGTGAACGCAATAATACAACCTGTATCAACTCGCAATGTTTCGCCAGCCAGTTTCTTTTTAATGACCGTTCCTCCGGCATGCACAAACGCCATGCCATCGCCACGCAATTCCTGCAGAATGAAACCCTCACCTCCAAAGAAACCGGCGCCCAACCGCTTGTTAAATGCCATTGTCACTTCTGTCCCCAACGCCGCACACAGAAAAGAATCTTTCTGACAAGTAAGCGATCCACCAATTTTATTCATGTCAATGGCGATGATTTCATACAGGATATGCCGCAAAAATGCGACTCTAGGCGCCATTGGCGCATCATTCGTAAAATGAGTCATAAACAGTGACTCTCCAGAGAGCATGCGTTTTCCTGCTTTAAAAATTTTACCCAGGAAACCATCATTGGGAACAGAACCATCTCCCATTCTTGCTTCAAAGCGAATTCCCTCTTCCATGTAATTCATGCTGCCCGCTTCTGCGACTACCGATTCTCCTGAATCGAGCACGATTTCCACCAGCTGCAGATCAGAACCAAAAATTTCGTAATCCACTTCGTGACACCGCATGTCTTCTCCTTTTCCTGAATCAAAATCGAATCTGTATTATTTCCGCAGATACCTCAGTGAGAACGACAGGCTGTTCTCACAAGATCAAATAATCCCATTGCTGATCGAAAATCTGTCAATCTTTTCCGATTAAGCCAAGTTTGCTGATTTAGAGTGAAGAACTAAATTTAAAGTAGTCGATTGAATGATTTAAGGGAGTAATACGTGTAGTCTGAAAACGGGCATATAGACGGG
>CALOEF010000092.1:0-17904 GCA_942492165.1 uncultured Planctomycetaceae bacterium
AGGTCTAGGTTTTCATTTCTGTCGAAGTCGACAACATTAAAATTGCGCTTTGCCAACTGCGGTTTTGTGGTCGGCACCAAGGCGAGATACTCTTCCAGTGTCAGCACGCCATCTGAGTTTTTGTCGTTAAAAGCAAAGGTCTTTTCGGGTGGTAACTTTGCGTGATCAATTCGAAATCCAAATTCATCGGGCTCCAGTTGGCCACTTTGATTGCGATCGAATCGCTTGAATAGTTCCCAGGCCAGACCAATGAGTTGCGGCGAGGGTTCGTGATAAAATTCTTTCCAGGAGAGGGTTCCATCATGATCCAGATCTTTTCTGTCATACACGCGCAATGTCACATAGCTGACGCCAACAGGGGCCAGACGGAATTCTCGTAATGAAAATTTACCATCTTTATCTTCATCAAAGGCGGCAATGCCTTGAGGTAAATTGTTTTTTGCTGAGCTGTTGGAACCGACTTTCAGCAGTTCTTCCGGACTCAATAAACCGTCCAGGTCTTTATCACTACTGACAAAATAACCAAATTCATCAATATTGGTTGCAGTCGATTTTTTCAGTTCCGAATAGCTCAGATAATTATCCTGATCAAGATCCATTTTGGTGAAGTTTTCCAGTACTTTTTCTTTGGGAAGGCGTACTGAAGGCAGATACTCTGCTTTTGAAAGCCGAAAATCGTTGTCTTTATCCGTGCGACTAATGTAAAAACGATAGAGTACCTGTCCCGTTGTAGTTCGCAGGGGCGCACCGTTTACCTGCTGCATACCATAGGCAATCGCAATTAATTGCTCTGCTTCTTTGCTCGATACCTGACCGTTCTGATCTTTGTCCCAGACAGTAAACTTGACATCCGCCAGTGGTGTCAGCTGTTTCTGGATTTCTGCCAGCGGCCATTCCTCTTTTGAGAGCTGTCCATCCTTGTTCTGATCGGCGGTTTTCTGAAGTATCTGCCATTTGTTTTGGGCGTCCATTGCCAAGTCCGCGACAGGATCGGGAATTGCGCCACGCTTTGCGGCAGAAAAGAGGCCTGGTGTGGCCTTGTATTCTTCGAATGATAACTGATTGTTGTGATCAAAATCGATCAGTTTGAAATTACGCTTTGCAATTGCTGGCTTCGTCGATGCGACTAAAGACAGGTACTCTTCCAGCGAGATTTCTCCGTCAGCATTTTTATCTTTGAGAGCGAACGTTTTTTCTGGTGAGATTTTTGCAGGATCGACTCGAAATTCAAATTCATTGAGTTCGAGCTTGCCACTTTGATTGCGGTCGAAGCGTTGAAATAACTCCCAGGCGAGGCCGATCACTTGCGGGGACTCTTCCTTATAGAATTCCTGCCACGAGAGTGCTGCGTCATGATCCAGGTCCGATCTGCGATAGATACGCAGTGTGATGTAACTGCAACCAATTGGCGCCAGACGAAACTCGCGCAAGTTGAGTTTCCCATCCTGATCCTCGTCAAAAGCGACAAACCCCTGAGGCAGACGTGATTTGAAAGCGCCATTGGAATTGATGTTGACCAATTCTTTTGCGCTTAATAAACCATCCATGTCTTTATCGCTATTCAGAAAGTAGCTGAATTCGTCGACGCTTGTTGTGTTTGATCGGGTCAGTTCCGGATAGGTCAAAAAGCCATCCTTGTCGACATCCATTTTGGTAAATTCTGCTTCAACCATTTGTTCAGGACGACGGATCGAAGGCATGTATTCTGCTTTTGAAAGCCGATAATCGTTGTCTTTGTCCGTTGGCTGAATATACGACCGATAGAGCACAAGGCCATTGGGATTGCGCAGAAGTGCCCCGTTGGCTTCACGCATTCCATACGCAACCGAAACTAACTGCGCGGCTTCTTTACTGGTGACTTGACCGTTCTGATCTTTGTCCCAAACCGTGAACTTCACATCTGCCAGTGGAGTCAATTGTTTTTGTAATTCTGCCTGGGGCCATTCGGATTTTGAGAGCTGGCCGTCCGCGTTTTGATCAGCGGCTTTCTGTATTACCCGCCATTTTTGCTGGGCTGCGCTGGCGAGATCTGCAATCGGATCAGGAATGGCGCTGCGTTTCTCGAGTGGAAGCAGTTGTGGAAGTGCCTTGTACTCTTCGAGAGCGAGTTGACCATTCCCGTCAAAATCAACGACTTTGAAATTTCGTTCTGCCAGTTTTGGATTTGTGTTGGATGACAGGTATTCTTTGCGAGTCAGGTTACCATCGTTGTTTTGATCTAGATATCGATAACTGTTGGTTACTGATAATTTTGGGTTTGGTGCTTTGACCTTGAATTCATCGAGAGACAGGCTCAGGTCTTCGTTCGTGTCGTACTGAAAGAATAAGCGGCGTTGCTCCTGCACATTGTCTTTTCCGGTAATATATTCTGAAAGACTGACTTTACCATCCTCGTTGGTATCAAAACTCTTGAGAATATCAGCGGGAACGAGGTCGGCAGAAAAAACGGGGCCGCAGGCAAGGAACCAGGTCAGAATCAAGATGCCGGAAACTCGTAAGTGTAGAAGTTGGTAAGCGTACCGAGCGATGAAATCAAACCAATGTCTGGTGTTTGTCATTGATGTCATGATCCGGTTCGGGATTCTCTGAATTAATATCATGATACGTCTTTTAATATCAAAGAGTGATTGCGTTCATTCAAGTTGAAAATAATTTGTCGCTGTCGCCGGGTCAGATGAATTGATGACTCATCAATATCACACTCTCACAAAAACAGACCGTTTCTTAATTACTGCTCTAATGGTGTTCCGGCCAGTGCCTCACCTTGTGGGCTGGCAAGAGCCGCTAAGACTTTTCCATCAATGTTTTCTGACATGAATTCAACGCGTCCATCGCAGTATCCAACATTAACACCGCCTTTATGAAGCGAATTCAGGAAAGGTGAAGTCCCCTCTGGTTTTGTAATGCCTTTGTTGATGCCACTGGAACCGGAATTGGAACGATTGTAATCGACGTTTCCACTGGAGCAGTTTGAGTTCAAACAGGGATTACCAATATAAAAACTGGTCAAGAACGGGCTGGGTGAAGCCCAGTTAGAAGTCGGTCGATCCGGGTCATATCCCGTACGGATATTTTCTGAAATGAGCATGGTGTTTGTGATTCCATCAGTCAGACTGGCCATGGTATGGTGCCGTTCCGCTCGAATTTCACCCTTCCAGGTTTCATTAAAAAATAAGCCCATCTGTTTAAAAATTTCTCGATCGGAAGGGGTTCCATCGCCCATTGTCGAGGAGTTGCAGGTAATCCCATTTCCATTGAGGTCCAGTTTTCCACTCGAAGGACCAACGGGACAGTCGTGAATTCCACCGATCTGAGCAGAAAACCCGACACCACTGCTAAGGACATACGATTGATTTCCAAAACCGGTGATGACGGTACGATCATCGGGGCAGGTGAAAATGGGAATATGAGTCGAAGCCAATGGTTCATTAATGGGATTCGTATATCGCACATCAAAGTCCCATTTATCGTAAATGTTCGATTTGTCAAGATAAGGCAGAATGTCCACAACCCAGCTGCGATAGGTGCCTACGGTAGCCGGTGTGCCATCACCATAATAGCCGCAGGCAGGAAAACGATTCGCACTGTCGGTCCATTGAATAATACTTAAACTGATGTTGCGGAGGTTGTTTACGCACTGCAATTGCCGCGCGGAGTTTCGAGCAGATTGAACAGCCGGGAGCGCAGGGCAAGCAGCAGACTCAGCACAGCGATAACCACTAACAGTTCAATGATGGTATAGCCGGATTGAGATCGATGACGGCCGGTATTGATCGACAAATTGATTTGTTGAGTGCGTTGACATTTTTTATACATCGTCTGCATGTGCCTCCAGCCACCAGGCCGCAAAAAAAGTGATAACGGCAACTAAAACGACCACATCAAAAAAATACATCCAGTATGCAAAGGAAGAGCATTCTCCGATGTACGGAAAAATCAGCTTCGCTTCACTGGGTTTCGTATTTCGCGTTGGAAAGAGGATGAAGTTATCTTCCGACCAGTTCAATAAATAAGTAATAGTTAATCCCGTCGTGAGCAGCACCGATCCCAGCTTAAAACCCAGACGTAAGTAGGATGAGGAGATGAACAAGAGCAGAGATGCTGCAACGACCATTCCCAGGAAGGCGACCGCGGAATACAACAGAAACATCAATGGCGAACAGACACCGATGAATGGAAAATACAACGTACCCTGCCCCAGCCAGTCAACAATGCCATAAATTGCGAAACTGGCACATCCGATGACAGCGCCCACCTTCATCAAATTTCGGAAGACGGGTGAGTGTAAAAACGATAATGTAACAGGTGGCACGATTTGTTTCGGCTCAGGTATTTCTTCCGGCTTTGGTGCGCGGGCATCGATTCGATCAACGGCTGCACCAATTGCCGAAGACCATGTTTCGTCTGAATAGGCTCCGGCAGTGACTTCATTAACAGAGTCGGAGCCTGGTTCTTCATCGGTTCCAACGTCTTCGAATTCAGGCGTTCCGAGTGCATTTTCGGATTCAATACCGCTATCCGCTGCAATCGGTTGACTGAGATCAACATTGATCTCGCGCTGGGGATCGATGGGAACAGCAGGGATTTTGCTACTTCTGAGAGAGAGTAGTCGTTTTAACCAGCCTGGTTTTTCAACTTCGTCTGGAGTAGCCAGTTCTTCAGAGGGAGAGATCAATGTCGCTAAATCCTCTGTATCCGCAAATTCCCTTTCGTGATCTGTGCTGTTTTCCGTAATCGGAGGCAGCGTTGCAGAATCGCGCTGAGCCATGTGAAACAGACCGACAACAGAATCCGCTCGCTGCCATTCATCCATATACTCGGGCCGAACGAGAACGTCAGCTGTCAGCTTCTCCTCTCGTACCATGTCGACAAGATCACGAAACGTGTGTGGTCCGATCTCTTGATCACCTTGTTTGTAATACCAGTCACTTGCCATTTGAGTAAAATGCCCGAGAATCAATTATGTGGAGTTTTAACGACGACAAAAATTGAAATCAAATGATCACATAACAAGAGTGTTGTTCATATGTTACCTGCGGAGTATTATATGAATATGTACAGTACAAGGGAAGATGCTGATTGCATTTACTTTCTCAATTTTATGTCACTATGACATTCGACTTCCCCTGCTACTGTTTGCGGCTCTCCGCCGCTTCTCTGGTGAGATGCGTTCGCAGAAATGCTTCTACCAGTTTGATTCGTTCTTGATCAAAAAATTCCGGTCCCCCATGGGCGCCGCCGTGGATTACTTTGAAAGTGACATCCCGATTGTGTTTTTTGTAAGCACCGTGCAGTTCATGCGACTGATTGATGGGGACCTGAGGATCCTGGTCGCCGTGAATGATGAGTAGTGGTGGATCCTGGTTATCAACGTGGAACACCGGACTGGCCAGTTTGGCCAGTGTCTCTTTCTTCTCCGGGCGATCTCCCAGTAACAACTCCAATGCAGGAACACGAACACTCAATCCGTGCGGGGTCGACTGCTCAAGTATGGTCATGAAATTTGTGGGGCCGTAATAATCAACAATGGCTTCCACACTAGACGACTCCTGATCAAAGTCTCCCAGATCACCTTCGAGTTGCCTGTGATGGTTGGTCACACCCATTAATGCCACGAGATGACCGCCCGCTGATGAACCCAGTATCCCGATCTTTTTTGCATTATATCCATATTTCGACGATGAGCCGCGCAGAAAACGAATGGCTGCTTTGATGTCGTAAATTTGTGCAGGAAACATGGCAACCGGAGACAGGCGATAATCAACGCTGGCAACAGCATATCCCTTTTGAACAAGTTTGATTAAAGGCATATGAGACTTGGAACCTGCCCGCCAGGCACCGCCATGAACCCAAACCAGAAGCGGTGGGTTTCTTTTTGCTTTAGGCAGATAGAGGTCGAGAAGTAAGCGATGGCCGTTGACGTTGGCATACTCAATATCATTGAAACGCGTAAATGAATCTTCAGCGAAACTTTGTAAAGGGACTGCAATCGACAGGAGAATCATCAACAGACTGTATCGGAAACGATATTTCATCGTTCTCTCTTTCGGCGTTCTGAAAAAATGTGATAGTGATGTTTTTGACGGTATTGACTGGTCTTTCAGTTTAACACGGGAAGTGATACAGAATCCAGAATAAGTCAGAACAAATTGCATGGGAATGAAACGGTCTGAATTCCACTACCTGATAGACGTCAGCGCTGTGGACAGCTAGAATAGCGAATCGTCCGGGCGGATTGATTCGCAATACTTTGTTGGAAGCATTGTTCCGGACCGCTACGACTTTGAAAGGATAGAAATTCATGAAGATGTGTTGTTTTACAGGAATGATTTGTGTAGTCGCTTTGATATTAGCTGTGGCACAATCCGAGTCATTCGCACAAGCCGGTTCTTCAAATTCACAATACTTTAATCAGAAGGTTTCGGATTCAAATCCGTTACGGACAGAACAGGCCCGCGAACTGGATCAGTATATCAAGACCATCGCCGCGGATACGTCACGCTTCAAACAGCTGTTTCAGCCTGATTATTCTTCCATGAAGGCGTTTGAAAAGTCTGCGGCGCGTCTCCGTAAAGCATTCAGTGCGAGCATCGGTTATCCACCACCGGGCAAACGCCCCGCGAAACCTGCGATATTTCGTCAGATCGGCGAAGATTCGATTGGCGTCTATTATCGAGCGATGATCCCCATTCTGCCAAAGGTGCACTCTGAAGGGATCTATATTATCCCCAAAGCTGCGAAAGGCAAAACGCCACTGGTAATCTCAATGCACGGCGGAGGTGGTTCGCCCGAAGTTGCGTTGTTTAACGGAGGCAGCAACTATAATGACATGGTCCGGGGCGCTGTCAAACATGGCTACATCGTTTACGCACCACAGCATCTGTTTCGAGCTGACGGATATCCAGACGATATTCGGAGGCAGATTGATGACCGGATGCGGCTCATAGGCACCAGCATCACAGCAGTGGAAATCGCAAAAATTACGTTTGCTCTTGATGAGCTTGTCAAACGGCCGGAAGTCGACAAAGACCGCATTGGAATGGTTGGACTTTCATACGGCGGTTACTATGCACAGGTAACCCCGGCCATTGACACGCGTATTAAAGTTTCTGTGTCAAGCTGTTACTTTGGTGTCCAGGAAGGCCGCTACCAAAAGAGTGAGTTATCTGTTCCCTCTGACTTCCGGTTTATGAATCGATTGACGCTCTTTAATGATGCGGAACTCGTCGCTCTGATTTGTCCGCGTGCACATCAGATTCAGGCCGGATCACGAGACAATGCCTCACATCGGGAAATGGGGAAAAAGATGGCCCCGCGATCTGCGGCCTATTATAAAAAATTGAATCTGAATGATCGGTTTGAACATGTGGTGTTTGAAGGCGGTCACGAATTCGACGATGCATCGGCCTGGGCGTTTGTCAAAAAGCATCTGTAAAACCGGCGTTATGGTCATCTGTATTTAATCTCTGAGACGCTGAAATCATTGAAGAAGAAACTGCGACATGGATCTCTACCCTACCGAATTAAAGTTCGTCGAAGACAGCGCATTACTCATTGAATGGAATGATGGCCAGCGCAGACGTTACCCGTTTTCGTATATGCGAAATCACTGCCCGTGTGCTACTTGCCGCCGACAGGAACCGACAGAAAAGGCAGATCCCATGCAGCTGACCGTGCTATCACCAGCGGAGCTCAAACCAGTCAAAATCGAAAAAATGAGCCTGGCCGGTAACTACGCATACCGGATTACTTTCAACGACGGACACAATACCGGGCTCTTCACGTTTGAACTGTTACGGGAACTCGGAGATGTTGTCGAGTAGCAGGATTTGGAAGCACTGGTGAGTCATGGGTGGATAACATAAGTTACAAGATACCTGTTGACTGAATGTTTCGAAATCTGATACCGTTTCGATCTTAACAGCGGTGGCATTCTTTAGTCGAAAAATTTCAATCGCTGAGTACTGATCGTTCGTATTCGAGAATATTGAATCAATCAAAGTCGAAGAGCAAGGAGTTTCGATGATGAAAAAATGGTCTCTCTCGCTGGTTGTTGTTGCTTTACTGTTTTGTGTTACCGTCGAAGGTTTGCGGAGTGCTCCTGAAACAGAGAACACGCAAACAATCTCAGACGCTCAGTTAAGTGGATTACTTGAACGAATCACAAAGCTTGAACAACGCGTTGCCGAGTTGGAAAAGAAAGGGGTCGTGCATACGTTATCAGTAGAGACGGCGCCTCACGCTCCCAATCGAATTCACAACCCTGTCAATGTCCGGCTTCACAAATCTGTCAATCCCCAGCTTCCCAGAGGCTGGAGTCGCAAGCAGTTTAACGGGATGGATTACTTTATTGTCCCGCTCAGTGCGACAGAAAATAAATAGCCGTTCAATTTTGCTTTCGCCATTGGAATGATGAAAGGTCCAGCTCAAATTTCTTCTGATTTTCGATGTGTTCAGGTTCACCCTCTCCATCTATCACTTCGATTTTACCTCCTTCAATAAGAATGACATTCTTCGCATGCTCATAGATGGCCCGATGTTCAAAAAGCCAGCCGGGACTGTCTCCGGTCGTCTTAACTGCTTCCATCTCCCAAGTGTCGATCTTTAAGCGGAATACAGGTGTTTGTTTGGCAGTTCGCTGTTCGGGATAACCCAGGCACCCGATGATGTAGATCGAGTCGTTTACAAGCGTTGCAGAATGAAAATCGGTGGGAGGAAAGACCTCTTTCGGATACCCGAAAAACTGGAAATTACCCTTGCCGTCAAACAGGACAACATCATTATAGATATAAAAGTCCGAGTCGTAAAAATCCTCGTGTTCTCCCCCAATCTGAACAAAACGGCCATCCTTCAGTTGTGTCAACGAGGAACCAAAGCGATCATAGCACCAGACCGGACCAGAACCATTAAATGAATCAGTGTCTTTGAAATGGTCACGTGCCCGGTACGCGCTACAACCAAGTCTGATCATGTCGTTCCAGAATGGATCATTGATTCGATCCGGATTACGTGTTCCATATCGGGGTGATCTTGATTTCTGATATTCTTTGAGAGACGCCTGAAAGACGATTTTCTTTTCGGCATCGATTTCCTCTTCCTTGTCCAGACCCACAAGTACACGCTTGAATTCCTTTGAGACCTGGCTCATGTTATCGCCCGCCTCCACAAATAAATTCAGTATTTCCACGTTATAAACGTCTTTGATGATGGGTTCGACATTCAGATCATAATCCATCTCGGCTAAAATATCTGATGTTTGCTTGAGATGTTCTTTCCATTCTTCTTCGTTCATCATACCCTTGAGTCCATCTGGCATCTTAAGAGCGTCGGTATCGAACACCGACCGATCTATTTCCAGCTTCTTTAACGGATACCTGGGGTGGTATCCGCGTTCGACACCTTGCTTGAGAAGATATCGAACACCCTCTGTGAAATTAGAATAGACCGCATGTCTGAGCGCAGTGGCGTTAAAATCGTCTGTCAGCTCAGGGTCAGCTCCCTGCTCTATCAGCAATTTCATTTTCGCCAGATCTTTTGCAGCGATAACAATCATCAACGCATTTTTCCCATTGGAGCCCGGCGCATTGATAGCAACGTTGCGCTTCAACTGTTGCTGTAGCTCTTCAAGTGAACCGTGCTCAACAATTTGATGGAATCGGCTGGTTTCTTCGCTCACTTCTTGTTTCTTTTCAGGCTTGATCTTGAGTCCTTGTTCCCGATTGCCACAACCTGCAAGTAGCATTACAACTAATGCTACAAGATAGCTGGATATGATAAATCGAGTAGAAATTAATGAAATTGACATTAAGCTGTTTTTCTCTAAGCTGTCTTTTTATCTACGAACGTTTCGGAGCAAGCGGTTTCAAATTTCTGTATCACTATTTTGATCATAGAGTTTCTGGTTGAGAAAAGTCATGGGGGCATTCATCAGAGAACTTTCAATATTGTATTCGGGAGCACGACACTACTCTATTCGTTTTGATTGATAAATGAACAAAGATACCAGATAGATTTCCATGCAGGCAGATTCTTTTCCGGTCAAAGAGGGGATTGAAGGTTACAAATTAATAAATGAAGTTATGAAAAAGAAATCAGTACTTATTGCGAGTAATTCCTGAACGTCCTGTAATTAAGTACTTGATAGAAGTTCAGATATTGATGTTGATGTCATAAAAATGAGAAAAAAAAACTATTGATTTGCAACATGAAAAAAACTTTTTGTTACTATGGAAACCATGTCGACCCGGATCAGGCACACTTCTATGGGGTTTCCCCGTTCAACAAGAAAGGCGATAACTTGCACATCCAACAACGACTTCATTCTAAAAATCGCAACGTCCTACATTTACATTCAACTTTTTCCAGACAAAATCGAAATGCTTTTACATTAATCGAACTGTTGGTTGTAATAGCAATCATCGCGATTCTAATCGCACTCCTTTTGCCGGCAGTTCAGCAGGCACGCGCCGCTGCACGCCGCAGTCAATGTAAAAATAATCTGAAGCAGCTCGGATTAGCGTTTCATAATATCTACGATACCTACCAGAAGTTTCCACCCCTCGTCGCTCCGTCACATATCAGCGCGATTACCAAGACCGGTCCGTATCAGGATGCAATCGGCTTTACTGTATTCGATTGGCTTTTGCCTTACGTCGATCAGGCTCCTTTATATAACGCTGCCAATAACAACGTCGGCACTATAGTCGCTGGTAAAACTGTGTACGCGCATCCCGTTCCAACCTATCTATGTCCCTCCGATACCTCCTCCCCCAACAACATGGGGGCGACAACAAACGGCGGCGCAAACGCTTGGGCCGTTGGAAACTATGCAGCGAACTACAATTTTTTTGGTGCCCCGTTAAAAACGACGGTGACGGAACGACTGGAGGGAAATTCCACGATGGCAACGTTCGAGGATGGCAGTTCGAATACCATTGTCTTTTCTGAACGATATGGAACTTGCGGATCAAGCGGAGATCCCAATTCCTCTTCAACTACCAGTAACCTCTGGTCTGATTCGAATAGTATCTTCCGGCCTGTGTTTTGTATTAATGACTTCAGCCAGTCTCCCGCGAGTACAGGTTATACAACGTGCCTGACACCGCAAATTACACCAAACTGGATCACAGGCTGCGAATCCCGTCGAGTTCAATCCTCGCATGCAGGGGCAATTATGGTTTGTCTCGGTGATGGCAGTGTTCGAGCAGTTGGGGGCAATATCGATGCAACGTTATGGGCCAATCTTTGTAATCCCGCGGATCGACAAACGATCGGTGAATTCTAATAACGCACAAGTTTGTCGCCCAGTCCATTAGATATTTTTACAACGAACATCCACCAGAGCGAACAACACTGATGAATCAACTACCGCTTCCAGGTAAAACCTGCCTCTCATTCGCATTTGTAATACTCTTGTTGACAGGCTGCGGCGGGGAAACGAAATCTCTGCCGGAAACATTTACCGCCAAAGGTCGTCTCGTAGACGCAGCTGGTTCGCCTCTGACTGACGGGATGATCTCGTTTCAATCGCCTGATAATGCTGAGCATTCTTCACAGGCTGAGGTTCAAGCTGATGGGAATTTTCAATTATTTACCCTGATTGAAGGGGAACGTCTGGAGGGAGCCCGCCCCGGTGATTACCGCGTGACGTATTTTCCCCGTATGAGTGCAGCACAAACCGAAATGCCAGTTGTTCTCGATGAACCTTTCACTGTGAAATCGGGTGAAAACGTGTTCGAAATCAAACTTGAAGAAAAATGATTCTCGTTCGTAATTTCTGAGTCTGCTCTTTAAAGTCTGATTCAAAGTTTCTTATGGAAGACGAGAAATTGCTGGTCCACTTCCCAGCCTTCCGAGGCGTATAACGCTTGTGCCTCATGATTGTTGATTGCGGTCGAAAGTGTCAGGCGAATGGCACCGACTGTCCTGGAATACTGAGCGGCTTCTTTTAAAAGTTTCGAAGCAACTCCTTGGCGACGGGAACTCGCTAAAACGAACAGATCATTGAGAATATAAGTACGCGCCAGCGAAACGGAAGAGAAGCTGGGATATAACTGGGTAAATCCAACAGCATTATCGGCGTCATCTTCGGCGAGAAAAATCACGGATTGATCGTTCGTAAATCGTTCTGACAAAAAGCAACGAGCTCCCTCCAGATCGGAGGCCTGGCCATAAAACTGGCGATACCCATCAAATAATGTGGTGAGGTTGTTTAAATCTTCGATGGTCGCCTGCCTGACTGTCACTTGCATTCTAATGTCGCTTTCTTATGTCGAACCTGAGCTGTATTTGAAAAATATGTTTCCTGAAAATTCACTACCAACATCATCAAAGCTTCGTTTACGACTCAGCTGAAATCTTACGCTGCGAGATTTAACTGTCAATAGGCAGTATTGTGACACAGGCCAGCCTCTCACTGTTGAGAAAATCAACGAGCCCCCGTTTCCACTTTCCAGCTTGAATCTGTGGAAATCTCTTTCGTACGCGGTTAGAATAAATTGAATCTCAGTCGTATCGAGAAATATGACGTCTCGATTTCCATTTCATCTAACGAACCATTTGGCACGAACGAAGTATGAAAAATCAAAAGACAGTCCGGTTTCCATCGCCGCTGATGATACTCTCTAGTTTAATGATTTCAGTCTGCTTGTTCAGCTCTCTGAGTGTCTTTGCCGATACGAAGTCAGTTCCCTCTGCCAAACAGAAGCCGTATGGAATCGAAAAACGGGTTGAGTGGAATACTTCCAAAGTCCGCGGTCGCCCCGAGCCTCCGTTGCCATTTAAAGCCAAACGCGTCTTTCCCCACCTGACATTTAAGAATCCAACGGTCCTCACCAGTGCCCCCGGCACCGATCGACTGTTTCTCACTGAAAATTCAGGAAAGATCTATTCGATCCCCGCCGACCAAAATTGTAAACAGGCCGACCTCTTTCTTGATGTGAAAGATTTGGTCGCACAGTTGAACAAGTCGTTGCCGGAGAAAGAACGGGTCGCCATGGTGGCAAACTATGGACTGACTTTTCATCCGCAGTTTGCAGAAAACCGCTATTGTTATCTCTGTTATGTGGTCCGGTATATCAAAAGCAACCTGAAGCAGCACCCGCACGGGACGCGTGTTGTACGTCTCCAGGTGACGAAGGATGATCCCCCGCGGGCAATCGCAACCAGCGAACTGGAAATCATCAGCTGGCTGCAAGGCGGTCACAATGGTGGTTGTCTCAAATTTGGTCACGATGGCAAACTGTTTATCTCAACTGGCGACGGTGCCCCCGCTTATCCTCCTGATGAGCACAAGGCAGGTCAGGACGTCAGTAATTTACTCTCAGCGACATTACGTATCGACGTCGATCAACCCTCAGACAAGAAACCGTATTCGATCCCCGCTGATAATCCGTTTGTCAACGAAAAAGGGGCGCGGGGCGAAATCTGGGCGTATGGACTGCGCAATCCCTGGAAGATCAGCTTCGACCGAAAAACGGGCGACTTGTGGATCGGCGATGTTGGCTGGCAACTCTGGGAGATGGTTTATCACGTGCAACGCGGAGACAATTTCGGCTGGAGTCTCGTCGAAGGTCCACAGCAGGTGCATACGGAATGGGAGCGTGGTCCAACTCCCGTAGTGAAAGCAACAGTGGAAATACCGCATAGTGAAGGCGCATCCGTCACTGGTGGCTTTGTCTATCGCGGCACGAAATTTCCTGAATTGTACGGTCGATACATTTTTGGTGATTATGTGACGCGTCGGATTTGGCATATCTCATCAGAAAGAGGAAAGCCGGGACCGCGCAACGAACTGGTAGAACCAACGGTGCGTATTGCCGGATTTGCAGAACGTCATGATGGCGAACTGTTACTGCTCGACTATGATGCGGGTACGATCCACGAACTGGAGCGTAATCAACTCGCAAACGAGACACACCCGTTTCCACATAAATTGAGCGAAAGCGGGTTGTTTGAATCAGTATCCGCACATCGTCCTGCTCCCGGTGTGATCCCCTTCTCCATCAATTCCGAATTATGGGCCGACCATGCAACAGCAGAACGTTTCCTGGCACTACCCGGTGATAGTTCCATCGGCTTATACACAAAATCGCTACGCCTTCCCGGTTCCTATTTCCGAAGCGACATGTTTTATCCGGAAAACGCCGTCCTTGCAAAAACTCTTTCACTCGAGTTAGTCGCCGGCGATGCGAATTCAAAGAAACGAATTGAAACGCAACTGCTGCACTTTAATGGTCTTGAATGGCGCGGCTACAGCTACCGCTGGAATCAGGAACAGACTGATGCAGAACTTGTTGGTGCAGCCGGTGAAACAGCGACTTTCAATATCACCGATGCAAATTACCCCGGCGGCAAACGCGCCCAGCAGTGGCGGTTTTCTTCACGCACCGAATGCATGCGCTGTCATAACGCCTGGGCAGGATCAACGCTCGCCTTCAATGTCAAGCAGATTAATCGCAATCATAACTTCGGCAGCATTTCAGACAATCAAATTCGCACGCTGCGACATATCGGGGTCCTTGAAAACCGGGATGATCTTCCTCTCGTTACTGCGCCCTTCGAATCGATCAAACCACACCTTCCGGAAACACATCTACCACAGCTGGTTGACCCCTTTGATGAAACAGCCGACCTGTATTTACGTGGTCGTTCCTATTTACACGCGAACTGTGCACACTGTCATCGAGAACATGGCGGCGGAGCAGCTCGTATTCATATCGACTATGAAAAACCGTTAGAGAAATCGGAAGCATTAGGCGTGCGTCCTACACAGGGCACGTTCGGTATTCATAAAGCAGAAATTCTCGCGCCCGGTGATCCCTATCGATCGGTTATGTTGATGCGGATGGCGAAACGGGGGCCGGGGCATATGCCACACATCGGCTCCACCATCATTGACCGACGTGGTCTCGCATTGATTCATGACTGGATTCAAAATCTCCCCCAGCGCACTGCCCTGCAAACAAAACTCAAACGGTTGATGGAACTGGACGAAGCAACTGCCAATAGTAAGCTGCAATTGGAACGGGAAGCCAGACAGCAACTGCTGGCACGCAGTTATGCGAAACTGGAAAACCGCGATTCGGTTAACGCGGAAGATCGATCCAAAGCTGCAAAACGAGTGGAGCAGGAAATAGCACTGCAAAGTACGAAACGGAAAACAGAACGCGAGAAACTCATCGACGAACTAACGGCCTCAACTGAGGGCGCGCTGCTGCTTGCCAGTGCGCAATCGGAAAACAAACTGCCCGATGGCATCGCCCGGCTGGTTGTGGAAAGAACAACGTCCTCTAAGAACATGGTCGCCCGCGATCTGTTTGAGTCCTTCCTTCCCGACAGCAAACGCGTCAAAAGACTCGGCAAGTCAATCAATGCCAAGAGTTTACTCGCATTAAAAGGTGATAGTGAGTCTGGCAAAAATCTGTTCTTCACAGGGCAAAGTATCAGCTGTCGCAATTGTCATCAGGTTTCCGGAAAAGGAGAATCACTGGGGCCCGAGTTAACACACGTCGCGAAGAAACTGACGAAAGCACAAATCCTGGAAAACATTCTCCAGCCTTCCAAAACCATCGACCCGAAATTCCGTACCTGGATCATCGAAACCACCGCCGGCAAAGTGTATAGCGGCCTGATGGTCAAACAGACCAAAGAGGAAATCATCATCCGCGATGCCAAACGCAAAGAACATCGCTTCAAAACCAGCGAAGTCGAAAACGCGGTCCCACAACAGAAATCCCTCATGCCGGAACTGCTACTGAGTGAAATGTCCGCCAAAGACGTCGCCGATCTACTGGCATGGCTGTCGACATTAAAATAAGAGAACACACCACCAGCCACCACTTTTCGTGCCATTCGTGGTAGTAAAAACGTTGTCACCTGAGTCACTACTGTTGAATTGGTGATTCTCAAAGCATTCTGTCTCAATCAGTCATCCTCATCGACGTGATCAGTTCCCTGCTTTCGAGTTTTCGCCATTCGAAAGTATCGAGTTCAGCTAGAACTCGTTATAAATGTCAGTTGTTTCCACCTGATGTAATAATAGTTGGTGGATGACACTGTTTTAGATGCAGTAACGTAGAGAGCATTGTTTTCTGGATTATAGAATGCGTCGAGTTTGTCAGGGTTCGATGGTCTTTTTCCGCTTGTTTTAACCTGCTCGATTGGATGTCTAAATCCGAACGATGTCACATCCAGATCTAATCGGTAGATTTTAACGACCCCTGTCGAACTTTTACCCAATGATGTATCTCTATAGCCGATAATGTAAATTGAATTATGGACAAGGACAGCTGTGTGAACCTCCAGTCGTGGAAGAATATCATTCGGAGTAGCGATATATTCTCCAAAGTTCCATTTTTCTTTTTAAAAATGACAGACGACTGTTATTTGCGAAAGTAATCCCGCTTGATTCTCGTTGGCGAGTGCCCCAAATATCTGCACGATGCGACCATCATTCAATTTTGTAGAATGACGAATCCTGGCCTTTTTCACGTTTCAAATGTTTCTCAGTGAGGAATGTGAGAAAGTCTGTGATGACTTCAGGAACCTGCTTTCTTGTCCTTTTTTTTTCAGCATGAGGGGGAATCGAAGTCAATACCGAAACCTGCTGTTCACACAAAGCACAAGCAGGATCATGCTTCCATTGAAAACAGCCAGAAAAATTTGATTGAACAAAAAAGGAAATTGAGCTCAACATCCTTGTGGTTCCTGTAAGAGTGGTAATGACATGCTACATATTTTACATGCCAAAACTTGTCGCGTCATGCTTTCACAATTGTACTCACACTCTGAATACGGCTCTACACCAAAATTAAGAAAGGCTGTCTAATACAAAAATCAACAAGTCCAAAACATTTTTATACCAGCCACCACTTTTCGTGCCTTTCGTGTGTTTCGTGGTAGTGAAAATCAAGTCATGTTGTTGCCGTAAGTTTAAAACTGAATCTGATTGACTCTCGTAGTATTCGTTTTCCTGGTTTATCCGAATGATTTAAAACAGAGCCTTTAATTTGTAATCGTTTACCTAAGTTCAAGGCAGAAAACTCCTTCAGACGGTCATAACCTGCATCTGAGATTTTCGTGTATTGTTTCCCGAGATAATGCAAGTTATTAAGGTTTTGCAAATGGATTAATCCTGCGTCACTCACCTGAGTATCGCTCAAGGTCTAAGGCTATGCAGTTTTGAAAACTTATGCAAATGCTTCAGGCCCGCATCTGTGATTTGCGTCCCGACGAGTCTGAGGTCTTCCAGTCCAACTAGCCCTTTCAGATGAATGAGACCTTGATCACTGATTTGATTTTCACTGATAGATAGTAGAGTCAGCCCTCCATATCCAGCTAAATGCCTGAGTCCCTCATCGCTTACGCGAGTGTAAAACAGATAGAGACGCGACAGATTTGAAAGTCCTTTCAAGTGGGCCAATCCACGATCGCCCACGTTCGTTACACTCAGATCGATTGTTTCCAGATTCGAAAGTCCTTTCAAATGGATCATCCCCTCATCACTGATCGCAGTTTCAGCTAAATTAATGGATTTGAGTTTCGACAGGTTTTTTAGATGCTTCAATCCTGAGTCACTGATATCGGTTTCCAAAAGTACGATATGCTTCAAATTCCTCAGCTCGCGCAGATGAAACAGGCCCGCATTACTAATCGATGTCCCCTCGAGTTCAAGCATCTCCAGGTTACGAAGACCCTGGATGTGTGCGAGTCCCGCATCTGTAATTGATGTATTAGTAAATTCCAGGTGTTTTAAACTTTTCAATTGGCCGATCGCGGCGAGATCTACTTCGCTGATATCATGTGGACAATTTACATAGACGACGTTTCGAAATGCATCGCGAATCTGATCTCCCGCACGATACTGAATCCAGGTCTGCCAGGAATACGGCATCGCACTCATCA
>CALOEF010000093.1:0-16998 GCA_942492165.1 uncultured Planctomycetaceae bacterium
TATCCGGCTTTTAAAACGTTCTCCGGATTTTCGACTTCCGCCCAGACCCGAATCGTTTTTCCATGGATTGGTTCCACTTCGACATCCACGAATGTAATTTTCCCATGATATTTATCATCTTCGATCGGTAATCGAATTCCGGGAATGTCCAGTTCCACTTCAACCGGAGTTCCTGCATGAAATTTCCAGGTGTCTTCAATGTTCACGTAACCTTCGACCTTAACCCGTCTGGTGCTGACTAATTCCAGTACTTCATCACCGTGACGAACGACTTCGCCCGTTGATCGAAACTTTTTCGTCACAATACCATCAAAGGGAGCGATGATTTTCGTTTCTTCTATCTGAGCATCAATTTCGGCAAGTTGTAACTTGTTCATATCAAATTCCATCTCCGCCTGCTCTATTTGCAGGTCACTTTTTTCAGCAGTGAGTTGCAGACGTTTGATATCCAGAAGTGAAATTGTATTGGGTACGCGTTTATTAATATCCAGATTCATTTCCAGTTCAACGTATGAAGTATCTCTGGCCTTTTGAGAATAACGAATCTCAATATCATTTGAAGCACGCATCAGTGCGGTTTTACGTGATGCCCTTAAGGAGTCTGTTTTGAGTGCAGCGATTTCCTGCCCCTTTTTTACTTTCTCCCCTTCACTTGGTTCCACGTACTCCAACACACCAGGACGATCGCTGCCCAGAATCACCCGATCGATCAATTTAATGCGGCAATCCATCACAGTAATGGCAGTATGCGGACTACCCGATGCCACTTTTGCATTCTGAGTGTCTCCCGCATTGGAATGACTTTCACTGAAAATCAGACAGGTACCAGTTATCAGCACCACGCAGGAGACGATCTTGATCAAGTTCAACTTCATTTACTTCACCCTATTTCGAATCTGAGGATTAATAAAAGACAAGGACACTTTCCCCATCATTTATCATTCAAGAGTTATATCTATAAATATAGACACTCCAGAGCCTAATATCTAACGTTTCTCACCCCCCACTGACAAGCGATATCTTTTAAAGCAATGGCAGATTTTAATGGACCGTTGGGAACTTAACGCCTTGTTGCAACAGGACATCTTGGTTCTATGATTGATATAAACGACACATATTACCCAATATCATCTTTCAAGCTCTGATTTGGCATTGCCTGTCCTTTGCAGTATCATTGTAAGTGTCTATCAGGTTTCAAATTATGTCTTATGCTTTTACTACGCATGTGAGGCATTCTTTATTTGAACGTCTAATGGTTGAGAAGTCCTTTTATATGATTCTGTGGTGTTGCGCGAATTACACATATACTCCGTTTCAAATACGCAACATTGGAAGAAAATCACTCTCAGATGCAAATGGAATATTGCAAACAGTAACCTTCCTGAATAAAATCAGTAAATGTAACATTGTCCAGAAGTTAAAACAGATACGAATCAAATCGAAAATCAGAATGTTATCTCTACGACTTGATCAGCTTATCCAGACATCCATCTTCAGAAACTGAAGAACTGAAACACGGAAATTATCAAACAGGTAATCTTACTCGATGACAAGCACTCAATCACCAAGTCAGACGCGAGAACGTGTTGTTCGAATCGCACGGGAAATAGAAGAGTTCGCACATTCCAATGTGGCACCAGAAACGTTTTTCCGTGAGTTCCTCAGAAGAGTCGTTGCCGGCTTGGGAGCAACTGCCGGCGCCGCCTGGTTAATTGACGAAAGTGGGAGACTCGCTATCAAAAGCGAAGTCAATCTGGCTGACACTGGTTTTTATGAAGAACCGGAAGCCATTCTGAAAAACCAGCGACTCCTGTCTGATGTACTGTCGACTGCCGAAGCACGTATTTTCACAGCAGACAATGAAACAGACATACACTTGCCGACTGACAACCTGATTGTTGTTGCTGCATTAACAATCCGCAAGAAACCGGTCGGCGTTATTGAAATCTTCCAGCGTCCTAATGCTCCCAAACAGGCACAATCAGGTTATCTGCAATTTGTAGAGCAAATGTCCGGTTACGCTTCGTACTACATGGAAGAACGCGAGAGGACCAGTAAGAGTGATGGTTCACTGGAAGTCTGGGAAGAAGTTGACCAGTTTGTTCTTCAACTTCACCGTAGTCTGGATTTAAAAGAAGTCGCCGCCACAATCGTTAACGATGGCAGACAACTTCTCGGAGCAGATCGAGTCAGTCTGGCGATGCAGTATGGTAAAAAGACGGTTATCGAAGCGATCAACGGTCAGGACAAAGTGAATAAGCGTGCGAATACTGTACGGCTCCTTTCCAAACTGTCCAACAAAGTTCTTTCCATGCGAGAGATATTCATCTACTCCGGATCTGTTGATGCCATTCCGCCTCAAATTGAAGAACCACTGGCAGACTACGTGCAGGAAAGTGGAACACGAATGATCTTGATTGTTCCCTTATTTGAACCGGAAAAGGTAATCAAAAATAATGACGAAGCCCTGGGAATGGGCAAAAAAGACGTTCCCAAAAAACTGATTGGCGGTTTGATTGTTGAACAGATTACTGACAGTCAACCCCGGTCGCAATTGGAGAATCGCGCTGAGTTACTGTCTGGTCATCTGGCAACGGGGATTGCCAACTCCCGCAATTATGAAAGCATTTTCCTGATGCCTTTCTGGAGGTTTATCGGTCGCTGCTTTGCTGCATTACGCGGCAAAACGCTCGTTAAAACTCTTGCTATCATTGCGATTCTGGCAGGCATCGGCACCGCACTCGCTCTGGTTCCCTATGATTATCGCGTCTCCTGTGACGGCAGGCTCATGCCGACAATTCAGCGTGAAGTTTTCACGAACTGGGAAGGGGAAGTTGTTGCCATACATGTTGAAAGTGGACAGCGAGTGAAAAAAGGAGAGCTCTTAATTGAAATTCGGAACGAAGACTTAAAAGCTCAGGCTCTGGAAACAGAAAATAAACTGAGTGAATTGAAGTTGCAGCGTCAGACATTGATCGCCAATCTGCAAGCGGGAAATAATAACAAGCGATCCAATTCCGATACCATCGAGTTACGAGGCCGGTTTAATGAAGTTAATATTCAAATCATTGGCGTCGAAAAACATCTCGCGATCCTCAAAAACCGTCTTGCCAAACTGAATATCAAAGCCCCAATTGATGGTGTCGTGACGACCTTTCAAATCGAGCAGCTTTTAATCAATCGCCCCGTGCAACGTGGTGAACTACTTCTGGAAATCATGGATGATACAGGACCCTGGAAATTACAACTCGATGTTGAAGAAAAACGAATGGGTCATATCCTGAGAGCAGCTGAGAAAAAAGGAAATATCGACTTACCTGTGGAATTTATTCTCGCAACTTCAAATGAATTCACATATGACGGAAAAATATTCGAAATCGCAACACGCGCTAATCCTTCGGAAGAAAGCGGTAGTATTGTGGAAATTGATGCCACTTTCGACAAAAGCAAACTACATGAGGAAACGGATCAATTGCGAATTGGTGCTGAAGTCAGTGCAAAAATTGAATGCGGTGAACGCAGCCTGTTTTATGTGCTCTTTGGTGATGTTGTTGAAACCTGTCGGCGTTTCTTCTGGCTGTAACAGAAACAGTTCAATGCCTGTCTCATACCAGACCACAAAAATAAAGCTCTCTTATTCCAGGAACAAGAGAGCTTTTTTTGTTGAAGCGTGTGAGACAATCAAATCATTTCCTTATGTTTCTTTTTTCGCCTCAGGTTTAGCAGCTTCTTTTTTCTTGGGTTCAGTTTTCTTATCCTTTTCTTTTTCTTTATCATGGTCTTTATCGTGATCATGATCTTTATCTTTATGTCCAGCGTGATCGTGTCCATCATGATCATGGTCGCCATGTTCCAGATCGACATGAAAATGGTCTTTCCCGATATCCAGGTGGAAGTGACCGTTCAAATCAGCCTCGGTTTTGATGGATTCATGAATCGCTTTTCCTTCTGCGACGAAGCGCGATGACTTTCCGTCTTTTTCTCCTTCGAGTGGTTTCGCAGCAAGTGGGATTTCATGTTCTTTTTCACCAATTTCTAAATCGAAATCGATTGTTTTACCTTCGATGGGAAATGCGGTTTTGGCATCAGGCCCCAGAATGAACGCAGTCAATGTACGACCTTTTTCGTCAAATACCACTTCGACATGATATTGATCTTCACCGACTTCCAGCAGATGACCACCATTGGGTCCCTCCGCATGTTCATGATCATGGTCATGATCGTGCTCGGCTGCCTTAGAAACTTCGTTATCTTTGGCATCAAATTTCCGAGTATCATCTTTTGATGAACATCCCACAAATAATGCCAGTCCTAAACTACATAATGTTACCTGAAACGTATGAGAGAAACGCATATTTCATTCCTTGTCTAAACTACTCAAAAACCTTTGATTTATCATTTAACTAATAGCCCCCGCAGTTACTGACTGCAGTCAGCAAATCATAGCAAAATCAGTCATAAAGAAAAGCAGCTCGCATCAGATTTCTCATCGCTTATTGGATCCCTTCTTCCTGAGCCAGAGCCGTATCGGACTCTTCATCCTGAATGTATGTCTTTCCACGATAATGTTTCGCCACAAAGATAAATAGAACCGCTGCGGTAAACATCAAGCCGGAAAAAAACCAGAAATAGTTCGCTCCTTCCAGACGGGACGTCTCTTCATCAATCACATTCAGTTTATTGACGCCAGCCGTCAGGAGATTGCCCACGGTAACTGACAGAAAAAAGAGAGACATTATAAACGACTTCATGGACTTCGGAGCCTGGGTATAGGAAAACTCCAGGCAGGTAATTGAGACCATGACTTCGCCCGCAGTCAGTACGAGATAGGGGATTGCCTGCCAGAGGATATGCGGGGGATTTTGTGGTGAATGATCGATCTGAATCTGAATCAGTGCCGTGATGGCAAATGAGGCCGCTGACAAAAAGAATCCCATCGATATTTTTCGTAATGGCGTCAAAGGAAATACTTTGTCAATCAGGGGATAAATGACATACGTGAACGTCGGAATCAATATCAGAATAAAAAAGGGATTAAATGCCTGAATTTGAGCAGCCGAAAGTTCATAATCTCCCACTATGGAATTCATCTGTCTTCCCTGGATCACCCACGTCGATCCAGATTGATCAAATAACGACCAGAATACAGGCAGGAAAATATAATAAAGCACAGATAAGTTAAGCAGCGCCTGTAATCCCTCTTTACTGAATGTTTCATTGCGAAACCGTTCCCAGCCCGCTGGAGGAATATGGACAAATTTATTCCGGCCCATCCAGAACAATATCGTTGCGAGCAGCATTAAAACTCCCGGTACTCCGAAAGCGATATGTGGTCCTGAATCTCTCAGTACAATCGGAATGATCAGGGAAGAAAAGAACGCTCCCAGATTAATGGCAAGATAGAACCAGCCGAACACTTTACTGAGTAAATTCTGATTCTGTGTCCCAAACTGGTCTCCCACATGTGCAGAGACGCATGGCTTAATCCCCCCTGCGCCAATCGAAATGAGCATGAGCCCTGTGAATAATCCAATACGTGTTGCGTCAATGGCCAGAGCCAGATGCCCCAGGCAATACACAATGGAAAGTAACAATATCGTTTTGTATTTTCCCCAAAACACATCGGATAACAGAGACCCTAACAATGGAAAAAAATACGCAGATGCAACGAACAGATGAAAGATGGTCGTCGCCTCTTCATCAGTCATATGATCTGGTTTTCCGCTGGCATTCAGGATATATTGAGTCATAAAAACAACCAATATCCCCCGCATTCCATAAAAGCTGAAGCGTTCTGCTGTCTCGTTCCCGACGATATAGGGGATACCAGCGGGCATTTCTGCTGTCGGTTCCGGAACCGTCTTGTAGTTTGCCTGTGCCATTGATTCTCAAAGCCCTTCCACTCAAATATTCGCTTCAGTTTCGATTCCGGTTAATCTCGTAATTGCCAGTCGTTTTCGACACGTTGCACCTGAACTCCTTCTTTCGAAGGAGTAAACTCATAAATACAGTCCGCATAGCGTTCAAACATTGACGGGTCGTGATGGCTGACCATGATAATCTGGAAACCGAGTGCCTGACCCGCTTCATGAATAATTTTCACCAGTCGAGGCACTAAATCAGGACGTAACCAGCAATCCTGTTCATCCAGCACCAGTACGCGTCTGTGTTCAGACTCATCCAGAGTCATCAACGCAAACATCCGCAAACCAACGGACAGAATATTGGCAACGGAGCCCCCCTGCCCTTTCATGATGTCTTCGGTGTTCCCATCCCGTTCAATCTGAAATTCGACACTGGCCCCTTTGCGTTTCCATTCAGCAATCGCTTTCAGTTTCAAAGGCTGTTCCAATACTTCCTGTAACGCAATCGTCAGTTTCTCTTGTATTAATTCCAGTTGCCGCTCAAACAATTGTGCACTCAACGATTCCAATGCTTCGGTTACCTGCTCCGAAATCGCGATATATTTTTCGGTTTCCTGCATCTGTTCCTGGAGCTGAGCCGCTTCTCTGGTTTTCTGTTTGCGTACCGCGTCCAGTCCCCAACATCGCTTTTGCAATGCAGCAGGCGAACGCAGGTCTGTTTGCGAACTGTTTGATTCCGAACGGGAAAATAGATCAGCCATCAATTTAAAGTCGTTTCCATAAATAATCAGGACGCATCCGTCGTCTGATGCTCTGCTTCGATTTGAGTTAACTCTGCTTCGATCTGTTCGAGTGTTTGATGATACTCGGCTCGTTTCTGTTCATTCTCGGCTTTGATCTGTTCCAGTTTTTCTTTCAATTCCTGAAGATCATCTGTCCCATATTCTTCCCGGGCCTTTTGTTTAAGCTCATTCAGATTTTTTTCCGCGTTGACCAGATCGCGTTCTGATTCAATTTTGCTTTTGTTTAATTTTTGAAACTGTGCCGTCAATGTTTCGATATCGGGTACATCGTTTTGATTATTCACTGACATGACTTGAAACCTCACTTGCTAAAATTCGTATTTCATCGGCAACGGTCGTATCGAATTCTTCCAGATTTTTCTCCAGAAACAATTTCAAACCGGCTCCGGTATCTGTTTTCCTGGACTGTAATTCTGCAAGTCCAGAAATAAATGCGGAAGGAACCCCTGCTTCTGTTTCCTGTATCACTTCTTCATGAAACACTTCATCAAATGCCTGATGAGGCACTTCGATGACAGATCGTTCCCAACCCTCGGATGTCACTTCCAATTTCAAAACGGAAGGTATATGCGCCCGCGATGCATCGCTGCGTGATCTGCGAATAATATTCCCGGGGGTAATCCAGGTCGTCTGGCCTTTGACGACATCACTCAGACTGCGATGAATGTGACCATTAATCACGTAATCGACGCCCTGCATTTCATAGGGTTTGAAATGTCCCTGCTCTTCATAGCCGGGCACGATGACATCATGATGCGAAAGCCAGATGACTAAAGGGGCTTCCCCCTTACTTTCATATCCAATCGACTTCGGAAGTTTTCTACCCCACGATGTACCGCCAATTATCACTGAGCGTCCCTGCATCGTTCCGCGCCACGGCGCATCTTCTGAGATCAGATGAAATTTACCCGCCTGAATGAGAATACTCAGCGTATCGTGTTCTGTGAGTTGATTTTCCCGACAGTCGTGATTTCCATAAATCCCATACACGGGAGTCTCAAATAATTCGAGCAACTGACACAGCAACCAGTTCTGGTTATCGCGTGGGACATGAAACAGATCACCAAGAATCAACGGTAACAGACGCTGTTCTTCTGCTGTCTTAAGACACCAGCGCAGTTTCTCCAGAACGACATTGGGATAGTCGTCTTTACGAAAGCCTGGCTTCCGCCCTTCCACGTGGGGATCACCAATCAACAGCACACCACAATATGTGTCATGTTTCATGTATGTGTCCTTTCAATCCCATTTCTGCTGACTGTATGAACTGATCGGGTTCCAGCTCCGCCCCGCAGGTTGGACAACTCGGATTCTCCTGCACCCAGTTCATCAATTCAGCGCGAACCGTTTCATACTCCGATTCACACGTCTTGAAAGTCTGCTGCTGCGTACTGTGTTGAGTTTCGGCCTCTTCCAAAGCGTTACACATCTGCTGCAGCTTTTGTAAATCAGCCATTTGGGGTGGTGGGCTGCAATTCTCCAATATCAGGGCTGCGGTCCTGTCAATCGAGACACGCTCTTCAGCTGCCTGTATTTGATCGATCAACCTCTGTAACAAAATCGTATCGTCTAACTCAGGTGGGCTCACCAGTTTTTCAAGACAGACTTCGATGAAACTGGCACGATCCGTAATACGGGTCTGAATCTGAATGTCATTGATCAGCGAATTCAATCGTTCTACGTCTTCCTGCCCGGGTGGTTCTTCCAGAGCAGACATTGCCGCTACCTGGAAACGAGTCTGATTGACCTGCTGTTTCACTTCGTCGAAACGGTGCGTCAGCAGTTCTAACGGTTTCTCATTTTCCTGCAGGAGTTCTTCAGGCAGTTCATTTAAAACAACGACCGTTTTTTCCAGATTCAACACTTCCAGAGATAATCGATGCCAATCTTGAATCAGAGTTTCCAACTGTTGAATCTGTTGATTTTCTGATTGCAACTTATCATATGTTTGATCAAGTTCCTCCAATTTCGATTTCAAACCGGGAACCGGGGCAAGTACCTCTAAAACCGCTGAGGTTTGCTTAAACTCATTCTGTTGACGCTGAAATTCCTGTTGTGCCGCCTTGACTTTACTGCGATGCCGCTTTTGCATTTCAATCAGTACAGACGCATCAGAAGACGAGGCAAAGAAGCGGGCGGCGCGGCTGCCACGATCATTCAGCAAAAATATCGGCGATTTCTGCTCACCAAAATGGACATCAAATTCATCATTGTCACCGGCTTTGACTTTTGACAGTTTGAGAACCTGCCGCAGCTTGTCGGGGACATCATTCCTTAATCGATGAAAATCCTCACCATCAATATTATAACTGACGACTTTCTTTTTCCGTTTCCATTCAATGGTATGTCCATCATCGGTTTCCACGGTCACACGACACTCTTTCGCACCGTGCCTGACCATAAAATCGCCGATTGCATTCTCTGACAGAACCTGTAGCGCAGTCACAAAGGCAGACTTACCGCAGTTGTTCGGACCAGTCAAAACAGTGAGACCGGCTGACAGATCAATTACGGTATCTGAATGGCTCATGAAATTATGCAAAGAAATTCGCTTTAACATGGCTGCCAGTATAATCGCACGAGAATCGAAATTACAGGACTGGCACACCCGGTATTTCAGATCAATAGAGAAACAAACCATTGCATTCAGCGCACAATTTGAGTCAAATAAATACGACCAGCGAATTCGAAGCGGAATTCTCTAAAACCCAATTTCTCCATGATTGCGACACGAGGAAATTCGATGCTTTCACTGCACCTGTTCACAATATCAAAATTCCATCGAATTGCCGTTTTCATGCTGAGTCTCGTGATGGCAGCCGTTCTCGATCAGCGCGTATCTGCTGCTGAAAACTTCTGGGTCTATGTCGGCACCTATACGCAAGGCAGCGACAGCCTGGGGATCTATCAACTTCAAATGGAGGGAGACACCGGGAAATTATCATACGTTAATACAACCGTTGATGTCGTGAATCCCTCTTTTCTGGCAATACATCCCAGCAAAAAATATCTCTATGCTGTGAATGAAATCGGTAATTATCAAGGCAAGAAAACGGGGGCCATCAGTTCATTCTCGATCAATGCCAGAACAGGTCATCTCAAATTCCTCAATCAACAATCATCAAAGGGAGCTGCGCCCTGCCATCTTGTCGTTGATGCCACTGGCAAATATGTCCTTGTCGCCAATTATTCCGGCGGAAATGTCTGTTCGTTGCCGATTCAGAACAATGGAACATTGAAAACAAGTGGTTCGTTCATTCAGCATGCAGGCTCCAGTATTACCTCCAGACAAACAGCGCCGCATGCCCATTCCATCAATCTGGATCCCTCCAATCGACACGCCGTCGTCGCTGATCTGGGCATTGATCAATTGCTTGTTTACAAGTTCAATCAGGCTGATGGCACACTGACCCCGAATTCGATACCAGGTATCAAAATGGCGCCCGGTGCGGGACCACGCCATTTTACGTTTCATCCCACTGGAAAATGGGGTTATGTGATTAACGAATTGAACCGCACCGTTACGGCGATGAACTACAATTCGAAAAATGGTGCTTTTCAAAAACTCCAGACAATCTCCACCGTGCCCGAGGGAACCCGTGCGAAAGGAAATTCGACAGCAGAGATTCAAGTCCACCCTTCCGGGAAATTCTTATACGGTTCGAATCGTGGACCGAATACCATCGCCATGTATCAAGTGAATCAGCAGACAGGTAAACTCACAGCGATTGGATACCAGCCGACAGGCGGCGAAATCCCCCGGAATTTCAAAATCGATCCGACTGGTAAATTTCTACTGGTTGCGAATCAGAACACACATAATATCGTGGTATTTCAAATTGACTCGAATACGGGATTACTCAAAACAACGGGAATGGAAATCCATGTTCCTAAACCTGTCTGTATCAAATTCCTGCCAATACCACCTACCCCTTAAAAGGGAAGCCGTATACAATCCAGTGAGCAGTGCAGACCAGTGCGCTGTGCAGATCTGATGATCAATCAATGTCAAATACCTCTTGAGCAGAATACAAACGACAGATGTGGATTAAAATTTGTGGCATTCAAGATGTAACTACGGCGTGCAAGACAGCTGAACTGGGTGCTTCCGCTCTGGGCCTTAATTTCTACGCTGCTTCTCCCCGATGCATCGATGTCTCAACGGCCCGTAAAATTAAATCAGCACTCTCTGATACAGACATAGCACTGGTCGGACTGTTTGTGAATCACTCTCTAGCCGATCTGACATCCATTTGCCGGGACCTCTCACTAAAAACAGTACAGCTGCATGGTGACGAGTCTCCCGAATTTCTCGCAGAACTGGCCCGAGAATTACCCCAGCTCTCTATCATTCGTGCATTTCGCACACGGAATTCCAATTTGCAGGAGTTGGCTGCTTTTCTGGTTGAATGTGACCGATGTGGAAAACGTCCTGACTCTATCTTAATCGACGCTTATTCGTCACAAGCATATGGTGGCACAGGTCAGACTGCCCCCTGGGAAATGATTAAGGAACAGTACCACTATGACGAATGGCCTCATCTGATCCTGGCAGGAGGGCTCAATTCAGAGAATGTCGGAAACGCGATCAAACTCGTCACTCCTTATGGCGTTGATACTGCCAGCGGCGTTGAAAATGCCCCCGGCGTGAAAAGTCTGCCGATGGTGGAAGCGTTCATCAATCAGGCCCAAAAATCATAAATCTTCTGGAATTAAGCTGAAAAACCGAACGGATTGATCGCTTGAATGAGAAAGAATCAGTCCGTTTTTGATAACTGCCTTGAGAATCACCTGATCGGGGCATACCATATACTGAAGACACGAATGTCTGAGGAAGTGGCAATGGGTCACTTTAAAAACAGGAGTTGCGAGAAACAAACCGTTTCTCCGGGGAATGAAAATAACCATGTCAACTGATTATACGATTTTATTGATCGAAGATGACCGGGAGATTTCAAGCACACTGAGTGGTGTGATCAAATCAGCTGGTTATAACGTACTGATTGCACCGAACGGACTGGAAGGACAAAAGCTGGCCCATGCAGAAAACCCTGATCTGGTCATTACCGATATGATGATGCCCAAAATGGGGGGATTTCCTGTTCTGGAAAGTCTGAAATCACTCGAATCACCGCCTAAAGTGATTATGATTACCGCGAATGAAGGTGGCAGACACAAAGCCTATGCTGAGATGCTGGGCGTCGATGACTATTTAAGAAAACCATTCGCGATGGATGTGTTTCTGGATGCGATCGCCCGCGTTCTTGCGAAGGATAAAAACAGCGATGAACCGGAGAAACCGGCAAAAGGGCCTTTGTCCCGTTCACGCAAGAAATCCTGAAACTGATTCCCCTCTTGATCCTTCAAATAGTGGCCACAAATGCTGCGTAGTACCAGTACAGACCAGTGAGTGAAGTCAGAGTGATATCAATTGTAGATACCCAACCCAGTTTTTTGTGCAGGCTGCTATGTGCGCAGGGAGCAGGCGGATTGGGAATTCGTTTTAAGGCGAGAAACAGTGTCGCTGCCCAGACAAACGGGGTTGAAACGGCAAAAATCAAATGCACATAGAGTACGTTACGAACAAAATCCAATTGCCCCGGATCGAGGGGAATTTCACGCTGATTCACAATGTTCTGCCAGCCGCCGTGCATGATTTGCACATCAATTTCGAATGCAGTCACTGCAACTAATAAAACGGCACCAAGCAGGATCTGCAGCTTCTTATGTAGTGCGAAGTTTCGTTTAACCTTGACTGTATAGAGGCTGAATAATAACAAGGGAACAATCAAAACCAGCGCAGACACGACAAAATCTAACATAAAAGTTGAACGGTAGCCTAAGAATCCATACTCCATTTGAGAATCCTGTCTTACATTAATTAGACGATTGAATCTGTCGGTGATTTACCATATCAGAACCTGAGATTCTCTCCAAGGTCAGCCTGTAACTTGTTATCTGAATAGGCCTCCGCTGATTACTTCGTAGAATACGCCTGTTTTGTCAGTCTCTCCGCTTGAAGAGTGAAGTCGACTGTTGATAATTTAGTCTGGTACGAGATTCGTAAGCGGAACCATTTCATTCAGAAACACAGGAGGTGTTCAAATGCAAGTATGCGGCGTGATACCAGCCCGACTGGAGTCATCCCGACTTCCTGGAAAACTATTGTTGAATGAATCAGGCAAGCCGTTAATTCAACACACGTGGGAAGCAGCTTCGCAATCGGAAAAACTGGACCGACTGATTATTGCCACTGACAGTCTGGAAATACTGGAAACCGTTCACGGATTTGGTGGGAAAGCCATCCTCACAGGTGAACATCCCAGCGGTACGGACCGGATTGCAGAAGTCGTTTCCAACGAAGTTTTTGATGCCGAAATCCTGGTCAATATACAAGGTGATGAACCAGAAATTTCCCCCCTTTTTATCGACCAGTTAATTGATTTACTGAACGAGTCTCCCGAAGCCGATATGGCAACGCTGGCAACTCCGATTCGTAGTATTGATCAACTACAGGACCCTTCGTGCACCAAAGTGGTCTGTCGCCCCGATGGATCTGCGATGTATTTCAGTCGTTTGCCGATCCCCTTTACGAGAGACCTCTCGCCTGAGGGTCTATTAGCCGATCAGAGCCCCTGGTTATTACATTTAGGAATCTATGCCTATCGAAGACCATTCCTGCTGGAGTTCACAAAAATCCCCCCGACTCCACTTGAACAATTAGAAAAACTGGAACAGTTACGCGCTCTGGAAACAGGTGCTACGATTCAAGTTACTCAAGTATCACATCCTTCGGTTGGCATTGATACTCCTGAAGATTACGCTCAATTTCTGGATCGAATCCGACAGGAATCAGACAGGTGCACGCCATGAAAAAAGTGGAATGTCTTACAAATTGGATGAAATCAAGATCGTTGGTACGTGCAAAAATCGCCTGTTTTGAATATCATGAAGAAGTAAAAAATTAAGGTTTAAATAATAGATTGCAAAATGAGTAAACATACGACGAAACACATTTTTGTCACAGGCGGAGTAGTTAGTTCTCTGGGTAAAGGATTAACGTCAGCTTCTATTGGACTTCTCCTTGAGCAACGCGGGCTCAGGGTACGGATGCAGAAACTGGATCCCTATATCAATATTGATCCGGGAACGATGAATCCCTATGAACATGGCGAAGTTTATGTCTTAGACGATGGATCTGAAACCGATCTCGATCTGGGTCATTACGAACGATTCACGAACAGTCCTCTCTCCCGAAAATCCAATTATACAACAGGGCAAATCTATCAGCGAGTCATCGAAAAGGAACGTCGCGGCGAATATCTGGGTGCCACTGTCCAGGTGATTCCGCACATCACTGACGAAATAAAACAGTCGATTTTTAATCTTACCAGTTCCGATGTCGATGTCGTTATCACAGAACTGGGGGGCACCGTCGGAGATATTGAAGGCTTACCATTTCTGGAAGCAATTCGTCAGATTCCGCTGGATATCGGCAAGGAAAATTGCCTGTTTATTCATTTAACACTCGTGCCTTACATTAAAGCGGCAGGAGAGATGAAAACAAAACCAACACAACACAGTGTTGGTCTGTTAAGGCAGATTGGGATTCAACCCGATGTTTTAATCGTGCGAACGGAACGTGCCATGGACAAGGATCACGCAGACAAAATTGCGTTATTCTGTAACGTCGAAAAAGAAGCGGTGATCGAAGAAGTTGATACGGAGTATTCTATATATGAAGTTCCCGAAGGATTAGCCGACGATGGGCTCGACAAACTCATCACACGCAAACTGCAACTTGACGCCGAGCCATTAGACCTTTCAAACTGGCGTTCCCTGCTCAATCGTGTCAAAAACCCGGAACATGAAGTCACGATCGCCGTTGTTGGAAAATATATCGATCACAGGGATGCTTACAAATCAATTTACGAATCGCTGTTTCATGCGGGTTTCCATCATTCCACACGTATTCTTCTCAAGCGAATTGAAGCAGAAGAGGTGGAGCGGCAAGGCCCGGAAGCGGTCCTTTCAAATGTTGATGGGATACTCGTTCCTGGTGGATTCGGAAAACGTGGTATCGAAGGACAAATTGCGGCTGCACGTTTTGCCCGTGAATGCCAGATCCCCTATTTTGGAATCTGTCTGGGAATGCAATGTGCGGTAATTGAATTTGCACGCAACGTTCTGGAATTACCAGACGCGCATAGTACCGAATTCAATAGTGAAACCAGTGCCCCTGTGATTTGTTTGCTGGAAGAACAAAAAGAAATCACGGAAAAAGGGGGAACCATGCGACTGGGCGCGCAGGATTGCATAATCTCACAAGATTCGAAAGCGCATACCTGCTACGGTGCGGACTCCATCAGTGAACGCCATCGACATCGCTATGAATTCAATCCGGAATATCGAAAACAATTAGTTGAATCCGGAATGATTCCGACAGGAACCAGCCCGAACGGAAACCTGGTTGAGATCGTCGAAATACCTGATCATCCCTGGTACCTTGCCGTGCAGTTCCATCCGGAATTTAAATCCAAACCGGTTAGCCCACACCCGCTATTTGCTGGATTTGTCGGAGCCGCCTTGAATTATCACCAGCAAAAAGTCCGCGTCTCGGTTTAACAAGCGAATGATGGTGAAAAGTATGTGCTGACACATACTGCGAAGACGGGAAACATTCCCCTATGAGCTCAGATAAAACGGTCAGCCTGAATTTGTCGGGCATACTCAATATTCATAAACCAAAAGGCATTACTTCACGACAAGTCGTGAACCAGCTTCAGAAACTGGTACGCCCTGCAAAAATTGGACACGCGGGAACTCTGGATCCTTTGGCTACGGGAGTATTGGTCGTTTGCGGTAGGCCGTGCGACGCGGCTGATTCGATTCATTCAGGAACAACCCAAAGAATATATCGGCGATTTCATTCTGGGAAAACGAAGTGATACTGACGATACTACGGGCAACATTACTGAAACACCGGATCAACCTGTCATCACACGGGAACAACTGGCACTCTGCCTGCCTGCATTTCAGGGGCAAATTGAACAGGTGCCTCCTCAATTTTCGGCTGTGCATATCAACGGACAACGGGCCTACAAGCGGGCACGCCGTGGAGAATCTTTTGAAATTCAGCCACGGCTAATAGAAGTCTTTGAACTTGAATTAACACATTTTGATTTCCCCCGTTTCCAGCTCCGTATCGTGTGTGGCTCGGGAACGTATATACGTTCGATTGGACGTGATCTGGGAGAAACACTGGGATGTGGTGCTGTTATGGAATCGCTGGTAAGAACTCGAATTGGAGACTTTCCTTTGACGACGGCAATGCACCTCAACGAAGAAATTACGATTGAGTCGATTGCCAGTCAACTTCATCCGTCGGCACTAGCCGTGAATCACGTGCCGCAGTTTCAGTGCAATTCACAGGAATTAGACGACCTCTGTCACGGACGCGTCATCGAATGCGATCCCAGTCAATTTACCAGTCAACCTGTCGGTCAAATCACCAAAAATGATCAACAAGATGAGATTGCCGTTATGAGTTCTGCAGGAACACTCATCGCCATTGCAGAGTGGAATCGATCCACGAATGAATTAGCTCCCAGACAGGTTTTTTACCCGTAAGCAAATATTTGACCAAACGAATCCAAGAATCAGGTAACGATTGCCTGCATTAAGAGCCTCCCATGAAACTCATACTGGCCAGCACGTCACCGTATCGCGCCGCACAATTACAACAACTGGGGCTCGAGTTTGAACAACATGACCCCCAGGTTGATGAAAGTCTGTTGAAAGAGGCTGGTTTTTCACCTGAAAATCTGGCTGAAGTTCTGGCACTGGAAAAAGCAAAGCAGGTCTTTCATCATAATCCCGCTGCCATCGTCATTGGTGGTGACCAACTCGTTTCATTTGAAGGCGCGATTCTGGGGAAACCGGGGACCAGAGAACAGGCCATTGAGCAACTGTTATTAATGCAAGGTAAAGCTCACACCTTAATCACAGCGATCGCCGTAGCAGGACCTGATTTTGTTGAGTCCCATACGAATCATACAAAACTCAAAATGCGAGAACTCGATAAAGATACAATCAAGCGTTACATCGAATTTGACCAACCTCTCAATTGCGCGGGCTCTTATAAACTGGAGAGTCGAGGAATTTCGCTTTTTGAAGAGATCCAGTCTGATGATCACTCTGCAATTACAGGCATACCGCTCATCGCATTAACATCACTGCTGATCAAAGCGGGAATGGAAATCCCCTGATTTCTTCATTTTACAAAACCATGTTGAAGCTTCTCTTCATTACCCAATATGGACTTTAAAAAA
>CALOEF010000094.1:0-34575 GCA_942492165.1 uncultured Planctomycetaceae bacterium
CGTCACGACGAGCCAGTGCTGCCGGACGTATGATCTGCGTTTTACGTTTCCGAGAACAACGCGATCGGCTGAGAACGCTGTGGCAGAATCTGCCTTTTAGTGAACGACCTGTATTACCTCTTAGCAGGTCTCCACGTGTAACGTCTCCACTTTCTGAGATGGATATAGCGCCACAAGTAGACCTGTTAGAATTTATAAAACAATTTGACCAGTTTTGTGATTCCCGGCTTTTTGTGGGTATAGTTACGGGGATTTACCAGATCCCAAAGGTTCTCGCAATCTGGACGAAAATGGACCTTATCTTCCCTGGACTTTTCCCTCGCTTGCAGAAGATAGATATGAGCTAAAAGAACGTAAACAAGCTGAGAAACTGGCTCATCAAAAAAGCTTTGATGACCAGAACCATTGGAAGACCTACTCGACTATTCTGAAAATAGATTTTTGGGAACGGCTGGCTAACTCAAGATATCCAAACAGGCGAACCCGTCAGTTTAATAAGTCCAAACTGGATGGTGTACTTTCTGGAATTCTGGAGCTTGACATTTCACGCGTTAAAAAAATTCGTCTGTGGAAAGATTCGCTGATGAAGGGCACTATCAAATCTTTATCAGGCCTTCGTTAATCGTGCTCTATTTATAACAGATTTCGATGTTTTATACTCAGGTCGAACTACACATACACTCTACTGTCAACCGCTGGCATCGATTTTAAGAACTAAGCTGATTGCTAATATTTCTTACAATCTCCAGGTTGTATCTGTGATGCGGCTCCTGTCGGCATTTCGATTCTTTTCAAAAATATTCAACAGTAAGGTTAACAGCCTTGTTGATTACTTGTTGATTTGAATCGGAGTGTGAAGTGCTATGAGTCAGAGTAAAAAAGATGCTTTCCAGTGTCGAAATCACCCGGGCCTTTGCTGGACCAGAAGGGGAAAAATTCTCACATGTCCTCAGAGTAGAAGATCTCGCATTATTATTACGCGTGAGTCGTAAAACCATTTATGAATGGAAGCAGAAGGGGTATTTAGAAGGAACTTATCGTCAGCAAAAAAAGATGACACTTTTCTGGCGCGATAAGGTGGTCGATCACTTCTTCAATGGAAAAGACTGGAAATAAAGTTTTGTATATGAAGTGGATCGTCTTGGTGGGTTGTGATGCGTCGCTTATGTTAAAAATAAGTGACGCATCACAACCTGTGGCCCTTATTCTAAAACCTAACTAAGTCTTTCGTTCATCTGAAAAATCGTTCGGTGCTGATAAATAACCCCTGACAGACTTCAAAAATAACACTCTCTCTCCAACCTCTCTATCTGCTCTTGAGCTATCACGTCACAGAATTGACGTGTAGTCTGTTGCTTGCAATTTCTTTCCGGTAGTAACGTCTGTGGCATCCTGTCAGATTCCGGAAACTAAATTCTCTAAACGACACATCCCCCTGTGATGCGCTCCATCCATAATCTTTATATCTGACAAGATTGATAAATCACTCGTAAGGCAGCGTGCCTTGCTTTAAAGCGAATTGATTTTTCAGGAGTCAGAAATGCCATGGACGGTCTTCACAGGGTATCTCCCGATAGAGCCAAGAGCCCCTCCGCATATATCACAACCGAACACTCCCTACCTCCCATTCTCACGCTGGAAGAAGTTGCCGCTTTCTTTGATCGAAAGCCCAACACCATCTACGAATGGAAAGCAAAAGGACTGCTGGATGAAGCATGCCGCAAACGCGGTAAACACCTCTTCTTCTGGCGCGACAAACTCATTGAATTCCAAATTAATAATAGAGAGGATTGAGAACAAAATGTCTCATAATGGTAAAATTAAAGTCGGGAACAAGATTACAATCTTCCCGCGTGGAAAAAAAGGAATCTACACTGCGGAGTTCTTTTATGATGGAGAGCACCGCAGGAAGAGTCTGAAAACCTGCAATAAGAAAATCGCCATCGATCGTGCGACGAAATTGGGAAACGAACTTCTGGAAGGAACGTATCAAAAGTCGGATTCCGAGATCAGGATCGATGACGCGATTGAGCGATATACAGAAAGTTTGACTACCGATGGCAGAGCACGGAAAACATTGGTCCGCTATCGGGGCGTCTTAACTAAACTGATGGAGTCTTGTAAAAAGAGAAAGAAACGTCTACTTAGACAGATCACAGCAACACTCTTTGACCAGTTTCGGGTGGAACGTACTTCTGAAGTCAGTGCAAGAACACTGTATCACGAAGGAACGATCTGCAAGACCTTTTTGTACTGGTGTGTCAGCCGGGGGTTACTGAAGCAGAATCCTCTAGAGAAGGTTAAACTAAATAAACCTAAACCGCGGCATCGGCCCTCACCGTCCCTGCAGGATGTTCAGAAAATCCTGAAAGATAGTACTGCGGGCCAGAAAATACTTTATGAAACTCTGGCCTATACCGGCATGCGGAGTGGTGAACTGAGGACCCTGCGTAAAGAAGACGTGGATCTGAAGCAGAACTGGATTCATGTGGTTTCCCGGGAAGATGCCGAGCGGACCAAAACCGGAGAGTCCCGGAAAATCCCCATTCATCCCGAGCTCCGGAAGTTGTTGGAGAAACGATCTGCCGCCCCAGGCCCCTGGTACTTCACAGCAGAACCCAGCAATAAGTTTCCCGCTGGTGACCACTGGATCAATCCCAAGAAGCTGAATGAGCGCTTCCTGGGAGTCGCAGAACGCGTGGGGCTCCCCACTGGGCGTGATGCTTTGGGGTATACCCTGCATTCGCTGCGGCATTTCTTTGAAACGCACTGCGTGAACCAAGGCATCCCACAGCGTGTGATCGACACCTGGATGGGGCATCAGTCCGACCGGTCCATGGCGGCTGTTTACTACCATCTGTCTGATGAAGACTCTCAGACCTTCATGCAGCAGGTTGACCTTACTTTACCTTCGCCCGAATCAGATGACCAATTCGCGGCTGAGTAGATTTTCAGGGCAGGGAATCGGGGCAGGTGTTCTGCTTCGAGTTCCCTGTCTGTTTTAGTTCTTAAGATGAAAAGGAGAACATTACTATGTCTAGTTTGAGATTCATTTCGAAACTATCGGCAGGCTTTTCAGGAGGGATGTTTTTGTTGTCTCTGTTACTGTATGGGACCATAAATCAGGAGCTTCTGAACAGGGACAAAAACGGGACAAGTGGGGGGACACAAAAAAGCAATGGTTCGCAAACCACTTACTCACAAGAGGTTACGAGCCATTGCTCTTTGTATGCGGAGAGGGGGGGATTCGAACCCCCGGTCCCGTTACCGGGACACAGCATTTCCAGTGCTGCACAATCGGCCACTCTGCCACCTCTCCGAGTGAGTCCCTGCCAGACAAAAAGTCGCTGCTTTGAAGTTCAATTCAGAAGCGGAAACTTAACCTTCTGCTGCACTCTGCTTGAAGGATTCTTCTCTGTCTTCAATCACTTTCAGAGATTTTAAGCGATTCACAACCTGAATTCTCTGGGCGTTAAACTGACGCCACTTGGGATGTTTTTTTCGCTGATCTTCCGGGATTTTCTGCTCATCCAGCACTTTACAGTAGTCTGCCAGCGCAGCTTCGGCGTTTTGTAATTGTCGTTCCAATTGAGCTCTTCGTAAAGACATTGTCTTCCACTGTCCCTTGTTATCTTATGTAATAATGACCGTTATCTCGATGAATCGGTTCGGCCCGTTAGACTGCCGATCGTCTGTGCGCAGAAAGAGTACATCCCTTTCCTCTCTGGAAATTGAATGTGGATTCTAGCAATATCAGAATCGATTTGACAACGGTCAACGTGTGAAACCTGCTGTATTACTGCGTTTTTTGTCAAAATATTCACATTTGACCACATATCATCTGGAGCGATACGCAACTAAAGCCCATTTGATTTTCTATGACTGTTCGCAGGAATCCATTTATCGTCTCTGGTTCGTCTTACTGGTTCAACGAGTAATCGATTATTGATCTGTCGGCTTCCAATAACGCGACTGACCGACTCCTGAGCCAACTGCTTTTGATAATAGCTGCTGACAATACCTGTTAATAAAACCTGCTCCTGATCAATTTTGAACTGAATCTCCTGATGAGACTCTAAAATTGAATTCGAAATGGCAAGCTTCACTAAATCACTGAGTAGATGAGCAGAATCGATTGAGATGTGTTGAGTCATAATTGACCGATACATTAAGGATCATAAAACCAAGGTCACTTTTATCCTTAAACCATTTTCTCATCCTGAACATCATACTGAACAGTGTGCAGACTGCATTTGCACACTTATTTGATCTTCGACAGAATGAAAGCAGGGTAATCAGGCAAAAAATCATGATCTCATGGATTACGTAGCTTTGGTTATGAATATGAATTACAATCATAATAACTGCTATCACTGATACTACTTAGGAGAAGCAGTGATATCTGAGTATCACGACGAAAGTTCAGAGAAACCCACAATATCCAGAGAGAGCGCGATTTCTGAAGTCACTTGGTATTACCGTACTGATCGCTTTACAATACAGGGTGTCAAAAAACGTGGATGCGATCTACCATTTGACGCGTCGAATGGATCGACTTAAAAAACCGCTTTGAAATCAAATTGGTCGAAGGAATAACCATTGGTAATTATCAGTGATCAGGAGCTGTTACAGCGATCCGTAGAACCTGCTCACGATTTGTTTCCAGTAATGAAACGTGCAGCAGTCATGTCGCCTTTAATTGTATTATTGGCGTTCGGCCCTGGCCTGCTTGCATTCCATTCCTACCGGATCGATGAGTTGTCTGCCTGGTTTGGTTTACAGTGCCTTGGAAAATCAAGCTTGATTGTCGACAGCAACAATGCACTGATTTCTCAGCCTCCTCTTTTACGGTGGCTTTACTCAGGCTTTCTTTCTCTGACCGGGCATTACTCTTCGTCGCTGGTTCTTTTTTCCTATTTCTCAACAGCACTTCTTCTGTTTATTTCCTATCGCTTTACCAGAACATTTTACAACGCCCGCTATGCGGTTGTATTCTGCTTCCTGCTTGCATTTCATCCTGTAGTCCTGAAACAGATTCAATTAATTGAAGCGCCGGCATTTTCCATCCTGTTTGCAGTGCTGACGATCTGGGGTTTTTTCAGCCATACTCAGACAGAATCAGGGATTGTATCATATAAATTATTATGCAGTGGAATTTCACTTGGCATCTGCTTGCTTTCAGGAGGAACTCTGGCATTAGGCGTGTTGCTATTGCTGGGGCTTTATATTCTTAACCCGGTATCATTCTCTCAAAGTCGTTCTGTTTCAGATTCGAAAAAATTGCCTGTATTAAAAGAAGCCATTCGAGTCTGGAAATCATTATTGCTTCTGGCATTCACCGGGTTTGCAGTTGGAGGCTGGTGGGAACTGATGGCGGCTTCGTCGATAGATGGCTTCTGGGAAAAATGGTTTCGAGGACCTGGCCAGCCGAATATCAGTCTCTATTGGAAATCCGAATTTTACCCTTCCTATTTCATCCGCGACATTATGTCTTCAATGGGATTTTTGATGGGCTTTGCTCTATTTGGTCTGTTTCATGGAGTGAAACGAGTACTGAACCCTCAAGGAAATTATCAGGACATTGCCTGGTTACGATTAATTTTGACCTGGGTATTATGTGGATTGTTCTTCTGGTGGGGTGTTCAATATCTCCCCCAAATGAAGACGAGTACTCGTGCGATGTGGAAGTTGTTTTTGATCATTCCTCTGCTTGCGGTCGTGGCATGGGAATTTCAACAAATCGCACTACGTCGTGTGAGCTATCCCACGGTTCTGGCCGTATTTACTATAGGCGTTCTGTCTGTAATTTTTATCAGCTCATCTCATGAAGACACACTCAGTCCTCAAGTCTCATCTGCTTTTTTGCGACAGTTGATCATTCTTGGCTTATCATTAATAATGGTTCTGTGGTACAGCCATCGCTTTAAAAAAGAACAGGGGCATCGCATTGTAGAAATGGCACTGGTCATTGCATTGTCATGTCTGCACGTTGTCTACGGAGTTTATTCTGTCCCTGTGCCTAACCCGGCGGGAGAACGGTTATTGCAGTTTGAGCATCAACTGCGCTTGACTCAGAATGTGACGGACTGCCTTCTGGTAACGAAAGGCAAAGACTATCCTCAAGAATTAACATTTTTACTGTTTTATCTTTGGGAAGATGTCAAATTCAAACAGATTCAGGGAGCCGTTCTTCCTCAAGATCTTGATTTGCCGGAAGGTGCCGGCACTTCATCCAAACCTGATCCTACACTGAAGAAACAGTTGATCGTTCGCTGGGGAGTGTCTCCTGTCGCTTTGCGTAACATTGTGAATGCTGGAATTATTTTAAAACCGGTAGCATCACCCGAGATTTATAAACAACAGGAATTACAGGCGGATCTCGTCAACCGATCAGGTCAAAATTTTTAAGTTTTTCAATTTCATTTAATTAAGTGATAATAGATCATGGAGCATAATAAATGATTCGACAGAATTTAATACTTATGAAAACTCATCGAAAGTTTACTCCAGTTTTAATTGTTTCTATTTTGGGCTGTCTCTTTCTACAGCTTTCTACAACGTTTGCAGCAGAGCCTGTTTACCTCAAAGAATCTGACAATGAAAAGTGGTACAAAGGAAATCTACACACACATTCTCTTTGGAGTGATGGTGATGATTATTTAGAAATGATAGCCGACTGGTATAAAACCCATGGATATGATTTCCTTTCATTCACCGACCATAATATTCTGGCACAGTCAGATCGATGGACGATTCCAGAAAAAAACAAAGGCAAATTACACGCATTCCAAGAATTGAAAAAACGTTTTCCAAACTGGGTTGAAGAGCGGAAAAACAAAGATGGCCAAACCGAAGTAAAATTACGAACATTCCAGGAAGTGACAGATAAACTGGGTGAGCCGGGAAAATATTTGCTTATTGAAAGTGAAGAAGTCACTGACCGATATAAAAATCTGCCCGTTCACATGAATGCGACTAATCTACACACACTGCTGACTCCTTTAGGTGGAAAGAGTGTTTACGATGTCATGCAAAATAATACAAATGCACTTTTGGCTCAACGAGAACGTACCGGACAGAAGATGATGATTCATTTGAATCACCCCAATTTCCAATATGGTGTCACCGCAGAAGATCTAATGAAAGTAATCGGCGAGAATTTCTTCGAAGTTTATAACGGGCACCCCGGCGTTGCCAATAAAGGTGATGAGAAACATTCCAGTACAGAAAGGATCTGGGATATTATTTTGACGAAAAGGCTGGCAGAACTAGATCTTCCCATAATGTATGGATTATCGACGGATGACGGGCATAACTATCACAAGATCCCCAGCCGCGGAAGTGAGCCTGGTAGAGGCTGGGTTGTTGTTCTGTCAAAAGAACTCGAACCCGAAGCACTGGTAGCTGCAATGGAAGCCGGTCGGTTTTATTCATCTTCAGGGGTCAAGCTGAAATCTGTAACCTACTCGGTTCAGGGAATTCAAATCGAAATCGATCCGGAAGAGGGAGTTGAATATACAACACAATTTGTCGGGACATTAAAAGGTTATCCAAAACAAGGCATACCTGTTTTAGACAAACGAGGGCATGAAATAAACACGACAAAACGGTACAGCAAAAAAATTGGTGAGACATTGAAAACAGTCAAGGGTACATCGGCAAAATATGATTTCAACGGTAAGGAAATTTATGTACGAGCCGTCGTTCGTTCTTCAAAACTCCATCCCAATCCTGCAGAGACTGGTGAGTTCGAACGTGCCTGGGTTCAACCAACCAAAGGTCCGGCTGCACCCGAACAATAATTTATTCTGGCTTCCGAATCTGATTCACTTTGAATCCGCTGGCATTGGTCACTATCAGAGATTGTCGATTGAGAAGTCGATTTGTCTTCTGGTCATAGACAGAACTTTCAATCTGCGCCACTCCAAATGGAATTTGATTGCAGAGCCAGAGATCCTTTCGATAACGTAAATTTTGCTCGGCTTCTGTCTTCGCCGCAATCACGACGGAAACCTGTGAAGCGGCAAGCTGACAACGTAAAGCATCATCTTGCAGAGGAGTAAATATATGACGAGTCTTTCCCGGATTATATTTACGAGCGCGAGGCATTCCGTAAAAGAATCGATAAGCGGCGTTTTGGTCTGACTGGCTTATTCCCCCCTCAGGCCAACGTAAAAATTCCCTGGGCCATTTACCAGCCTCAAAATCAGTGACATCGATAGTGTATTGCTTATTCTCAACCTGCTCCGTTCCCATGTACCGGGTGACCTGGATCGTGCGAAGATTACCTGTAGAATCGTTTGCCGTTGCAGATTTCACTTCGATTCTCAATTTGAGCAGACGACCATTAATGCCTGGACCCGTGAATTCGACAAATGGTGACGGTTCCTCAACTGAAGGTTCCGGAATTGAATAGAGCCAGGTCGTCAACGGACGATCCAGAGCGGGAGCGCGCTGGCTATAATCGATCCAGCCCGATTGTTGCAGTAGCGTATAGATCCAGGGCGCTCGACACGGGTTATGAAGTGGATGATGGGCTGAAAATACGGATCCCAACAGGCAACATATCCCGAGAACCTGTAACCAGCGTTTACCACAAAACACATCGAGCAATGGAACCATGCTAATCAGCCAAAAAGGTGTCAGCCATAACATCCAGCGTAGTGCAGAGCTGTTTCCTCCATAGTTATAGTTGCCCGTTCGGGTCATATAAAAGCCAAGTACGATGACACTCAGAATCATGCTGATCCAAAGTACCGGACGCAGTATGTGTTCTTTCGTTTTGCCAATGCAAAACCAGGAAGCGAGCGTCAATAAATAGATCGGTGAGAGCGAAAAGATCCCATGATGCCCAAAAGTACAATGAAAAAAATAAACCAGAGGGGAATCCAGATTTCGATCCAGCCCCTGAGGATTTTTCCAGTAGCTGGGAATACCACGATATTCATAGAGATACTTTTCCGTTCCATAATACATATAGAACGGTTTCCAACCGCCTGTCGCGGCATAGGTTGTAGCAAAGAAACCAGCCAGGGGAATCAGTGCAGCCGGCACAAAAAACAGGCACGTCAAACGTGGATTTGCCCTGAATAACATGCCGAATACAATCAAACCAAACAAGGCAGCCGGCAGCTCGTTACAACAGGTAAACATGGCGAAAAATCCGGCGAGAATAAAATTTCGTTTCCTGTATTCCTGATCCAATATAATTTTCAAAAAAGGATACAGCGCAAATACTGCGCTCGAAGCCGCAATAGAATGATTATTGAGTGTGAGTAGAAATGGCGTTAAAAGTGTCGCAAAGCAACCTGCAATCACCACAAAAAACCGTGTAAAATCATGGCTGGCATAACGTTCTACCAGCATGCAAATCAAAATCAGGGCAATGAGCATCGGCAGTAGATTTACAACGATAAGAATGATGTGCGCCACATCATATAAATCCTGATCGAGATTCAGTCCTGTTGTCGTTTTGATGATCCAATACAGCCCGGCGACCATCGTCGGAAAGAGTGGCGGCTTGGTTGAGTAAAAATGCCCGTCATGCCGAACCTTATCAATGCTGGACCAGCCGGAGCGTTGATCTATGGAATCTATCTGGTAGGTACCTTGCTCGACGAGCGACCAGACCGTGCACCATCGCGAACGGTCATTGGCACTTTGCAGAGGCACACTATTGAAAATTGCTGCGAGACTCTGTCCCATTGTGACTGTCAACAATAAGACGTAAACAAACCAGCGAAGCTTACGAGAACAGAAATTCTGTTGCTGCAGTTCTTGTGGGGAGATTGTTGCTGACATGTTAGAATTCGGCATAGCTACATGGGATGTTTCAGATAAGGCGCAAGTTGGACCGGATTTCGCAGGAAAAGATTGAAAGAAGCTCTGGCACAATCCACGCTTCTTCATACACCAAGTATGCAGATTATATGATGCCACGAAAAAAACAAACGGGCATTGGGCCGCTTTGTGTCCTGTTTTACATTTTTTCAGCAATTAGCGAGTGCAGAGGCGTGAAAGTGCCCCTCTCACGGAAACAGATCTCGAGCCGGTTATCGCAGACTCTTAGAATAATTCATGGATCGGCGCCCCATTTTCGATCACCGGAATTGGACGGCCTTTGTCGTCAACGTAGTGTGTATCCAGTGGCACACCCATATATTGATAGATCGTGGCAGCGAGATCTCCGGGACGAACAGGACGATGCTTAATATGGGCACCATCTTTTTCACTGGATCCAATGACCTGACCATGATTCATACCACCGCCGGCCATGGACATCGACATGACCACAGGCCAATGATCGCGACCATCTGACTCGGGACTATCCTTCTGAGCGATCAGTGGTGAGCGGCCAAATTCTCCCATGGCGATGACCAGAACCTGGTCCAGCAAACCGCGCTCTTCAAGATCGGATACAAGAGTCGTCAGCAAATGATCAAATAGAGGCAAAATCTTACCGAGACCATTTTTGATTCCACCATACACAGAAGCGTCACCTCCATGATTATCCCATGTACCAGAGGAAGGATGATAGCTGAGGTCGAGAGTGACGAATGCGCTGCCCGCTTCTACCAGTCGGCGTGCAGTAAGTGCCTGTTGACACCAGAGGTGTTTACCATAGCGATCACGCATCGATGCTGACTCTTGACTCAGATCAAATGCCTGTTGAACTTTTTGACCCAGCACCATTTCATATGCCTGCTGGCTGTAACTGTCTAGAGCTGTCATTGAGCCAGCCTGATCGATATCGTTTCTAAGCTTGTCGAACTGCTGCATCAAATCGCGCCGACTCTTCATACGTTCGGAAGAAAGACCGGGGGCCAGCTGGAACATATTTCCCGCACTGATCTTTCCAGTATCATTTCCAACCCTGTCATAAACTGGCATTTTGACTGCATCGTTGGCAATGAAGGGATCGTATTCTTTTCCGAGATATCCTCCCCAGGCAATATGCGTCGGATCCCTCATGAACGCAACATAGGGAGGCATGCCGGGACTATTCGCACCGTGGTGTTTGGCGACAATTGAAGCCATCGCCGGATAGCGATCCCCTTTCCGATTCGTGCGCGGTGTTGCCAGCAGGTTTGCAGTCTGCATGACCTGATTCGGCTGATGACTGCTCATTTTGGGATCGACCGAACGAATAATCGTAAAACGGTCCATCATCGCTGCCTGTTTGGGCAGCTGATCAGTAATGGTAATACCCGGCACAGAGGTTTCCGTGACTCCAAATGGACCGCGATTGAGAATCGGTCGATCTGGTTTGGGATCCCAGGTATCAATGTGACTCGGACCACCTGTCATCCAGAGCAGAATGATACTTTTCTTTGGTAGAGAAGATTGACCTGCCGACTTCAACTGGTCTGACGCACGTAGTAAACCAGGCACACTCAATCCCGCCATTCCAGCCAGCGAAGCTTTGAGCATATTCCGTCGACTTCGTACCACGAGCCCTTCAGGAACGAGTGGATTCAATGCCGTAAAGGCATGTTGACCGTGTTGATTTGAATGCTGATTGAACTTCATTTCAGTCTCCAAATTCCCATTCTTGTATGATCAATGCGAGCGCAAACTCGGCGGCAAATATTTAACTTTATTAAATATATCGTCATTCACTGATGTATTCAATATGTTTCTCAGCCCAGAATAGAAAACGGCACCAAATAAATCGGCTCCAGAGCAATTGACGCATCCTGAATTCAATACCGCATTGAGAATCGAAATCTGTAAAAAACAGATGTGAAAGCGTCTGGTGCTCTAAAAAACGGAATCGGTCCGGCTAGTGTGTGCAGCTAGAAGAGTTCATGGATCGGCGACCCATTTTCGATCACCGGAATCGGGCGGCCTTTGTCGTCAACGTAGTGTGTATCCAGTGGCACACCCATATATTGATAGATCGTGGCAGCGAGATCTCCGGGACGAACAGGACGATGCTTAATATGGGAACCATCTATTTCACTGGCTCCAATGACCTGACCATGATTCATGCCACCACCGGCCATCGACATCGACATGACCACAGGCCAGTGGTTGCGACCATCTGTACTGCCTTGAGTTCCGGAAATCGGCCCGCGGCCAAATTCTCCCATGGCGATGACCAGAACCTGGTCCAGCAAACCGCGCTCTTCAAGATCGGATACAAGAGTCGTCAGCAAATGATCAAATAGAGGCAAAATCTTACCGAGACCATTTTTGATTCCACCGTAAGGGGGAATATTGTCGCCGTGATTGTCCCATGTCCCGGAAGCGGTATGATAACTGAGGTCGAGCGTGACGAATGCGCTTCCCGCTTCTACCAGTCGGCGTGCAGTAAGTGCCTGCTGGCACCAGAGGTGTTTGCCATATCTGTCACGCATCGATGCAGATTCCTGGCTCAGATCAAATGCCTGTTGAATTTTTTGCCCCAGCACCATTTCATATGCCTGCTGGCTGTAGCTGTCTAGAGCTGTCATTGAGCCAGCCTGATCGATATCGTTTCTAAGCTTGTCGAACTGCTGCATCAAATCGCGTCGACTCTTCATACGCTCGGAAGAGAGACCGGGGGCCAGCTGGAACATTTTTCCCGCGCTGATTCTGCCTGTATCTCCTCCCACCGAATCATAGATCGGTAATTTCGCTGCATCATTGGCAATGAAAGGATCATATTCTTTACCGAGATATCCTCCCCAGGCAATATGTGAGTGATGCTTCATGAAGGCGACATAGGGAGGCATGCCGGGACTATTCGCACCGTGGTGTTTGGCGACAATTGAAGCCATCGCCGGATAGCGATCCCCTTTCCGATTCGTGCGCGGTGTTGCCAGCAGGTTTGCAGTCTGCATGACCTGATTCGGCTGATGACTGCTCATTTTGGGATCGACCGAACGAATAATCGTAAAACGGTCCATCATCGCTGCCTGTTTGGGAAGCCGATCAGTAATGGTAATACCGGGCACAGAGGTTTCCGTAACCCCGAAAGGGCCACGATTTTGAATCGGACGATCTGGTTTGGGATCCCAGGTATCAATGTGGCTCGGACCACCTGTCATCCAGAGCAGGATCACACTTTTTTTCGGGAGTGAAGATTTCCCAATCGACTTCAACTGATCTGACGCACGCAGTAAATTTGGTACACTCAAACCCGCCATACCAGCCAGCGAAGCTTTGAGCATATTCCGTCGACTTCGTACCACGAGCCCTTCGGGAACGAGTGGATTCAATGCCGTAAAGGCATGTTGACCGTGTTGATTAGAATGCTGATTGAACTTCATGTCAGTCTCAAATTCCCATTCTTGTATGATCAATGCGAGCGCAAACTCGGCGAAGAATATTTAACCTTATTAAATATATCGTCATTCGTTGATGTATTCAATATGATTCCCCGATCCGAAGTGACAATTGCCCCAATTTGATTCGGATCAGGGTAATTTTGATCATTTTCATGTTAATTATAGCATTGAAAATTGATTTGCATGTGGAAATCTGTTCCTGGAAATTCATTATTGAATAAAACAGATTCGAAAAAAATACCGGGGAGAGCAGTCAAGAAGATCAAGACCTCGTTTATTGGGGACATCAATAATTTTAAGGATCTATTTTGCTGTCTCTTGTATGAGAATCAGTTCTTCTTGTACAGGAATATTCTTCCAATGCGATTTTTCGCCACTGGGCCATGTTACTGTAATGGAATTGATATTTTCTGCCTGACCAGTCGGCACCAGGATTCGAGGGTCATTTGATGACTGAAAACTTCCTCCCGCCGGGATGCAAAATATTTGTTCGTCTTCTCCAATCTGTACCTTTACTGTAATTCCCAATGGCTGCCGGGCTGCTTTCACTCCAATCATTTTAAGACGCAGGCTGTTTCCCTCATGTGGACTATCATTGCGTAACAGTGCAGCTGGTTTGATTTCATTTGAAGTGACTAAATCTGGGTCGCCATCATTGTCGATATCGCCAACAGCTACCGCACGACCAAGAAAACTTTCTCTGAAATAATCGCCTGATCCATAAGAGACATCCACAAACCGTGTCCCGCGCTGGTTGACAAATAACTGTTGTGTCATTTCATATTCATGCTCAGTTTTGTAACGACTTAAATCCCAGATATGACCATTGGCAACAAACAGATCGGGCCACTGGTCGAGATTAAAATCAGCGGCTATTGTTCCAAAAGCTAACATGGGACGTGAAGCCGTATCTAATCCAAGCCGGGAGTTACTGGCTAAAAACACGCCAGCATTGATCTGTTCATAAAAATCGTTCGGCGAGTTTTCAAAATTCGTAACAAACAGGTCAAAGTGTCCATTTCGGTTGAAATCAGCACAGGCGATGCCCATTGACGATTGAGGGATTCCATTATCCCCGACTGCCACACCTTGAGTCAGCGCCTGCTCTTCAAAGGTGAAATTTCCGAGATTGTGAAAGAAGAAATTATCCGTGGTATCATTGGCTACAAAAATATCTAACAGGCCGTCGTTATCAAGATCAACAATCTGAACTGCTAAACCTTTTCCTGCGACAGATTGGGTAATTCCGGATGGTGCTGATTCATCTGTAAATGTGCCATCCCCTGAGTTTTTATACAGAATATCTGGTTGTGCGATTCTGCCGATGGGACCACATGATATTTTAAACCGTTGTGAATTGAGTGTCATAAAACAGGGGGGATCATTCCGTGAATACTCAAGGTAATTGGTCACATAGAGATCCAGATCACCATCTCCATCGAGATCAGCAAAAGCAGCACTGGTTCCCCACTGAGTATCGCCTGTTTTTGTCAGATCCGTCACATCAGTAAAAGTTCCATCGCCGTTGTTTTGCCAGAAATGATTTTTACCATAGGCACATAAGTACAAATCAATAAAGCCGTCATTGTCAAAGTCCCCGCATGTAGCCCCCATCCCAAAATCAGATTTATTCAGACCTGCGGAAGCAGCCACATTTTCAAAATGCAGCGAATCTGTAGATAATCCGGTTGAACGATAAAGATGATGAAATTGACCAGCCTGTTCAGCCGGGTGGTCAAAGTGGGAACCATTTGCAAAGAAAATATCAAGCTGGCCATCACAATCAAAATCAAAAAGTGCAACTCCTCCACCATTTTGTTCTGTCATGTAGTGCTGCGGGCTGGGGTTTCCATAGTATGTAAAATCAATACCAGCCTCTTTCGCGATAGACGTGAAGCGGAAAGGGCTCTCTTTAGAACCTTTGGCGGGTTCCTCTGGTAAAGAGTCCGTTTTTTGAACCGCAACGTTTTGATTTGAATCTGGTAAAGGAGCCTTTTGCTCAGAACACCCAATAAACAGGGCTGGCAATGCTATCAGAACCAGGAACTGCTTCCATTTACTATTTCGTTTTTGCAAATTCAAAACGCTCACTTTTCGAATGACCAATGATATTACTCGTGTATTTCGGATTTTTTTTATCTACGGAATTCGCGCGGCAATTTTTTTCCATTCCCGCGCCCGACGCTCCTGGCCTGACTCTTCACAGTACCGGGCTATCTGCAGGCAAATTGCCTGTGTTGGTTGCTCCAGCTCTCCACCGAGAACAATTTTTTGTAATTCCAAACGACTCAACGCTAATTTTCTGGTCTTTTGAAAGAATTGTTGAGCCGCTTCATGTTGCCCCATGGCTTGATGAATGTTTCCACATAATTGAAGATACTTGAGTCGAAATGGATTAATCTGCAGCGCTCTCTGAATTGCTTCCAGTGCCAGATCATATTTTTTTTCCTGAAACAGCAGTCGACTCAACAGCCAGTGCCAACGATCATCCTGCTCCAGTTGTTTTTGTATCTGAGGTGAATACTTTCGTTCTGGTTGTAAAAATTGCCTGGCTTTTTTCCAACTCACCTGACTCGAGATAAAAGTCAGCAGCAACGAGAATTGATTCAATTCGATCAGGATCGATGGCTCGCGACTCTTCAATCAACGTCTTTGCCTGATCAATTTTACCAAGCTTCCAATAGGAATAACCGAGAGCCAGTAATATGGAAGCTTGTCCCGGTTCGGCGGCATTGATTCGTTTGAGAAGACCGATCGACTCTTGTGCAATCGGAGGCTTAATTTCCATATACAATAAGTGATAAAGAAACGGATATGGATTTTCCGCTTGATCGATTCCCTCATCTAACAAAATTTGTAATTCTCTTAAACGAAACTGGTTGAAGTAAAGCCACTGCAGTTCAGTACGTGCGGGTATTGAATCAGGATGCATGACCAAATATTTCTTGAGTGTCTCTTCTGCAAGTTCCATCTTGGCAACTTGCATGCAGCACTTTACCACACTCAGTAATGCTTCTCCGTAGAGCTCAGAATTTGAAGAGACCTCCCGAAAATGCTTTAATGACTGGAGATAGTCTTTCTGGCTGTAATAGCATTGCCCAAGAAGATACGCCGCTTTTGTATTTGCAGGATCGTAGTTTAAAAGCCAGTTTAATTTCTCAATGGCTTGATCGGGTTGTTGTTTTACAAGTAAGAGTTCAGCCTGTCTCAGCGTTTCCCCGACACTCCCGCGCGCATTCAGACTGATGCAATAATTTGCAATCCAGACAATGCCTGCAACACTTAAAATGCCAATGATAATAATGGTTCGTTTACGCAAGCATCTTTTCTTTCAGTCCAACACCTAAAATGATTGTGACTATCACTCTACCAGATATGAAAACCAGGGCGATCTTGAGTTTGGAATGTGACTCGACCTGAATCAAGCCCCGGCTGATCGTAAATTGGCAAAACTTAACCAACATCTTCACTGACAATAGGTCCAGTACATCAAGATTTAAGTCGATCTGTAAATTTGTTTTGCCCGAAGCATTTTCTCATTACAGAGTATATAAACTACCGATTCCCTGGGTAATAATATTTATGCAACTATGCAATTATTTGGATAATCTCACCTTGTTTTTTTGTTTTTAATGGCTTTAATATAAATTACATATCCTGCTGCTAAACTCAAAATCGCAGCCTTTATCTGAAGGAGATCCAAGTACTCAAATTTGAGTCTTTTCATTCTAATTCTATTCTAGGAGTTCTTCATGTCTACTTTTTTAAAACGAAAACGTGGTTTTACACTCATTGAGTTACTGGTCGTCATTGCGATTATCGCAATTCTGATTGCCCTGCTGTTGCCCGCTGTTCAACAGGCGCGCGAAGCAGCCCGACGCAGTCAATGCAAAAACAATCTGAAACAGATGGGCCTTGCGTTACACAATTACATCGACACAACCAATGGGGTCATTCCACGTGGCGTAAATCATATTTCAGGGCCAAGCTGTTGTTGCACCTACTGATAATGGCCAGTATGCACACGCTGATTCATACGATGTTGCTGCCCTTTATCGATCAGACGACTCTTTACAACAATATCGATTTTTCAGTCGACCCTCAATCTGGTACAGCAAATCAACAAGTGCGACGTACCAAGGTGGTTCCTTTCATGTGTCCCAGTGCAATTGTTGTTGAAGAAGCGGATTTTGCTCAGCACAACTATCCAACTGCGAGTGCCAATCATGGATATGGGCTGTGTGGTCGACATGGAAGTAAAACAACAAATGGACTGTTTGCCTCTATGTGGGGACTAATCGACTCCTCAACAGGTGTCCTTTACGCACCTCAAATGCGCCTGGCTGCAGTCACCGATGGAACGAGTAATACAATTACATTTTCTGAATTTGCCAAAGGACAGGATTACGTTCTCCCCACTTCACACAAAAATAATATGGGACGCAGCTGGTACGATGCGACTGCAGGATTTGGGAATATTGGATTTTCCACTCTCACAAAATCAACTCCTAATAACCCAGTAGCAACATATAGTACGACTATCAACTGGGGAACCGTCGGTAGCGCTCACGTTGGCGGCGTGCACTGTGCATTTATGGATGGCGGCGTCCGTTTCATCAGTGACAATATTGATGGGCGACAGTGGCAGGCACTTTGTACTCCACAGGGTGGCGAAGTAGTCCAGGTACCATAAAGCATTCCGTCTCACTTGTTTTTTTAGTACACAATACACACTAAAGTTTACTTTAGTGTGTATTGTTATTCATCCAATCCAGACTACCAGGTAAAAGTGATTTTTTAATAATGCATCAATATCAAAAACGAACATCATGGTCAGCGTTTGTAATTCTTTGCTTTATTTCAATGAGCTGCGGTGGCGGTGGGTCAATGGTAGACCCCGCAGAGTCAGTCGAAATTTCAGGCGTCGTTACACTTGATGGAAAACCGTTCAGCGAAGCAGAAGTGGCATTTTTACCTGCAGACGGTGATCCTGCTGTCGGACCTGCTCTTGTCATTGCCGACAGTAAGGGCAAGTATACTGTTTCGGTCAATGCACCTCGGGAGTATAAAGTAAATATTGACCGAATGAGTAACGGTGCACCAAACCCTGCTTTAAAGGCATATCAAGGTAAAGAAACTTCGCTAACAGCAAAGGTTTCAAAAGAGAACAAAACATTCAATTTTGATCTCAAAAAAGGAAATTAAGATCGCACTCCGCACTCCGATTGAGTGACCTGGAATACACAACTCGAAAGACAGATTGTGGATTCCGTTCGAGTTGCGAGGGATCGTGCAATCGCAGATTAACCGGTTCAGGCCGCCTTTGATTCCATAACAGCGTCGGTGTTCTCAGCGGCTTTGATGCGAGCCGCTTTCTGTCTCATTTTTTTACGACGTCCGAAGCGATGTGCCAGATCGATTGACCAGGGAGCGATGCGTCTCAGATAATAAAGAATGTACGCAACCCAACCTACCAGACACAATCCCTTGTCACGATAAATGGCATACAGCATTTTTTCTGCAACTTGTTCTGGCGAAGAACAGGCCCAGCGGGGAGGTACTGGTGTTGTTTTTCCTGCGTGTCCACATGGTGCCGACTCGAACAATGGCGTCCAAACGGGGCCCGGACAAATTGCGGAAACGCCTAAGCCCTGTCTGCCATATTCGGCACGCAGTGCTTCGCTGAAGCCGAGTAAACCAAATTTACTTACCTGATACGCGTTGAATCGTGAACCAGGTACAATTCCACATATGCTGGATACGTTCACAATATGTGCTTCGGGACGCTCTATCAAAACAGGCAGCAGTTCGCGTGTGATCTGAATGGGAGCTAACAGGTTGATTGCCAGCAACCAGTCCCACTGCTCTGCCGACATCGTATGTGTCGGACCATAAAAGGCAACGCCGGCGTTATTGATTACGATATCGATATGTCCCCAGGCATCGAGGACCACCTGTATTGCATTCGATATCTGCTGGGAATCGGTCAAATCACATTGCTGAGAAATTACCTGCGACCCTAAAAGTAAAGCAGTCTCTGCGACGTCGGCGAGCCCGCTTTCATCGATATCCAGCAGAAAAACATCAACTCCTTCTGCTGCCAGCTTGAGAGAGATTTCACGACCAATACCAGATGCCGCACCCGTTATCAGTGCTTTTTTCCCAAATAGATTTCGCATCGTGCTCTCTCCAGAATAGACAGTTCTACAACGCGAGGATTTTAGGGAATACAAGAATATGGGTAAAGATGAGTCTGAGATCGACCTGCACAGCCTGCATTCAGTCGTCCCGGGTGGATCGATCTGCAATGATAGCATGCAGTTGTTTTAAAACAAAATTCGGTTCCAGGTCCATTTGGCGGCAGACAAAATCCAAAGATCTCCCGGGACAAGACTGATCGATTCCTGACGATTCCAGGAAGCATTGCACTTCGGGATACTCAAGCACCCATTCTACGACACTGGCATCAAGGTCAAGATTTGTCATGGAAGAAATACATCTGAAATCGAATTATTAATAATACGGGAAGACCTGGAAACCCTGTCTGCATAAATCAAGACGATTTATCGCAAGGGACGACGTTGACGAGAAAATTGTGGTTTCCCGATTCCTCCCTTGATGGAACCATCTTCATTTTCTTCAACAGTCTGCCCCAGAACAATATCAAAACTGGCTTTCAATACACGAAGTTTGGAATGTGGCAACGGTTTAAAATCGACAAGAATTGATTTTCTTTGCTGTTTACTCCTGATTTGCCGAAACAGCCCATCGTCGGCGTTCAGTTCATGCCCATTAATTAACATCTGTGTTGTCAGAATCCGGTGTCCATTTTTACTGACGGCAAAATGAATGTGTGGTGTCCGAAACGTTCGCCCGGCCCGATAGGCGACCGGTTTTATTGTACGGAAATAATACTGGCCTTTCGCATCAGTCAGAAATCGCCCATATCCCTGAAAGTTTCCGTCGCGGCCTTCTTTATTTTTACCACCCGTATGAATGTATGAGGCTTTATTATCAACCTGCCAGATTTCGACAAATGCATTTCGCATCGGTCGTCCCCGGGAATCGAGAATTTTTCCAGACAGATGTGTAATTTCTCCCACGGCTGGCGTCATCGAATCGTTGATAATCAGCAAATCATTATCAGTGTCTAAAGGGAGTTGATCAGGATAAAAGGGTCCTTCACCCACACTGACGGTACGGGTCAATTCTTCCGCCATTAATCCGGGGGTCGTCAGAGCCGCCATTGCAAATGTCGAGCGTTTGATAAAATCCCGTCGCCCCTCGTGTGTGAAATGTAGATTCATTGCGTACTCCCTAAGCAAAATATGTCGCTGTAAACCAGTGTAACATTAAACCAGAGTACGGAAAGATTGTTTCGTGGAAATACAGAATTAATGAGCCATTCTTAAGAGATACCAGAAAATACAGAACTCTCCACCTCAGATTTTCAGGGAAACGCATTTCTCAATCCTGTTGCGAAAGCCCCTCAGATTACTACTTGCTCTCTGCCAGATTTGTTAAGATAAAATACGAAACAAGTTTCCGATTTTACGGTCCGCTTTTGCAGTCCCTGTGAGCGTGATCATCAATAGCCGAATTGATCATCTTTCTATTGAGGAATGACATCTTGAAATCCCACCATCCTTACCTGTGCCTTGCGTTCTTGACCTGTCTTAGCTTGAGCCTGACAATAGGCAACCCGGCTGCCGCCGAATCAAAAAAATCACACGACGCTCAAGTTTCTAAAGTGAGTGCCCAAATGGCGGCTGTTGCAAAACGCTGGCTGGCCTCACTGACCAAAGAGCAACGGGCGCAGGCCACTTTCAAACTCGATGATGCCGAACGCACCAACTGGCACTTCATCCCCGACTTTGTGATCAAACCCGACGGTCGCAAAGGATTACCCATCAATAAAATGACGCCACAACAACGCATCTTTGCAGTCACTCTGCCTGCGACTGCATTATCTCAGCGTGGTTATCTGGAAATGATGTCGATCCGTGCTTTGGAAAAAGTGTTGTTTGATCTGGAAGGAAAAGCCTATCGCGATCCTCAACTCTATTACGTTTCCATCTTCGGAACACCTGACCCCAAAGGCACCTGGGGATGGCGTTTTGAAGGACATCATCTTTCCGTGAACGTAACGATTATTGACGGGAAGAAAATATCTGTCACACCTTCCTTTTTCGGATCGAATCCGGGAAAAGTCACATCAGGAAATTTAGCCGAAGTAGAAGTGCTCGACAAAGAGCAGAAGTTGGCACTGAATCTGATTCAGTCATTCAGCAAGGAGCAATTGGCAAAAGCGACGATTGATACATCTGCAATGGACAAGAAACTTTTGCAGAAGAGTGTGATCAAGGAAGTTCTTACCTCAGATCACCCCACCGCCGACCGTGGACTCTTCACGTTCCGGGGAATCAGCTTTGCAGACCTTGATCCTTCGCAGCAGAAGCAACTACTCAAACTGGTCAATGTCTATACAACCCGCTTTCGTCCGGAGATTCTCAAAGGCACACGCTACAAAGGAAAAATCAGGGATGGCAACGATTTAACTTTTGCCTGGAGCGGCGGGAAGAAACGCGGCGAATTTCATTATTACCGCATTCAATCCAAAACGTTCCTGATCGAATTTGCCAACACGCAAAACAACGCCAATCATGTCCACGCCGTCTGGCGCGAATTTGATGGCGATTTCGGACGTGATTTTCTGTCCGAACATTTTTCGAAGCATCACAAGAAGTGAGTGCTTTGCTAAACTGAAAACAAGAGGCCTGATTCGATTCCAAAAGAACCATCAGGCTTTTTAATTCCCTTTATTCATTTGAAAAAAGTTATGGATAAATTTGTCTTCAGAAGATACATTAATAACTGGTAGCTGATTCCGAGAAAGATCAGGCAAACGATCCTTTGACGACATTGAACTCAAAACGCAGGTCTCACATGTCGGCCGAACAAGAAAATTCAGAGGCAACGGCAACGAATACGAACAAAAAACGCTGGCCAATACGCAGGCTGATCTTATTTGTCTTTGTTCTCCTGATTCTGTTATTTTTTCCATTTGCGCATGAAACATGGTTTCGCTGCGCCATCTGTTCAACGAGCCATAGCGAACTACGCATCTTAGGAATACTGGCATCGAGCTCTGAAAAAGAGGGCGAATGTAGTAAATGGTATCGTGCCAATGTTGAGCCTCATCACGATCATGTCTGGGTACGTAGTCCGATGGCCTATGGCTATAGTCTTTGTGGTCTGCCGATCTATATGAGTCAATCGACATTGCTGGTAAATGGCCCTATTGTCTGGTTAAGCTCAGATCGCTTGAAAATTAAAATGTATGAGGCAAGTCCGGATCCTGTTCTCACCCGTGACTTGTTCTTACAGCTTGCCAGATATAAACCATTTGACACGGAAGAATATAAACATCAAATGGAACTCATAAACCGTCTCAAGCACTGGAGCGAATCAGGGTGTCAAGACCCTTGGCCTTTTGAAACGCAGTAATAACATCCACATCAATTCCTATTTTTTTTCAATCACTTGTGCATTGACAGTAACTCATAATATGTCATAACACGTAGCTGACAATTACCGACTGCCTCTCTCAGCGTCCCCTGAAATGGAAATCAGATGAACCGCATCATTCGCGAGTACCAAAGTGAAGACTTGAACGACCTGTTGGCGTCCTGGGAAAGTGCAACACGACTTGCGCATCCGTTTCTGACAGAGGAATTTCTGGATCAGGAACGCGAATACATCCCGAACATGTATTTACCCAATGCGGAAACCTGGGTGATTGAGCAGGCAGGAAAGGTGATTGGGTTCATTGCCTTGCTTGGTAATGAAGTTGGTGCGATCTTCGTGCAACCAGAATTCCATGGCACTGGTGCCGGCAAGGCGTTGATGGATAAAGCACAAGCGCTACGCGGCGACCTCGAAGTCGATGTCTTTAAAGAAAACGCGATCGGGCACAAGTTTTATGCACGATATGGTTTTCAACCGATCAATGAATATGTCTTTGAGCCCACCGGAGACATCATGGTAAGACTCAAATACACGAAAGAGGAATCAGCTGATGCTTGAGCATGAAACGATCAATTACGTCGAATTTCCGGCAAAAAACATCCCGGCCACGAAAGCATTTTTCACAACGGTCTTCGGCTGGACGTTTGAAGATTACGGCCCAGAATATTCGGCCTTTTCAAATGCAGGTCTTGACGGCGGCTTTTTTCAGTCTGATTTAACGGTCTCGACAATTACTGGCAGTGCGCTGATCGTGTTTTATAGTCAGGATCTCGAAGCGACTCTTGCTAAAATAGAGAACGCAGGTGGTTCTGTTATCAAACCTGTTTTTGCATTTCCGGGTGGACGTCGTTTTCACTTTGGTGACCCGAATGGCAACGAATACGCAGTCTGGTCAGATCAATAACAGAGCTGGCTCTGATCGCCATTTTTACCCCCAAAATGGGATTTTGAATATCAACTCTCAACCGTTCTCATTTTCGACATCGCTTAGACTCTCTAACAGCATCGTCTGACAACTCAGCTTTCACATCCATTTTTTGTATTTAATGTTTGTAAATCAGAATTCGGGAAGTAAGATGTAAATTCGTTGTGTAAGAAATAACCAAATGACCTGCCAGTCCTTTTCTTTTCCAGATTAAATGATAAGCCAACTGACCTTGGAAAAGTTTCGGGTAATTTACGTTTTACTTTAGACTTAAAGGATCACAAGACATGAATTTTATGAATCACGCTCTATTATTAGGACAAGAGGGAGGTGGCGGTGGCCTCGGTGGGCTCATTGTTATGGTTATCTGGCTTGCATTAATCATTGGCGTCATAGCAGGAGCCTGGAAGACTTTTGAGAAAGCAGGCAAGCCTGGTTGGGGGGTTCTCATCCCGATCTATAATATCATCCTTCTTCTACAAATTGCAGACAAACCGCTCTGGTGGATCATTTTATTTTTCATACCCCTTGTGAACATTGTTGTGGCGATTTTGGTTCCAATAGAAATTGCAGCGAAATTCGGTAAGGGAGCTGGCTTTGGCTTGGGTCTCGCATTTCTAGGATTTATCTTCTATCCAATTTTGGGCTTTGGAGATGCTCAATACAAAGCATCATGAGATTCTGAACTACTCCGTCTGAGATGAGATCGATGCTGGCGACAATGAATACGGTTCTAACCCAAAATTGTCAGCAGCGGAATAACCGGATCGCCTGTACTACATCTGTAATCTTTAGATTCGTGCTTGTCAGGTTTAATTACGGCTATTAAATAATTGTGTTATAACACAGCACGGATTTTCTGAATTATGAATGAGTATGTAGATTCTGCGCGGATCGTCGCCAGTGACGAATATCTGATCGCAGGCTGGTTTCGGATCATTGTTATTACAGAGTCAGAATTCATTTATGGTGACCTTAAAGCAAATAAGCGTGATCTTATTCTGGAAGCGCTTGAATCGGGAGAGGATCCGGCTGAAACAATAGAATACAATTCACTACCCAGTCATGCACCCAAAATCGTGCCTCTTGAGAATATTGCTGCAATCGAATGGTATGATGAAGCCCCCAAGATAAAGCTACATTACTTTGATGAAGTCAAAAATAAATCGAAGCGTGCGTCGATTACATTGAGTAGTATTGGCGCCCGCGACTCTATTCTTGATGTGATCAAAAGAAGCATTGGAGAATGCAGGGAAATGCGTGGGGCAGCCGGCACCTGGTATAATGCCATTGTGCCATTGACAGCACTCGGCTGTATTCTCTTATTATGTTGCTTTCGTGCATTCTATCGCTACGTAAAGTACCACCCTTTAAATGATGAAGATTTAGTACAACCCGCTTCAAATCTGCTTGCCGATATCCTTTACTGGTTCAACCCTGTCGAACTGCTATTAATCGGTGGTTTCATTCTTGCCGCTCCAATCTGGTGGTTCATCCGATGTCGCAATCCTTCGAACAGAACGATTATCAGTCCCATTCGATCAGACGCATAACATGATTCCATAAGAGTTTTCACTATGAATTAATCCAGCACTCATTTCGGGCAGGTGTTCTGGTACTGCCATCGGTAATCTTGAAAAAACATGATCACTTTTGAAGAGAATGTTCCTGAAGAAAATATAGATTGCACAACTAAGTAAGGGGTCTCTCATCAACCCGTCAGGAAAGAGAACACGATGGAATTACCGGAATATACAATCTCAGACCTGCAGGCTTTATTTGATCAAGGTGAATGGACTTCAGTCCGTCTGTGCGAAGCGTTCTTGAAGCGAATCTCTGAAATCGATACTGCAGGTCCCACGCTGAGATCAGTAATCGAGGTCAATCCCGATGCATTGAACATCGCTGCTTTATTAGATCGGGAGCGTGACGAGAGTGGTCCCCGCGGTCCGCTGCATTGCGTTCCTGTGTTCATCAAGGATAGCATCGACACTTCAGATCAAATGCAGACGACTGCTGGCTCTTTGGCATTGGAGGGAAATATTGCTCCAGAAGATGCGTTCCTCGTCAAGAAATTACGAGACGCAGGTGCATCTGCTCGGAAAGACAAATATGAGCGAGTGGGGTTATATACGCTCAACACGCGGATGTAGTGGCTGGAGCAGTCGCGGTGGACAGGTACGCAATCCGTATATTCTGGATCGCAGTCCGCTTGGTTCCAGTTCCGGTTCAGCTGTAGCAGTCGCTGCCAATCTTTGCATCGCCTCCATCGGGGCCGAAGTCGACGGATCTATCGTCCGCCCGGCATCCAGTAACAGCATCGTGGGACTCAAGCCAACCGTCGGTCTGGTGAGTCGTTCCGGCATAATCGGTGTTTCGCCCCAACAAGATACGGCGGGACCGATGGCGCGCTGTGTTGCGGATGTGGCTACAGTCTTGACTGCGTTGACTGGTGTTGACTCACGCGACCCGGCCACTCTGGAAAGTGTGAATCAAAGCCAGCAGGACTATTGCCAGTTCCTTGACACCTCGTTAATTAAGGGAGCCCGATTAGGCGTCGCGCGCGAATGTTTCGGTGATCATGAGGGAACCGATGCCGTTATCGAAAACGCGATTCGTCAACTTGAAGCTCTGGGAGCCGTGATTGTCGATCCTGTCCAGGCAAGTTCGTTGCCGATGTTTGGGGAGGTCGAACTGGAACTGTTCCTGTATGAATTTAAGGCGAGTGTGAATCGCTATCTGGCCGCGCATCCGGGGGCGAAAGTCCGAAATCTGGAAGAACTGATTCAGTTCAATCGGACACATGCCGACCGGGTAATGCCTTTTTTCCAACAGGAATTGCTAGAGCTGGCACACTCGAAAGGTGACCTGCATGAAGCCGCTTATCAGGAAGCAAAGGCCGAATGTCATCGCCTGTCTCGCACCGATGGAATCGATAAAGCGATGAAAACACACCAGCTCGACGCGATCATTGCTCCCACAGAAGGCACACCTGCATTTGTAATCGATCCGATTGTGGGTGACAACATTCTGAAACGGGGTGGCAGTTCCGGTTGTTCTACTCCTCCTGCGCTCGCCGGCTATCCACACATTTCGATTCCGGCAGGCTATGTACAGGGGCTTCCGATCGGCTTGTCCTTTTTCGCAGGCGCTTACCAGGAAGGGAAGCTGATCAGCTATGCTTATGCTTTCGAGCAGGCAACAAAGGTGAGACGCGCTCCCGGTTTTGCAAAGAGCATTGAAGTCTGAGCAAGACGCAGGCTCACGAAGGTGATTCTTGTTTTGACTCGGGTTCAATAAATCTGGCGAGAACCAGTCCAATCAACACACAAGCCGAGAAACTGTAAAATGCCTGGTAAAGCTTCCAGGGCCAGTCAATCTGCCACCACACTGCACCACCGCAGTCAATAAAAATCGCTGCCGTCAAACCAACCAACGCCGAAAATTTAACACGATCTGAATATGCAGGAAGCGCAGAACAGACTTGTCTCAGCAAGACGGCGATCAGCACGATCACAACCAGATTCAAAATAAAACCCTGTATCATAATCGACGGGTCAGCCATCGCTCTGCCATCGATTGAGAGCATATGCACGAATGCCACAGGCCCAGCCTGGAACAGTTTTTCAACCGTTTCTGTATTTTGATCAAAGCCGGGAACGTAACAGGTTCCGTTTTAGGGAAAGTTTTCTAATAAAGCCTGGCCAGCTTCGACATCGTCCGTGGATTGATTCCAGATCATGGTGCGGAGGGGGCCCAACCCCCAGAAAATAAATCCCCAGGCATAAAGTACAATCGAAGCAATCACGATTCCCACAATCATTCGTTTCATGAATTACCTGCTCCCACCAAAATAGTCCTGCATGGGTTCAAAATAATGCGATAACCAGCCCGCCTGATGACCGGTCTGATTGTCAGGCACATTACTATGAATCAATGTAATTTTCGTTCCTCCCTCAACAGCTTCGAGAGTGACTTCAATTTGAGAAAACCCATCTGACTCTGTGTAATCTTCTGCCCGCCAAGACTGAACGATGCGTTTACCCGGTTCCAGTTCCAGGTTCTTACCGGTGATATGCCCATCCCAGGCATCGAAGGGATCCCCCACATTCGCCGTTGCATGAGCGGGACTACCGGTCATTTTCGAGTGACCATCGCTGTCGAGCCACGCATCGTAGACCGCCTGCGGTTGAGCAGGAAGCAATGCGGTAACAGTAAACTCAATTGTCATGATGGCTCCATCTTATAAGAGCGCAGTTTAAAACATGGCTTCTTTACCAAGTTGCCGACGCACGATCACCCATTGCCCTGCGTGCATCATCCAGTGTGCTGACTGCCCGGCAATCACTGCGCCGACCGTAGCACCAAACTGCTCGATTTTTTCGGGGGCTGGTTTTTGCAGGTCTTCATCACTCAATGTATCCAGTAGAGCCATTGTGCCCGCGCGTTGTTCTGCCATACACGTTAGATATTCCTCTTTGGTACAAAATGCAGCAGGATCATCACTGGAAGCGGTTTCTTTGTTATGTTTTTCGGCAAACCCTTCGGGCAATGCAGGCATGGAATCGGGGCAGACCATATTGTTAAGGTCGTGTTCGGCAGCAATCAGATGACCTAACTGCCAGGCAATGTGATTCGCATTTTCGACCGGACGACGCATTAAGTCTTCCTCATTCAAATCCTGCAGGTAACCTTGTACCACGAATGTCGGTAACTGTAATTCCGTTTTGATATGTTTGGCGATACTCATTGTATTGTCTTTCTGTCTCAGAATTGCTTCAGAATATTGAAATGATTTCCATCATTATGTTCCTGAATTTTCAGGATGTCAAATGTACATACTCTTATATCACGTCAAGCCGACTCGACCAGGCCGACCAGCCCTTCGATGCAGCGGTCAGCCTTGTTGTGTTCGCCATCTCAAATTGGGAAAACGTTCTTGTGTTAATGCAGTTCTGTCCCCGCTCCTTTTCAAAAAATTCCCAGTGTCACCAGCGTCTCACCCACGTCCATCGCAGGCTGCTCCCAGGACCAGGTATAAACCAGTTTCTCAGGTGGATTAATCTCAACAAACTCTCCATAACACGTGAATGGGCCGTCCTTTTCGGGATCGCGCATCCCAAGTCGGTATTTTCCGCCAACCTGCAGATCGACTTCGGCAATTTCTGTATGCCATGCTGGATTCGCATGCCACCAGTTTTTTAAATGTTCAATTTGCGTCCACGCATCAAATACCATTTGCCGCGGTGCGTTGATGGTTCGACGAATGGTCAACGAGTTCTTTCCGATGTTCCCTTCGATCATCTTTATTTCTCCCGTTTTTTTTGTTCCAGATATTGGGCAAGTTGATCGAGTTGCCCTTCCCAGAATCGCTGATATTTCTCAACCCATTCGGCAGCTTCCTTGAGCGGTTCTGGTACGAGATGACAACGTCGTGCACGACCGTCGCGTTCTCGCGTTAACAACCCTGCACACTCTAATACTTTGAGATGCTTTGAGATAGCAGGCGCTGAAACACGAAAGGGTTCCGATAATTCAGCGACCGTCGTATCCCCATCAGCCAGACGCGCAATGATCGCCCGCCGTGTTGGATCAGAGAGTGCAAAAAACGTTTCATCAAGTTGTTGCGACCTTGAATTAACCATATGGTTAATTTAATAATTTGACGCAGCGATGTCAACCAACTCAGCGTTTTTTATAGTCTGTTCAAATTCATGGATGCGCATATTCTTTATGCACCACCCTTCACCGGCCTTTGATCCCCTTGATGGGGCAGATTCAGGAACAGGCAATGTTCGAAAACAGGGCGATGTGCCAGACAACTTGATCAGGCTATCTATAAAGGCCCACAAACATCGATCTTCTAATTCCTGTTCTTGATTCCTGACATCGTCGTTGACGTATTGCTGCAACGGTTATCAAAATGGAGCAGAATGAATTGACTCAGGTTTTATTTTACAACGGGGCGCGAGCATGTCTGATTCACTGAAAGCATTTCTGAAAGAACATTCACAGTTATCGCGTCGCTATTTTTTACGCTGTGGCGTCACCGGTGCTGCCGCCTTTACTGCGCTGAATCAATTACAGGCTCAAGTTCAGAAACAAGATCCCGTTCTGCAGAACGCCATTGATCAGCTCGAAACCAATCTCACTGTTCCGAAGGACTTTCGGGATGTCTCACGCGGAAATCCGAAGCCACTCGCTGAGCGAAGAAAAAGAAAAGCAGTCAGCTTGACGCGATGCACGGTCGCTCGAAGTCATCAGCGATCCCAAAAACAAAGCACGGCTCGGCAATCCACTCACCAAGGAAAAAGGAAACGCCCTCGATTTCAAAGCGTTACTCAAATTAGGTAAAAAGCATGCGGTCCGATTTTCCAAGGTGATGACCTGTTTGAATATCAGAACGCCGCTTGGTACTGGTGTCTGGGAAGGGGTTCCACTTAGAGAAATTCTCTGGCTGACAAAACCCCGTGATAATATTCGCCGCGTGTTTTTTAACGGCTACCATAATGATGATCCGAAACAGATATTCAAAAGCTCGCTACCCATCGACCGTGTACTGGAAGATCCGGACGGACTACCGCCTGTGATTCTGTGTTACAAACTCAACGGCCAGTGGTTGAATCCGGAACGTGGGGCACCTGTTCGTGTCGTGGTGCCTGAAGCTTATGGTTTCAAATGTATCAAGTGGCTGACTCACATTTATTTTTCTAATTTGTTTCACGCCAATGATACCTATGCGAATGGAAATAATGACGTCGACAGCACACTGAAAACGTATGCCTCTACACTTTCGTTTCCCAAAAAAGTCAAACCAAACCAGCCCGTTCCCATTACAGGATACGCCCAATCGGGAACCGCAGGGCTTGCGAAAGTTCAAGTCTGGATCCAAAAGAACGGCGAGGGTTTCCCGAAAGAAGATCGCTACTTCACAACAGCTCCTGGGTTGATGCCGAGATTCTCTCTGCACCCGCCCTCCATCAATGGGGCGGTGATCTGCCTGACAATCAAATTCCAGCGAACACCATGGGTTTCGATAACAAAACCGGAAAACCCAATGTGTGGCCGATGCGATTAATGAAAGCCCATTGGGCGATCCTGATGCCTGGCTTGCCCGCAGGGAAATACACACTCCGCTGCCGCACGATCGACGCCAACGGTAAAGCCCAACCGCTGCCCCGCCCGTTCCGAAAATCGGGCCACGTCGCTATTGAACGGAAAGATATTGTGGTGACTGTGTGATTTTACGTCATGTTTAACTATTTTGATCAATAATGAAAGTTCTATATAACCATTGAATTGAAAGTAAAGCAGATGCCGATTTATTTTCTGACTGCTACTGATAAATATGGAAAACGGGAAACGCATCGTACTGAAGCAGAAAATTCACAAAAAGTCTACTACGAATATGAATCCAACGGATTTACAGATATCGTTCTCCACGACGATGATGCAATGGCAACAGTAAATTCTATGTTCCCGCCTGAGATGAATACAGAAGGATGTTTTACTCCTGATGAATTAGTCGAAATGCGTTATCTTTCAAGATTCGATATTTTTCTTTTTATGATGAAAAAATTGATACACCTGTTACAGTGGCCATTCTTGGTCACTTCAATTTTACTTTTTTACCGTTGGAGAGAGCAAACAGCACTAAACCATGTGGATTTGGGATTGATCTCGGCATCCATTATTGCCAGTTTCTGGCATGCTTATTTTTCACATGCTAGAAAATATGACAAGATGGTAAATGCTTGTTACTGGGGAAGATGGCAAGAAGTATTGAATCGTATTCCAAAATTGAAGGGTATCGTACCAGCATTCGATCTATCGGGACATGAGGCGTGTGCTTTAACCGGATTAGGACAACTGGATGATGGTTTGGAGTTAATGGAACATTATGTTGAATCACCTGAGGTTCCGCGATGGATGTACCTCGGACGATTATCTGATCTTTATGAAATCGCAAAAGACTATAAACAGGTTATTGAGTGTAACCGAATTGCTTATGAAGAAGCGCCGGATAATCCGACTGTAGTCATTGATTACGCACATGTCATACTAAAGTATGATACGGATCTCGCATTGGCAAAACAGCTGCTGGATCAAGCGGAGCAACAGCATCTTGGTGAAATGATTCAGCTGTTATGGTATCATTTTAAAGGAATACTTGAGCTAAAATTGCATAATTACAAGGGGGCACAAGCACACTTTCTTGTATGTCATAATGGAATGATTCCTTTAGCACCAACTCTACCATCATTACAACTCATGGTAGATTTTAATCGAGCGTATCTGGCTATTGCTTTAGCGGAACTCGGCGAGACAGAACAGGCTGATGAACTCTATCAATTGGCTCTACCACGTTTACAGGCATTAGGAGAAGAGTTGATAATGAATCGCTATGCAGAAGCAATTGCATAAAGTTCAGAAGTTGATTCATTTGCTGGTTCACATCAGTGTAATTTCGCGCAATCTCAATTCGCACTGTACACAGTTGCAAAAGAGGCAGAGACTGTGAAAAGCTGTCTTCGTTCACTCATAAACGGTTTTTAAAAAATCGTACTTAAGCTTTTTGTAATGGGAGATCTATCTTTCGGTGACTCTATTGAAATAACATTGACAGACGAAAGCTGAAATAAACCGCAAACATCACTAAACTAAAGGTCTTTCTGGCTTCACTCTATCAGGTATTATTTTCAACATTTCGCGTCACGCAAGGTCGTGTCCACACGGAAGCTTGTTGGGACACAGGAATAGATGAACCAATTGGCAATTCATTTCAGACTCTCCTTTTAGAGAGAATCGACATGAAATCAGGATCCATTTGCAGACTGATGTGTCAGATTTGAAGCAGAGTACAAATCCTCGAAAGCAATCGTTTGACGAATCAACAGAGAGACTACTATAGTAGTGATTCATCACAAGCCCCCGTAGCTCAGTTGGATAGAGCAATACTTTCCTAAAGTATAGGTCGCAGGTTCGAACCCTGCCGGGGGTATGTTTTCTTTGAGTGGTGCTTTCTGTTGCGTCTCCATTGTTTTTTGAAGCAGGAAAAATTGAATGTTCAATACATTGCGGATCCTTGTTTGCTACATCGCTGTATCTGGCCTGCTTTGTTTCGTGACAACGTTGCAGGCTGATGATGGGAAGAAAAGTTATTACCTGATCGGTAATTCCCTGACGTGGGATACAGTACCTTCCCGCCTGGATGGTGATGTACAGTGGCACGTGGATTGTGGAAAAAGTTTACCTTACATATTTGCGCATCCAGAGAAGCCCTGTGTCAAGAATTCAACGTTATGGCCCAACGCGCTCAAGGAAAAACAGTACGATCTGATTTCGGTACAGTCACACTATGGCTCGACTCTTTCTGAGGACGCTGACGTGATTTCAAAGTGGGTTGAAATGCAACCCGGGGCAACCTTTATCATTCACACTGGCTGGGCGCGAAGTGCCACGCAGGCAAAAGAATATGCGGATAAAGACATCACAGGGAAAATGAAGCATAGCCCGGCTTATATCAACGCCTTGTTGGCAGAGATGAAAAAACGCTATCCGGATCGAAAGTTTAAGCAGACATTTGCCATTGATCTCCTGAATCAGGTCGACTCGGACATCAAAAACAAAAAGGCACCGTTAACCCAGATTTCTGATTTGTATCGAGATGTCATTCATATGAAAATCGACAGCGGCCGTTATCTGATGCATAACGCCATGCGACATGCGATGGGACAGCCCCGCTCCGAAAAAGGGTATGAGAAGATGAACCCTGAATTGAAACAATACCTCAATCAGGTTCTGTCGACATTAAAATAGAAATTCGCGTTCTATAATTCGGAAATCAGTGTCTGTTTTTCTGATTCAGAAAGAAAGGCGGCCTGAAAAGAATGACGGGCAAGTTTCTCCAGATCATCTTGACTCAAATCCAAAGCCTGCTGAACAGCAAGAAAGTTTTCGTTGACGTAACCGCCGAAGTAAGGTGGATCATCGGAATTAACGGTGACGAGCAGACCTGCATCGAGCATTCGTTTCAAAGGATGTTCTGACATGCTTTCATAAACACAGAGACGGACGTTCGAAAGCGGGCAGACGGTTAGTGGAATTTGTTCTGCCACCAGTCGCTCAACGAGTATCGCATCATCGACGCATCTGACCCCATGATCAATCCGTTCTGCATGCAGCAGATCCAACGCTTCGGTGATAAACTCGGGAGGGCCTTCTTCTCCCGCATGACAGACGATTCGAAATCCGTGACGTCGGGCTTCGTCAAACACATTCACAAATTTCGATGGGGGATGTCCCATTTCAGATGAGTCCAGGCCGACTCCGATGATCTGATCGCGGAAAGGAATCGCCTGTTGCAGTGTCTCCATTGCCGAATCCGCAGAGAGATGCCGTAAAAAGCACAGAATGAGTTTCGAAGAGATACCAAGATCGGATTGCCTGTGCCAGAGCTGAAGTGATTCCGCTTACGACCGTTTCAAAAGGAATATCGCGGGCGGTATGTGACTGGGGATCGAAGAATATTTCGGTATGTCGCACATTCTGTGATGCCGCTTTTTTCAGATAAGCCATTGTCAGGTCATAGAAGTCCTCTTCTGTGTGAACAACACTGATTGAGGCATAGTACAGGTCGAGAAACGATTGCAGATCTGTAAAATTATAGGCGGCACGCATTTCTTCGACTGAGGAAAAAGGAATCGCAATCCTGTTTTTTTCAGACAACCGTAATGCCAGCTCGGGCTCCAGTGTCCCTTCGATGTGCAGATGCAGTTCTGCTTTCGGTAAATTGGCTATGAAATCATCCATGATTGAGTCCCTGTATTGGTGTCAATTTTATAAAGGAAT
>CALOEF010000095.1:0-109332 GCA_942492165.1 uncultured Planctomycetaceae bacterium
CGGCTGTATTGTCATCTAGGTGGCGGGAATATGGAGTCGTTCTACCAGACTTCGACCGATAATGCGGCTCAGTTTGCTGAGCTGGAGGAAGAGGCGGTCGCGGACGGGTTCTCGGCGTTCAAATCGATGGCGGTGCTCTGACGATGCCCATTGAAGGTTTGAAACCGATCAAAGCGGCAGAAGACTGTGTGGCGGCGATGAGAGATGCGGTCGGCGATGACGTGGATATCATGGTGGACTGTCATGCCCGTCCTTCACCGGCGATGGGGCTGCAGTTCGCGCAGGCACTCGATCCGTACGGTCTGTATTTCTTCGAAGAGCCGTGCTGGCCGGAATCAATGGACAGCCTGGCGACGATCAATGCAGCAGTGACGACGCCGATTGCGACGGGTGAACGGTTGACGCATCTGGCAGCGTTTCGCGATCTGTTCGAGAAACGGGGTTGTGAGATCTGTCAGCTGGACCTGACGCACTGCGGCGGTTTTACGGAAGCTCGCCGGATTGCTGCTCTGGCGGACGCGTACCGGATTGCGCTGGCCCCGCATAATCCACAGGGGCCTGTCAGTACTGCGGCTTCGCTGGAGTTTGGATTTTCTCAACCAAGTTATATCATTTGTGTGTCAGTGCATGATGACGTTCCCTGGCGGCAGGATGTTGTTGAAGAAGGCTTTACCATTGATCTGGCAACGCGAACCGTCAAACCGAATGGCAAGCCGGGGCTGGGGATATCGATCAATGAAGCAGAAGCCAAGAAACACCCATTTCAGCAGGAAACGGTACAGCGGGTCTTTTATAAGGATGGCGCGATTGGGGACTGGTAAGCTGATTTCAATTCACTTGTGGTCTATTGATCATTCCCATCATCTCAGCTGACAGAGCGTATCATTTGTTAAACTGGAATCATCATGAGCGAACAAGTTTGCGAGACGAAAACTCAGACTGCATTTCAAGGGCGGATCGGAGTGGCGACAGTTGATATTACGCCACCTGTGGGAATTTATGCTCGAAACTGGGGGGCTGCCAGGCATGATGTTGCGGAGTCTCTGCACCGTCGATTGACATTGAATGCGTTGGTGCTGTATGCGACAGAATCTGAGAAACCGTTGATTTTTATTGATGCCGACCTGGGTTGGTGGCGTTCGTTGATTACGTTCAACCGGTTTCAGTCACGGATGTTGCAGGAGATTGAACTGTAGATGAGGCGTCGCTGATTTTCGGTGTCAGCCACACGCATGCGTCGCCGCCTCTGACTGATCCCGATCCGGATCTGCCGGCGAGTGACATGCTGGCGGAGTTTCTGGAGCACGGTTTACGAAGCGTCCGTCGCAGCGGTTCGTGCAGGCGATGAAAAATGCGACGGAGGCTGTCCTGGACTGGAAGACCGGGCGTTGCGAACTGGCATCGATGCGTGATCTGCCCGATCCCTCGCCCGAAGCGGAGCGATTGTCTGTGGCTGGAATCCGGGTGAAGCCGGCCGACGATACGCTGGTTATCGGACGCATCACCGATCTGGGCGGGCGTTGCAGGCAGTGATCGTGAATTACGCCTGTCATCCGACAACGCTGGCCTGGGAGAATACGGCGATCTCGCCCGATTATCCGGGAGCGATGCGCGAGACGATTCAGAAGACGTTGGGGGTCCCTGCCCTGTTCATGCAGGGGGGCATCGGGAGAGTTATCGCCGCGGTATCAGTATGTGGGTGATACCACAGTGGCAGATCGTCATGGTCGTCAACTAGCGTATGCGGCGCTGGCGACGCTGGAGAGCTATGGAGCCTCCAGGCACGTGTCTGGAATATCAGGGAGTGATGGAATCTGGTGCGCCGCTGGCGGTCTGGAAGCATGCCGTTGACACGCCGGTCACTGCTGAAACCGATTGAAAGTCACCGTGGAAATACCAATCAAGAGACTGGCCGACTGCGGATGAACTGGAGCACGCAGCGGACAGGCGTGTACTGACCGGGCACTGGAAGAACGGTTGCGACGACGCAGAAATATTCGTCGTGGGATTGGAGACGGATAGACTTTGGCTCTACCGATCTGGGTCTGGCAGATGGGGGATACGATTCTGATTGGCAGTCCGACGGAAGCGTATTCGATTCTGCAAGCGAATTACTGCGAGCGGTTTCCCGAGCGGACGATTGTCTGTCTGAATCTGATCAATGGAACGACCGGATACCTGACACCGGAAGAATTGTATGATCTGGATCTGTACCAGGTGTGGCAGACGCCGTTTGAGCGGGGCGGGCTGGAGCAGCTGATCGCAGGGATGGCCGATGCGATTGCAGAGATCATCGAGGACTGAGCGACGATCTGAGTTCGCGATGAAATATTTGAACTGACAGCAGTCAGTAATTCAGAAAGAACAGACGCATGTCCGGCATGATTCAAGGTGTTTTACCGGTACTACATACGCCTTTCCTGGAAGACGAGACGATTGATCGTGGATCATTGCAGCGGGAAATCGACTGGTGTTATGAGTTGGGTGTCGATGGAATCTGTGGCGCGATGGTTTCAGAAGTTTTACGATTAACGTTTGCTGAGCGACTGGAACTGACGCGACTGATGTCTGACATCTCTGATGGTCGAGGAGCCGTCATTGCCAGTGTGGGAGCAGAGAGTACGCGTCAGGCATTGGACTTTGCTCGCCAGGCTGAGGAAACAGGCTGTGATGCAGTGATGGCGATTCCCCCGGTGACGACGGCGCTTCCCGTTCCGGCTGTGGGATTATTTTTCGACGCTCGCCGCGCAATGTCATCTGCCGCTGATGGTGCAGGATGCTTCTTCCTATGTCGGCGAGGCAATTTCTATCGAGTTTTACAGAACGACTGCTGGATCAGTATGGTCCGGAAAAAATTCTGTTTAAACCCGAAGCTTCGCCGATAGGACCAAACTTATCTGCGTTACGCGATGCGACGAATGGACGGGCCAGATCTTTGATGGTTCGGGTGGTATTCTGCTGGTGGACGCGTATCGGCGCGGTATCAGTGGAACGATGCCGGGCGTTGATCTGCTGGATGGCATCATGGCGTTGTGGCGGGCCCTCAATGCGGAGGGATGACGAAGCAGCCATTTATCGGATTTATTTTCCGATCTGTGCACTTGTGGCTTTGCAGTTACAGGCGGGACTGGATGGTTTTCTGGCGATTGAGAAGTATCTGTTAGTGAAACGAGGTCTCTTCCAATCTGAGCAACGCTGCGTGCCACATGCCTGGGATCTTGATGAGGAAACCAAAGCGGAAGTCGATCGACTATTTGAGATATTAATGCAATCACTCAAGGACAATGATTAACGCCAATTCTCTGGGGAGTTTTCAATAGTGCCGGAATCGGAAAAAAAGTCTGCGGTTGATCCCGAAATACAAACTGGTGGAATTTCTGAAGATTCACCGACACACGCTCGCTTTATGGTACTGACATTATTGTGTTTGATTGCTGCGATTGCCTACATCAGCCGGAATGCAATTTCTGTTCCTGCTAAATTGATTGAGGGGGAATTAGGCATCAGTTCTACTCAGATGGGCTGGGTGATGAGTGCCTTTTTCTGGACGTATGCATTGTCGCAAATTCCCAGTGGTTGGATTGGCCATATTTGGGGAACGCGACGATCGCTGACCGCGTTTGCCGTCCTGTGGTCAATTGCGACGGCGCTGACCGGGATGGTAACCGGGTTCTGGATGCTGATTGGCGTGCGTCTGATTTTTGGATTTCGCAGGCAGGCATCTTCCCGTGCTGTGCGAATACGATTTCAAAATGGTTGCCCAGAATCGCGACGCGGTATTGCCAGTGGGCTGCTGGGAAGCTTTCATGTCGATCGGAAGTGCCATCGGAAGTTTTACCATTGGTTTTATGCTGGCTGGATTCGAATGTTTTGGACTGACTTTTTCTGCGGTTACCTGGCGCGAGTGTATGTTTATTTTTGCCGTGCCTGGAGTCGTATGGGCGATCTGGTTTTATATCTGGTTCCGAGACCGTCCTGAAAAACATCCGCGTGTGAATGCGGCAGAGCTGGAGCTCATTCGGGGGGGTGAAGTCTACGATAAAACGACCGGAAGCAGACGACGGTTCAGGAACAGGACGAGCATGGCGAGCCGACCCCCTGGGGGAAAATTCTGACCAGTTTTTCGATGTGGATGATTTGTGGTCAGCAGTTTTTTCGGGCCGCTGGTAATATTTTCTACATGACCTGGTTTCCCGTTTATCTGCAGAAAGCACGCGGAATCACCATGGCCTCTTCGGGCATCTGGACCAGTTTCCCGTTGCTGACTTTTGTGGTGGGAAATTCCCTGGGGGGATCGCTGTGGATTTGGTATTGCAACGGACTCGAAGCCGTCGCTGGAGTCGACAGGGAGTGGCGATATTTGCCATGCTGGGGAGTGCTGTTTGTACTCTGTGTGCTTATTTCGTCAAGGATATGAAATTAGCAATGGCATTGATTTCGGTGGGTACTTTTTTTGCGGGACTCAGCGGCTCCTGTGGTTATACGGTGACGATTGATAAAGGGGGCCAGCATGTTGCCCCGATTTTCGGAATGATGAATATGGCGGGCAACCTGGGTGCGGCGTTGTTTCCGGTGATCGTCGGCGCCATGTTTGACTTGCAATTTTATGATCCGGTTTTGATTCTGATGGCTTGTATTTATGTCGCTGCTGCGCTCTGCTGGATGCTTCTGAATCCGAATGGGACCGTTTTTGATGAATCGGGAACCAGCGCGAGGATGAAGTTTAGTTCAAACTCCAGTATATGACATATGCGCCGACAATGATGGTGTAACAGAACGAGTAGACGAGCATCTTAGTCAGAAATCGTCCTGCCTGGGCATCTTCCGCGGCCATGGATTCAATTTCAGCTTTCGAATAAGGCAGTGAATCGTTTGCCTGTAGTGCATCGGTTGTGTCAGGTGTTGTTTGTTCGTGCATTGTATTTTCTTTAGTTCAAGGTGATTCAGGGGTACCTGATTATTTCTCGAGGAGCTCACGTAACAAGTTACTGGAGGGATATGGATGCCCGCAGTGTTGCACATAGGCTTCGCCGTAGGCAACGCCTATTTCTTTTCCACGGGCCGCAGACCAGCGTTCGGCGCCTTCCATGTATTCGTCCAGTCCATGCTGTTTTCTTAACCATGCTCTTTGACTTTCGTGGCAGGCCAGCATATTCATTTTTAATTCAAATGTTTCCGTCACATCAATAATAAATTGTGGTTTGATGGGATTCCCAAAATAGTCGCAGCCTTCAATGGGATCGACGTAATAAAGATGCGGAATCTTTTCGGTGGGTGGTGCTGGTTGAGATTGATGGGTTGTATAATTAGGAGCAGAAGCACCAAAACAGGCATCTCTCACCAGGCGGCTGGTCATTTCGTGATCGCTCATGTAATCGACGGGTGGTGCGGTGATGACGATATCAGGCCGCGCTTTGCGAACCGCTTCGGTGACTCGTTGGCGAGAGTCGTGATCGATGACAATCGAGAGGTCTCGAAATTCGAGGCACATGCAATCAGCGCCAAGAATGTCAGCTGCTTTTTGGGCTTCAGCGCGGCGGACATTGGCGATTTCCACAGGACCCATTTCTGCGCTTCCACAATCTCCAGCCGTCATCGTTGCGACCGTGATATGGCATCCCAGGTTTTTTAATCGGGCTAATGTGCCCGCACATTGAATTTCGATATCATCCGGATGGGCGTGAATCGCAAGAATTCGTAGTGATTCTGCCTGATTAACCATGAAAATTTCTCTCTCTGTGCAATTAGGTCTAACAAATAGTAGTGAGCTTTTCGTTTGAGTAGTTATAATAAATACTCATAAAAAAAACACTCACGCCGAAATTACTGTTCGTGTGAATACTTTTGTGGGCTGTGATGATTCTGGCCCGCTTCATTCTTGCTTTATAGGTTAAAACGTCTGATGTCTATTGATACTGCCCGTTCTGCTCATGTCACACCCAAATCCAAATTTGTGAGACATACGAAAGTTCCTACGGTGATTTTCGAGACGTCTTCTGAGTTGGCAAAATATGTTGCCTCTGTTGTTGCCGATCTGATTCGTTAAAAAAATAAAGCAGAATACGCCGACGATCCTGGGATTACCTACCGGTTCAACTCCGTTGGGCGTTTACCGCGAATTGATTCGCATGCATAACGAGGAGCAGTTAGATTTTTCTAATGTCGTCACATTTAATCTGGATGAATATTGGCCTATGGATCCGGAGTCGATTCACAGTTATCACAAATTCATGCACGAGAATTTTTTCGATCACGTGAATGTGAACCCGGACAACATTCATATTCCCCAGGGCAATATTGCTGCGGAAGACGTGGACGCCTATTGTGAGGAGTATGAAAGAACCATCGAACAATATGGTGGTCTGGATCTCCAGTTACTGGGAATTGGTCGTTCGGGGCATATTGGTTTTAACGAACCTGGAAGTGCGCGCAATAGTTTGACGCGTCTGGTAAACCTTGATCCCGTAACACGCCGTGATGCTGCCAGTGGATTTTTTGGAGAAGACAATGTACCCCATCATGCGATCACGATGGGGGTTGGCAGTATTCTGTCGGCAAAAAAAATCATCATCATGGCTTTGGGAGAACATAAAGCGACTGTTGTCAAACGTGCTGCCGAACAGGAGGTTACGGATGAGGTTTCTGCCAGTTTTTTGCAGACTCATACCAATTCTCTGTTTGTCGTTGATAATGCTGCTGCGGCTGAATTGACGGCTGTAAAAACTCCCTGGATCGTGGGGAATATTGAATGGACACCGCTGCTTGAGAAAAAAGCGGTGATCTGGCTTTCCCGACAAGTGAATAAACCTCTTTTGAAGCTGGAAACAGAGGATTTTCTGCACAATCATTTACATCAATTAATTCACAAATATAAATCTGTGGGGCAGATTCGCCAACGCGTTTTCGATTCATTACTGGAAGGAATCAGTACGAAACCAGCAGGAAATGATCCCCAGAAAGTGATTGTTTTCAGTCCGCATCCGGATGACGATGTGATATCAATGGGAGGGACTCTGATCACATTGGCTGATCAAGGTCACGAAGTTTACATCGCCTATATGACAAGCGGCAATATTGCTGTTTTTGATCATGATGCACTTCGTCACCTCGATTTCGTTTTGGAATTTCACAAATTGTTTCACCCAGACGATGATGATGTTTTACAACATTTACAGGATCTGAAACAAAGCATTGAAAATAAGAATGCGGGAGACCTGGATACACAAGAGATGTTGGGGATCAAGGGTTTAATCCGGAAAACCGAGGCGACAGCGGGGGCAGAAGTGGCTGGAGTTCCAGAAGAACGTCTGCGGTTTCTGGACCTTCCCTTCTATCGCACGGGACAGGTTTCGAAAAAACCGATTGGCGAAGATGACGTAGCGATCGTTGCAAATCTGTTACGTGAGGTCAATCCACAGCAGATTTATGTGGCCGGCGATCTCTCCGACCCGCATGGAACGCACCGCGTCTGTGCAGAAGCTGTTATCAACGCCGTGAATGTGATCGAAGACGAAGGAATTCACTCCGAATTCTGGATGTACCGCGGTGCGTGGGAAGAGTATGAACCACACGAAATTGAACGGGCGGTTCCCTCTGAGCCCGGAAGTGGTCTTCGAAGAAGCGAGAAGCAATTTTTAAACATGAGTCACAAAAAGACAGTGCTTTTTATCCTGGCGCGGATAAACGAGAGTTCTGGGTCCGCGCAGAGGATCGAACTCGTAATACAGCCGAAGTTTATAACGAACTCGGGTTACCCGAATATTTTGCGATAGAAGCCTTTAAGCACTACCATGGCGAGCTTTAGCTTTGGATTCAGGGGTTTCAAAGCCGTGAAATACTATTTTACGAAGAAAACCTCGATGAATTCGTAAGCCAGATTGTAATTTTTTCCAGCTTCGTATTGCCATAAACCCTGTATTTTTCATAAAACACTCACAAGATGTTTGAGACAATCATTTTCTGAGGGAATGACAGGATTCATCCTAAGCGATTTCGCTACCTCGGTTCTTCAGATATTCACAGACTCTCAATGGAAGGAGAGCTTAAGGCCATGAGGCATCGGCACAATATCATTGTGATTGCAGCGTGTATTCTACTTGTTACTCAGCTCGGTTGTGGAGAGGGAGATTCTGCTGCAGTTAATACTGCTGACGGTAAGTTGGAGGGGGGCTCCTGCTCACTCGGACAGAATACGCCGACTGCGTCGATCACTTCAGGTTTCACAGGTCTGGTCCTGCGTTGAAGCCTCAATCAGATCTGATTCAGACAGCCAGCCTGGAACGCGAACAACTTGATATGGAGGATTTGGACACTGGTGGATCTTCACTGGCGGACGAGGAAGTCAAGATTGAAGATTTGAAAGAGGGAACGGCAGAATGGAATGTGCGTGAGATAACCCGCCTCAAGGTACAGGCGTTAGCCAAAACTCAAAATGTCGATGAACTGAAAACAGCACGCGCTGAACGTAATAAAAAAATCATTCAGTTAGCTATGGATTCAGTGAAGCAAATTCACTCCAATCAAGAAAAGCAGCGCTTGTTTACTGTTTGTATTCGCCATTTGCTGGATGCACATCTTCAACTGGCTTTAGAGGGAGATCAGGAGAGTATTGACGCATTGTACGATCACGCTGAGTCATTATTTAAGCGTGATCCTCATTCTCCTTCTGCTGCTGATGCGGGATTTACCGTTGCGAAATTTGCCAACACGAGTGCACAACGGTTTGCGATGGATGAGCCTCGCTGGATCGAAGAATTTGTCAAACAGACACGATTATTTGCCTCTCGATTTCCTAAAGAGTCAACTCGGGCGCCACAGTTATTACAGGCTGCTGCAGAAACCGTCTCAGCTGTATGGTTTAAACAAACAGGCTCTTGACTGTTGTATTGATCTTGAAACAAAGTTTCCCAAAAGTAATGGCGCGTTACAGGTTGCTGGTTTATCCCGTCGTTTAAGGTTGAAAGGGCAGCCTCTGCAATTAGCGGGAGAAACGATTGAAGGCAGATTTGTTTCTGTAGATGATTTTAAGGGAAGCGTGGTACTGGTCGTTTTCTGGTCTACGACAGCAAAACCATTTATTGAGCAATTACCCAAAATTCAGTCTTTGTCAAAAAAATACCGCAAGTATGGATTTGAAATTGTCGGTGTGAATCTGGATGAAGAAGAACCCGCCATTGATGCGTTTCAGGAAAAAACGTCTCTTGACTGGCGACAAATATTTTATTCTTCTCGCGATAAACGTGGCTGGAATAACCCCGCTGCCGTTTATTATGGTGTTAGAAGCGTCCCGATGCTGATTTTGGTCGATCATACAGGTCGCACAGAATTAGTGACATCGAATGCGAACGAACTGGAAAAATCGTTACGCGCATTGTTGCGAAAGAAGACGGCAGCGAATACGAATTAGCAGAAAACAATTCTGGCATCAAACAAAAACTCCGGAGGTTTGTTTCAAATCTTCGGAGTTTTTTTAAATGATATCAGGGGCAATTCCAGACAAATGATTACGCCCGGGTTTTGGATGCTCATAGCCAGTTAAACTAAGGTGAAGCTGTAGCAGGGCTGAATTCCTGTAGCTGCTCGCCTACCACTTTACTGTTGGGCATTAAAGTTCCCATTACGGAAGCCAGGGCTGTATTCAGTTTGGGATCTTTGGCTGCCTGATAGGCTTTGCGAATAGCGTCGATCTGCATGGAATCTATCAGTCAGCCCAAATTTCTGAATATGAAATGCCAATTGCAACGCGGCAATTTCTTTCACATCTGAATCGAACATTTTATTTGAGACAACTTTGACAAGGTCTGACTGAGCTGAGCGCGTTGGGATTCCACCAAGTGTAATGAGAGCATCTGATGCCAGGTTTCGATCGGGAACCAGATTGAGTAAAGGTTTTTCAACGGGCGTCAAATCGAATATGTTCACTCTCGGACTGGAAGCAATATGTGCCAGCCAGTACAAGGCTGCCGTGCGGTACTCAGAACGTAATTCTCCGGTCAGTTCCGGAGTTTTCAAGCTGTTTAGAAAAGGCTTTAACTGCCTGCCTATGTCGTTGGTGTTTTCAGACTCGACAATGTAATGAACCAGCGGGTAGTATCGTGTTGAATATTCAATTTTGTTTTTCAATCGGAGAGGCCCATAAATCACAATGGGAATATTTGCGGTTCGAGAATCAGCTCGTAGATTTGCAATTGTCTGAGTCAGGCCCCAGCGCATGGTATTGAATTGCAGGGCAATGAATTCGACATCCATGCGTTCTGTTGCGGCTTTGAAGCCTGCCTTTCCAGTTTGAACTGGCGTGGTTTCGTATCCCAGTTCTTGAAACATGCCAGCCATTGTCTGGCCACGCGGAATACTGCTGTCGACTACAATCGCAGCCTGTGTCCCTTCGCCCCGCAGTGCTCGGGTCAGGATGCTGATCACCCGTGTTGCACCTGGAAATGTTTTGTCAGGGTCCAGCTGCATGATCGTTGTGGCAGCAGCGAATTGAACCCGTCGATCTGGAAAATTCAGAGCAGCAATGATTGAGGAATGCTTATCCAGTTGTTCATAAAATAAATTGCGTGAACCGATTTGTCCTAATACTTTTAAAGCTGCAATGGCACTGGTGCTGTGCCCCTGTTTCATTGCCAGTGCAAGTACCTGACTGACGGCAACCGGACCGGAAAGTAATGCGAGATTAAAGGCTGTCCCCTGCCCTTGTGGCAAAGGCTCATTCCAGCCAACCTGATAAGCTTCCAGGGCAAGGGCCATTGCCAGATAGAGTGTTTGCACGTCCTGTTTGTCCGGAGACATTTCCAGAGCTTCTTTCGCGAGTCGTAGACCTTCAATCAGATTGACTTCCTGTGCAGGAATCTCCTTCTTGACGACTGTCTGTTGCGCATTGTCCCAGATCCAGATTTTCCTGGTTTTCCTGATTCCGTTTCATGATTCTGATACAGGCTGAATTACCGCGTTCTTTAACACCTGCTGTGCTTCATAGCGATTCAGCTCATAGGTATTTTACGGGGGTTTTTACCAAGAGTCTTTGTGAGCGCAATGCGGGCGGAAATTTGAACGCTTTGTGGTGATTTTTCGGAAAATGCGGGATTCCAAAGATAGAGCGTTGCTGCAGGATCACCGATGTCCCCTAAAACTTCAGCGGCTATTTTGCGGATATCATTCTGGGTGAGCGAAGTGCAGCGATTAATGGTTGTACAACAGGTTTACCCAGTTGAGTGAGGGCAAAAGCCAGTTCGTCATTTGTCTGTGGATCTTCGCTCTTACTCAACTGTTTGAGGATTGGTGGAGCAACAATTGACCCGGCAGATTTGAGCTCAATGATGGCAATGTCTCGTTCTGTAGGTGGGCCCAGACAGATCATTGATCAATCCATTAATGCGAGCAGGATCCGTGGCATAAGCCCGGAAGGCCACTTCCATTTTGATTCAGCAGGGTGATCGAATCAGGTTGTAAGGTTTTGTTATTTGCTAAGGAAAGAAATGCAGCGGGACCATATTTGTCTCGAACTTCAAGACCATTTCATTGTCGAGATTGGCTTTCAGCAACTGTTCCAGATAGGGCTTGGCAGAAGCTGCATGTCCGAGATCTGTCAATTGAACAACTGCCTGCATCAGCTGTTCGGGAGTCTCTGGCTTGGATAGCAGGAGATCATCTGCTGAAAGACCGGTAGCCGATGTCTGATTTCTGAGTCTGGGGAGGAGATTCATCTTGTGACCAGACGGGGAAGACGTACTCATGGTGCAAAGAAATACCAGAGCAGAAGCTGCCAGGATCCGGTTATTAAAAGACATTCAGTCGACTCCGTGTCGTCGTGGTTGTCGGCTATTCATTGCAGAAGATCTGCGAAGGTAACCTTGACGCAGGACTGAAGTGTGTCTGTCAGATCGAATATCTCTGATCGTGATTAAAACAGTTAATCTATATACTATTCTTATTACCTTACCCAAAACAACATAATTCAATTGTTTCGTTTCAAGTCTTTACAGAAATACTATGGTTCAATGTATTCGAATGGACAGAATCTCATTGGTAGCTTCTGTATCAATTATCATCGTTTCTAACGGGGATAACGGTTCAACCGAAGATATCGGATAGCCGTATCTTTGCTGCTCTCAACACATTAAAGATCGTATGAACCCGATAATTGTTATAATCCGACCTTAAAATGACTGGTCTTATGAACATAATTTCGGGATATCAAGGAGAACTGGCTGGCTACTATGCTTGCTCCAGAGCGATCAGTTCTTCGTAAGTTTCACGCCGACGAATCACCTGATAGTCTGTGCCATCTACAAGAATTTCTGCACTACGGGGGCGCGCGTTGTAGTTGCTGCTCATGACAGATCCATAAGCACCCGCGCACTGAATATACAGAGATAGTCACCCCGTTCCATGGGAGGCAGATAGCGGTCTTTTGCAAAATAGTCGCAGGATTCACAAACCGGACCCACAACATCGGCAGGCTCACAGCTCATCGATTTCTCCTTCACAGTCAAAGGGCATGGCGACATTCGGTTTTACTGGCCAGACTCGATGATAGGAGTCATACATTGCAGGTCGAACGAGATCTGTCATTCCTCCGTCCTGTATGTAAAAAAGTTTTCCCCCTTCCCGCTTGGTGAAAACAATTTGACTGATTAATACGCCCGAATTACCTGCGATAAAGCGTCCAGGTTCCAATGCCAGACGACAGCCAATTTCTTTGATCGTCGGGACGATCACGTCTGCATAAGCTTGTGCAGATGGACCTTCATCAGTTTTGTAGCTGATCCCAAATCCACCTCCCAGATTGAGCCAGTTGGTTTTATGTCCTTTGTCTCGAAGTTGAGAGATGACTTCCGCGCCTTTCTTAACGGCTTTTGCATAGGGGTCAGTAGAAAGGATGGGGGATCCAAGGTGCATATGGATTCCAGTAAGTTCCAGCCGATCATCCTTCAGAACTTTGTCGGCGAGCTGTGTGGCTCGTTCGATATCCATTCCAAACTTATTTCCCTTTTTACCTGTTGTCGTTTTGCGATGGGTTTTCGCGTCGATGTCCGGATTCAGACGCAGTGCCACCCGTCCGATGTTGCCGACTTCTGCTGCGATTACAGCAATCGCATCCAGTTCGGCTTCACTTTCGACATCGAACATTAAAATATCGGCTTTTAATGCCTGGCGGATTTCTTCATCTGTCTTCCCTACCCCTGCGAAAACAACACGCGATGTATCTGCTCCTGCTTGCTGAACGCGGTATAGTTCTCCGCCTGAAACGACATCGAAACTGCTGCCAGCATCATTCATTGTTTTGAGAAGACTCAAGTTTCCATTTGCTTTGACGGAGTAGCAGATTACGGGATCTACTTCAGAAAAAGCGTTCTGGATTTCTTTCAGACGACTTAGAAATGCCGATTTTGAATAGACCCATAGTGGAGTTCCAAACTCTTCAGCCAACTGGGTAACGGAGACATCTTCACAGAATAATTCGTTATCTTGATAATGAAACGGATCCATTGTATTGCCTTTGCAGTGTAAACTTGAAAAAAGCGGCTCTGATTGAGGAGGCAAGAAATCAGAGGATTTGATCGAGAGGCGAGTGAGTTCTCTTCATAATTCGTCTTTAGGTGCACGCTCGATGTTTCGCCAGTAATTCAGCGATCTGGACAGCATTGGTTGCTGCGCCCTTGCGTAAATTGTCACTGACACACCAGAAGTTGAGCCCATTCGTGTGGGAAATATCCCGACGGATCCGACCAACAAAAACTTCATCACTTCCATCACAGCTTGATGGAAGTGGGTAGGAAAAGTTCGCTAAATCATCAACGACAGTAATTCCCGGGAAATCTTCGAATAGCTGTCGTGCTTCTTCAGGAGTAATCGGGCGTTCAGTTTCGACGGTAATTGTTTCACAATGGCAGTTAGCGACGGGAATTCGAACGCAGGTCGGATTGATTTGAATGGTGTCATCACCCAGTATCTTTCGGGTTTCATACACCATTTTCATTTCTTCGCTGGTGTACCCTGATTCTTTTTCACTGCCGATCTGTGGAATGGCATTAAAGGCAATTGGATGTTGAAAGGCCTGATATTGATGATCATTTCCATCCAGATAGGCGCGGGAACCTTCGAGTAGATCGCTCGTACCAGCAACACCTGCTCCACTTGTCGCCTGATAGGTGCTGACAATGACACGGCGAACTGGCGACGCATCGTGCAGAGGTTTGAGAGCCATTACCATCTGAGTGGTTGAGCAGTTCGGGCTGGCAATGATGCCTTGGGCTTCGAGGGCTGCGTCCGGATTGATTTCGGGAATGACTAAAGCCACATCCGGATGCATGCGCCAGTATCCGGATTCATCAATTACCGTCGCGCCTGCTTCGACAGCCGCGGGTAGAAACTCTTCTGCAACGTCATCGGGGGTAGATGCAATGACGAGTTCGACATCTGTAAATGAATCTCTGGTCAATTCTTCAAGCGTGTAGGTTTTTCCCTGGAATTCCAGTGTTTTCCCGGCGGATCGAGCCGATGCCAGAAAACGAAATTGTTTTGCCTGGAAGTTCCGGTCTTCCAGCAGTTTCCGCATGATGTGCCCGACGGCACCGGTGGCACCAATGAATGGCGACAGTATCAAACACGTTCAATTCTCCAGAAAAGTAAAAGGTTAAAAAGTCTTTTTATAGAATGACTTTAAGTCAATGTTATATGGGCTCAGTTACGATAATAGTATCATGAAAGAGCAGGTGTTTCATTTCGGTTTCAATATGTCCGACAGCCGATATACCTGTTTGGTTCAGCTTATATGAACTGATGAGGATCTTCGAATTCATGTGCACTTCGATCCTGACTGAATCGGACATTATATGGTCTGCTCATGATTTCGTCCAATCTGTACCGGGATTCTGATCGGACTGATCGACGTTAAGAGAGAAAATGCACAGAAACAAGGAGATTTCGTTTTAATCAGCGACATGTCATTCAGCTTTTTAGCATCAAACTGTAAATTTCGGGAACCGATACTACTAGGTGTAAAACCGGACTGATATACTCGAAATCGGTTGGGCAGATCAATTTTTAAATTGGAACGCCCATAATTTTTTCAGGTTAATATAGTGAGCGGGTATAATCAACGATGAAAGTTTTACTGATTGGTCAGGGAGGCCGGGAGCATGCCCTGGCCTGGAAACTGTCACAGTCGAAAAATGTGAGCCAGGTTTTTTGTGCACCAGGAAATGCGGGGACACAGATAGAGGCAACGAATGTTGCCATTAATGTCTCAGATATTCCAAGGATGGTGGCATTTGCGAACGAGGAATCAATACGACTTGCGGTTATTGGTCCTGAAGTACCTCTCGTAGCAGGAATGGCCGATGCGTTGCGCGAAGCAGGTGTCTCAGTCTTTGGACCTTCAAAGGCGGCAGCGGAACTGGAAGGGAGTAAATCATTTGCAAAGCAGATGATGTGGAAAGCCAATGTTCCCACTGCTAAGTCAGAAACGTTTACCAATTTTGAAGCAGCAGAGGGATATCTGGAAGATCGTGAAGAACAGCCTCTGGTGATCAAGGCTGATGGCCTTGCTGCTGGTAAAGGTGTTCTCATTTGTAATTCGAAGCAGGAAGCGCTTGATGCGATTCAATCATTGATGAAGATCAAGGAATTTGGAGACGCGGGTTCGACTGTAATTATCGAAGAGAAACTGATCGGACAGGAAGTCAGTATTCTGGCGATCGTCAGTGGATCAACAATAATTCCCCTGGAAACATCTCAGGATCATAAAGCGGCTAACGATGGTGATACGGGACCGAATACAGGTGGAATGGGCGCTTATAGCCCGGCGCCACTGGTTACAGAATCGCTGATGGACGAAATCATCGAAAAGATTCTGGTCCCAATGGTGAATGTGATGAAAACGGAAGACCGTTCTTTTAACGGTGTACTCTATGCTGGTTTAATGATTACAAATCAGGGACCCAAAGTGCTCGAATTTAATGTTCGATTTGGGGATCCGGAAGCGCAACCAGTCCTCATGAGGCTTAAGACAGATCTGGCCGAACTGTTATTGGCTGCTGCAGAAGAGCGCCTCGAAGGGACAGAACCTCTGGAATGGGATGAACGTCCGGCGGTTTGTGTGGTAATGGCTTCAGAAGGATATCCCGCTGAGTACGAGAAGGGTAAAGTAATTCGTGGTTTGGATGAAGCAGCACAGCTGGCAAACACAAAGGTTTTCCATGCTGGAACGACAACTCAGGATGGACAGGTTGTCACAGACGGTGGTCGAGTTCTGGGAGTGACTGCAATCGGAGATACCATTGGGGAGGCGAAGCTGAATGCTTATCAGGCGGTCAAATGCATCCGCTGGGATGGTGCCTGGTGTCGTAAGGACATTTCGGATAAAGCCCGAAACCGTTGAAGCTTCATTTCACTCAACTCAAAATTAATTGCCCTTGAAAACAAACCATGCCTACCGAGATTCGAACCTGCTTACTACCCAAGTTGTCACGACCTGAAGATTTTTCTGGTAGTGTTGCCGTGATTTTGGATATCTTACGTGCATCATCTACGATAACTTATGCTCTCAACGCGGGGGCAAAAGCAGTCATTCCATGTGAAGAAATTCAGGAAGCACAACAGATTGCACAGGAAATCAAACAGTCAGAAGGAGATCATGTGTTGCTGGGAGGCGAGCGGGAGGGAGTCATGATCGAAGGATTTGATTTGGATAACTCTCCTGCCCGTTATCATGCTGAAACTGTGACTGGTAAGGACATTGTTTTTACGACGAGCAACGGGACGCGGGCTCTTAAACGTGCCTTGCAGGCTCGGCAGATTTTAATTGGTTCATTTATGAATCTGGATGCAATCGTGAAACTGCTCAGCAGCTCAGATGGTGTTATTTATCTGGTTTGTGCAGGGACAGATGGATTTGTAACAGGAGAAGATTGTTTGTGTGCCGGCGCGATTGCGGTGGAACTGCAAAAACAGAGTGATGAGGATTTCGTGATGGATGACTCTACGCGAATTGTGGCAGAATTCTATAATTGTATTCAGAATCAGAAAGGAAATGGAATTCTTTCGGAGATGTTAGCCAGTATCGGTGGACAAAATCTGATTCAACGTGGTTTTGAAGAGGATATTCGTATATGTTCTCAACGAAGCAATATCTCTGTTGTACCGGAATACAATCATGAGACAGGGAAAATCAATTTGTTATCTCAAGTTTAAGTTCGATTCTCATTGATTAGAATTCATGTTTTTAAAGCGTCTTTAAAGTACGAGATTGAAAGACCAGTTCGATGAAAAAAGAGATGGAGAAAATTGTTGCGTTGTGTAAACGGCGTGGGTTCATTTTTCAGTCTTCTGAAATTTATGGTGGACTTCAAGGTTTCTGGGATTATGGTCCTTTAGGAGTTGAACTCAAACGTAATGTCAGAGAAGCATGGTGGTCTGACATGATTACGACTCATAATGAACTGGTGGCTCCAGAAGGAGCTCCTAAACCTTTTGGCATGACTGGTGTCGAAACAACGATTATCATGCATCCCAATGTCTGGAAGAGCTCGGGGCATTTTGATCTGTTTCATGATTTTATGGTTGATTCCAAAGAATCCAAAGCGCGTTTTCGAGTTGATCACGTCTCGGTTTCTGTGGCATATGCATCGGATGGTAAGCCGGTCGCCTGCGAGACGTATATGGCTGATATTGGCGAAGAGGGGCTTTCTAAAACAAAACGTAAACGTCTTGAAAAAGCAGTTACGGAATATGAGAAAGAACAAGGACTTGATGCCAGCGAAAGTCCTCAGATTTCTGTCTGCAATTTGCTGGAATATATCAAGTTGCTCAAAGAGGCTGATATTTCTCCTTCTGGAAAGCTTGAACCACGTTGCCCTGACACGGGGGGAGAATTAACCGAGCCACGTGAGTTTAATCTGATGTTCAAAACCATTATTGGTGCCTTATCCGGCGAAGAAGGAACGGCGTTTTTACGTCCGGAGACCGCACAGGGGATGTTCGTCAACTTTAAGAATGTCGTTGATAGCGGACGTGTCAAGATTCCATTTGGAATTGCTCAAATTGGAAAAAGTTTTCGTAATGAAATCACGCCTCGCAACTACACGTTTCGTTCACGTGAATTCGAGCAGATGGAAATGGAGTTTTTCTGTCACCCTGATGAATCGTTTAAATGGTATGAATATTGGCGTGATCGACGGTATCGCTGGTATATCAAACATGGAATAGCTGAAGAAAATCTGATTCTTCGCGACCATACACAGGAAGAAATGGCACATTATTCTGTCGGTACGGCCGATGTTGAGTATTCATTCCCTTTTATGCATGAAAATGAATATGGAGAGCTTGAGGGAGTGGCCCACCGTGGTGATTTTGATTTACGTTCGCATATGGAAGGTAAGCTTGTTCGTGAGGGAGGTGAGTTGGTAGTAGAAAAGAATGAACATGGTCAGCCTAAATATAAAGGGAGTGGAAAAGATCTGACATACTTTGATGACCAGACTCGAGAACGGTTTACACCGCATGTCATTGAACCTGCCGCTGGTGCTGATCGAGCCACACTTGCGTTTCTCTGCGAGGCCTATTTTGAAGATGAGCAACCAGATGAGAAAGGGAAGATGCAAACCCGAACCGTGATGCGTTTTCATCCTAAGTTGGCGCCTGTGAAAGCAGCAGTTTTCCCATTGATCAAAAAAGCGGGAATGCCAGAAGTTGCTTCGTCGATCTATCAGCGGTTGAAATCAGCTGGGATTCAGGCCGTTTATGATCAACAGGGAGCGATTGGACGCCGTTATCGACGTCAGGACGAGATTGGAACTCCTTTTTGCTTGACAGTGGATGGTGATACCGAGCAGGATAATTGTGTCACATTACGCGATCGTGATACACTGGAACAGGTGCGGGTTCCCATTGAGGATGTCGTAACCGAGGTTCAAAAACGGCTCAACGTCTGAATCAATTTGGAGTCTGGTCGTATTCCCTGTTGAAAGAATCGAGAGGAGTGAGAAATGGCCGGCAACAATATGGACCGCAGAAAATTTGGGAAGTTCCTCGCGGGTGGAACGGCTGCTTTTGTTACGGGAGCAGCTTCGGCATCTGGGAAAGAACCTGCTGTAGATGGTATTACGCGTCCTTCTAATCCGATGCTGTTGGATGGGGGAGGTCAGTCTGTCTGGAATTCAACGGCACAGCATGTTCGAACTCACGGTTGGGTATCTCCGGATGGAAAAGTATTTCATGAAGCGGCGCGCAATATTCCCATCGTCGAGGAAGACGACGTCATTGTCTGTGGGGGAGGCCCCGCTGGTGTTGCGGCAGCACTTGCTTCGGCCCGGAGTGGTGCCAAAACCAGGTTGTTGGAAGTGAATGGCTGTGTCGGCGGGGTCTGGACTGCCGGGGCTTTGACATTAATTATCGACGCTCAGAATAAGCCAGGTATTATGCGCGAGATCTTGCAGAACCTGGAAGAGAGAGGCGCCAGTAATACGTTGCAAAATGGATCAGTAGCGTATGATACCGAGAAAACCAAATTGTTATTGGAAGACTTACTGCTCGATGCGGGAGTCAAAATTCAGTTGCACACACGAGTTGTCGGGGCTGCTACTGATATTGATAACCGCTTATCAGTGATTGTGACGGAATCTAAATCTGGTCGGCAGGCCTGGCGAGCCAAATCATTTATTGATTGTTCAGGCGATGGTGATCTGGCGGCACAAGCGGGTTGCGGGTACGAATTTGGTCAGAAAGGGACAGGTCTGACGCAACCAATGAGCTTGATGGTTTTACTGACCGGAGTGACTACAGAGGGAATTGCAAAGTTTATTCGAGGAGACGCTGAAATTCAGAAGTTAGGGAATCCGAAAAAAAATCTTCTTGCAGAATTTCAGCGTGCTGGCGTCGATCCTTCCTATGGTGGTCCAACGATTTTTCGAGTTCGTGATGGGTTGTATGCCATGATGGCGAATCATGAGTATGGAACTTTGGCCATTGATGCGGCTCACGTTACCGATGCGACATTACAAGCACGCCGGGAAATTCATAAATTGGTCAATAGTTTGAAATCACTGGGAGGTCCCTGGACAAACCTGGAAATTGTGGCAACTGCTGAACACATTGGTACACGAGAAGGCAGACGTATTCTGGGACGGTATCAATTAACTGGCGAGGACTTGAAAAAAGGTGCCCGTTTTGACGATGGCATTTGTCGCGTACGTTTTGGCATTGATGTCCATTCCACGAATCCTGGCAAAACGAAAGCGATCGAGAAGAAACCATTTAAGTCAAAGCCATATGATATTCCACTGAGAGCATTGATCGCTCGTGATGTAACCGGGCTCATGATGGCCGGGCGTTGTATTAGTGGTGATTTTATTGCTCACAGTAGCTACCGGGTTACCGGGAATGCAGTCGCGATGGGAGAAGCAGCCGGGGTGGCATCAGCCATCGCAGCAACAACTCGAAAACTTCCCCACGAAGTCCCCTTCTCTTTAGTCTCAAATCAATTGGAAAAGATTCGGTCGAAGAGTACACAACAAGCCAACAGTTAAAGTGCGTGTACTTTTTTTGAACATCTTTTTTGAATTCAAAAGAGCGGCTGAAGGGAATCGAACCCTCGTCTCCAGCTTGGGAAGCTGGGGTAATACCATTATACCACAGCCGCTAAATTAGGTATCAGACAGATTCTGCCTGATACAGGTTCAGGTCAAGTATTTATTACCGATTTGTTATAATGGAGCCTCAAAGATATTTTCAAGAGATTTTTGAGGATCACTAAAATCAATTTCAACTGCACTTTTCAGTCCCTGTAGACGAATGGTTTTGAATCGGGGATCAATGTGCATTTGCAGAATCGTGTCTTTTTGTATGTTATCCTGGAAGCCGATCACATTTCCTGTTTTCCCATCCAGAATTTCGAACAGGAAGGAGTAGCTTCGCACTCTGGACTCTGTTCGAATTTTACTCATGAAAATTAGAAATGGAAGCTGATGTTGTGTAGTATCGATCCAGGACCGTTTCGGAAAATTACGTTTCCAGAGAATTTTTCCCGAATTTTTATCGATGCTGATTAAATCATTGTCAATATGTACTACTTTCAGAAAAGAGTCGCTGACGTAAAAGTCATTCAGAGGTGACTTTCCACGTGGGCTGGAGTAGGAAAAGTTAAAGTAGTAGCGATTTTGATCTGAGAAACCGATAAATTTATTCAGGTTTTTCAGCAAATTATCAGGGATGATGGTTTCGATGATTGTTGTACCCGTTTCCACATTCAAAACCCGGAGCCGATTAGGGTGTAACAGAATCGCCAATTCTGTAGAAGAAATCTTTGCTGAAAAACCTGACTTTAAAATGGGTTCATCGAGTAGTAAATGGTCTGTCAAAGGATCCCATAATCGCCCTCGTTTTTCTGTTGTCGATCTTGTCTGGTAATAAAGTTTGCGGCCAAATACGTGTCGTGCACGACTGTTAAGCTCAAGTTCACCTTTGCGAATTAATTCACCGGTGATCGAATTGTAAACATCGTAGTTTGTTCGATTAATATTGAATGCCACAACAGCCTTCTGGTCGCCAATCAGTCCCTTGCTGGAGTCACTCAGGAACCCCGATTTCGTCGGAATATTTTTTCGCTCCCACAAGACTTTGCCTGTAGCGGGATTTAACCCAAATAACCGGTTGTCCCACTGGAAAATGCAGACACGAGGACCGGAGGGCCCCACATAAAAAAGTGATTGTGAATTATTTAAGTCGTCGAATTTGGCGGTCCACAGTGGCTTGGATAAATTTTCTTCGAGGTTGAGTAAAGATACGCCATGAATTTTATGTGCACTGCCGAGCGGGATGAAATGGCCGACGCGTGTATTGCGAGATTGATACGGATAGGAGATTCGATTTGAGATCTTGATCTTTCCGATGCTTTGCCCTGCATGTTTATTGATCACGTTGAGAGTGGGGCCTGATTTCAGAAGTAGTTGAGAAACATCAGGTGGAGGTAGAAACTTTCGTTCATAGTTTTTATAAGTTGCTTTGGTATGAGGTGGAGGAGTTCCTGTATTACTTTGTCGAATCGTAACACGCGAGACAGTCTGCTTTAAAGGTTGCATTGACTGGAAAATAGTCCAGGCTCTCGAAGACTTGTCAAAGCGATTGATATATTGAGCTCCAGATATTCCCGAATCAAGAATCGTATGGGAAAAATTTTCGTCCATTTCACGAAGCAATGACGCTGCTTCATGAGGAAGACCGACTAACTGCCATAGTTCAAGTAACTGACGAGTTGCGGATGCAGCTATTTCAGGGTTTGGATTTGAATGATTCTCCAGGAGCAAAAATTCGGCCTGTTGATTTTTTCCTGCCTGAACCAGTTTATCAGCAAGAATGCTCCGAACTTTTACAGCTTGAGGCCAACTGCCAAAAGTATCCAGAAATGTTTGTAATGCTTCAACAGTTCCTGTATCGATAGCTACTTGTTGATCATTTGAAATAATCTCAGCTACGGTTTCGCGTGCGTGTTCGTCAGCCTTTGTGGTTACCTGTTCCATTAAGCCGGCAATGATACTTTTAACTGTTACAAGATGATTCGTATCTCCAGCCATTGCCAACGGCTGGTTAACTTTGATCTTTTTAAATTCATCTGCAATTTCCAGCAGTCCATGGTAATTTTGTTGCTGGAGCAGATATTTTGATTTACGAGACAAGAATCGACCACGTTCCAGAGAGGTTGTCGCAAGTCGTTCGATTTTTGATAATAACTGAAATTCGTTTTGACTGGACTTGTTTAACTCTGCGTAGAGTAACTCGCGTAATAACGATTTAGAACGTTCTTGAATGGAAGTTGTCGATTTTACCGACAGTAATGTTTCAAGTTGATGTTGTGCACTTTCCAGATTACCTAATGCGAGCTCAAGCTCTGCTCTTAACAGTTGGTTACTGTGATCTTTTTTTGAATTGAGCGAGAGGTTCTTGTATTGTGGAAGACCAGCAAGCATGGCTTCTGCCTGAGCGAACGAATCAATTTGCCAGAGCCCCAGGGAAATGATGTGTCCCTGATGTGCGATAATGTTTCCGGGATTCCATTCATGTTGCGCATGAGTCGTTTTCTGTTTCTCTTCAGATGACAGTTGAAATGCATAATCTGCACCCTGTTGCAGTTTATGCTTGAAATTTCGGTTTAAAATATCTGCTATTTGTGTTGTATTACTGAGCGTGAAACCGGCTTCTTTTCCTGTAGGAATATGAATACTCAGAATGCTCCCCGCTTTGATTGGTAATAGATAATTCTCACGAGACAAAAATCCTTTGCCATTAACGGGGCCAACTTGCAAATGCCAGAGTTCTCTCCCGTCTTCAATATGCCGACCACGGCAGTAGTCAGATCCCACTACTAACACTGTTGAATCTACGACAGCAGCAACGTATTCGCCATCCTCCCTCGAAACGTCGTTCCAGAGAGGAAGGCCAGACTTGAGATCAATACAATGGATATAAGGTGATCCGGCAGGTAGATAGAATACTCGATTCTCATCAATCACAGGTTCACTTACCAGTCCCGGATGGCCAAATGCAATGGGTGTAAAATATCGTTTTTGTGATATTCTGCGATAATTATCTCCTTCACCATAATAGTAATTCCATAGCAAATCACCATTCGTGGCATCGACGGCGACCAGTGTATCTATCTGAGTTGTGCAAACGATGATCCCTTGACTGCTGGTCAGAGGGCATTGAAGATGAGCCCGGTTGCGATCAGAGTGAATGGGTTGGTTTACATACGCAATCCCCTGTTTCCAGTGGATTGCTCCTGTTTTGGGATCAATGCAGAGTAAAGAAATCTGACTATGATGTTCAGCAACAGCATAAAGATAGTGACCAACCGGAAGAGGCGCTCCCAGGAAATAGTACCCACTGATGCTCCAGGCTGGCCTGGCCTCTAAGGCATTGCTCTCTGGAGCCGCTTTTTGTTGTTTCACAGGCAAGGCCACCAGGCGATTACCTCTCCGGGAAACGACTGGGAAATAAGCTGTTCGCTGTCGCATACCCAGATTTAATACTGGTTGTTTTAAGGGTAACGAGTCTGGTAAATAATCGATGGCAAACACATGCTGTCCATTGCTGGAGAGTGAACCATAGATGGAACTGTAATAGTAAAACTTATCAAGAGGCAAGTTCTGTGAATAGGTTGTGTGAGACTTTGATCTGTTTTCGACATGATCAATGAGGTTATTAAGACTGCCTTTACTCTTGAAAATCCATGATGTTGTACCGGATTCGAGTTTAACTGCTCGAACCCCTTCGAAATCACGATAAATCACCAGATCGTCAACAGCAATGGGAGTGTTTGCAACAGCTGTTGAGAGGTTTTCACGATTTTGTTTTCGCTCCCAGTTTCGCAAAGCGGAAAGTGGTTTGCTTTTCCTGGTTCGACCAACAGGTTGGGTCCAGCGAGGATTAAGAAATGGTAAACTAGCTGTAGTCGATCTGTTTCTCGCAGCATTGCCCTGTGAAACCAACCAGCCCGAATCCAGGCGGGAAGAAGTGTTTTTGATTGCCGTGTTCAATCTTCTTGTTGCCTGCGACAAGCTGCTTTTGATTCCAGAAACGGTAACAATGGTCTCTCCACGGACTGAGAGTATATTTGAGACTTTTTCCAGCTGTTGGGATTGTTGAAATGCAACAGCTGCTTTAAGAAACTGAGAAGGCTGCATTCGTGTTTTGTGAATACGACTGTTCAACAGCAGATCCCAGTAGCGGGCAGCGAATTCGAAATTCCCCTGTTCCATGTAATGAGTGGCTAAATAATCCAGCGCTTCAAAACCAGCCCGCAGTGGGAAATACCGTTCCGCTACATGTTCATACATCGTACGATCGTTGTTTTGTCGGGCGAGTTTCAGTAACCAGTTTGCATGCGGACCGGAAATACGTTCATACTCTGAAAGTGATTTTGGTGATGCAGTCGAAAAGAGTTCGCGCGTACGTTTTCTGAAATTATAAGGAAAGGGTTGACTCTCAGGCCAGATAAAAAAATCTTCCTGATGATCAAGAAGTTTTTCCAGTTGCAAGGCACCCTCAGTAAAATCTTGAGTCAGAAATTTTTGCTCAGCGCGTTCAAATTGAGTTCGCAGGTTTCGATTTCGGTATATTCGGTGAAGTAGAGATTTGCGATCTGCTGAATAAGTATTTTCCGGTTCTGTCTGTTCGGGGACTTCTTTGTCTGCTTTTGGGTCGAGGAATGCGGCGAGCTGGTTTCTGACGCGTGGTTGGTCCTGCCTGTCATCTGACTTAAGGTATGAGTATGGCACAATCATTAAAATACTAAAGCAAAATAGTATTTTGATACTAAAATGATTCAGGTCGAATCTTCTTGAGAACGGAAGAAACAATTGATTCATCCTTTAAATTCTCCTCAGATCAGAAACAGATAACAGTCGACAAGCGCGATTATGCTTACAGACGTTTACAATTATAGCATAATCAGTCAGGAATCAGACAGACTACTTTTAAATGGTTAAATCTGACTTACTTGTTGGGATTGCTGTAAAGGGTATGTTCAGATAGGACAGAAAATAACTTAGGGTTCCTTAGTGCTGAATTGACATGCATAACGAGAATATTCGAGAATAGGGTTTCCGAAGAAGAGATAATCCGTTGAACTAAAACTGTACAAATTGAAAAGTAAAATCGACTATGTCATCCATCAGACAATTCAAAATAGAGTGGGAAATCCATGGTCTTCTCTTTTTTTGTGGAATGGTATTCCACTTTGGTTGCGGATTGACTTCTGTATGTGGGGCTGCAGAAAACAATCAGACAGCCGTCCAGGAGAATAAAAAGCAGCAGATTGATTTCACACAGCAGATTCAACCATTATTAGCAAAGCATTGTTACGTATGTCATGGTCCTGATTTACAGGAAGGCGGGTTGCGTCTGGATCAGCGTGAGCGCGCATTTAAACAGTTGGAATCTGAAGCGATAGCAGTTGTACCATTCCACCCTGATAAAAGTGAGATGATTGTACGTCTTACATCCCGGGACCCGGATCAACAGATGCCACCAGAAGGAGAACGACTGAAGCAGGAAGAAATTGAGTTAATCACGAATTGGATTCAGCAAGGTGCTCGTTGGAAAAAGCATTGGGCATTTCAACCACCTCAAAAATCACACTACCACTGATCGCAGGCAAGCAATGGGTCAAAAATCCGATCGATGCTTTTGTTTTATCTCAACTGGAGCAAAAGGGGCTTTCCCCTGCTCCACCTGCTGATCGTGTGACATTAATTCGCAGGGCATTTTTCAATCTCACAGGATTACCACCGACACCTGAAGAAGTCGATCAATTTGTCAAAGATAAATCTCCTGATGCTTACGAACATTTAATTGATCGATTATTGGCTTCACCCCGATATGGAGAGCGTTGGGCGCGTCATTGGCTGGATTTAGTGCGCTATGCTGATACAAACAGTTTTGAGCGGGATGGAATGAAGCCAAACGCCTGGCGTTTTCGGGACTATGTGATTCACTCTTTCAATCAGGACAAGCCTTATGGTCAATTCATTCAAGAGCAATTAGCGGGTGACGAGTTAGATCAGGTGACAGATGAGACCATTATTGCAACCGGTTTCTATCGACTGGGACTGTGGGATGATGAACCAGCTGATAAATTACTCAGCTACTATAATGAACTGGATGATATTGTTTCCACGACGAGCCAGGTTTTCTTAGGACTGACATTAAATTGTGCTCGCTGTCATGAGCATAAAATCGATCCCGTTCCTCATCAGGATTATTATCGTTTCCTGGCTTTTTTTCATGGTTTGAATTCGTATGGAAAACGTTCCGATCAGTTGTCCTATAATCAAAGAGATATTTCTGATCCTGAAATTAAGGACATGTATGCCAAATACGAGATTCAGAAAAAAGATTTGAAGGAAAGAATGCGTCGGTTGGAACAGACGGGTATCAAAAAAATGTCGGGTGTGGACCAAAGGCGGTCCGAGACGCGCGAGCGTGGTCAGTTACTTAAGGAAAAGCTGTCACAGTTTTTGGAACAGGATCAATTCAAAACGTATCAGAAAATGGAAAAGGGATTACAGCAACTGGAACAGCGACGAAAACAATTTCCTGCACGAAAAATCGCGTTAAGTGTAAACCGAAGCTTGAAAGAACCTCGAGAAACGTTCGTTTTATTGAGAGGAAATCCTCATGTTCGTGGTGAGAAAGTCACTCCTGGTTTCCCGGAAATATTTGGTCAAACGGAACCACAGTTCCCCAAAATTCGCAAGAATCAGCAAACTTCAGGCAGGCGTCGTGTACTCGCTGAATGGATTTCGAAACCGGATAATCTACTCACTTCACGAGTGATCGTGAATCGGATCTGGCAGCAGCACTTCGGTCGCGGAATCGTTCAATCTCCCAATAATTTTGGTCAATTGGGAGTGCCTCCGACCCATCCCCGGTTACTGGACTGGCTGGCACTTCAGTTTAATGCGGGAGGACAACGATTTAAGTCCTTTCATAAAATGATCATGATGTCGAATACATATCAGATGTCCTCACAGTATTCTGATCAAGGTATGTCCCTTGATCCGGCAAATGACCTGTATTGGCGTTTTAATATGAGACGGCTGGGAGCAGAGGAAGTACGTGATACTATTTTGGCCGTTAATGGCCGACTGAATCTCAAGATGTATGGTCCCGGGTTCTATCCAAAAATTTCGAAAGAAGTCTTACAAGGCCAATCTCGACCCGGACATGGTTGGGGGACTTCATCGGAGGAAGAACGGGCACGTCGCAGTATCTATATATTTGTCAAACGCTCATTGATCACTCCCCTGCTCTCGAATTTTGATTTTGCTGATACTGATAATAGCTGTGCGGTACGATTTGTGACCACGCAACCAGCACAGGCATTAGGGATGATTAACGGCGACTTTGTTAACCGGCAGGCAGAACATTTTGCAAATCGGATTTTAAAAGAAACGGCACTCGTTCATCCCGAGTTCGTTGCACGCGCGATTCGGTTGGCTTATGGACGTCAACCACAAATTGGTGAAGTGAAGCAGGGAGTTGAATTAATTGATTCTTTAATAAAAAAACATTCCCTCAAGGAAAAGCAAGCGTTGGATTATTTCTGTTTAACAATCCTGAATCGGAATGAATTTATTTATCTGGATTAAAGTGATTCAAACTCATGAGTCTTCGATAATGACCCTTGGGATTTAAAAGGACCTGTTATGGCTGTAAAACAATCAGCAAAATGGCAAAACAATCAGGGAAGTGATTCCAACGGACATGCGCAGTTTTGCCGTCGCACGCGTCGGGAGTTTTTGTGGGAAGCAGGAGGCGGATTTGCTTCAGTGGCATTAACCGGCATGATGTCTGCAGATGGATTTCTCAATTCTCAAGCCGTAGCCGCCGATGGAATTAGTCAGTTTCAAAATCCTTTGGCGCCCCAAAAACCTCATTTTAAACCAAAGGCGAAAAGTGTCATCTTTCTTTTCATGTATGGAGGCCCAAGTCACGTTGATACCTTCGATTACAAGCCAAAGCTTTATGGATTGGATGGCAAAACCGTTCCCGTAAAAACGAAGGGACGCGGGGGTGAAAAAAATGAAGGACGTGTTGTCGGACCTAAATGGAATTTCAAACAGTATGGTCAATCGGGACAATGGATCTCCGATTTGTTTCCTCATTTGGCTACCTGTGCTGATGATATTGCTTTTATAAAATCGATGACTGCTGACTCTCCCATACATGGTTCAGCGATGCTGATGATGAACTCCGGGAGAATCTTGAGTGGATTTCCGAGTCTCGGCTCATGGCTCAATTATGGCCTGGGAACGGAAAATGAAAATCTACCAGGGTATGTTGTCATGCTTGATCCAACTGGTGGGCCAATCAGTGGTGCCAAGAATTGGTCAAGCGGATTTATGCCGGCAACGTATCAGGGGACAACAATGCGTTCTCAGGGAGCACCGCTGATTGATTTACGTCGTCCGGAAGGAATGAGTCAATCAGTCCAACGTAAATTATTGGATGCATTGAAAGAGGCGAATCAAAAACATCAAAGTTCACGTGTTGGTAATTCAGAATTGTCAGCACGTATTGCCAGTTACGAACTGGCGTTCAAGATGCAGACTCATGCACCCGAAGCTGCAGATCTCGCATCTGAGACAAAGCAGACACAAGAACTATATGGGCTCAATAATTCTCGAACGGCTGATTTTGGCAGAAGATGTCTCCTGGCACGCCGACTTGTTGAACGAGGCGTTCGTTTTATTCAACTTTATTCAGGCGGAAATCATAATGATACAAATTGGGATGCCTTTGCGATTGAAAAAAATCATAGTTTACGCAGGTAATACGGACCAACCAATTGCTGCATTAATTAAGGACTTAAAATCACGGGGATTATTTGAAGAGACCATGATTGTCTGGGGAGGCGAATTTGGGCGACAGCCAACTGCAGAATACGCAAAAGGGACGGGCCGCGATCACAATTCATATGGATTTACAATGTGGACTGCCGGTGGAGGAGTTCGGGGAGGGATTTCTGTCGGTGCAACTGATGAGCTCGGTTCTACTGCTGTCGAGAAGCCATTTCACGTTAAACGACTTCATGCAACTATTCTCAAGCAGATGGGGTTGGATCCAAACCGCCTGACATATTTTTATGGTGGACTAAATCAAAAGCTGGTGGGAGTGGAGCACACTGAACCCATCCATGAAATTATTTAGCAATATGATGGCCTCATGGTGATTTTTGGCTGTCAAGCATTACCTGTTTCATTCTTGCTACCATTTCAGGATGTTGTTTTGCAATATCCTTTTGTTCTCCGAGATCTGAATTGAGATTATAGAGTTCAACAGGTCTTCCCTTTCCTGGTTGAACCGCTTTCCATTTTCCTGCCCGCACGGCGATTTTTCCTCGGTATTTCCAAAATAAGGAATCGTGGGTCTTCTGAGGTTTCTTTAGTAGAGTTGGTAAATAAGAAATCCCATCAATGTCCGGTGGGCTTTCAATGCCTGCCAGTTCGCATGCCGTCGGCAGGAAGTCCCAGAATGCGCTGATGTGGTCAGTTATTGAACCGGCTTGAATTTTACCCGGCCACTTCACAATGAGAGGTACTCGAATCCCACCTTCATATAAATCTCGTTTATAGCCCCGCAAAGTTCCATTCGAATCGAAAAAATCGACGCGATGCATGCCTTCCTGGTGGGGCCCGTTATCTGAAGTGAAAAAGATAATGGTATTTTTCTCTAATTTCAGTTCTTTTAACAGGTTTATCAGATTTCCCAAATCACGATCAAGACGAGTAATCATTGCTGCAAACCCCTTTTCAGGGGCTGGCCATTCACGATTGGTATATTCACCGTACTCTGGGACTTCCATCCCGTCACCGGTTGCCCGACCGCCTTCGTTATTGGCATGTGGAATCGTGTAGTGTGCCTGAAGAAAAAATGGTTTTTTTGCGTTTTGTTTAATAAAGTTGAATGCTTCCTGGGTTAGCAGGTCATGTGAATAAGTCTTTCTTTCTATCGAGACATTTCGCTGAGGTCCTACCTTGTTTCCTGCCAGTGAAATTTCCTGCTCATTACCCCACAGGTATTCTGGATAAAAATTGTGTGCATTTCCCTGATCAAGATAACCGAACCAAAAATCAAATCCCTGTTTGCTGGGAACTCCCGTTGATTCTGGTGGTCCCAGAGCCCATTTGCCGACGCCACCGGTTGCGTAACCGGAATTTTTTAAGAGCGTTGTAACAGTTGTGGCAGCTTTTGGAAAATAATATTGTTCGTTCTCACTGATGGGAGTATGCCCGCTGTGCATGCCTGTTAACAGGACTAACCTTGAGGGGCGGCAAACTGTGTGTCCCGAATAATGATTTGTGAATCGCATGCCCTCTTTAGCCAATTGGTCGATATTGGGTGTCTTGATCACTTTTTGCCCATAACAACCGATGTCACCATAACCCAGGTCGTCTGCCATGACGTATATGATATTAGGATGTTCTGCAGCGTGATTTAGATTAATCAACAAAATACTGGCGATGAGACAGGTGACGGAACGGATCGAAAAATGGAAAGCAAATGTTGAAAATTTTATCAGAGACATTGGTTATGATTTTTCTGTTGAAAGAAAAGGATTGAATCATGTTTAATTAAAACAGGTTAATTCTTGTTGTAATTATTCAGGGATGGGAATTCAACGATCACTTTGATCGCAGCATCTCTTCGATCGCGAAACAGTTCGAATGCCTGCTGAATTTCTGCCAATGGAAATCGATGTGTTATGATCGGTGTTACATCGATCCTGCCTTCTGACAACCATTGCATTGCCAACGGGAAATCACATTTGAAATCAGGGTTTATGCTGGTGTGAACGGTAATATTCTTGAATAATAAATCACGCCATCGGACGTTGTTAATTGTTTCTGGAGGAACGCCAAAAACTAGAATCCTCCCCTCTGCACGACAAAGATCGATACACAAATTGAACTGTTGATCCGCGTGACCAACGCATTCGATCACGATATCGGGTAATTCTCCTTTCAGGATTTCCCGTAGCGCTTCGATCGGATTTTCTTTCATGTTGCAGATAGTGGCTGTTGCTCCCATTTGCGGGCTGACTTGCAATCGAGATTCCAATAAATCGATACCGATAATTTCTCGTGCTCCCATATTGCTTAAAGCGGCATTCATTAATTGTCCCATTGGTCCCTGCCCGACGACAGCCACTGTCTGGTCCAGTAAATTTGGGAGTTTTTTCAGGGCAAATAATGCTGTTCCCAATGGTTGAGCCATCAATGCATGTTCCTCCGGAATGTTGGTGGCAATTGGTATGGCACGCGTTTCATTCAGTACAAATCGTTCTTGCAATCCTTGCTGCATTACTGGAACAGCAAGAACCCGGTCTCCTGGTTTCCAGCGTTGTCCATTCGTGGATGTGACTGTACCAATCATTTCATGCAATGAATGACCAATTTCGATTTCCCATTCATCACTGCCATTGAAATAGGGTAAATCTGATCCGCAAAGACAGGTTGTTTCAGGTTGAAATATGATTTCTCCCGCTCCAGAGTTTTGTGATGTGACGCGAGAAAGTTTGGGTTCGGGGACTTCGATGAGTTCAAGTTTTCCGGGGGCGACAAGATGGCTTGCTAACAATGAACTGGTCCTAAAAAATGGAGAGGTCTTTACTTCTCCTGAAAATGAAGCGATTCGGATTACAAAATGGACATTACTATATAAAATATACAATACGGCTTAGAATGCAATGTTGAGGCTTAATACTGCATTAGCAAATAAGGAACTGACGAATGGCGATTGACAATAAAAAGCAAGTTTCTGTTGCTGTATTGACGAATGAGACAGGAGCTCACTTAAGCGCTTACTTCTCTGCTTTGAAAGAGATCGATGAAGTGAATGAAGTGTTTCTGTCTGATCCCAGTCAGAAACAGATCAAATCAGCCCAAAGTCTTCTCGGTTCCAAATTGAGTCAGGTCTACCAGAATCCAAACAAGTTGTTTCAGGAACAAAATCCAGATATGGCCCTGGTGACGATGGAAGCACGACAGGGCCCCCAGACGATTAATCTGGCATTAGAACAAGGCTGCCATGTTTTTGCTGAAAAACCAGCTTGTTTAAGTGTACAACAATTTGAGCCCTTAGTGCAGAAAGCCGAAAGTAAGCATTTACATCTATCACTGGCACTTGCCAATCGAACAAACCCGGAAATCCAGTTCGCGAAATCTTTGATCAAGGCGGGAACGCTTGGAAAGATTTATGGAGTCGAGATGACATTACTGGCAGATCAGACTCGACTAGCTAACTCGGCATACCATCAGAGTTGGTATGCTCACAAAGATCGGGCAGGAGGTGGATTTCTATCGTGGTTGGGCATTCACTGGATCGATTTATCGATGTATCTCACTGGATCTTCCATTTCTGATGTCGCAGGATTTACAGCGCTTGTAGGAGGGCAGCCAATTGAAGTTGAAGACTCTGCGGCTTTGGCATTTCGCTATGAAGCTGGATTTTCAGGAACCTTGACCTCAGGTTATTTTATGCATCAGGGATATCAATCCATGATCAAAATCTGGGGGAGCAAAGGTTGGTTGGAAATGGTTCCTTTTCAGGATCGTCATTTGGAATGGACTCTTAATCATAACGGAAAAAAATATCAATTTGATCAATCTGTCGTGCCTCGCGGGTATACACCGGCAGTTCGTAAAGCGGTACAAGCGGTCACAGGTAAAGAGTCGCCTTTATTGACCAGTCGAGAGAGTTTGAGAATAATTCGCACTGTCTATGCATTTTATGATGCGGCAAAATCTGGCAAATCGGAGACGATTATGCAGGAGTAACCTGTTTGGTTTATTGTCATAGATATTCGTCATCATCATTGAGATCTTTCTCAGTGATAACTCGATATCCCTGTTCGGTAAGGGTTTTAATTCCAAGGTCGATATCGTCTACACACAATGCAATTGCCCCTCTTCCATGCCTTCGGTATAGTAGCGGGTAGGTATAATTTATGTTGACTTCCGCCTGGAGTAGTGAAAGACAAATTCTCATATAAGGTTGAGTGTCGTCGGGAAGTTCGACTCCAATCACATCTTTTTCGAAGAACGTATAATTTGATAACTCAAAAATTTCGCGTGCACGTTCGTAATTATCGAGGACGATGCGGCTCATGGCAACATCGACAGAGTCGACCGTACTTAATGCGATGATTCTGAGATCAAACTTTTCGAGCAGTTTCAATAGTTGATGGAGATATCCAACCCGGTTCTCCATAAACACACAAAACTGACTCAGGCAGGGCCATTCTTTGCCTGATTCTCCTGACGGGTAGGAAGATTGATCTTCAAAATCCATCACTGCTCTCCACGAGTTAAATAGATCAAGTGAGATTAATGCCACAGAAATCATCAACCTGATGTGAAAATAGGGTGTGATAAGAACAGCGTCAGTAACTAGCTTTCACCAAGTTCTTATCTACGGGCACTTTAAGAAAATATACCCATATCGTCAATAAGAGGTGGATTCACTTCTTTTTTTGAAGCAAATTATCGTCGACATTCGTGATCTGGCTCTGGTTGAGATTCAGAGAGGTCTTGTGATTATCAGGGTTGTTGCATACAACTCTGCAGTTTGTTTCTGCATTAAATCAGGGAGACTCAGCAAAATCAGCTGTTTACCGGGAGTTGTATTTTGATTCGTACATTTCTATTTGATATGGGTAATGTCCTGGCTTTTTTTTCTCATGACAAAATGTGTGAGCAAATGGGGCTCCTTTGTAATCGATCAAGGGCTGAAATTAAGACACTTCTGATCGATTCCGGGAAACAATGGGAGTATGAGCGCGGAAAGCTGAGCACTGCTGATTTTCACCAGTGGTTTGAGCAAGAGGTGAACCACTCAATCGACATTGAATCGCTGATGATCGCTGGTTCTGACATTTTTAAATTGAACGATTCAATTCTCCCCGTTCTGGATTCATTGAAAGACGCTGGATATCGACTGGTACTTTTGTCGAATACCTGCATCTCACACTTTGAGTTTATCTGGAATGAATATGATGTCCTTCAACGATTTGATGATTATGTGACTTCGTATGCAGCGGGGGCGATAAAACCAGAGCCTGCTATTTTTGATTTTGCCTTGAAAAAAATTCAATGTGCCCCGGAAGAGACCTTTTATACTGACGACATACCTGAATACATTAGTGAAGCACAAAAGCTTGGGATGGATGGCGAGGTCTTTACAGACACTCAAACTCTCATTTGGCAATTGGCTCAACGCGGAATTCATGTGTAAGGACAAATAATTTCCAAACTGGTCGTAATGTATCAACTTAGAATGGTTCTCTTTACAGATTGATTAAAAAACTTAACTGACCCGTTTCGGCGAAAATTATTGTAAATTCTAGCGGAACATAATTGGAACATTGTTTGCATTTTTCTTTTCGAAACTTTTCAGGTGGATCTAAAATCAGCCTGGTTTTTTGCGTAAAATAAAAGTTAACCCCCCCCGTTTCATTAGTGGAAAGTATTATGTCAATCGATTCCCATCCAGGAAAAGTAGAGCCTCTGGCATTGGTGAATGAAAAGCGTTCTTACCGCGAATTACTTTCAATGGGCTGGCCTCAACTGATTACCTGCCTCTGGTTTTCGTTACTATTTTTCTATTTTGGCAATGTTCAAATCTTTTATTCGGATATCTGGGGACATGTTTCTTATGGTGACTGGATTATCGCCCATCAGTCCTTACCTCAATTTGATCCCTTTCTCCCTTTTGCTGAGGGAGTGAAATCGATTGATGCCGCGTGGCTGTCCCAGGTGATTTTTGCAAAAGTAAATGGGACGCTGGGAGTACGTGGTTTATCTCATGTCTTTGCTTTAACAGTATTTGCAACACATGTCCTTTTCTGGTTCGCCTTCTACCTCAAATCAGGGAGAGTTGGTGTCAGTACTCTTGCCTCTTTTCTGCTTGTGGTCATCGCATCAAGTCGCATTGCGATTATTAGACCAGAAATATTTGGAACGTTATGTGTTGCGATTCTGCTTGTAATTATGGCCTGGTCAGAGAAGTACGATACTTTAAAATCAGGACTATCGCGTTCGGATGGTTCTAGCGATGACAACTCAGACCCGGGACAGAAGACGCCGTTGGCATTATTGTTTGCACTCTATCTCGGAATCCCAGTTGTTTTTTTAGGTTGGGCAAATCTGCATGGCTCGTTTGTTGTGGGGCTCGCAATTTTAGGGCTGCAGTTCCTGGGTCGAGTGATTGAAATAGGCTGGAGAACGCGTAGTCTTCTTCAGATTTGTAGCGATCCATGGGTACGGCGCTGGTTGATAGTCACTGAATTGTCTGTCTGCGCAGCCCTCGTCAATCCGTATCAGATTGACCTATTTCTTAACTCGCTTACATTCCCTCGCAATCCGAATCTGAAAGATGTTTTGGAGTGGGAACCGTTGGAATTTCGTGATGCGGAAGGAATCTGGTTCTGTTTTTCATGGGTTATCATGTTGGCTTTGTATCGACGGAGTCAGGAAACAATCCGTACAGCAGATGTGTTACGGGTGGGGCTTTTGTCTCTTGCTGTCATCATTGGCGTCCGCATGATTGGGTGGTTTTCGGTGGTTTTTGTGTATGCCATGGTTCCCCATATGGCAAATGTGATTCCAGGAATTCGTTTTGAGGTGCACACTTCGAAAACAACCGGGCCAGAGGAAATCCCCTTCTGGCGAAAGAAATCCCCTGTGATTACAGCATGCTGTCTGTTGATACTCTGGTTTGGATTCGCTTTTTCCAACGTGGCAACTCCCTTATTTGGGGGTACACCTCGTGATTTAGACAAAGTTTACAGTAAGGGGACACCCCGAAAATTAACGGAATTTCTAAAGACCCATCCACCACAGGGGCAGGTTTGGAATCCTCAATGGTGGGGTGATTGGCTGGTTTGGGATGGGCCGCCTGAAATGAATGTTTTCATGACCACGAATGCCGTTCATCTCACACCTGCCCGCGTCTGGAAGGACTATTTGGGAATAGCACGAGCAAGTCGAGGTTGGCAGTCTGTTTCCGCGAAATATGAAGTTGCTACATTTATTGTTCATAAGGAAAAACAGGTAAAACTGGACCGAGAAGTTCGCAAATTAAAAGGATTTCAAATCGTTTACGAAGATGATCTCAGTCTGGTTGTGTCGCGCGAACCTCAGTTGATTTCTGTAGCAGAAAGCAGAAAGCAAAAGCAGAATATCAAGTCTTCTGAACTGGATAAAGAGGTACAACAATGACACAGCCGATGACGCCATTTCGAAAAAAACTGAAAGTGGCTGGTTTTATCACATTTCATGTCCTGCTGGTTGGCGCGGTCGTTGGTTGGGGAGCCATGCGATTTCAAGCATGGGAAGAACGAAAGAAATTACCAGAAATACGCCTCAATCCGATTAAAATAGCACCACTCTATGATCGACCTGACATTGTCTCTGACGAAAATCTGGCTCGAGTTTTATATCAGTTACGCCCTCAGTTGAGAGGGAAAGAACCTCAGATTAATCATGTTGATCATGCATTACGTTTCTGGGGAATCGAGTCCACTTTTGATGATCCTCAATGCCTGTCAGGTATCGAAATGCGAGACATTCTGTTGGATCATCGTCATTTTCATCAACTTTGGGGCACGGAAGCTGAGCCTCTGTTGATTCGTAATCAGAATGGAATTCGACCACGTGTGCAAGAAGGGTTAGCCACATCCAGTCATGAAGATCACACCCTGGCAACTTTGGCTGAGGTGGGAACTCCCGCTGATTATCCCGTTGTAACATCGCAGGGGGAAACCACTCTGGCAGCAATGATTCAAGAGACATTGCGTTCATTCAGTCTCAATCAGCTCGAATATGAGTGGTCAGCGCTGGTTTTCGCTTTGTTTCTGAACTCTTCCCAGGACTGGATGACAACAGAAGGTCAATTAGTCAATTTTGATGCGATTGCTGGTCGAATCATGCGCCAACAGCCTACGAAAGGTGTTTGTTACGGCAATCATCGCTTGCACGCATTGGTGATGTTGCTGCGTGTTGACGAACAGAATCAGATTCTGACCAAAGAAGGTCGGGAAAAGGTGATTGATTATTTAAAAAACATTACGAGTATGCTGGTGAAAACCCAATCGAAAGAGGGGTATTGGGACCAAAACTGGGATGGGAAAGATTTGCGGATATCTGAACGAAAAAAATTCACCCCACGCGCACGCAGAATCCTCGCAACTGGTCATGCAATGGAATGGTGGGCCTTGGCACCAGAGGCAGTACTTCCACCTGAAGAGACTCTGGAAAAAGCAGGCCATTGGCTTGTCAGCACGATTCAAAGCATTCCTGAATCTGAGATCAAAAGCAGTTATACATTCCTTTCTCATGCGGGGCGTGCTCTCGCTCTCTGGCGAGGGAAGTTTCCCGCTCAGGTTAACCTGTCGAATGCTAAGACAAAGTAAAATGCGGTCGCGTATTTTCATGGTACCAGGTAGCTGTCAATAAGGGCATTCATAGCCCCCCTGCCCTGTGGTGACCATTTCTTTTCCGTATCCATTCTTCAAATCAAATCTCTCGCTGCATGTGTACTTTATGTTACATCAAAATTCAAATTGTTAACTTTTGTAAACATGAATTGTTGAATGACATCCAGTAAAGCGTATTGATCAGATTTATGACTGCATCGTATTGGGAAACGCAATCTTTACTGATATTAGCGGCTGGTACACAAAATACCCCGTTCAAATCATCGTAAAACAGGCATTGCAGAGTGACTTTACGAAAAATATGTATTATGGGTCGGAATGGCACATTGTCTGCTCTTATAACCAGACTGTCTGCGCAGGGCGTGTGCAGACGTGTTAATTTACTGCGATGTTGATAACTGCAAATTGTTGTAGTGCATCCAGTAAACATTAACCATCTTATTTTAAGTGAGGAGTACGAATGAAGATGTTTCAGCAGTTTTGGAGTGACGAAAATGGTTTCGTCGTTTCAACCGAACTCGTGTTGATCGCTACTGTGTTGGTTCTCGGTATGGTTGTCGGGTTAACGACACTTCGTGATCAGGTTATTGCGGAACTTGCAGACGTTGCCGCAGCATTCGCAAACAGCAATCAGAGCTATTCTTTCTCTGGAATTACTGGTCACTCATCAAGTACAGCTGGGTCTATCTTCAATGATAACACAGACTTCTGTGACCTTGATGCTGATCCAGTCGGTTTAGATGCACATTGCATTTTAATCATTGATGCAACGAACGAAGGAACCTAATTCAATTCTATTTTTGAATTGGATGTCCAATCAACCGTGTAAACGGAGTCTATTCGTTACGGTTACAGCGTAAAAATTCGTATCAATTTGTTCACACGAACTGTTTAAACCAGTTCACATAATTATTAAGGAGTTAGCATGAATATGCTTTCTAAATTCTGGAATGACGAGGCAGGATTTGTTGTCTCTTCAGAACTCGTGTTAATCGGCACAATTCTTGTATTGGGTGTTGTTGTTGGTTTAGCTACCGTACGTGATCAGGTCGTTCAAGAACTGGGTGACCTCGCTTTAGCAATCTCAAACATTAACCAGAGTTACAGTTTTTCAGGTGTTACTGGCCACACATCGAGTGTTGCCGGTTCTGTCTTCATTGACAACCTTGATTTCTGTGATTCGAACACAGATGTTGCTGGTGATGAACCAGCTTGTATTGATGTACAAATTACTGCGACTAACGAAGGAACCTAAGTTAGCACAGTTATCGAGTTTGATTATAGATCTGTTCCCGAGGAGACGCCCACTCGGGAACAGACTATTTGTTTTGAAATTGATATTGTTTAGGCATAAAGAATGCTGGTTCTAATAATCTCAATAGTTCAGTAACCACTATCAGATTTGTCAGGAGAAATGGAATGAGAATTGCTCTTCAGTTCTGGAGTGATGAGAGCGGGAGTGTTTCCCCCTTTGTAACTGTTTTGATGGTTACAATTCTCGTATTGGGAATTATTCCAGGTGTTGTCACTCTACGAGATCATATCGTTCAGAACTTTGGTGATGTCGCCGTTGCTCTGGAAAGCATTGATCAGTCCTATAGTTTTTCTGTTAATGGTGTTACGAGTGAGTATGTCGATACTGTTACAGTTATGGATCCCGTTGGGGATGCACCTGCTGGTCTCGATTTAACGATACCAGCTACGAATGAGTAAATTTAGTTAACAGTTGTCAAAAATTGTTAGTGAAAAAATAATCAAATGTGAGTCACCTTTCATTTCTGAAAACTGAAATGCGGGTGTGTTCAAGTTTTTATATACTATAGAAACCAGGGAAGTTAGCGTGGCAAAAATTAGTCCAGGAACAATGACGGCAGCGATTTTCGCAATTTTACTTGGTTTAGGCGCAGCTTACACTGTGCGGCAGTTTCTTCATAAACAGCCGGGACCTCTCGTATTAGCAGAAGATCCTGTAGCGGCACCTAAATTGGCTTATCTTCCCATCGCATCGAGAGATATTCTCCCAGGACAGAACTTGTCCTTAGATGATATTTCTATTTTAAAGATCGCTCCGGAAAAGTTAGAAAAGCAGTTTAATTCTAATGGTAAACAAAGAATTATGAACTCGCAGTATCTAACGGGACGCGTGATCAAAAATCCGATCAAAGCAGGGCAACCATTTCATACCGTTGATATCTATCCGAATGGAATGGGGCCTGGTCTTGCAGAAATTCTGGAGCCAGGTAATCGCGCTGTAACTGTCGCGATTCACAAAATTGGTAATGTAGCCGGTTTCTCCCGCCCTGGTACAATTGTTGATGTTCTATTCCGTTCTGAAGAGACTGATGGAATTCCTGAGACTACGATCACACTTTTGGAAAAAGTTCGTGTTCTGGCAGTTAACGAAACTGCTGTCCCGGGACATAAAGGTAATTCGCAGAGGTCAGAAGATCATTCTGTCACACTAGAAGTTTCTCCTGAACAGGGGAAAGTTTTAAAAGTTGTGGAAGATCATGGAGTACTGAGTCTCGCATTACGAAATCCTAATGAGAATACAGAAGTGGTTTCAACCGGTCGTTCCAGCGAACGCCTGACGCTTTCTAATATTCTTGGTTTCATTCCCAATCAGCGTGTATCAAGTATGGATATTTATAGAGCAGGTAGTCTCAATACGGTGCATTTTAAAGGATACCGTCCTTATAAGAGAGAAAATTGGATTGACTCTATTGATACACCAGTTGCTTCCGATGTGCATCCCCCCAGCAAAGCAGCAACAACAGCTATTAAGCAGGTAGATGGTAAGAAAACTTCAGAGATTTCATCACCCGTCAGTGGATTATAAAATTACTGGCAGGGTGAAGCATTCTTGAGTTTGTTTTTTGCCTTCATCTTTTTGCAGAATAGTTTTTTGTTTTGTAACCTTTGGTCTCAAAAACGTTGTTGAATTCATCAATAGATGTTTTGAGTCAAAAGTACGTGATGATAATTTATGCCAGGATCACCCTGGCATATTATTCATCCTGGCCGCAGCATCAGCATTTTGGGGATAGTGGGTTTGCATATGGAATCGCTTAGTACAAAAAAAATCTTTGTGGAATCGGCGAATAGCGTCCCTGAAGAAAGAGCGGCAGAATTAAACTTTCAAAAACAGAAAGTCTTAATTCACCAGGAGCTGGTTGATTCTCTTGATTTATCGATGTTAGCACAAATCTCTGAAAAAGAGCTTTCCACTGAAGTTCGCGTAGTGGCAACGGAAATTTGTGACGAGCATGCTTCGGTATTGGAAGGCATTGACCGCGATCGATTATTAGATGAATTGTTAAGTGAAGTTTTTGGTTTGGGGCCCCTCGATGGCTTAATGTCTGATCCAACCATCAGCGACATCCTGGTCAATCATGCACATGAAATCCATATTGAGCGAAATGGCCAGCTTCAAGAATCAGATGTGATCTTCGCTGATAATCAGCATTTGATGCGTATTATACAGAGGATTGTTTCCCGCGTGGGACGCCGAATTGATGAAGTGAATCCGATGGTTGATGCACGCCTTCCTGATGGATCTCGTATCAATGCGATCATTCCCCCACTGGCTTTGAATGGCCCCTCATTATCAATTCGCCGGTTTGGAACCGTACCTTTACAGGTGGATGATCTGATTGAAAAGAAATCAATGACTCCGGAAATTGTTGATTTCCTGGCTGCCGTTGTTGATTCTCGTATCAGCATGTTGATTTCAGGTGGTACCGGTAGTGGTAAAACGACATTACTCAATGCACTCTCAAACTTCATTCCAAAGTTCGAGCGTTTAATCACAATTGAAGATTCTGCCGAGTTAATATTACAGCATAAACACGTAGTGCGGCTTGAGACGAAGACGGAAAATACAGAAGGCGTTGGCGAGATTTCACAAAGACAACTTGTCAAGAACAGTCTGCGTATGCGGCCCGATCGGATTATTGTTGGTGAAGTCAGAGGACCTGAAGCGTTAGATATGCTTCAGGCCATGAATACAGGACACGAAGGTTCTTTAACCACCATTCATGCAAACGATACCCGTGATGCGTTAGCGCGACTGGAAATGATGGTTGCCATGAGTGGTTTTGATCTTCCTATCCAGGTTGTCAGACAATATATCGCAAATGGGATCGGAATTATCCTGCATGTTTCCCGTCTTAAAGGGGGACAACGTTGTCTTACCAAAGTTTCTGAAATCATCTCTATAAACAGTAATGGTGATTATAAAGTAGAAGATATCTTTGGATTTGAACAAACGGGCGTAGACGATCAGGGAAATGCACTCGGAGAATTTTATGCGACCGGTTACCGGCCTCACTGTCTGAAACGGATGGAAGCCTCTGGTATCAAGCTCAGCGACCATATTTTTGAAAAACAACGATTTTAGTCCTGATAGAGATTCAGCAGAGTACTTTGAGTTCTCAAATTCGTTTATTTATTCTAGTGGAGATATTCTGTAGTGGACAGTACTTCTATCACATTGATTTGTTTTGCTGCAGTGACCCTTACCGCTCTTGCGATCTATCTTTTTTTTCGAGATTTATCTGGATCAAATGATTCTGTTTCGTTTAGCAAACGCCCTCGTCTAAGAAGAATTCATAATGTCTTTGACCAGGAGCCGGCTGCAAGCTTATTGGGAAAAATTGACCAAAGTTTTGACCGGTTGGTTCTGGAAAATGGATCTGATTTGACGCCATTTTCCACCTTTCTATTGCTGGTCATGTGTGGTCTGGCTATTGGTGGAACCGTTTTTCTTTATACAGATCAGCCATTGGCAGGTATTGCCGGCATGATTGGTGGCATGTTTGCGATTCTGATGGTTTTGCATTTTCGTAGAAAAAGAAGAATGCACCTGATACAGGAAGAGCTTCCTGAAATGATCGACTTACTGGCGCGATCAACACATGCTGGTGCCAGTCTGGAGCAAGCCGTTTCAATCGTTGGTGAAGAGACAAAAGGACCTTTAAGTTTTGAATTCAGGCGTTGTGCACGTCAGTTAGATATGAATCTTTCTGTACCTTCAGTCATGAAATCACTCTCAAACCGTATTCAACTCATTGATCTCAAAATATTGACATCAACTCTAATGTTATACCGAAAAACCGGTGGGAATCTTCCCGCTAATCTGGAACGCATGGCAGGAGTCATTCGTGACAGAATCAATTATCGTCGTCAGATGAAGGCTTCAACCGGAGCCGGTCGAGCATCTGCATTATTAATGACTGTGGTTGCACCGGTCGCTTTTATTATTTTAATGGTTGCTTTTCCAGATCATGTCTCCAATTTATATACAGACCCCATTGGTAATATTCTTCTGCTCATTGCCATTGTTTTAGAAGTGATTGGAATCATTTGGGTTTCAGCACTGTTAAGAACGGAATATTAAAAGTCAATTCTAACTGATTGAGAGATATAACTTATAATTCTAGTTCTGAATTTGAATAAAAGAGATTTCTATGGTTGTTGAAATTATTACTGTTGCCACATTTCTGCTTGCCTGTTTTGTTTTCTTCTTAATTGGAGATGCAGTTGCTGTGGGGCGCCGTTCAGGAAGAAAAAAAGCATTAAATCTGAATAATCAAAATTCAGGCTACACGATGACTTCCAAAGTGGGAGTTTTTCGCCGCGCGTTGGCAGGTGTATTACCACAATCAGAGGGAGAAGTTCAAAAGATAGAACTCGATCTCAAAAGAGCTGGTTATTATCGATCTACGGCTTTGATTGAATACCTGGCAACCAGAAACTCATTAGTTGTTCTCGTTATAATATTGACTGGAGTAGGTTGTGTTTTAGTGGATCCTGGTTCAAGTCTTCCTGCGATCATTTTATTAGTTGGGGTTTTAATTGCTGGAGCCGGATACGGTCTTCCACGTATCGTGTTGCATAATCAGGCAAGCCGCAGGGTTAATCGAATTCAGAAAGGATTACCTGACGCACTCGATCTTGTTATGATGTGTCTGACGGGAGGAGTCCCGCTCAGAACAGCCCTTGAACGTGTTACTGAGGAAGTGCGTTTTTCTCATCCTGATGTCGCCGTCGAGTTTGAGATTATCCGACGTCATGCAGACGCAAACTCAATGTCAGATGCACTCAAACAATTTGCAAAAAGAATTGACGCACCTGACGTGAATGCACTTTCGTTGATGATATCTCAAACAGAGAGATTAGGGACAAATGTATCCACGGCCTTGATTGATTTTGCTGATGGAGTCCGTAGAAAATACCGACAACGTGCAGAAGAAAATTCCAGTAAGACCAGCATCAAGTTACTGTTTCCGGTGATCTTCTGCATGGCGCCACCAATCTACATTTTGTTCTTTGGGCCTGCAGTTCTTGAACTACGTAATTTTCTGATTAAGGAACATCGTCCAGGTGGAGTTCTAGAACCAACAACGTATGGGGATTCACTCAGCAGCACGGTGCCTCAGACAGGAAATAGCCAGTCAGGGGCGAATCCTTTTCAGTAATCGTTATACATCCCCTGCTACCGCGAGTGAGATTCTCATGCGAGATCAGAAAATGAAACTCTTCTGCTAATTATCTGTCAGCAGATTATTCTTAACTGATGATTTCTTCGGTGCGAGCATGCCGTACTTTCGCATTTTTTTGTAAAGTCCGACTCGACTGATGCCCAAAGCTTTTGCTGTAGCCGTCTTGCGGTAACCATTCTCTGATAAAGATTTTTGCAGCAGATGTTTTTCATTCATTGCAACTTGATCTGACAAGGTAGTTGCATTGTGGGGAGATTGAAAATGGCTTTCAGTGAGTGGCATCGTTTCCTGAAGCAAATTAGGTGAAAATTCATCGGAAGTCAATTCGCCATGATTAGAAAATAACACTGCACGCTGTAGCTGATTTTTTAGCTCTCGTAAATTACCAGGCCAATGATATTGTTGAAGCATCAGGATCACTTTTCGATGTATTTTATCTATTGTGATTGAATGTTGTTCGCAGCATTCTTTGATAAACTGAATTGAAAGTGGAATAATATCATTAGGACGTTCTCTGAGTGATGGTAATCGAAATTGCAGGACATTTAATCGATAATACAGGTCTGAACGAAATTTATTTTTTCGAGTCAGCTCTTCTAGCTCTACATTCGATGCAACAATAAGTCGCGCTTCAGAATGGCGAGACTCAGTAGAACCAACAGGTTCGAATTGTCCTGTTTCTATTACTTTAAGAAGTTTTGCCTGGTCCTTTGCAGAAAGAATATCTATTTCATCTAAAAGTAAAGTTCCCTTTCCAGCGGCTTCAAAACGGCCTATTTTGCTGCGCTCTGCACCTGTGAATGCACCACGCAAATGCCCAAACAATTCGCTTTCGATTAAATCGGAAGGAAGTGCACCACAGGCAATATTTTGAAATGGTTCAGAATTCCTGGGTGAAAGTTGATGGATCATTGATGCAAGCGTTGTTTTTCCTGTTCCTGTTTCACCTACTAATAGTAATGTCACATTGTGTTTTGCAATTTTTGAAACTTGATCAATGATCGGTAACATTTCTGGTGTGTAAGTCGTCATTTGTGTCTGGCAATCATTTATTTGCCGAGATTGTGGTAATGTAGATGGTTTTATGACTGCTTTTATTTCAGACAGTTCATCTGCCAGTGTTATCAATTCTTCAGGAACGGGAGGGTATTCCAGGAATGTGTCTGTTAAAAAATAGGCAGATTCAGCAAATTCAAGAGGAATGAACTGGTCGATCACTGAGACCACTTTTATCGGGTGATTACAGGTTTGAGTCAAATATGCGAGTATCTGGGTATGATCATCTTTTTCAAAAGAATGATCAATTGATCTCAAATCGAGAAATAAAACTGCTGGCGCGCATTCGTCTAATCTGTGTTTTAATTCGAAGAGAGTATTAACCGTTTTAAGGCTATCTACCACATTTTTTTCAATCAATGATTGAAGTGTGATCTCCATATTGGAGTCAGAGCTGAAAATAATTCCATGAAAGGGCATGGCAAGTCCTTTTTCTCTTCAAATCGGTCGCTAACTTCGTGTGTATTTCTCAGTCATTCAATTACGACTTTGGATATGACCATGGTATTGGCCAACTATTCAGTAATTTTGCAATAATGAGACGAATAGATAAAATGCGTCGAGTTTGCCGTTGTGATCACGATAACAAAAGTTATCACTATAATCAAACATGTAATCTTAGGGGAATGGGGGGTTTTTAATAATGACTTTCTGTGTTGTACATGTGTTCCAGTTGGTTTTGAAACTAAGAAACGATGAAGTCGTAAAGTGATTTGATGGAATCACACGTTGATCTGGTTCATTTTTGGATTAGACGAAGTTTTCTGTATAACCTCACTAATATTAATTATTTAACGAGATGGGATATTTAGGATATGAAGGTTGAGTGACCAGAAAATGGTGAAATATTCGATTGGGGGTAGTATCTCTCGATCTAATTAATCACATAGTATCAGTTTGAATGTCGCTATCAAAAATGCTTCCTGCTCTTATTAAAACGGCAACTTATAAAATGGAACTCTTCGCAGATCATCTCGCCGATATAATGTGATAAGGACTTTTTTGTTACAGACAGCACGGATCGCTCTTTCAACAATCCAAATTTATTGATTTGTTTGGATTTCATTTTTTAAGCGATTCATTGTACCTATGAACGATCGAATTCATTTCTGCATTAGTTCTTGCATTATTTGCTTAATGGTGAGCTTTGTCTTTTGGTCTCAAGTGCCTCCCTCTTCTCATTTAGTGGCGATGCAGGAACCCGTCTGGGAGGACCCGTTCGAAGAGTCCATTCATACTTTTTTGGATATGGAAGAGGAAAGGACTGTTACAGTACTTCATTCTTCAAAAGCAGCCATATCTGAGGCCGAATCGCTTACTGAGCCAGTTTCTTCTGTACCAGTTTCGTTCGTTTCTGAAAATGTTAAAATTAAAACATATATTCCTTTGAATGTTGTTCCTGCAACTGAAAAAAAACAACCTGAGAAATCTCAAAGTAAGCTTATCCCAAGAGCAAAAAAAGCACTTCAACCTGTTAAGGTAAAACATTCTCAATCGCAACGTCGAGTGATTACCAGAGAGTTACGGAGACATTTGGAGCAGACTGAAAATAGAGCTGATAAATTGATGATGCAAAGCTCGGATTCATTTTCAAGGGGTTTGATGTCGCTTTCAGATTACAATCTTGCATTAAATGTTGCTCTCGATTCAAAGATTGAAGCTGCCAGGATCCGACAATCGAAGCATACAAAATTGCCATTTTTGCTCAAGAAACAAAAGTTGATTCAACAGGCTGTCGAACAATTACAAAGCTTCAATCAGCCTGCTTCACAAGGGTGGTATGGTGATCTCGTTCACGCAAAATTACTTCTCGCACAAAATCGATACGAAATTGCCAGAGAAAATAAGGACATCAGTAATCAACAGGTTGCTCTGGGAGAAATTTCAAAGTTTTCAGATGACTATTACGAAATTCGTAAAGTAGAACTACAGGTTGGTGAGACCAGCTTATCCGAATTTCGTAGAGCGTCCCGATCGATTTATGTTGCAGACCAGGAACGCAATCTGATTTTGGGTCAGGATAAAAATGATATGTCGAGTCTTGCAGACTATGCCCGTGAATTGAAAGATATTAAGTCAGAAGTCGAATGGTTGGCATCTCAAGGAGCAGGCCTGGGTAGGTCAGATTTACTTGAAATGTCTAAAGCTCAGTTAACGTATACACAAGGAAAATACTATCTGAAGAACAAACAGCAAAATGAAAGTCGAAGCATGTTTACAGAAAGTATGGGGCATGCAAAAACTGCCTGGAGTACAAGGATTAACACGTTTTATCCTGTCGGAACAGCGAGCCTGCATGATATTTCGACAGCATGGATCATGTGGAAAGCAGCAGAAACCGAATCCGCTGAGCTGGTAAAGTCAAATGATACGATTACTTTTAATCGAGAATTAAAATCGGGATTGGACCGGATGGTGAGTACTGCTGACTCTATCAGAGATCAGAGTGGCAGAAATGCCAGTGATATTTCACTGGTGCATTGTTTGAATAATTCAGATGTTCTCGTTGACTTACAACAAAAACAAATCAAATAATATTTTTGTTTACTGTTTATCTAAAACCCTGACAGATTTTTATCGTCGGGGTTTTTTTACGTATGATGAAAAAAAGTGAACAGCAAAAAACTGATGACCAGAAGTCAATGGAAATGAAGTACCAGCGAGAGTTGAGTCAGTCTTAAAATAAAAAAAACGACTTCCAGAGAAGTCGTTTTTTGGAAAAATAGAGGCGCCGCCCGGATTCGAACCGGGGAGTAACGGATTTGCAATCCGCCGCCTTAGACCACTTGGCTACGGCGCCTTAAAACACGTGTTCCCACAATAAGCTCTTATGTAAGAAGAGTTTATTATGGCAAAACCTTTTAATCAACAGAAGCGATAGAGTCATTCTTCGGCGCTTCGTAGTATGAATTTGACCGAATCCTAATAACCGATCGAAGTTAGGTCAAGCATAGAGTATGTCATCAGGATTATTTCTGTAATTCTCCTATCTTAACTTAGGCAACATCGAGGTAGAAGCCAACAGTCCAGTCAAAAAGTATGGGAAAGAGATAATGCCTGAAATTTGCTTCTCCCAGACTTACATCTCTGAATTGGTGGTAATCTGGATTCAATCAGTGTAGCATCGGGTGTTAACCTTATTTGTTGCTGAATATGAGGCATTTCCGGTCCTGAAGGTTCATGGTGTCTCTTTATTTTCACGCCAGTTCAGGGTAGAGACTTTCACGATTTGAGATCAAATCAAGCAGAAATTAATTTATCATTCCTAATCAGAATACATAGAAAATCACATGACTGATCAGCTCGAAGTAACATCAAAAATGACGGAAGAACAGTTAATTGACCTTGCAAGGCAAGCATTAAGCGATAGCAGCTGGGTTATTGGCGAGTGTGCGGCACAATGGACAAAAAAATATGCCAAGGGGAGAACCGATGCCGATTTTGGTGCTATGGTCGGTTTAAGTGGCGATCAAATATATCAGCGGAGGCGAGTTTGGGAGACATTTGGAGATGTACGAGATCAGTATTCCATTCTTAAATGGTCGCATTATTATATTGCATTGACCTGGGACGATGCGCCAGAGTGCTTGCAGTGGGCTGAAGAGAATAAGGCTACTGTTGCGGAATTGAAAGCCTGGAGACGTGCTCTCAACGGAGAAGACCTGTCAATCTCCGAACCATTTGAAGAGTATCCTGATTCCGAGGTCACATTTATTTCTGATGAGCCGACTTCTGTAAAAGATCCTTCAGACTTTAATCAATCTGGACAGCATGACCATGCGATCGGTTCACGTAATGCAGCAGACACTCCTGCTACGGTAGGCACTCATGCTCGAGATATGGGGGGCAACGGTAATGATTATAGTCCATTTCGTTCTGGTGCTGCCGCACCGGGACCGAATGAATCAGGATCAGAAGTGTCTGTTGTTGCAAAACCAGAAATTTCACCTGAGCAGGCAATTAAGCGAATCTGTTCCGCAGTTGAACGAAGTCACAAGATGTTAACGCCTGAGGTCCAGTCTGCATTTTCCCAACTTTCACCAAAGTTAAAAAAACGCTTTATTAAAGCTGTGAGTGACCTTAATTCGCTGGCTGCTAAACTTCAGTAAGTTCCGAATGGATCATAGAATATTTGGTCAGTATTGTGATAATGAATTGAGACTGATTAAAATAGTGACATCGCAATTAGCCTCTTTTTTTCTTTGTGAAACGACTCCGAAATGGCTCCAGAACAACAGTCATGGCATTTCGACTCTCCTGCACGAAAATCATCGGTAGTTCAGAAATGGCTTATTCTGATACTAATCATTTTAATTGTCGTGATGACATACAAAATCGTGAGCCGACAGCTAAATCAGTCCAGTTCTCGAATCTATGACCCAGTCGATTTGACGAAATCTGAGTTGCGGACCATTGAATTATTCCGTGAATCTTCACCATCTGTAGTACATATTCGTACCGCTAAAATTTCAGGTGAAGCAGATTCATTCACGATGAATCATCAAAAAACTTCGCAAGGTTCAGGTAGCGGATTTATTTGGGACCGTCATGGACATATCGTCACAAATTTTCATGTAATTCAAAAGGCCGACGAGGCTACAGTGATCTTAGCTGATAATTCGACCTGGAAGGCAACATTAGTCGGGTTTGCCTTATCGAAAGATTTAGCAGTCTTAAAAATAGATACACCTGGCAATCAGTTAAAACCAATCAATGTTGGGTACTCTTCCGATCTTCAAGTTGGCCAGACAGTTCTGGCGATCGGGAATCCTTTTGGATTAGATCAAACTTTGACGACAGGAATTATTAGTGGGTTGGGACGTGAAATCATTTCGGAGACTGGGAGGCCTATCAGAAATGTAATTCAAACAGACGCTGCCATTAACCCTGGAAATTCAGGTGGTCCTCTGCTCGATAGTTCTGGTCATCTCATTGGGATGAATACTGCTATTTATAGTTCTTCTCATGTATATGCTGGCATCGGTTATGCAGTTCCCGTTGATCTCATTAACCGATTTGTTCCTCAGTTAATTCGTTATGGTATGATTCAGATCCCAAGTCTGAATTTTACTGGCGTTGATGATTTTGTTACTCGAAAATTGATGTCTAACCATTTCTTACCTGAGGATGTGCACGGTGTTATGATTCAGGATATCATACCTGGCGGAGCGGCTGCATTAGCTGGATTGCAAGCGATCAGGTTAGATAAAACAGGAGATATTCTGCTTGGGGATCTGATCATGCAACTCGATGAGATCCCCATATTCAATTCCAATGATTTATTGGATGCCTTAGAGACGCATCAGGTTGGGGACAACATTACTCTTATTGTTTTTCGCAATAATCAAAAAATCAAAGTCTCTGCGATATTGCAAGAATGGAAAAATTGAACACCATATTTGGTGTATAGGCTCAAAGAGATTCATCCTGTTTACGTTTGATAGCCCAAATTGATAATAGGCGAGATACGCAGATCGAAGCACGAAGGTAAATATTCGGAAATAATAGACTTGCGTCGTAAGATCTTGCTTTTGCAACTCGGTTTCTTGGTTGACACTTTATTGATTTGGATTACTATGTGTAGATTCCTTTAGCGTCCCTCTTGCGAATTCAAGTAGGGCTTTTACAAACGGCGATCTTGTTGACAGTTCAATTATGCCAGCTGATTATCCACCAGAAATAGTCAAAGAGGGTCAGGTCACTATAGTGGCTTTAGGTCCAGAGTACGAAAACCTGGACGAACCAAGACTCGATGCATTGACAGACGTACTGCTACAAGTTGCGGAAACGGCATCGCCGCCGATTGTCGTTCTCGACCTCTCCCATACTTTATTTTTTGGGTCTGCTTTTATCGAGGTCATTTTCAGGACCTGGAATCGTATCAACCACCGCGAGGGTGGCAAATTCTGCATTTGCGGTCTCAGTGAATATTGTACGGAAGTACTTGAAGTCACTCATCTTGATCAGCTTTGGGAAACATTTGCGACCAGAGAAGAAGCTGTTGCCGCTTTAAAGCCTTGACATTGTTTGTCAGAAGTTCTCTGTGGTGATTTCTCACCCGCTTTCTGTGTTGCTGGCGAAATGTATCTCGTTGGATTCCCTCAGTAAAAGGTGTATCTAATTGTTAACAAATTGAGCATGAACCGTTCATATTTGTTACCTTTTATTTCCCGGTCGGGCAGTGTTTGTATGACCAGTTTTCGATGTGGGTAGCCCTGTTTTGATAGTATTTATTGATGATTTTCTCAATTTTATTCAGACGCTTGTAGAATGTTAAAAATTTGAATAATTGGTATGGAGTGTGCATAAGATTCGGTAAGAGGACTTTCTATTTGGAATACATGAAAGGGTTACCTGTGTTAAAAAGAATCCGGGCACAATCACAGCGGTGGAAACAAAAGGTCCGCGGTGCTGTATTTGTCGAATACCTGTTGCTACTCACAATTATTGGCATTGGGGCGTTAGCTGGTCTCACTACATTACGTAGTGCGTTAATCAATGAGTTAATGGATCTGGCGAACGCAATCAACGCAATCAACGGTCCCTGATTTAAGCATTTGCATCAGATAGCCTTTGGCGAGATTTGTGAATATCAAAACTGCCTGTGTTTAAGCACAGGCTTTTTTATTTGTGTGTCAGAAAAAACTCTCTAGGATGTCGGCTGTATTAGACAGTTTCAGAAATTGGATTTGAGTGTAAGAATAAAGACAAGAATTGCCCATTTAATGTTAGATGGGGTGGATTAGGTGGCTTGTCTGGAATATAATAAGCTCGGTTACTGAGCGTTCTGGGATGGTTTTTGTTTTCAAATTAAGAGGCAAGTCGATGAAACGATTATTGGCATTAGCTTTAGTAGTTGGTTTATTTTACGTTACGATGGCCAGCATGAGCTCTGCTCAGCAAAAAGAAAAAGAATCCCAATCGAATGTGCCAAGCTCTAAGAAACAATCTGAGAAGCAAGAGCAGGATTACTCAAACTTGAATCGCGATAACTTAAAAACCAATCTGGCACGTGCATTTTATGATGCATTAATGGATGCCGAAAATGACATTGAGGATGAGGAAGTCGAAGGACAGGACGGAACGAAACGTTCTGTATTTCAAGAGGCCCGCAGGACAATTTTTCAATCTGATCAAATTCTGGCACGCGTAAAAGCTGAGAATAAAAAAGCGATGGCTAAATTAAGAAACCCACCGCGAAGGGTTTTTCCAGGTCAAAAAGCAGGAAAGCCAAAAAACAAGCAAGCAATTAAGGATCAGATCAAAAAACAGGAAGAATTGATTCAGAAGCAGCAACAGAAACTAAAAAACCTGAAAAATGAATTGGTTTCGGCTCCAACTGGCAGTTAAGAACCGCTGTTTTTCTGAGAAGGCCGCGATTTGATTCATTTCATCCGCGGCTATTTTTCGTTGAGATCAAGACAAATCATTCTTTTTTCGTCGCGAATATATAATCTCTTGTTTGCGAATGCCGGGTGTGCCCAGGCTTTAAAGCCGAGTAATCCCGTGATTCTTCCTTTTTCGCGATATTCGGTCGGATTAGATTCGATTAAAATCAGAATCCCCTGCTCTGTGAGACAGATGATATGATCTTGCACTGCGATTTGTGTGCACTTTCCGATGCGTCTTGAGATCCACTGAACTTGACCACGTTGCATATCAATGCACCGATATGTGACCGCGGCGAGATCCCCATGGGGACCGTAAATATACCCATCTTTAATGATGCTTGTGGCAAATTGATTTTGGAGTGAACGGTTTTTCCAAAGTGAAATGGGGCGAATTTCTTCATTTTGTTTTGTCAATGAAAACCGCATACAACCAGTTCCATATGCGGAAGAGATGAATAGCGAGTCATCATTCCAGATGGGAGTCGCACAGTTACAGTTATACTTATTTCCCCAGACGATTCGCCAGAGGATATCCCCTTTTTCAGGGTTGAGTGCCAGAACAGATTGACCAGTAGGCACTATGATCTGTCTTTGGTTTTCCGCTTCAATTACAATGGGAGATGCATATCCGGGGGGATCATTACCAGAAGACCAGATTAGCTTCCCGGTATCTTTATTGACTGCAATGACAGAATTATCAGAGGTGCCACCAGGTTGGAGGATAACAAGATCTCCTTCGATCAGAGGAGAAGCTGACATTCCCCAGTAATAAATCGTTTTCTGTTCCTGCTTCCGAGCGCCACTAATCTGGAATACATTGATTTTCCAGACAATTTTTCCAGAATTTGCGTCAAGGCAAAGTAAATCACCGGCAGGCAACAGGCAATATAACTTTCCTGCATGATAAGTTGGTGTCGATCTTGGGCCACGTGCTTGCCTTTGTTGATCCAGATAAGTTGGTGCTGCTAATGAGGACCATAATTTTTTACCTGAAAGAGCATCAAAACATACTACATAATCATTATTCAGATGTGTTGCCATCGTCCAGATTCGACCATCGGAGATCACAATCGATGAAAATCCACCTCCGAGAGGGACTCTCCATAGAACTGAAGGTCGATGCCGATTCCAGTTTAAATTCAATCCTGTTTCTTGTGAAATACCATTGCGGTCATTTCCCAGAAAGGAAGTCCAGGAGTTTTTCTTGAAATTTTGATCCTTTTTTGTCTCAGCACCCTGAGGATTAGAGATAAGATTGGGATTAGAAGTGCCTGGTGAGATTTTTGGTAGCTGGGCAATAACCAGACTGGAATTGATAGATATCACAAGAAATAGACTTGTGATTCTGATGGGAGCTGATTGAAAGCAGAAAATCAACTTCTTGTCCAATATTCTTTCGAGTGTAAGCATCTTTCTCAATCCATTAAAAAAGTACTGAGACTCATCAAGGTGGGAATACTTGAAATTCGTGACTCAAGCAGAGATTTCGACCCAGAGAGCTAATTGAACAGCAGCATTTAAAGGCATTTCAGAAATCCCTAATGCCACTCGGGTGTGTTTTCCAGGGTCTCCGAAAATATCTGTCAAAAGCTGTGATGCGGCATTCAGGACATACGGTTGCCGATCAAATCCAGGAGCGGAATGAATGTATCCCTCTAATCGGATGATTTTGGTGATTTTTGAAAGATCACCTGTTACAGTTTTGATTTGAGCTAAGGCGTTCAACAGGCACAGGCTGGCTGCATTGGAGCCATCATCTTCATGAAGTTGATCTCCAATTTTTCCCTTAAACATCAGTTCGGTACCAATAAAAGGGAGTTGTCCGCTTGTCACAATCACATTACCAAATTGCGTTGCAGGGATGTATGACCCAACAGCTTGCGGTGGAGATGGTAGTGAATGTCCCAGTTCTATGATGCGATCTTCCGGAGAAAGGCTCATTGTGAATTAATTTCCCTTAAAACAATAATTCAGAATTTCTTAAATTCAGCTTATGTAGTAAAAACACCGGGATCATAACATAACTGAGATGAGAACAGCTACAAATAGATCTCTGGATTTCAATGAATTTTAGTCGGAATTGATGGATCTGCTGAAAAGAAGCCAGTCAATATGCAATCAAAGATACCAGAGAATCGGATGAGCAATCAGAAGCAACCTTTACGACTGGATTTGAAACGATCCAGATTGGGACTGAAATTTTGGATCACCAGGATCTTCATTCTCACCCTTTCTGTCTTTTTGATGTTGGCATTACTGATTCGGTGCACAGTGCGAGATACAGGTGGCATAGTGCCAACCTTAGTGTATTACATGACCCCATTGATCTTGTTGAGTTTAGGGTTCGCGACAATTTTTATCTTATCCTGGCGTACTCACTGGTACCGGGTTTCCTTGGTCTGGTTCATTTTTGCTGTGATTACCGGGAGCCTGTGTTGGAATTCACAATTTCAGCAAAATCAGAATCTATCAGATCGGAATGAGTTTGAGCGACAAACAGTCAAAATTGTTTTCTGGAATATAGGGGATCGACTGTGGAGTATGGATGCGGTCTTAGCAGAGTTAAGGAATCTAAACCCAGATCTGATTGGATTAGTGGAGGCGGGCGCTGAGACTGCTGAACTGAAACAATTTTGGCTGGACTCATTTCCAGACTATCCGGATCAAATTGTGAAGAACGGGTTTGTGTGCTTGTCCAGAATCCCTGTTTCAGATCAGAGCACGGGGACACTTAGTGAGATGGGAAGGTATGAACGCCTGAGCCTCATGTTAGATCATACTTCACAAGACTTATGGACTGTCTTTCTTGTTGATATCAAAAGTGACGTATTCAAATCAAGAAAGGAAGGGCTGTTTGAGCTGGCTTCACAAGTATCTCAAATCAACAATCAACCAGTTTTGGTATTAGGCGATTTTAATACTCCCAGTGATTCAGCTCACTTTCGTCCATTGAGAACGTATTTAAAAAATTCATTTGAAATCGCCGGTGCTGGATATAAGGCAACCTGGCCTTTGCCTCTCCCCGTTTTGGACCTTGATAGCATTTGGGTCAACTCTCAGGTGGATGTGTTATATTCTGAAAACAGATGGACCTGGGTATCGGACCATCGCCCAGTCGTCTCAGAAGTATTAACCCGATAACAAATCAATTCGAGTCTGGTTCTAATCTACTGAATTGATCTGATAATGGACCAGTTTGAAAAGGGATCAAAAATTGATCTATTTGGGTTTACAGCTTCAATCGCTGTCCTGGGCAGAGTATAATTCAACTTAAATTAACCTGTTCCGGGTAATGATAACCTCGGTAAATACAATCTGGTTTCTGGAAATGATGAGGACTTCCTATGCGATCAACGCGTCATTTATGTTTAGTCGTTTTTTTGACAGGAATTTGGACCTCTCATGCAGAATCTGCGATTTTTAGCGGGATTATCCAGTCAATCTCACCAGATCAAAAACGTGTGGTTATTAAATCAACGAGGGGGCAAGAAAAAAGTTTTTTAATCCCCAGTTCTGCTCCTACGACTTTCAACAGCAAGAAAGCAAAATTTGACCAGTTCAAAGTCGGACAAAGGGCAACAGTTTTCACTTCGGGCTCCGGGGTGATTACTCGATTTTCAGTACGTGAGGTTACAAAATCAAAATCCAAAGTACCTGGAAGTAAGCCCCCCAAAAAAATAAAGATGAAAGAAAAGCCAGATATTCGAGGACAGGAGACTGCGTCACAAGGATGGACACAATTTCGTGGTCCTGGGCGTGCCAACCTGTCTGCGGAAACAGGACTGTTAAAAGACTGGGATCAAACTCCACCAAAATTATTATGGACTGCTCGTGGTTTGGGTGAAGGATATTCTTCTGTTTCACTCAGTGGTTCTCTGCTGTTTACTATGGGAACCAAAGCGAATGAAGAAGTGGTTATCGCGATTGATGTCAACACGGGAGAGATCGTCTGGACTCAGTCGAATGGTTCGGTTTTTAAAGATGGCCAGGGTAACGGACCCCGTTCAACTCCAACAATTGATGGAACAGCGTTATATGCATTAGGAGCAAATGGAGACCTCTCCCGCATGACGACGAGAGACGGTAGTGTGGAATGGACCAAGAATATTCTTCAAGAGTTTAACGGTCAGAATATTGTATGGGGAATCAGCGAGTCTCCATTGATTGATGGAGAAAATCTGGTTTGCTCGCCGGGTGGACAGGGAGCAACCATGGTGGCGCTGAATAAGCAGAATGGAACGACTGTATGGAAGGCGGCGGTTCCCGGAAATCCGAAAGCGGCATATTCATCAGCAATTATTGCAACTGTCGGAGGAGTAAAACAATATGTCAATTTTACCCACGATGGAATTATGGGGGTGGACGCTCGGACGGGAACGCCCTTATGGGGTAATAACCGCGCGACAAATAAAACAGCGAACTGTTCCGCTCCAGTCTTCTTTGCAAAAAATAATTCTATTTTCTATGCAACGGGTTATGGAACTGGTGGTGCCCTGCTCCGATTGACTGCGACACAGAATCGGACTTCGGCTCAATTAGGATTTTTCACACAGGACATGAAAAATCATCATGGAGGTATGGTAGAAGTCGATGGATATGTTTATGGCTCAAGTGATCCTGGTGTGCTTACCTGTATCAATCTTTCGAATGGACAGACGGTATGGCAGAATCGGTCTGTTGGAAAAGGGGCACTGACTTGTGCTGATGGTCATATCTATATGAGGAGCGAAAAAGGGCCACTGGCTCTGGTGGAAATCAATCCCCGTTCTTATGTAGAGAAAGGGCGATTTGATCAGCCTGAGCGTAGTGGTAAGTCAGCCTGGGCGCATCCTGTCGTGGCAGAGGGAAAATTATTCTTAAGAGATCAAGATATATTATTATGCTATGATATTCGCAGTAAGTAACAATCAGCTACTCAAAGATTGATTGGTTATGCTCCGTCTATGAAATGATGTGAACCGTCATGAAAAATGATACGTTTTTCAAAAAAAGCACATGATTGGAAGAAATAAAAATGCGATTGAGAAGTATTCAGCTAAGTGATATCACCCGGGGGCTGTTCTTTTTAATTTTTGTCATTCTCTTTAATCTCAATGTGCCGCTTTATGCTGCAGACTCAGAAATCAGCCGTCCCAATATTTTATGGATTACCAGTGAAGACAATGGACCCCATCTTGGCTGTTACGGTGACAAATACGCAGACACGCCGCACATAGACGAGTTAGCATCCAGAGGAATGCTTTATCTGAATTGCTGGTCAACTGCCCCGGTTTGTGCCCCTGCACGCACTACTTTGATTACCGGAATGTATCCCACTTGTCTGGGTGCCGAGCACATGCGCAGTATGGTGAAACTTCCTGATAACGTTTTGATGTATCCCCAATACCTCAGGCAAGCTGGTTACTTCTGCACGAATAACAGTAAAGAAGATTATAATGTTGCCAAGCCGGGAACTGTGTGGGATCAGTCAAGTCGAAAAGCACATTGGAAAAACCGCAAACCAGGTCAGCCTTTCTTTGCGGTATTTAATCATACGATCAGTCATGAGAGTAAAATTCGAAATCGACCGCACACTTTAGTTCATGATCCTGCCAAAGTACGAATTCCCGCGTATCATCCGGATACTCCAGAAGTACGTCACGACTGGGCTCAATACTATGATCGTATTACAGAAATGGATGCCTTGGTCGGCAAAAATCTCAAAGAACTGAAAGAAGCAGGTTTAGCCGACGACACCATTGTATTTTATTATGGCGATCATGGCTCAGGCATGCCTCGGAGTAAACGTTGGCCCTATAATTCCGGTTTGCAGGTTCCATTGGTAATTTATATTCCACCGAAATTTCGAAAGTTAGCCCCTGAAGATTATCAGTCAAATGGAAAGACCGATCGACTGGTTGGTTTTGTTGATTTTGCTCCAACGTTACTTAGTTTAACCGGGATCAAACCGCCTGAGCATATGCAGGGAAATGCGTTTATGGGGAAATATGAAGCTCCTGCACAAGGATATCAGTTTGGATTTCGCGGTCGAATGGACGAGCGATACGATCTGGTGAGATCCATCAGAAACAAACGGTATCTCTATATCAGAAACTACATGCCTCATAAAAAGTATGGTCAATATCTCAATTACATGTTCCAGACTCCCACAACTCAAGTCTGGAAGAAAATGTATGACGCAGGTCAGCTGAAACCGCCACAAACTTATTTCTGGGAGACGAAACCAGCTGAAGAACTATATGATCTACAAGCAGACCGGGATGAAGTGAAAAATCTGTCCACCTCGGCAGAACATCAGGAAATATTAAACGAGCTTCGTAATGCACAACAGCAGAAGCTGTTAGAGGTGCGGGATCTTGGTTTTCTCCCTGAAGCAGAAGTGCATAGCCTTTCTGATGGTGGGGCTCCCTGCCTCATTGGACAAAATGCAGAACTTTACCCTCTGACAAAAATTCTGGCGATGGCGGAATTAGCGTCATCCGGAAAATCTGACAGTCAGGATCAACTGCTCGCTGGATTAAAAGATGCCAATTCCGCCGTACGTTATTGGGCAGCGATGGGGCTTTTGATGCGTGGCAAAGCGGCTGTTCAACGAGGGCGAAACGAATTACGAGGGGCATTAAACGATTCGTCAAAATCAGTACGTTGTATTGCTGCGGAAGCTCTTGGGAAATATGGTAACGAAAAAGATGTTCCGGATGCCGTTCATACACTGTTTTCACTCTCAGATTTGAATCAGCATGGACTTTATGTAGCCATGTTAGCTTTAAACGGCCTCGACAAGCTGGATGAAAAAACAGCTCCCGTTAATGAGAAAATTGCACAGTTACCGCGCAAGAATGCGAATCTCAATCGACGATTGCAGACATATGTGGGGCGATTGATCGATCGGATTACAGAAAAAACGTCGGCAGCTGCTACCACGAAACCATAGTTGTCAACCGATTATCGCTTTGATTGGTCCGTTCTGTAAATACGATATTACGATTTTTCAATTCGAATCAATACTTTAAAGTTGCCAATGGTAACTTCTTTTGTTTCATCATTTTTGTCAGATTGATTCAGTTGATCACCCAGCGTTTCACCCAGAATATAATCTGACCAGTCGGTGATCGCTTTTTCGACTTCTTTTGTTCCATTGGAATTGAAATCGATATTAATGCGATCTTCAATTTCCAGATCTGCTTCTTTACGAAGTTGCTGTACCTGCCGAACAAAATCGCGGGCCATGCCTTCCTCTTCCAATTCAGGCGTTAATTTGGTTGAAATTGCAATCTGGATTCCCTGATCATCAGCACAAATCCATTCGGCAGCCTGTTCGGTTCCAACCAAAACATCTTCCGGCTGCAGATCGATCTGGTTTCCTGATAATTCGAGAGAGACAGACTCACCCCGTCTGAGTGGTCCAAGCACGGCATCGCCCACTTCAGGAAGTTGCTGACGCAGCATTCCCAGCAGTTTTCCATATTTAGGACCGAGTGTTTTAAGATTGGGCTTGTAAGTATAGCTGACAAGATCATCCAGATTTTCACAGCGGGTTACTTTTTTAATATTGAGTTCTTCCTCGATCGTATTCGCGAGGCTTTCCACTGCGATCATTTGCTCTGGTGAACGGCAGGTGAATCTTAATTCTGCCAGAGGTTGTCGCACGCGCTGATTGGACTCGTCTCGTAATTTATGGCCTAGCTTGACTACGATTTGTGCCTGTGAAGCATGGAAATTGAGCTCTTCGTCCAGGAGAGTTGCATCGCATTCTGGATAGTCACAAAGGTGGACACTGGAAGGTGCAGTCTGGTCCCAGCTGGTGACCAGGTTCTGATAGATTCTTTCGGTGAGGAAAGGAATCGTGGGGGCTAATGCCTTGGAAAGTGTGACCAGAACTTCAAACAGGGTTTGATACGCGGCGAGTTTATCCGTATCATTTGCGTCCTGAGAACGCCAGAATCGTCTCCGGTTACGTCTGATATACCAGTTCGATAAATCATCGATGAAGGCAGTGGCTTTTTTCAAGAAGCCAGCGTAGTTATAAGCGGCAATTTCCGTCTTTGCCGTTGCCAATAGCGCCTGCAGGTTAGACAAGATCCAGCGATCAATTTCAGGACGTTCTTTAACAGGAACGCTTTTCTGTGAGGGATCAAACTCATCAAGACGCGCATAGTTGACAAAGAAGGCATACGAATTCCAGAGTGGAATGAGCACCTGACGGCGAATTTCATCGGCCGGTTTACTTTCGACCAGGCATGTCGGTGAACCTTCTTTTGTTTGATTAATCGCACCTTCCGGTGTGACGAGTGTCACCTCTTGACCGGGATGTCTCATACCAAAACGCAGGTCAGAAGCCGGATTGTGTGCCAGATACATCCAGCGCATCGTGTCGACACCCAGTTGTTCGGCAGCTTCTTCAAACCAGATGGCTGTTCCATCTGATTTGTGCATGGGTTTGCCTTCTTCATTCAAAACCAGACGATAACCCAGTAAGGTTTTGAACGGAGGAGTTCCATCCATCATGGTCGCCATCGAGAGTAGTGCATAGAACCAGTTTCGGAATTGACCGGGGAAGCACTCGGAAACGAGATCAGCCGGATACCATTTCTCCCACTCTTGTGGATTTGTGTTGTATTGCATGGTCGAGAAAGGAACAATGCCTGCATCGAGCCAGGGATTTCCCACGTCGGGAATGCGTGTCATCAGATTGCCGGTTTTGGGATTGCGAAGTTTGACTTCATCGATCCACGGCCGGTGGGGCGTATGACCTTCGAGTTCGTCCCAGCCTTCGACCGCTCGCTCTTTCAGTTCAGCGAGCGAACCGATGACGTCGATGTCGAGTTCCGTTGACCGTTTCTTCGTCCTCTTCGACCCAAATCGGTAGCGCTAAACCCCAGAATCGTTTCTTGGAAATCATCCAGTCGCGCATGTCGGTGAGCCATTCCAGTTCGCTTCTCACCATCGATGCTGTCGGGGACCCAGTTAATCTGTCTTGTCACGTCCTTGATTTCTTCTCGCCAGTCCATATTGATGAACCACTCGTCGACGAGGCGGAAGACGAGTTCATCCCCCGTTCGCCAGCAGTGCGGGTAAATGTGCGGATAGCTTTCCGTGACCGCGACGAGCGATGTTTCTCGGTCAACTTTCAAAGACCAACTCTGGTGTCTCGGGGTCGATCGCCTTCTGTGCCTGTAAAATCTCCAAACCCTTCGACAAATCGTCCGTCTTCGCCTAAGGGAGCAATTGCGACGAGTCCCAGTTGTTCGCCCAGCTGATGGTCGACATCGCCGCAACCGGGAGCCGTGTGTACGATACCTGTTCCTTCGCCGGCGACAACGTGTGGGTTGCCTTTAAAGTCACGGCCTCCATCAATGACGCGGTGACAGCTGATCCCTGTCTTCTCCAGCAGGGATTCGTCACTGGGGTAGCCACCGGGAGATTGTTGAGCAGGAAGATCATCAAAAGGGCCCGTGTATTCCCAGCCCACCATCGCGGCACCTTTGATGGTATCTCGATTTCGTAGCCCCCCTGCTCTTTGAAAATCTGGGCGATCGTCTTCAGCTTGGGAACCTCTTTCGGCCACGACCATTCGGGTCTACCAAACCCTTCCTTGAATTCTCGACTTAGCCGCTGAAATTCGAGGTTCTCTTTCGCAAAATAGTAGACCGCACCCTCTTTTTTTCGCAGCGTACTTTGACATAATCCAGATCGGGATTCACCGCCGCGGCAACGTTGCTCGTCAGCGTCCAGGGAGTCGTCGTCCAGATCAGCAGGTACTCATTCTCGCGGTCTTTGAGGCAGGAACCGCGCGAAAACCGAACGGTGCATCGTCAGCTTACGGCCATCGGCGACTTCCATCTGGCTGTAGGCGCCTTCCTCCCTGCCCGACCAGGGCATGACGTCGTGGCCACGATAGATTTTACCACGCTCAGAGCACTTCTTGAGGAATGTCCAGATCGTCTCGTTGTTTTCGGTCGAAAATGTGAAGTAACTTCCACCGACTCGGGGCTGCCGAGTTGTGCGACGATCGTCCGCTTTGTCTGTCTTGTTCTACTCGCGGGGTGGTGTCGACGGTGACCGACTCTGCATCCGTACCGAGAGCCATGCCAGCTTTCGCAGTTGGTCGGGGTATCCCATTCCATCCAGTAACCGAGGCGAATCGACTGTTCGGTCTGGCGGGCTGCAAAACGTAACACCCGTTTTTTGCATTCATTAACGAACTTGTCGATACCGTGTTCGACAACTTCCTGCTTGGTTCCATAGCCAAGCTCTTTTTCGACTTCGACTTCCACCCAGAGTCCCTGACAATCGAAACCGTTTTGATACCGGAGTTCGTGCCCTGTCATTGCATAATAACGTTGGTAGGCATCTTTGTATGTTCCCCCCAAGCGTGATGCACTCCCATGGGATTATTGGCCGTCATCGGACCATCAATAAAACTCCACTTGGGTTTTCCTGCATTTTTTTTGCGAAGCTGGTCAAAAACCTGGTTGTCTTCCCAGAATTTGAGAACGTCGTGTTCACCTTCAATGAAGCTGGCATCAGTTACTTTTTGAAACATCGGTAAATCTTATTGAGTCGTAATAGTTTGAATTTGAGTTTGACGAATGAGAAAATAGTCCTTCCGCAGGACTTCGTATCTGTACCGTTTCCATTCCCAAAATGGTACTCTGCTCATTTGCTGGCATTAACGAAAAGTATAATAACCAGAGTGCGTTAAGTATTACATAGACTGAGCTGGCTTACGAGAGCTATAAATTCGTATTTATACCTGTTTTAAGAGAATTTTATCAATTTGAGAGCCTGAATGTCATCATCTTCTGAGCCTTTACTTCACATTGTCCTTTATCAGCCGGATATTCCACAAAACACCGGAAATATTGGTCGTACCTGCGTCGCCATCGGTGCCAAATTGTGGTTGGTAAGACCACTTGGTTTTAAGCTGGATGAAAAGCATCTGCGGCGTGCCGGCATGGATTACTGGCAACATCTGGACTGGGAAGCCGTGGATAGTCTGGATGAAGTTCGTTCACGTCTCTCAGACAGGACATGGTGGAAGCTGACCAAGTTCGCGACCCGGTTTGTCTGGGATGCAAAGTTGGAACCGGGTCACGTTCTGTTATTCGGGAGTGAAAGTAACGGGCTTCCCCCCCGAATCCGGGATGAGTCGCCCGAAACGAATTTAAAACTTCCGATGCGGGAACAGGTTCGCAGCCTGAATCTGGCCAGTACGGCTACAGCTGTCATGTATGAAGCCGTTCGTCAGATTGGGGGGCTGCCGCAGTAAAATACGCTATTTTCCTCGACCTGTTACCGGATATTGAGGGTCCTGGAATCCTTTGCCGCTGTGTTCTCCCGGGGGAACCAGCGAATCGATAAAGGCCTCGTCGTCGGCTGTAATTTCGACATCCAGGCAACCCAGGTTATCATCAAATTGTTCCATTGTGCGAGGGCCGATGATGATTGAAGTCAGAATCGGATTCGCCAGACACCAGGCCAAGGCAAAATTCGTCATCGAGACTCCTTTTTGATCGCAGTAGGCTGCGATTTCCTGAGAGAGCTCAATACTGACATCACGGAGTTCCGCTTCATTCATGCGTTTATCATTTCGAGAAGCGCGGCTTCCTTCCGGAAATGGTTGGTCTTTTCGATATTTTCCAGTCAAAATTCCTCTGGCGAGCGGGCTGTAACTGACAACGCCAATCCCCTTCTCCTGACACAGTGGCAGCAGTTCCACTTCGATGTCCCGGTTCATGATGTTATAAAGTGGCTGGACGCAACTGAAAGAATGCAGATTCCGGACATCGCTGGTACCAAGGGCCTCCATCAGCCGCCAGGCACGATAATTAGAGCAGGCAATGTAGTGCACCTTACCTGACCGGACCATATCATCCAGAGTGCGAAGGGTCTCTTCGATCGGAGTGTCATAGTCTGGTGTGTGGACATAATAAATATCGACATAATCGGTCCCCAGACGCTGCAGGCTGCGATCCAGTTCACGCATGAGATGTACTCTGCTGGCACCCGCGTCATTAGGGCCATCCCCCATGGGAGCGCGTCCTTTGGTAGCCAAAATGACTTTATCGCGACGATCCTTCAGAGCTTTTCCAATAACCGATTCTGAACCACCGGTACTGTACATGTTTGCGGTATCGAAGAAGTTGATCCCGAGATCAATTGCCTTATGCATGATGGAAATCGAGTCTCCCTCATTGGTGGGCCCTCCAAACATCATTGTACCCAGGCATACGGGAGAGACACGAACGCCAGCTTTTCCTAAGTTGCGATAATCCATAATTGTGAATCCTGCTGAAATGTGAGATCGATTTTGGCTTTTTAAAGTCAGAAGTCCTATCTTCGGGTTTTATGACAGATTTCTCAAGGGACCTTAAATTCCTGAAACATATGTGGTTGAAGATTTTGTCAAAGCCTGTTAAAGTAACCGTTTGAGCTACGGTTTTTAGTTTTCAATCGTCTTGAGCATGTTCGATTAATCGTAAATCAAGCATGCTTTGTACAATTACTATAAATTAAATGACATCTTTTTAGAAGCAGATACGAAAGGCATTTCTTCGAATGGGAACCAAGAAGACAGGTAAAGGTCGTCGAAAAATTGGTCGTAAAAAACGACGCGCTCGCGCTAAGATCAGACATCGCAAGGGCTAGAATGGCGCTGCTTTGTTGAATTGAATTTTGAGCCAATTCCATTACGATGATGTGAGGTCTTAACTCCTTTTTTGTGATCTGTGCTTGAATCTCAATCTCCTTCAAACTGCAAATAGATCATATTCGCAGAATTCAGATAACGTGATTTTCAAAGGGGCTTTTTCAAGCCCCTTTTTTTGTTGGTACGTCACGTCCTGAACAGGTTTCATCAGTTCGCGATGATCACCAGAATTCTTCCTCAAAAAGATCCCATTGACATTTGTGGGAACTTTCCTGCCGAGTGATTTGCTCTGAAACCAGCTGAATAGTTCGCACTTGACACCGTCGCGCCCTTCTCGAAACTCCTCAATTCTGCGTCGCGCGCGCGAGGCCGGTTTTTCTGATCACTGCTTACTGCGAATCTCTTCCGTTTGTTTAGCCGGAAATCGTCCCTTTTTTCCACATCTTCACCTGCATCTCTCACACCGGTTCTCCATGTCTCGTATCGAAGCACTCCCTTTGAGCACATTTTTTGACGAAGCATGTGGCGCAAACAGATCAGCGGCGACCAGATCTTGCACAAAACTGCGCACCGATTTCTCTTGACCGGCGTGTGCCGTCCAACATGATAAGGCCAGTTCAACATAACAAACCCCGGTTTGATCAAAGGAAACGGAAGCATGAGCACACTCCTCTCTCCCAAAAAAACAAACATCAGTAAAGAACAACAGATTCAGCTGGTGCAGCTGATTAAACAATTACTCAGTCTGGGAAAGCATCCTTCTGGAATTAAACAAGCCGTCATCCGTGAATACGATCTCGCCAGTCGTTCAGTCGAGCGTTATATCACCCGTGCGCGCCGCGAAATGAACAAATATCTGGAAGTTCCCATTGAGCAACTGCGTGCAGATTCTTTTGTCTTCTATCTGAGTATCATCAACGACAGCAAAATCCTCCCGCGTGATCGCATCCGAGCCCGCGAACGCATCGATAAACTCTTGGGCCTTGAACAACCAGTTCATTCCCACAACCACATTCACAACAGCGATCTCAATTACACAACGCAAGAGATCAGAAACATGTCCGACGAAGAACTCGAAGCCCTCTATCAGAAAATCGAAACCGAACCAGACAATCGCAGCCTGATAAAACATAAACAGGTATCATAAAAAATAGCCCCCGCCACCCCTAACTGAAAATTGGGAACTGCATAAATCGCGGCAAAGTGCTTTCATCTAAACAAAAGGAATCAGTACTACCACGAAAAACACAAAAAATCACGAAATTTCAAGAGCGAAAGTACGCTGGCACTCGGCAATTCAAAGACCAGTTTTACTCACAATAGCATCAACAAAACCGGCAGGTTGTGTGCCACTGTCGGCTTGCCCGACAGTGAAGATAGAAGACAGACTCAACACCATTGACATCAGCAATATATGGGAAAGATCGATGAAAATTCGGTCCGAGCACAGCGAACAAAAGTTCTCAGAGTACTCGTACAATATGGAATAAATTTCCATAGAGCAGGCAAGCAGACGGTAGATTATTCGTGATTCGAAGCAGCACTGTCGGACGAGCCGACAGTGGCACCCAGTCTACGAACCTCAGATCGGAATGCTGGTATGTGCCTTCATCGTAAACGCTGGCAGCCTCTTGTTACCTGAAACGTAGGGTGCGGGACCCATGTGTCCGCCCGATGGGGTTGGTTTGATTGTGCTGCGTCGTGCGGATGTTTTGTGTGGTTCTTTAGTGGGAGTGAATCGATGGAAAGTCGAGAGGCGGGTCGACACATGGGTCGACCCCTACGCGGGTGATGTTTATTGGGCGAAATCAGGCTCAAGTCATCTTATATTTTCACACCGAATGACTTCGGCACCGTGTTGTTTTTCGTGTCTTTAGTGCTTTTCGTGGTAGAAAATAATCCGAGCCGTTCTGATTTTCTTACCAGTATTTCTCGAAATGAATATTGCCGGGAGCTTTGGGAGTCGAGAGTTGATAGCCCTGCTCTGTTAAAAGTTCGACCATGCCTTTTGATTCAGGAAATTCGAGTTCTCCCGCTTCATTTTTTTCAGGCAGGCCGATCATTGATGGATTGCCGCAGAGAAAAATATGCGTTTGATCTGGTAAGGGAGTCCAGCCAAATTCAGCCTGGAATTTTTCCGGGTTGATGATGTCTTGTAAATACTGCTTTCCAACATAATCGGGATGGCTCTGGTCAATATTTTCCGGTTCGCGCGTTGTAAATGCCCCATAACGGTAATTAGAAAACCGCTCTTGTAATTTCAACTGTTGGTCGAGATACCCAAGGTCCCCTTTGTAACGGACACACGTCATCGAAGCGATATTTCCGGTATGGCCTCGCTGCAGTAATTCGATCGACATCGAATTATGGGGGGCTTCTCCCGTACCAGTTCCGGCAAAAATGACATTGTCGGTCGATTGAATTGGTTTGAGTGTGTAAGTACCGACCGGTTTTTTACCAAGGTGCAGGCGGTCTCCTGCTTTCAAACGGAACAGCCGCGGTGTGAGGGGGGGATCATCCGCATCAGGACGTAACACCAGCGTAATATAGAACTCCAGATAATCAATCTGGTCATTTGCGAGCAGCTCGCCGTTTGCATCCAGCATCGGACAGGAAATGGAATAGGCGCGACGTACTAATTTGGGTTTGGGTAGTTCAGCCAATGGCCCGTCATCAACACGGTTTTCCCAGGAACCCAGTCCGAGTGTCGTGTATTGTCCACCTGAAAACTTCGGTAGTTCAGCATCCGGTTTGACGCGTACGATCATTAAATGATCATGAGGCATGCGCAATTCCAGGATCGTCGCGTTGTAATGCTTTTGGCGTAATTCTTCAATTTCAGATGTCGATAGCCCGTTGGGAGGGGTCGAAGGATTCATGACTCTACCTGTTGCACATAAAACCACCTTTTCAGGCGGAGTATTTCAAGCTGGATTAAGGATATTCTGATACGCATCTCTAAAGTGGATTCTTCCTCTATCACTTTTTTAAGTCAGATTGTCAAGTCTGTCACACACTGTTTAATGGTACTCGACTCAATATCGAATCGATTAGGTAAAAAATGGATCTAGGGACTCGATTCGGATCTTGTTCCCTGGATATTCACTCCACTGCCGATCAATAAATTACGATTGTAGCTCCATCGGTAAAAGGAGCCGGTCTTTTCGGGGGGCAGAACTTTTAAATCCTGGAACCCGGCCTGTTCGAACCAGGCTTTGAGTTCTTCAATCGTATGGTGATATTGGTAGGCAGGCGCATACCAGTCAAAGGTATCACAGACCCGGTTTTCCCAGTTCGGATGGCTACTGAAGTTGACGATTTTGTTCAGCATTTTATTGAGTGCGGGAATACCACCCAGCCAGGCACCCAGACGGCACCAGCGCTCCAGTTTTTCAGGAGCCATGCGGGTTGTGACTTTGCGCAGCGTGGAATTAATCCCTTCCTGCCACCATTGGTTTTTCCGATAGAGCCAGACAGAATATTTGCCTCCCGGTTTGACCATTTTGGCAACCGCATCAAAAACGGCACGCGTATTTTTGTCATGATGCATCACACCAATCGAGAAGACAAAATCGAATGATTCCTGTTCATAGGGAAGATGCTTGAGGTCGGCCTGGACAAGATGCACATTTTCCAGATGGCTACATAGTTTTTGTGCTTTCTCGACCGCCGTCGTATGGTCGGCACCAAACACGGTTCCTCCTGCTTCCGCGGCGACTTTACAATAGCGGCCTCCTCCACAGCCGGCATCCAGGATTTTGAGTCCTTTCAAATCCGTTAAAGGAACCCCCGTTTTGGCGGTGAACGTTGCTCGATCTTCATCCGCATGCGCAACCTCGTACTTGTTCCATTGCAAACCAAAACTGGAAAGGTGTTCTTGTTCTACAAAACGGGGAATCCCCTGCATGACAGGATATGTGTCGCTTGTTTCTTGATCAACGAGGACACTCTGGTCTTCGTCCCAATTCAGCGCGAGACCATTTTGTGGGTTTCGCAACGCTTCGAGAAGTTCCTGAGAAAGAAATGCTTTTGATGATGTTTCTTTCGTCATGGCCGCTGATTGCTTGTTATTTGGGGAAGGTGGATGGGGAGTCTCATCTGAGCCCTAAAAATCAATTTCCATTAGATCCTCTCCCAATATTGTATTAGGAAAGATTTTCCGGGCAACTTCGATTCCGATGGGATCATCACCCGTTTGTTGTGGGTCAATATGCGTGAGAACCAGTTTCCCTACTTTGGCATCTCGGGCAAGTTCCGCAACCGGAGTGGTATGGCTATGTCCGGTTTTTTCTGCCCATTCGGCCATTTCATCTGGAAAGTAACATTCGTGTATTAATAAATCGACGCCTTGCACAAATTCAAGATGCTGGTCTGGATTTGCCGTATCAGTCATATAAGCAATGGAACGGTCGGGCCAGTCGATTCGATAGCCGATGGAACCTCCCGGATGTTCCTGCGTGATGGATTTCAATACTCCCTGGTTGGGAACAGGGACGGTTTCTGTAAGTTCAACAAAATCGTAATCGGGCAGTACGGGAAATACTTCTTCTGAGAAGAGATGAGTCTGAATCGCGTTCAGTTTTGATTCTTCACCATAGACTTTGACGGAATCGACTTGATCAGTCAGCATGGGAACCAGAAAAAATGTGAGTCCGACAATATGATCCAGATGGGCATGCGTCAGAAAAATCTGCAAATCCCGTGTTTGTAGAAGTTCCGGAACACGAAAAAAACTGGTCCCGGCATCAAAGATGACCCCTGATTCGGGGATCATGAGACAGGCAGTATGGCGACGTTCATTCGGATGATAGCCACCAGTTCCTAACAATACGATTCGCATTGCCTCACTCCCTGCATAACACAAAATGATCTGTTATCAAAGTTTTACATTCTTTAATAACGGGCAAATGAACTGGCTGGCTACATTGAAAATAAACGATCTGTTCCCGGTTGTCCGGTTTCGTATTGCTTACGAATCCAGGTTACGTTCGCGAATCCAGTCCGTGTGGAACGTGCCTTCTTTATCAAGTCGCTGATACGTGTGAGCGCCAAAGTAGTCGCGTTGTGCCTGCAACAGATTTGCTGGTAAACGTTCCTGACGATATCCATCATAATAACTTAAAGCGGCTGTGAAACTGGGGACAGGTAATCCAAGCTCAACAGCGGTTGATACAACGCGTCTCCAGCTTGGTTGTGCGTTATCAATGGCCGTGCGGAAGAAATCGTCCAGTAACAGGTTTTCCAGTTCCGGATTCTTGTCAAACGCGGATTTGATGTCTTGTAAAAATGTCGATCGAATGATACATCCGCCACGCCATAAGAGGGCAATATCTCCATTATTCAAGTTCCATCCGAAATGTTCGGCGGCCGCATTCAGTTGCACATAACCCTGGGCATAACTACATAACTTGGAAGCGTAGAGTGCCTGTCTGACGTCTTCGATAAATTGATCCCGATCCCCCTCAAATTTTGTTGTGGGACCACTCAGGATTTTCGATGCACGAACACGGGCTTCTTTCTGGGCAGAGAGACAGCGGGCATAGACGGCTTCGGTAATTAAAGTTGTGGGAACACCAAGGTCCAAAGCGTGCTGGCTCATCCATTTGCCCGTTCCCTTTTGTTTGGCAGTATCCAGGATTTGATCAACAAGATGCTCACCTGATTCTTCATCAATCACGGTGAAGATGTCGCGGGTAATTTCAATCAGGTAACTTTCGAGTTCACCCCGATTCCACTCATCAAATACTTTGTAAAGTTCCTGGTTGGTCAGTCCCAGTGCATGTTTGAGGATGTAGTACGATTCGCAGATTAACTGCATATCGCCATATTCGATGCCATTGTGGACCATTTTGACATAGTGCCCTGCACCTGCTTCTCCGACCCATTCACAACAGGGGATATCATTGTTTTCGCCCACTTTGGCAGAGATGTCCTGTAGAATGGATTTGACATGCGGCCAGCCAGCGGGCGACCCGCCGGGCATAATACTGGGGCCTTTGAGTGCCCCTTCTTCACCACCGGAAACGCCCGTTCCAATAAAGAGCAGACCCGCTTCTTCCACTTCTCTGGTTCGGCGGTTCGTATCATCAAATTGTGTGTTACCACCATCAATGATGATATCCCCGGGGCTCAATAAGCCTTTGAGTTCTTCAATAATCGTATCAACGGCAGGGCCAGCCTTAACCATGAGCATCACCTTACGGGGTGCTGCCAGATCTTCTACCAGATCTTTGAGAGAATGGTAGCCGGTAATTTTTTGCTCATCCGTTTTACTCGCAACAAAATCATCTGTGACACTGGTGGTTCGATTGAAGACGCCTACCGAGTAGCCATGATTGGCCATATTCAGTACCAGATTTTGTCCCATGACTGCCAGACCGACCAGGCCGATATCGTTTTTTGACATTGAAAATTCTCGTTTACGTTAGGTGTATTGTGAATGAAATGGTATTGGAAATACCTTGCAGTGTTTGTATGGTTTTCAATCGTTTGATCAACGTTTCCAGGGAGGTAATTCCGGGAGGTAGCTGTCAAACTCGTCGATGACTTTCTGTTGATATTCACCGGCATATTCACCATTCAGAAAGCGATCACAGGCTTCGTTGATGAATCGTTCCCAGCTTGCCTCTTCCGCACCCGGATTGATCGGATAAAAGAGTGCGCCGACTGCTTCCGCCGCTTTCATGTCGCCGGGAGCATCACCGATCATAAGAACTTTATCGGGGTCATAGCCACAGTCTTTGGCTTGTCCGAGGGTTTCTTTTTTGCTTCCCGCTTCTTGTCCACAAATGGCGTCAACGTATTGTGAAATATTGTGCTCTTCCCACTCTTTGTTGAGTGCTTCATTGGGTGTGGCGGAGCAGACGATCATATCAGCAACGGGGTCCAGTTTGATCAAGCTCTCTCTGACATTCGGATAAGGGGGAACATCATGTACCATATCCGCAATCGACTCATTGACTGCTAAAGACCATTTGAGTGCCAGTTCCAGGTCAGGATCATGAGTTTTTTCAACTTCCGCCGTTAAGGTCGGGTTTCCTAATTTGGTCTCGCGTGCGATCCAGTCTCTGACGCCCTGCAACCTGGGAATCGTCACGTTGCGCGATTGTACCTCGGGACGTTCTTCAAGCAGGTCCAAGGCGAGTGTATAGGATATAAACCGGTTTGCACCGCGCCATTTTGAATAGAGATTGGTAAATTCAGCCGCTTCGCGTGCATATTTTGAGATCGGCTGCAATCCAAAATAATTGATAAAGTCAGGAATAAAGCACTCTTTATGCTTAATTTCCATGGAGTCAAAGGCACAACCATCTGAATCAATACCAATCAGGAACTCACTTTTTTTTTGAAAATTCGTATCCAATGGATTATCCGACACAATCTTCTCCCATCTTATTCTTAAAAAATATTCTTCCGTATTTTTGACTTGTATAAAGTGACGACTGACTGATTATGATCTATCTGCCTGGGGAATGTACTTTGGCAGTTTTTGATCTGAGAATAATGGCTGTAATTGCGCTAATCGCATACGACCATCAATCATCGGAATACTGGGCCAGTCGTTTCCGACGAGTGGTTTACAATATTTGATAAAATCGTCGGTGACATCCATGCCATCTGGAGTAATCCAGTTTTCAGGGAATGAGCGTTCGCTATTCGCGACCTCGGGTAAAGGAACTTTATCATAGCGTACATTGTAGCCAGGTCCTTCCGTACGAAGAATCGTTGACATAAAGCCCGATTCACCGGCTGCCGCCAGTAATGCCGCCTTCTGCCCTGCTCCATAAGCTTCGTCCAGGTCAACCGTCGAGGCATAAGCTATGTTATGTCGTTGATCTGTGCCCGGGATATTGGCACGGGCGGCACCTTTGACTGCCAGCCCCCGCTGATTCAATTCATTGACCAGTAACTGAGCAACCGTTAGCGCACTGGAGCTGAACTGTGTATGCCCAAACGAATCTTTGGTTTCGCCGATATCTCCCAGCGATAACCCTTCGCTGACGACGACGATCAAACGCCCGTCTTTTTTAAGCTGATCATTGATCTGAGTATGAATCTGTTCGATGCTGATCGGGTTTTCTGCCAGATAGATCTGCATGGGAATTTTTCGTTGTGGATCCGCCAGTCGAGCCGCAGCGGGGATAAATCCGATTTTACGTCCCATGGCCTGCAAAACCAGAACAGGGTCAGCCGGGCAACTGCCTCGGTTCTCTTCGTTCGCCATCTGAACCATATTCATCCAGTAGCGGGCGGTACTGCCATAACCGGGAGTATGATCGATCAGTTTGAATTCACTGTCTCCCACATCATTGTCAATGGTTTTCGGAACACCAATTCCGACAATATCAACGCCTCTTTCGGTTGCCATCTGGGCGACTTTATTGGCGGTATCCATGGAATCATTTCCACCAATGTAGCAGAAGTATCCAATGTTGTGCGCTTTAAACACTTCGATGAGTCGGTCAAAGTCTTCGTTCTGGTGTTCTTTCAGTTTGTACCGACAGGTTCCGACCGAACCAGCGGCGGGAGTCACTCTCAATAAAGCGATTTCCTCGGGTGATTGTCCACTCAAGTTGAGTAATTCTTCTTTAAGAACGCCTTCAATTCCATGCCAGCCGGCATAGATCGTTCCGATTTCCGGTAATTCCCGTGCGGTTTCCACCAGCCCGCGTAAGCTATTATTAATGACAGGTGAAGGGCCACCAGACTGTGCCACTATCATGTTTTTCGGACTCGCCACGTTTTCTCCTCACTCGACTAACATCTGATTACAATATTGATGTCCTGATTTCTTCAGAACAGATTCTGTTTTTACTTTCAGTCAATCAAATTGACCGGACTCTTCCCGCGACCAGGGTCTCTGAAACTATTGATCATCATTCCCCATGTGGGGACATATCTGGTTCTCTATGAACCATGAGACCGTTTACGAACACGGCTTACAGGTTGAGGGAGATTGTCAGAAGCTACACATCGTAAAGTGATATTTATAAATAGTTTATATAAAACACTTTTGTTACCTGAACGGGCAGGTCATATCTTCTGTTCAGTATGAATGGTTTTGCTAACGGACTCACAAGGACTTGTTTTCACTCACTCAGACGGGATATTACCCGATATAGTGAGTGAATTCAAAGTATCGCCGTATTACCAATACAGAAAGTTCTGGGAAAGTTTGGGGAATCCAGGCTTTATTGGTCCGCCTTTTGCCTGATATCGCTGACTGACAAGATGATTTCCGTTCCTTCGATCTGATATTTCAAATTGAGAGTACTGAAGAGAGCGTCAAAAAACGTTTGTGCACCAGCTTCTTTGACGGAGATGTCGATCTTCTGATTCAGGTCAATGCCGGCTTCCATCAGCTGACGGTTATCATAAATAAATTCAATCCCGGATTGTTCCAGTTTGTTCATGATTGCCAGAACAGGCACTTTTTTGACTCTGAGGGTAAACTGCCGTCTCTTTATCGGGATTGCCTTTGGTTCAGGTCGTTTTTGTTTGTTTGTTAAAGCGCCCGGATCTAAGAATAATTCGACTTGTTCATGGAGATCAGCGGATGCCACCACAGCGATTTTTTTATCTACCAGCGACACGCTTAAATTGGGAAATTTTTCTTTCAGTCTTTTGATCTGGACTCCCGCTGATTTCCCGCGCGGCGTGTACAATCTTCTGATCGTGACCGATTTCGGGATCGGAATGATGTCGATCATTGATTCCTGATGATTCCAACGATAAGTCAAATTGAATTGAATCAGGATTAATGAGATTGCCTCGTTTGCATTGACTGCTTCAAGCGTGCCATGGGCCCAGAGATCATGGGGAACGAGATTCAGGTTCTTGACGGTAATCTGGCAGGCATCTGTGATTTTTTTCAGGATTTCCGCCGGTTGATCTAAATCCTGGTATTGGAATGTTCTCCTTTGTAAAAGGGAACTTCGTCGCAATTTCAGGTCCGCATGCGTTTTTGTCAGATGAAGCAGTTCTTCTTTTCTTAACTCTAACAATGTTTTCAGATTTGATACTTCTGTCTCAGGGCCAATATAAATCGTACTGCCAACAACGGTACTTCGGGCATGAACTTGAGATGCCAGGTTGTTCAGCCCCTGCTCCAGAGTCAGGTTTTGAATATCCAGCTTCACTTTGATGGAGGGATCAATTCTACGATCCAGAATGATCGAAATCTTTTGTGTATTTCGAATACGTTCGATAATCGTTCGAATTCCCACATTTGACCAGGATGCAGAGAATGGTCGCGATAACGCCCGGCGAAAGTTCCGGTCTGTCAGGTATTTCTGAGCCTCACGGTTTAATATCGCTGGTTCAGGATCCGGGATTTGAGCAGCAGTTGTTGATTGAAATATCCCGAATTCACTCAATAATAAGAGTGTGGAAATCAAAATCCCCCAATCGGGAAGGCATTGGCACCATCTCACGAAAATAATCTTTCAATCTAGCCGCTTATATGCACGGAAAAACACGAATCAAGTGCTGGAGAGTTACTGGTTTCCATGATACCATATTAGTAGAGATATTTCTCAGAAATCTACCACGATAAGTATGTGATCATGTTTACTTTTAGAGAGTCAATGTTTTATGCAGAAAATACAGGCTGTCGGAATCGATTTGGGGACCACTTATTCCTGCATCGCTCATTTGAATGAACATGGAGAGCCGGTCACGATTCCCAATCAGGAAGGGGAATTATCGACTCCTTCTGTTGCCATGTTCGATGGGGCAGAGGTGATTGTTGGAACCGAAGCGTTACGGCATGCCATTGTGAGCCCGCGGAATGTCGTCCAACACGCAAAGCGTTTTCTAGGGAAAGCTGACTTTCATTGGGAAATTGATGGTCGTTATTTTACTCCAAAAGATATTTCTGCATTCATATTGAAAAAACTGTTAGCGGCTGCGGAAGAACGCATTGGTACTGTCGAATCTGCAGTGATCACAGTTCCGGCACAGTTTAGTGATCTGCAGCGACAGGAAACAATCGCTGCGGCCAGACAGGCAGGTCTGAAGCAGGTCGATCTGATTAACGAGCCTGTGGCAGCGTCGCTGTGTTATGTTTTGGGAACTGAAGGAAGCTGGTTTGCGGAGCTGGCAGAAAAACAACGGATTCTTGTTTACGATTTAGGTGGTGGTACCTTTGATCTTTCTCTGGTTCAATATCAGAAAGACGAAGTCAATGTGATTGCCAGCGGCGGTGATTTAAAACTGGGTGGAATTGACTGGAACAGCAAATTACAGGCAACAATTGCAGAGCAGTTTTTGAGTGAATTTGGTGTAAACCCTGCCAATGACCCGGAAAGCCTTCAGTATCTGGCGAATGAAGTTGAACAGGCAAAGCGAAGTCTCACTGTCAGACCCAAAACAACACTGGCCTGTCAGGTTGGTTCAAAACGAAAAACGTACCAGATTACGCAGTCCCAGTTTGAACAATTGACAAAAGGGTTAGTGGACCAGACAACGAGTATTACCAGGGCATTATTGAAAGATAATGAAATGGGTTGGGCACACGTCGATGTGGTGCTGACCACTGGCGGTTCGTCTCGTATGCCAATGATTCGTGATGCACTGAAAAAATCGAGTGGAACGACTCGAAATCTTTCGCTCCCACCCGATCAGTCTATCGCACATGGGGCCGCTTATTATGCTGGTATGCTGCTCAGTAATCGCAAATATGCTGAGTCTTTCCTGACTTCAGAGGCTGCCAGTCGTCTTGCGAAGATCAAACAGCATAGTGTGAATGCGCGTTCGCTGGGATTTCTGGTGCGAGATCAAAAAGGTCTACAGCGCATCCCTCACTACATCCTGCCAGCGAATACCCAGTTACCTGCATCCGTCAAACATACTTATGGTACGGTCTCGCCGAATCAGCGGCGTGTCCATTTAAAGTTGATTGAAAGTGGTGCTTCAATTGATGAACCTTTTGTGATCCTGGGGAATTGTGTGATCGAGGGTTTACCCGCTGATTTACCCGTCGATTCAAAGATTGAAGTATTAATGGAATATGACTCGGAAGCGCGAGTGCATGTTTCAGCCAGAGATGTCACCAGTGGTAAAGAGGCAAAAATTGAAATCACACGCGAACAAAATATCGTTCAAGGAACCTCTGGTTTGGGGCAGCTGAGTGATACTCCTCAGAATACTGCAAACGCTTTTGATATCAAAGTATCAGAAGAAATTTTGAATCAGGCGGAACCGGTAACTCGATCGGAGAAGCAAAAAAAGTCATCGAAAGCTCAATCTGACCCTGTCAAAGCAAATAGTGTCGTTCGTGGACTGGACAGTTCTGAGCGTCCTGTAGCGTTATGCAATGAATGTGGCGAACCACTACAGGGATCACCAGGTTTAGATTGTGCTGATTCGGAAAAACACTCTCAGGGTGTTTTGTCTTCTCGCAGCACTCGTCCACAAAAAAAACGAAAAAAACAGGACCAGAAAAAAAGACCACAAAATACGAGTCAGGCTGAAAACAAGCGGCGAACCTCATCAAAGCGAACGAGTTCGGCTCAGAAAGTATCCCAGGAACAACAAAACAAGCGTCGTTCTCAAAGAAAGAAAGCTGATCCGATGAAAGCTGCTGAGAATGACTTCTGGGAATCATTGGAAGATGCTTGAATTGATTAGTTTGCTTTTAACAAATGATCTTTAAATTTTAGTATATCAGGAATCGATACCTCATATGAAAATTGAACGGATTGAATTATTTCATGTTGCGATGCCTCTCATCTATCCCTGGCGTACCGCATATGGTGAAGATGCTGCGATTCATTCTGTCTTATGCCATATCACAAGTGGCTCTGTGGATGGCTGGGGAGAAAGCACGCCTTTGGCCGCACCCTGTTACAGTCCCGAATGGGCTGGCGGAGTCTTTCACACGATTTCCGAATGGCTGGCTCCTGCTGTGATCGGTCAGGAATTTGAGAGTGCAGAAGCATTACAGGAAAAATTGTCGCTCTACAAAGGAAATCCATTTGCCAAAGCGGCGTTGGATAATGCCTGGTGGAGTTTGCACAGTCGTATGACTGACGTGCCTTTACATATTGCATTGGGGGCGACGAGAAATGAAGTTCCGGTTGGCGCTGATTTTGGTGTAATGGATCATCTGGATGATTTGATTGCCGATGTGGGAACAGCCGTTGAGCAGAATTTTCCGCGGATCAAACTCAAGTTTCGTCCCGGATGGGATGTTCCCATGCTCAAAGCGATTCGGTCTTCCTTTCCCGATGAAACGTTTCATATTGACTGCAACAGTGGATATCGGATTGAAGATGCTGCTTTATTTCAAATGATTGATGAATTTCAGTTGGCGATGATTGAACAACCATTACAAAATGATGATCTCACCGATCATGCCAAGTTGCAGGAAATAATCAAAACCCCCGTTTGCCTCGATGAGAGCATTACGCACCCTTATCGTGCGCAACAGGCAGTCGATTTGAAGAGTTGCCTGTATGTCAATGTTAAGCCAGGCCGCGTTGGAGGTTTGACAAACGCGGTAAAAATTCACGATCTCTGTCAGAAAGCAGGAATTCCCTGCTGGGTTGGAGGGATGCTGGAAAGCGGAACCGGCGCCTCACATTGCACGGCATTAGCGATGCTGGATAATTTTACGTATCCTGCTGACATTTTCCCCAGTGAAAAATACTACCGTGAAGATCTTGCCGAAGTTCCACTGCGGTTAAGTGAGAATGCACAGGGCGTTCCAAGTGTCAAAGCATTTGAAACAATGCCGGATCCGGATTTGAAGCGATTGAAATCACTGACGATTCAGCAGAAGGTTATTAAAACATAATTTAACATTTTCTTGCAATAAAAATGCTCAATCGTTCACTTGTGTTGAGTTCAGAGCGTTGAGAAGTCCATGAATTAAGAGAATATGTTGAAAATATTCCAAGAAACCAGCTTTATTGGGGAATAACGAGATGTATTTCAGCATCTTTAATTCATAGAGAATCAGGTTATGTTATCTCAGAATGAAAATGTTCCAGAAGCGCTTTCAAAGTTAGTTGATCAACACTATCAGCTACTGTTTCGGTATGCATATCGCTTGTCCGGAGACAGGGCCGATGCGGAAGATCTCACCCAGCAGACGTATTTGATTGCTCAGAAAAAACTTTCTCAACTGCGCGACATGAGTTTAGCACGCTCATGGCTTTGTACAATTTTGCGTAATTTATTTTTGAAGAATATCACTCAGAAGCCCACACCCGTTTCACTCAGCCAGACATTTGATCTTGCAGTGAATGAAGATTTAACACCAGAATTGACTTCACAGGAACTGCAAAGTGCTGTTGCGGAACTGCCTGAGGACTTTCGAGTCCCGTTGTTGATGTTTTATTTTGAAGAACGAACTTATAAGGAAATTGCTGAAGAACTTTCGATTCCTCTGGGAACGGTCATGAGTCGACTGGCGAGAGCAAAATCTTTTTTACAAGATAGATTTTCCGCTCTCTCGAAAGAAAAAACGACAATTCATTCATAGCTTTTGTGATTTTATACTTTAACGGTTACATGGAATTATAATGATCCCTTCCGAGCCACCTCAATCATCAGATCATTCTGATTCCGGACTATCGTTTGACGATGCGGCTTTTCATAACCAGATTAAAAATGTACTTTTTGATGTTGAAGTATCTGAAGGCTTAAAAGATTCTATTCTGGATTCGCTCTGTCAAAATGATGTAAACCTTCCAGCAAGTGATCGGCCTGTGACTCTCTCCCCAAAAGCGCTGCTTAAAAAACCAGGGATTCTTGCTGGACTTTCGGCCTGTCTCGTCTTTTCTGCGATGTTTGCTTATTTTTGGGTCGCACGAGTTCCGGTAATCGCTTTGTCAGAATTCAATCCGGGTCTGGATCTGAATAGTCGTTTTTTATCTGAGTTTGATAATAATTTTTCAGATCACTACCCTTCCCATGGGGGCTGGCGTCTTAATGGCCGTCTGGCCTTTACTCAAAAATTGTACGGCATTTCAATAGACCAGTCAGCCCCGGATGATGCCGCTGCTCGTTTTTTTACTTTACGCATGGGAATCGACCAACCTGTCTATGGGGTCTTGATACAGGTTCCCGCCAACAGAATTGAACCACAGCCCTTACATCAGTATTTTGATCCTGGAAATGTGGAATATACTCAGCTTAATAAGGGGAATTTTGCGACGGTCAAGTGGGTGGAAGATGATCAGGTCTATATCTGCATCGTTTTTGGTGGCGCGCGCGAATTAGAAGCATTGGACCGGGCAATCCATACCCCTTCAGCTTGAAATTCAATCCAGAATCGGCTCTACTTATAGAGAATACTATTGATCGGTTCGGATTGGTTCATTTTAAGAGGGGCTGCAATGCATATTCTGCTTCGATATTTTGTGATGATTGTTGGGTTAATTCTTTTGTCGAATACAACTTGTCATGCTGAAAGCTTTGTTTATATCTCACTTGGCGGCGAAAAAAAGATAGCCATCTATCAGTTGAATGAGCACGATGGTGTCTTGACTCATGTTGAGGATGTCAATCTTGAGGGTGCTCCCGGTTGTCTGGAAGTGAGTCCTGGAAAGAAGTATTTATACGCCTCAGTCCGATCAGCGAAACAATTTCGGAGCTTTTCGATTGATCCTGAGAGTGGCAAGCTTAAAAATATCTCTGCAATTCCAGCCGGTGGAAATGCAGCCTATATTGCGACAGATAAAAGTGGGCACTATCTCTTTTCTGCCTACTATGGAGAAGGGAAAGTCGCCGTCCATCGCCTCTCTGGAAACGGTGAGATTTCCGCAGAAATCCTGCAAACGATTCCGACTGCCAAAAATGCGCATGCGATTCTTCCCAATCAAACGAATCAATTTGTTTTTGTGCCTCATACCGGTCCCAATGCCATTTACCAATTTAAATGGGATGAAAAAAATGGTGTCTTGAAGGCAAATCAGAAACCGTTGGTTCAAGCTGCTGAGGGTCTGGAACCGCGACATCTCGCCGTTTCGAAAGATAATCGATTTCTCTATTTTGATAATGAAAAAGGCAGTTCGGTTACCGCATATCAGCTCGACGCCAAAACGGGAACCCTGACTCCTTTTCAGACCCTGTCCACTCTGCCAAAAGGATACACGGGAAAAAATTCGTGTGCGGATATTGAACTTTCCCCTTCAGGAAAATATCTGTATGCATCCAACCGTGGGCATAACAGTATTGCCTGTTATGCCGTGGACTTAAAATCTGGAAAGCTCAAGTCTCTGGGACAAGCAGCAACGGAAGATACACCGCGTTCCTTTAATATTGATCCCTCAGGAACATTTCTTTTTGCAGCGGGGCAAAAAAGTGGAAAGCTGGCTGCCTACCGTATTTCCAAAGATACAGGGAAGTTAAAGCGGATAGCGACATACGAAGTGGGAAAATCTCCGTCATGGGTTGAGATCGTACAAATTCCCTAGTCCGCAGAATCTTGAATGAATTAAGTATATCAGCTGCATTTTGAGTCAAAATGCTCAGTCTGTCAATTTTTTGAGTCGATAAATTATCAATAATTGATTTGACCTTCCGGTAGAGTATGCGCAACGTTCCAGTTCGCATCAAATCTTGTTACAGGCTGGATCTCTGCTTAGTCAATGACTTCTACTTCAGTCCTATGAAAAGAGAGACTGCATATGCGCGCTTTTAGAATTTCCCTGATGGTGATAGCCCCGTTGTTCGTGGCAATGACAGCATTCGGACAAGAGCAGAAAACCCTCACGGTTTTCCCTGAACAACCAGTAAAGAGCGTTGCAGATAAGAGTCTCGTAGCAGAGAAGCCTGCGAAAACATCGCGAAAAAGAATACCCCGTATCGCTGATCAGCGGATGACGACGAGCCAAAACTAATTCATCAAAGAGCGCTTGCGCAGGCCAGGCACCGCGTTTATCGAATTAACAGGCGTAAAGCAATGGGGGTCTCATTAAGCCGGCCCAATGTCAGCAACAGTCCTTTTCGATCGAATGTGGATATCATCCAGCCTTCACCAGGTTTGTTCTATAATCCCAATCGCTTTTTTTACGGTTATTGGTACGGACCGTAAGAAATCAGGATCTCCGTCTCAGTCAAATCATGGATGAATTACATTCAACTCCGATCGGGAGAGTGTGGCAGCTTATCAATTTCGCTGTAGCGCATTCGTGGCTTAACTCTTGCGGGGAAGTGATTGCACGAATTTGATCGCTTGATTGACCCAGTATTCAAGATCCTCATCCACTTCAAAGCCAGGGGGGTCCACATAAATCATACTCTTCAGCGGCTTTCCGGTGAAATCCATTTCACGCGTGTATGGTTCTTCTAAAGCCTTCAATGCTTTTTTTTCTCCCAGCCGCAGCATCAGTTCATTCTGTGTGACACCACAACACATATTTCCATGGAGCATGAAGCAGATGCCTCCGAACATTTTTCGCTGGGAAAATCCCTTTCGCCGCTTCAACAACTGGTGAACGCGCTCTGCAAGGATTTCGTCATAAGCCATATTTGAACCAGTGCAAACGAGGTGTCTTTTCGGTCAATCATCTCAAGTGTACTTATTTCCCGGTTGATTCAGTAGTCATCAGCCACTGATTTCTGAACCATGAGTTTTTCTGGCCGGCCATGCGTCGCACATTGGCAACGTCACAATATTACATTAACATGATAAGATGAAATATGGCCTGATGAAAACACTTTTCATGTCTATCAAACAGATTGTTATAGTCTTCTACTAACATTTCATTGTTCTCTAAAAATATAGTCGGTGTTCTCCAGGCATTTGTGAAATCCTGTTCCGCATTTATTTTCTCAGAAATTCTGCACAAATTTAGATCATTCGATATTCTTATAAGGGGTGATTTTTCTGCTGCTAATGAGAAAAGGGAGTTACAAAACATGTTCTGGGCACGAGTGATTGCAGTCATTTGCCTACTGGATACCAGCGCAAGTTCTGTGACTTTATATGCTCAGAGCCCGGTAAACTCTGAACTTGCAGTCGAAATACAGGAAGCCAAGGCGCAAGCTCCCTTTCAGATACTCAGTCAATCTGACTTACAAAACGTATTTCAAATCGATGATCAGATTTACTCAGGTAGTGAACCGGAAGGGAAAGAAGGTTTTGAAGCACTCAGGAAGATGGGGATCAAGACCATCGTGAGTGTGGATGGAATCGAACCAGATTTGAAACTGGCAAAAGCAGCCGGAATAAAATATGTTCATATCCCCATTGGCTATGATGGAATCTCTCAGGAAGCAGGTTTCGCTTTTGCTCAGGTCGCGCGCGAATTAAAAGGGGCGATCTACATCCATTGTCATCATGGTCGTCATCGTAGCCCGGCCGCAGCGGCGGTCGTCGGACTCTGTCGAGGAAGCGTGAATAAAAAACAGGCTATACAGTTTCTGGAACAGGCAGGAACGAGCAAATCGTATACAGGTCTCTGGAGAGATATCAATCAGTTCCAGGTACCCACACCGAACTCCAAATTACCAAAGTTAGTCGAGTCTGCACAAATTGACCCCACCGTGAAGATGATGGCCCAAATAAGTCGTCAGCTCGGGCAGTTAAAAAAAATGAATGAAAGTGAACCGAAACATGCAAAAGAAATGTTACCAATTTCAACACTCTTGCGAGAAGAGTTTCATGAAACGGCACGGAAGTATGCAGATGACTATGATCAAACCTTTAAAGTGTGGTTGAAGGAATCGGAAATGCAGGTGAAATATCTAGAGACAGATATTAAAAAAGGGAATTGGGAACAGGTTGATTCAGGTCTGAATCGATTGAAATTGCAGTGTAAACGCTGTCATCAACGCTATCGTGATTGATGCTGTTTCGATTCAGTCTCGTTCCAGACCAGCTGAACTTTGAGCCCTTTTCCTTGACGGGAAGTCGCGGGTGTTAAGTTCATCTCAAAAGTATTATTTTTGTTGTCCATATGTGCCAGTGCACGTGGGGCAAACTGGAAGATCAGTTCTGCGTCAAGCTGTTTAATGGAATTGGCCGGATCGGTATTGCCTGGGTTCTCAAATCGAATCAGGCATTCATAGACCGCCGTTGGCTGGTTATGAATCCATTGGTCAAGTGAGATCTGGAGGTCGTTTTTGTTCAAATTACCATCAAGTCTCTGCCATGATTTCCTGTCAGAGGAGATGTAAACTGCTGTAAGTTCCTGGGGTGATTCCAATTGAACATTGAGCGAACCTTTTAAAAAGACGTAAGGCCATTTGAGATGCCATTCTCGCTGGTCTGGACTGGTTTGTTTTAATTGACGAACTGATGGAATGCTGCGTTTTAATGTGCCATTACCGACCACAGGTGGCATTGGTGAATCAACAGAACTTTTTCGATGCACATACTCAGAATGCGTATATCGGAATTCAACGCGATCAAGGGGTTCTAGAACAGGTGATAGAACGGTGTTCTTTATGGAGATCTGTTTTTTATCAACCCGGTTGTTATCAGTTGAGGTATATAGCTGAGCAATGAAAGTGGAATTGCTGCCAATCGGATCTCGTTCGGTTTTTGTGATGAGCTCCGGGTGATGGAAGAGTTCTTCGACACCCACAATCACCCCCTGTAGATTGGGCCGAATTACCTGATGATCCGGATCGAAACATGTACCAGCGGTCATTATAAAATACTTCTCCTGTATGTCCGTCGAGCCCCCATACTCGTGTTTGCAGCCCGGCTTTCATTCCCAGTACTGCGAAATTTCTTGCACAATCATCACAGAAGCCGTATCCATAAACGTTCAGAAATTTGACGGGATCATGAACTTCATCTCCCTCTTCTGCCGGATAGTAGTGATATCGCCAGTCAACAAGAAATTTCCAGATAGCGAGCGATTTTTCTTCTGCATTCATCCCAGGCTTTAAGATACTGGACAATATTGTTTCTGACTGGTGAGGTCAGGAGATCCTTTTCGTTTCCAGGCAGGAGAAACTCCGGTTTGACGATCCAGATTTTGCCACACCATTTTAATGGGTTGTATTTTTTGTCGAGAAATGGAAGGAAACACGACGACTGACTGAGGAGATGACAGTATAAAGGATGATTTTTTTTGCGCATAAGCTTCTGTACTAACCAGTTCATATTTTTTGCCGTTTGTTCTGGGGTCGGAGGAATCGCTGGCAGAAAAATAAAGTGTACTGGGTGTCCAGTGACTATAGTGCCCCCTGCCCTGTTCCCGAATCAGTCTGTGAAGCGCATGAGGATGAGGTAATGGCTTTCCATTTTCCAGCAAAATGCATTTTGAAGTTGATTCCCGGTCAGCGGCGCGAGGCGTCGATAAACGGGCAATATAACTTGTGCCTTGATCACGTGAGATGTCATTAACGGAAATGAGCTCCCTGACTTGCTCTGAATTGTCTGTCGAACTGGTTTGGGGGTGAATGAATGCAGGTTTTCTCTGGTGAGAAGGTGTCGGCTGGTCTGCAAGCACAGAGACTCTCTGAGAGAGCAAATCAGACTGACTCAAAATACAAGGTAATGATAGAATGTGTTTTTTCGATGCACAATCAATTTTAGTTAAACTCACAGAAAAATTTAGAAAATAGAATTAAACAGTTGTGAATGATATTAGTGTCTGGTGATAATGAATTCAAAACATATTTACTTATGACGGACTCATTTATGCGATCGACAAATTTTTGTTTACTTGTTTGTTCATGCCTTATTGCTGCATTGTACCATGTATCAAATGCCGAAGAGATCACCGTAAGAAAACGCTCTGATCCTGCTGAAATTATTGTCTGGGATGATCTTCTCGAAGGTGAATTCTCCTGAAGACTGGTGGCTCATAAGAAACGGAATCGCTGGTATCTCGACTTACTCCGGATCAGTTAAGCCAAGAAAACCGGATCGCACTCAAGTTTCCATGATTCGGTCATTGTCGATGGTATTTATCGCAGGCAACTCATCAGTTATCAGGTTGAAGACGATGAAAGAGCACACGCCTATCTGGGAGTACCGCTGACATTGCGCGGACCGGTACCGGCAATTGTTGCCCTGCATGGGACATATGAAAATGGAAAGCAGCGCGCCGCCGGGTTGATTGACAATCCAGATAAAGCATATTTGGATCATTTATGTCGTAGAGGTTATGTCGTTATCGCGCCGGATCACTTTGTTGCCGGTCACCGGACACCCAAAGAGGGACCTTATGAGACGGCTGCTTTTTATAAAAAACATCCCGAATGGACTGCTGTCGGAAAATTTACTTATGAGCACTCAATTGCGATTGATGTGCTCCAGGTATTGAAAGAAGTCAACCCGCAAAAAATTGGTGTGCTCGGCCATTCTCTGGGAGGCCATGGTGCCATGTTTCTGGCTGCATATGATAAACGGGTTCAGGCAGCCGCCGGTAACTGTAGCGCTTCCTTTTTCCGCCAGAATTCCAGAGTCGAGGCATGGTCTCGCGATCGGTGGTATATTTATTTTAAACATCTTCGACCTGGTTTGCTCAAAGGAGAATTGCCTCCGATTGACTTCCATGAAATAATGGCTTTAATTACCCCGCGCGCGTTTCTCGATCTCTCTGGATTAAATGACGGAAACCCGTTGACTCAAAGGCAGAGAGTACTCATGTTATTAAAAGTAATGGATGTCTATGAACTGGAAAAGGTCCCTCAAAATTTTGCATTTTTTGTACATGGCCGAGGGCATTCCGTCGCACATGAATCCCGGGCATTGATCTATGGCTGGATGGATACACACCTGAAACCAAAATCAGCTACGAAAACAAAATTAGTTATTCCATGAAGGCATGCACTTCACTCATATTTCCGTTCAGATTAATCAGGGACATTCCTGGAAAGCAAAATTAGATGGAGCTATTAGTAATCAGGCATGGAAAAGCTGAAAATGCGGGAGTCGTTCCCGGTGGCGATTCCGCGCGGCCTTTGACCGAATATGGCAGTCAGCAATTCAGAAGTGTGGCGCAGTGGATTGCGCAGCACCAGAGTGCTCCTGATTTAATACTGCACAGCCCGTTAGTGAGAGCAACTCAGACAGCACAAATCTTGCAGGATGTTGTCGAATTGAGCGATGAATTATGTTGCCCACATAGTTGGCTGGGTTTCGGAATGAATGTTGAGACTTTGGTGTCATCTGTCCGGTCTGCGGGAGTGGAGCGAGTTGCAGTCGTAGCACATATGCCGGACGTGGCACGTTGTACTGCTGAACTGATGGGTGGAGGTTCGGTAACATTTAAACCCGGGAATGTCGCTTGCATCCAGTTTGATTCGATGATTGGGATTGGACTGGGAAGCTTAAAGTGGCACTTAAGCGCACCCCTGTTTTAGTGCGAATCGACCCCCTTCATTCAAATCCCAATCCCGTCTTGAAAGCTCACTTTGATCAGCAGGTTTATGATTTGCGGGCTGTGAACAATTCTAAAATCTGATCGTCAATGAGACTGTCGGCGATATGATTTGCAGAATCGAAATCGCCGTAGTCACTGTGTTCGTGAGGTATAGAAACGACATACGCTCCTGCATTCACCCCCGATTTTGTTCCCGTTTCACTGTCCTCCAGTACGAGCATCGTTTTGGGATCGATCCCCAACTTTTCAGCTGTTGACAGATAAATCTCAGGATGCGGTTTGCCGTGAGTCACGTCTTCAGCCGTCAATGTAATGGGGAATCGATGCGCCAGGTCAAATTTCGAGAGTAATATTTCCAGGTGGCTGCGTGGTGAAGATGTGGCGACTCCTTTAGGTATATCCAGCTCTTCCAGATAGTCCAGCTATTCAAATAATCCATGCTTCGGTTTTAAGTGCTGATCAAGGAGCAATAAAATATATCTGACTTTCTACCCAAAGTTCGTGAGGATCTTCTGGTTCATTGAGATGGCCGGAAAGATGTTCGAAACCTTCTAACGCGCGGCGGCCCATCATACCATGCAGGATGTCAGGCGTCATTTTTTTACCGCGACGTTGTAGTAACGTATCTCCAGACAGAAAAAAAACGTGTTCGGTATTAAACATTAATCAGTCCAGGTCAAACGCAACTGCCGCGGATTTGAGGGTTTGTGACATTGATGAACTCATGTAAAAATTAAGAGGAGAGAAAATACAAATTTAGCAAGATGAATATCAATTACCATGACAGAGAATCGACTCAGCGGTTTGAGAGAGAAGGTTTTTGATTTCGATAACTCAGGTCAAGAATTTCCATCGGGTGTGCAGCAGAGCGGTTTGTGCGGCTTTCGCGAAGCTGTGAGTCAACCTGTAATGTGCAGCCCACATTTCCAGCGATGACAACATCCGCCTTCGTATCAGGCATGTTTTCAATTTCCGTTTTCCCAATTGATCGGCCATTTCAGGTTGTGTCAGATTGTAGCTTCCCGCTGCGCCACAGCAAATGGTTGATTCATTTAATGGAACCAGGGTTAAGCCGGGAACCATTTCAAGCAGTTGACGCGGTTGATTTTGTATTTTCTGTGCATGAACCAGGTGGCAGGCATCATGATATGTTGCGCGAACTGGAATTTCACCCTGAGGTGGAATCGGCCCCAGTTCAAACAAAAACTCAGAGATATCTTGAATCTTGGCTGCTAACTGTTTGAGTTTTTCAGCCTGTTCAGGGGGAACTCCTTTGATCTCATCAACAATATGTCCGTAATCTTTCAGCATGGCGCCGCAGCCGGCCACATTCACAATGATGGCGTCAATTTGTTCAAGGTCAAAGGCAGCAAGATTCTGTAAAGCAAATTTCAACGCGGTTTGGTCTGATCCACTGTGATAATGAATGGCACCGCAGCAGGCCTGAGAGCGGGGAACGATGACTTCGCATCCATTCGCCTGCAGCACACGCGCAGTGGCATGATTCACATGGCCGTACATTGCTTCTGATACACAACCGGTAAAGAGAGCAACGCGGGCACGTTGCGTTCCCTGGGCTGGTAGTACTTCTGGTAAGGCAGGTTCAGCAGGCTGGAGACGGGGCAGTAAGTTGTGCATGCGTCGTAATTTTTGTGGGAGCAAAGAAGGCAACTTTATCGCATCGATCAGTTTGTCGATTTTCAAAAACTGCATGACGCGCGCGGGTAATAGTGCCCAGCGGATTCGATTGGGGTACGGGAAAAGTCGATAGAGAATCCAGCGATGAAACCAGTCGTTTTGCGGGTCCGTTCCTGCTGCCGCTTCCATTTTATGAGTGTCTACGCGAAACGGTTCGATCAAACGACCATACTGCACACCCGAGGGGCAAGCTGTTTCACAACTGCGGCAGTCGAGGCAAAGATCAAGATGCCCCTTTACCGATTCAGTTAGCGCGATCCGCTGGTCGACAACCGCGCGCATCAGGTAGATCCGTCCACGAGGACTGTCGTTTTCATTTCCCGTTTCTAAATAGGTCGGGCAGGCTGCCGTACATAATCCACAATGGATACAATCCAGGAATTTCTCATAGGGGATTTGAGAACCAGGTATCTTTTTCTGTACCGGTTGCAGATTCAGTGAGATTTGATGTCGAACTATCAGCCATTATTTAAAACTCGATTGAGATGATGCTGGTGATGGAAAAGTAAATGAGAGAAAAACGGAAATTATATTTGAACTAAACCTGAAAAACGTTGTGAATTCAGTAGCTGATGCGGGTCAAGAGCGATTTTGAGTTCCTGCATGAGATCCCATCCAGGCGGCTCTGAACAAAACAAAGGCAGAGATTCAGCCCATTCGGACTCACATTGATAGATTGTCAGGTATCCAGTGCCTGGATTGATTACTTTTTGTAATTGATTTAATATTTGTTTTACGTCTTCTAATGAGCTGACTGAGTCAGGTAAGTGGCCGAATACAACGCCATCAGCCGCATGAGCCTGAATGGCAATATTTAATTCCGTTGCCGCTTCCACAAAATTCATCATCTGGGAAGGAAGCACAATTGCCTTGAGCGTTACGGGATCATCCGATGAAGTCTGGTACTCAATGAAGGCGTTATAGAGTCTGCTTGAAGAACTCGTATCAACAATCTGGGAGCTTAATGGAGAAAATTCATTCCACTCTTCCATGAGTTGTTTTGTCTGCCAGTCGACTTCATTGCGGGGACCTTCAAAACTGACACAAATAATATTGTGCTCACAAGGAAGATCGAGGCGGGATTCTGCTGCAATTTGTCTGGCCGCCTTACTATTACAAAATTCCACAGCAGTGGGACGAGTTCTCGATGTTGTGATTGCTTCGAGGGCCCGATCCGTCTTCTGAAAGGAATCGAATGCAAACCAGACGGTAGATAAAACTTCGGGCTTGGGACGGAGATTCAGAGAAACCTGACTGATGACCGCTAATGTTCCCATTGATCCCACTAACATTTTTCTGAGATCATAGCCGGCAACATTTTTGACGACTCTCCCTCCTGATTTAAACAGATTTCCTGTTCCATCGATCGCAGAGAGACCAATCACATAGTCTCGAATGGTTCCGTAGGCAAAGCGTTTGGGGCCATTTGTATTCGTTGCGATTACCCCGCCCAGGGTGGCCCGGTTAGACTGAGGAACATCAACGGGCAACCTTTGTCCTTCAGCGGCGATGATTTCAGTGAGTTGATCGAGTCGCATACCCGCTTCAACAGTAATCGTCATGTCACGCACAGGGTAATCAATCACCCGATTTAATTTTGATGTACAAATCTGGGTTCCAGACTGGCTTGCAGGACAACACACAGAAAGAGAGGTACGGCCACCAACCGGGAAAATCGGTTTTTGAGAAGTCTCTGCATTTTCAGTTAAAAAGCGGCTTAACTCAGTTTGAGAAGCTGGAACAAACTCTTCCAGAATACCGGAATTGGCAGGTGGCATAGGATTTCTTTCAGGGACCTTATATTTTTTTATTCTAGTTGTGTGTTTAAAGATTCAATGTCATTGGAAATCAATGTGGTGCACGTCGAGCAGGATGAGATCGACTCATATTGGGCTTCTCGTCAGCATGGCGAACAGGAAGAACCTTATCCCGACTGCAAATCTGCCGGGGATTAAATATATTGCGAACCGATTCCATTATTTCCAAGTCTGTTTCATTGAAGATGCGGCTCATAAAATTGATCTTTTCAACGCCGATTCCATGCTCGCCTGTGACACTTCCTCCCAGTTCCAGGCACTTTTCCAGAATTTCTTCGCTCGCTTCGAGGACTCGTTGTATTTGTCCTTTGTCGCGTTCATCAAACAAAAGGATTGGGTGCACGTTCCCATCACCGGCGTGAAAAACGTTCACGATCTTTAAGTCAAAACGTTTGCCGGTTTCTTCGATGAACTCGAGAATTTCAGGAAGCCGCGTCCGGGGCACAACTCCATCCTGTGTGCAATAACTGGGGCTGAGGCGTCCTATGGCCCCAAAGGCCTGTTTGCGGCTTTTCCAAATGAGCAACCGCTCTTCAGGGGTATCCGCTTTTTGAATATCCCGAACATTACACGATTTACAGATCTCCAGTATCTGCTGTACTTCATTGTCCAAAGCGACTTCCAGGCCATCAACTTCAATGAGTAACACAGCACCAGCGTCAAGAGGGAATCCGAAGTGGAACGCTTCTTCGACAGCCTGGATAATTCCCTGATCCATCATTTCTAAAGCAGAAGGTATGATACTTGCTGCAATGATTTCCGAGATAGCCCGCGTCGCGTCTGCAATCGTTTGAAAGACAGCAAGCATGGTGCGATGAGATTCTGGGTCTCGGGTTAACCTGACGATGGCTTTGGTGCAGATCCCAAAGGTGCCTTCATTTCCGACATAGAGACCATGCATATCGTATCCGGGAACTTCTGAAGTCGGACCACCGAGTTCAACAATGGAGCCATCAGGCAGAACTGCTTCCAGGCCGAGAACATGATTCGTAGTGACACCATATTTTAAAGTATGAGGGCCCCCCGAATTGGTGGCTATGTTACCTCCAATAGTACAGGCACCCTGGCTGGAAGGGTCAGGAGCATAATGGTAACCGGTTCCTTTGAGCGCATTCGTCAGATGTAGATTAACCATACCGGGTTCAACCACCGCGTAGCGGTCTCTGAGGTTGATTTCCAGGATATTTTTCATCTTGGTCAGAACGATCATGACTCCCCCGCCGATAGGCAGGCAACCTCCGGAAAGGCTCGTCCCGGCTCCACGGGCAAGAAACGGAACATTGAAATGATTGCAAGTCTTGACAATAGAGGAAATCTGCTCTGTCGACGTCGGAAAAACGACGATATCGGGAGCCGTCTTGTCAACGATATATCCATCGCATTCATACACAAGTAATTCGTCTGCATCAAACAAGATGCTGTCTTTGCCGACGGTTTGTGTTAACTGGTCTGTCAGATCAGAAAAACGCGGACTTCCCTTTTTAATATCCTCTAATACAGGGGATTCCTGACTCATGGTCTGGTTGGTTGGTTCAACCATTGTAGTGGGATGCTTTCATGTAAGCTGAAAGAGAGAAAGATTAAAGGCTTTCGATCCTATTTTAGATCAAAGTATGCTAAAGAATCAATTCTCTGATCGATTGCTTCGTCCAATTCAGTTCGTTTAAATTGTGACAATGCTCAGTCAAGTGAAAGTTTGTCGTTTGGACAGGATATTAATTACTTTTTATTGACCCAGATCGGGCTGGACCAGGCCATTTCCCCATTTGTTTGAATAACGCGGACATAGTACCAGTCGTCGTTATCTCCGCTCTCTTCATCCTGAAATTCAAACATGGTATCCCACTCGTTATGATATACAATTCTGTGGAGCATGGCCGATTCCCAGGGGAACGGGCGTGTAAATAACATCTCATTGCTGACGGCAAGCTCAGCAAATGACTGAGTCAGCCGGCATTCGGCGGGTTTAGTGCAGGAGATCGAAACCCGGGTGTTGGCGTCTCCGCGAATTCGCAGCACGACTGCTTTTTGAGACCAGTCGTCTACCTGTTGTTTGAGGGCAGTAAATGATTGAACTCTGAGCTGTTTCGAAGATTGTTCCAGAATCTGGTCGCGACGGAATTCGTCGAAAGGCCCGGGAGTAAAACAGGGTTGAACTTCTTCGATTTCACCCACTTCAATATCGACGGTAAAATCCCAGTCTGCTGTGCCACCCCAGCCTAATGCAGGCCAGGGTCCCCAGCCATATTCAAAACGCAGGACAACCGGTTTTTCCCACATGCGAGAGTCGGGTTTGTTATCGACCGGAAAATTTCTGTGAATTACACGTCCATTCTTGAGGACTTCCACTCGATCGATGGCGTCCCAGCCACGCGCATGGACTTTAATATTTCGTTCTTTTGAGAATTCTAATTCCTGTCCCATCATTTGATCGTTCACGAAAAAATCGAGACCGATCCTGTCTCCTGTAACGGCATAGGTTCGTCGATTTCGAAGGGAGTCAAAAATCGCATCGCGCGTTAATTCAGTCGCTTTAATTACAGCAAGGCCTTCCCGGTAACCACCTGGATGGCCCAGATGGTCGTCGGTACTGGCAATGACTCCAAAGCGATAACCCTGATTCAAGTAGTATTGCAAAGTGTGTTTCGTCCAACGTCCCCCTTCGGTATGTCGTTTATAAGGGAACGGGGCGCGATCATGCTCTGCGCATCCCCATTCAGAATAGATTTCGAGTACCGGAGAGACAGCAGATGATAATTTTTTGGCATCAAATCCACGGTGGCCCAAACGATTGGCAGGATGATGAGGAATTAAGAGACAGCCTCTTTCTTTGGCAAAGTCTTGAAGTTCAGCCAGATCTTCAATGAGTTCATAATCACCCTCAAGGTCTGGATAAAGAATATGGTAGTCCCCTTCTTCGGTCCCATGTCGCTCATAACCCAGAATTGTGACAAATTTACCGGGGTCATCAAAATTCTTTGCCAGTTCTACAACTTCAGGCCAGCGTGAACGGGCAACATGAAATCCATTGTTCCATTTGTGAGATATTTTCCCATCGTAGTCGCCCATGTCAGGCCAGTAAGAATGAGGAGTAAACGCATAAAAATCGAGATGATTTCGCGCAATTTCGAAGGATCGATCCAGTGATCCCTGTGCATATCCGACATGGTTGTGGTTATGCAGATCACCGAAGAAGTTTTTGAATTTCAATGACATGTTGCTACGATCTGAATTTGGAAAACAGGATGAAAAGTGCTTTACAACTCCCCGTGTCTCATTGCGTGATCCTGGTGATGCGCATTGAAGTTTCGAGAGTAGCGTTATCAGAATCTGTTTTGCAGGTGAATACAAGCTTTTTTTGCTCAATCACACAATATCAGAAAGGGAATGGTATGCTCACATTGAATGAAATTGGCAGGCAATCTTTGAGCTTGAGGAGTGTTTTGGGGTTGGCATGCGATGAATGGAATTCCAGAAATTATTCGGGAAGTTCAATTTGAGACGCCAGGCAGATGTTGGCAGAGCGTTTTGCTGTCTGGTTTGTTAAGCGCCTTGGGGCTCTCAGGTCGAACAGCAATCGAAAATGCTTCATCAGGTATCTGAAAGCGTTCCTGATGTTAAAGAATGGCGCGGATTTTTTCCAGAAATTCTTCGTTCGTTTGAAATTTTTTGAGTGTACTGCTGAGTTGTTCCATTGCTTCAATGGGGTTCAGTGAAATTAAACTTCGCCGCAGCATGGTGACACCGTCTAATACATCGGGAGCCAGAATTTTTTCTTCGCGTCGCGTACCTGAAAGTGTGATATCGATTGAAGGGAAAATACGGCGGTCTGAGAGTTCTCGACTCAGAACCATTTCCATATTACCGGTCCCTTTGAATTCCTGGAAAATGACTTCATCCATGCGGCTGCCTGTGTCAATCAGTGCTGTGCCTAACACGGTTAATGACCCACCTTCATCAAAGCGACGTGCAGTTCCAAACATCTTTTTCGGGATATCCATTGCTTTGACGTCCAGTCCACCACTCATCGTGCGCCCGGTGTTTCCAACCCATTTATTAAAGGCACGCGCTGTTCGGGTGATACTGTCCAGCAAGATAAATGCATCTTCTCCTGCTTCCGCCAGTCGTTTACCACGTTCGAAAATGAGCTGACTGGTGCGGATATGGCTTTCGACATCGCGATCCATCGAAGATGAGATGACTTCGCCTTTAATGGAACGCTCCATTTCGGTAACTTCTTCAGGACGTTCGTCAATCAGTAAAACCATCAGTCTGATTTCTGGATGGTTTTCACTTACTGCTTCAGCGATATCCTGTAGCAGCATTGTTTTTCCGGTTCGAGGGGGAGCAACAACAAGTGCTCTTTGGCCTTTACCAATCGGTGTGAGCAAATCCATTACACGCATCGTGATTGGCGTGGGTCCCGTTTCCAGTTTGATTTGTTCGAAAGGGTTGATCGGGGTCAACTCTTCAAAGGATTTGATTTCCATATACTCTTCAATGGTTCGGCCATCGATGGTTTCGATGCTTTTGAGGCGTGGACCCTGCCCTCTTGTGCCGGGGCCGACTTCTCCACGAATCAGAATTCCTTCTCGCAGGTTATGTTTTTCAATGAGTGAACTGGAAACGAATGCATCGGAATCTTGTGCTTTGTAATTTGCTTTGGGGTCTCTGATAAATCCATAGGCTTTGGGGTGTAATTCAAGAACGCCTTCGATCGTTCCTGAAATATTTTCATTGGCGGCAGTAGAACTTGAGCGGGGACGTCTGGATTGATTTCTTCCAGAATTCCCGGAACGAGACCTTGGTCCTCTGTTATTGTTATTGGATCGGCTTCGGTTATTCTGTCCACCCTGGCGTCCTGGACCACTGGAGCCTTGCCCTGAATTTTCTGTTTTTCTTCTTCTCCTGCGTCTGCGTCGATTGCCACCTGATTTTTCAGATTGTTCCGATTTATCGTCACCTTGGGATTCTGCAGGGGATTCTGACATGCTTTCAGATTCTGTTTCGCTCTTGGATGATCTGGAGTTTTCGAGAATTTCGAAGTTCTCTTCTGCCTTGCGATGATATTCATCTTGCAGATCATCAGTTTCGTTTTTGTTAAAAGTATCTTCTGTCGGACTCTCTACTTTTTTTTGAGTTTTGGGAGTGCGTCGACGTTTGGGTTTGTCTGAAGTTTCAGAACTTTTAGCAGCCATACAAAACACCAAATTATTATAAAATTTGACACGAAAAAAATAGAGACATAATTACGGCATGAATGTGTTAAGAAGTTACCTGCTAAAAAATTCAAGGAGATCATCGTGAGCTATGAACTACGATGATGCTTAAATACTAAAGGCATACTTCTGAACGAGCCAATACTTAATTCAGTGAAAACCTGACAAGTATCTTATCAACGAAGAAGTCGAGTCTTGGTTTTTATGAAGAAAGATTTACGCGGAGGAATAATTGCCCGATTTCGGACTTGACCATCGTGGTCTATGTATTCCCATGGTTAGGATCAGTACTTGTAAAATTCAAAGTGAATTGACCCTGGCATCGAAAACAGTGAGCTTTAAAACTTGTTGACGAATGCCTCTGGTTAGGTGATCTACTTGCCGAGATCCTTTCAGGCAATAAACATTGTTGTCAAAAACAGATACTTTGAGATTCAATCGTTTTAGTCAAGTTCCGTCAACCAATAAATGGTAGCAAATAAGGAACTTTTTGAATGTTTTAATTAAGTAAACGGGCTCTGATTTTCGCCAAAGTCAGCCCTGTTGATCTGTTTCAAAATCGGAAACAGATCTGAATATTTCTTACTCTTTTATATAACAGACGGCAAGCAGATTGTCTTGCCAATATGTTACCAAAATCCCAGTAAACGACCTTTCTTTATGGTTGAAACTGGTTTTGTTTATAGAATATTCCTCAGCGCATTTAATGTGGAAGAGAAATTACATTTTAAGAATATGCAACACCTGATTAAGTATCAGGAGTGCCGCTGTTAAGAAAAATGCCCCGCTGGAAACGACTCAACTTAGTTTTAAAGTCAATCGATTTACCAGCAAATTCTAACACTGGTTAATGAAAAATGATCTCAAAAGCGGAGAGACCCTCATCTGAAAAAAACGGCTTGTTCAGAGACTCATTATTGTTTAACAAAACAAATCCAGAGCGTCAATACTAATAGTAATCCAATAGTACTCCAAAGCACGCTGTGTCACTATCATAGCTTATCTTGAAACAATGTCAAATCAGAATCAATGTAAGATTTGACATTTTGTTCAGGCTCTCTGTTTTACAAGTCAATACTCGACCTGGAAACAGGAATCATGATTGATAACGAATTTGAAATCATTGTGAGCTGTTTTTAAAGCAACTGCGATTTCTGTGTTATGGTTCCAGATCTGATGGCAGTCCAGAAGGATAAGTGCGTTGGATATAATTCCTGATCTTGTCAATCCGGTTTCCCGGATCAGGATGCGTGCTGAATATTTCTGGTTGCCTCCCTGTGCTGGCGGATCGTTTGAGGATATCCATGACACCGATCATTGCGTACGGGTCATAACCGGATATCACCATCAGTTTGATTCCCCAGCGATCAGATTCCAGTTCATCTGTTCTGCCATATTTCATGTTAACCATGGATCCGATCATTTGCGCCATCTGGGCACTGTTGACATCTCCCCCTGCAACGCCGGCGGCACCTGCAAGTCCCTGGGTTAATTCCTGCTTGGCCATTTGTTGGGCACCGTGTCTCGATAAAACATGGCCTATCTCATGTCCTAGAACTCCCGCAAGCTGTCCTTCCGTTTCAAGTTGTTTGAAAAGCGCGGCAGTAATGAAAATCTGCCCGCCGGGTAGAGCGAATGCGTTGATGACTTGATCATCATTCAGGAGATGGAAATCAAATTGATAAGGATTTTTCCGTCCCGCTTTTTGCAGTGAAGCATTGAAATTCTGAAGGAGCCGGTTCCCAACCTGGTCGACGTAATTCTGAGCATCTTGATCCGGGTACTCGCCGTGATGTCGTTTGATGATTGCGGGTAACGCCTGTAATCCTAATTTGATTTCCTGTTGCTCTGTCAGGGACACACGTTGATTTTCGCCCGTGATTTCATTGACATCTCCCTTCATCATGTAGGAGATGAAAGTAAAGAGAGCGATTCCGGCTGCGATTACAAGACGCATTTTGAGCGATGAGCTTCTTGTTCCGCGGGCACTGCGAATATAGCGAGTCATGATTCTGAATCCTTGAGGACCAGTGAGTAATAAAGTAAGGTGAAATCTCACTTCGAATTCTAACAGTCATTTGTGGAAAGTGAACTGCAGTTTGTTTTTGTTGAATTCTATTTTAGTTTCGCCTCTTCCCTCCAGTCGAGCGAGATGGTTTGTTGACATGATACATATTCTGCTGAAGAGCTCAAATCCTCATGTTTCATTGTGTTTGAACTGCAATCAATGGATGATTTCCTATTCTCATTGCCTGAGCGGGTTGCTACAGTAAAGACCTGGATGGTTGATTCATTCTCAGTCATAAAAGATCACCTTTTTAATACATGAGACAGATATGTACGATATTCAGTGTTTTCGAATTTTGCTCCTGGCAAGTATTCTTATGTTTTCTGCACGGGCTCATGCTCAAGTTGAACGAAACGTAGGATTTGAGCCAAAGGCATTTGTATTAACGCATGCAAGTGTCGTCACAAAACCAGGGACCGTTTTAAAAGGGGCGACGGTCCTGATTCGAGATGGCCTGATCGAAAAGATTGGAATGGATCTCAAAATTCCATTTGACGCAGAAGAGATCAATTGCAAAGGCATGCTGGTATATGCAGGATTTATCGATGCCGGTTCGAGCAACCTGATTAACAGGGAAGTAAAACCACCGAAACCAGATGAAAGAAAAGTTGACTTCGGGCGATACGCATTAGCGGCGACGCGCCCCGATAATCGCAATTATCTCAGCCCGGAAATTCATGCAAATCAGGCGATTGACAATAAAAAAAATCAGTTCCTGCCTTATCAAAAAGCAGGCTTTACCTCAGTTCACGTTCTACCTCAAGGGAAAATTGCCAGTGGTCTGGGAACTTTGCTTACGACGAGTGAATTTCCTGTAAGAGAGTCAACCCTGATTGAATCCACCATGAGTTCTTTTAGATTGTACGCTCCGAAGGGCGATGTCTACCCCAAGACCCTGATGGGCGCGCTCGCTCACCTGCGTCAGGCTTTTCTTGATACTTCATATTACGAACATCATCAAAAGTTATATCGGGATCATTCCGCTTTTATAAAACGTCCACCTCACGATGCAGCATATACGGCATTACTGGAAATTCAGCATGGCAGGAAAGTTCCCGTTTTTGCAGCAAACTCGCGTGATGAGATTTTACGGACTCTCAATTTTTGTAATGAAATGAAAATAAAGCCCTTCATCTGGGGGCGACGGCATACTTTGTCTGGATCGATTAAAAACAGAATCAAGAGGGGTCATCTGTAAGCTGGATTATTCAGAAAAACCAAAAGTGGAAGAGAAAGAGAAAACAGACAAAATTACAATCGAAATTTCTGATCCGTTACGGGTTCAACAGGAAAAACTGAGGCTCTGGAAAGAACGAATTCAAGGGCTGACAAAGTTGGCTGAGAGTGGTTTACCAGTCACTCTTTCTTCAGAGTCATTAAAAAATCAGGTTGCCGATCTGGTACCACAATTACGAATTGCTGTGGAAGAAGGTTTGTCACCAGATTCAGCACTCCAGTTTTTGACAGTGAATGGCGGCGAATTATTAGGGATGAAGAAAAGGCTGGGGACAATTGAGAAAGGGAAACTGGCGCATCTTGTTGTGATGTCAGGGCCCTGGGAAAAGAGTGAGACAAAAGTGCGTTATCTCTTTGTGGATGGTGTCAAATTTGACTTTGCAGAAAAAGCAGAAACAGAAAAAGCGAAAACTCCTGACGAAATCTCTGCTCAGAAAAAACAGACTGCGAACAGGGATTTAGCGGGCGCATGGGGTGTTGAAATTCAGTCAGCACAAGGCAAGGTCATCGGCCAGCTTCAACTCCTGCAAGATAAAGAGAAACTGCGCGGAACATTTACCAGTGAAAAAGGTAATGGAAAAGTGGTGTCGGGTAAACTCGAAAAAGATCAGTTTGAGTTTACTGTTGAAATTGGTGCGGGTGGACATTCGATTGAGCTGGTGTTCAAGGGGGCGATTGGAAAAGAGGCCAGGCCGAAACGGATTTCTGGCAAATTGAAATCGGCCTTTGGAACAGAAACCAGTTGGTCCGCTGTACGCAAAGTACAAAAACCGGAGTCAACAAGTAAAAATCCGGTATTACTGTCAATTGACGGAATCGGTGGAGGCATCGATACATCAGAAGAGGCATCATCCGATGTTCTCATCGCTGAAAAGCCAGACCTGACGAAGACGCAAAAGGGAAAAATTGATTATCACAAGTTTAATACCGAGTTGAAGGCGGATCGAGTCAGGCGTCCCCTGAAGACGAATGGAAATCTCGTATTAAAAAATGGGACAGTGATTACGGTTACCGGCAAGGTTTTGAAGAACACATCCATTCTGATTAAGAACGGGAAAATTTCCGCTATCGGAAAAAAATTAAAACTACCTGCAAACATAGCTGCGATTAATGTTTCCGGTTTGTATGTGATGCCTGGGATCATAGATACTCACAGCCACATTATGATTACCGATGGTATTAATGAGTCGTCGCAGTCGATTGTGCCTGAAGTGCGAGTGAAGGATGTTGTGAATACTTCGGACGTATCAGAGTATCGTGCACTTGCCGGTGGTGTGACGACGGCCCGTTTGTTTCATGGCTCAGCAAATGTGATTGGTGGTCAAGATGCAGTGGTGAAATTAAAACATGGAAGAACTGCCAGCGAACACATTCTGAATGATGCCCCTCAAGGCGTCAAATTTGCGCTTGGCGAGAACGTGAAATTTCGCACAAATCGATTCCCCAATACCAGAATGGGCGTCGAGGCAACATTGCAACGTGCCTTCCTGGAAGCCATTGATTACCGCCGTCAGTGGCGGGAGTATGAAACACATCAAAAAAATAATCCTGATCAAAAACGACTGCCTCCCCGACGTGATTTACGACTGGAAGCGCTGGCTGATATTGTGAATCACGAAAAATTTATTCACTCACACTGTTATCGTGCCGATGAAATATTGATGCTGCTCAGAGTGGCTTCTGAACTTGGAGTTCGAATCTGGTCACTACAGCATGTGCTGGAAGGATATAAAATTGCTCCGGAAATTCTGGCACACGGTGCCAGTTGCAGTACTTTTTCAGACTGGTGGGCCTACAAAGTCGAAGCCTTTGATGCTGTGCCTCATAATGCTGCGTTGCTGAATGAAGCAGGTGTGAATACGGTCATTAAAAGCGATGACTGGGAATTGATTCGACATTTGTATCTTGAAGCAGCAAAAACGGTGCGCTACGGAAATATGTCATTTGATGATGCGCTGCGAACCATCACCATTAATCCTGCCCGTGAGCTGGGTCTGGAGCAGAGAATTGGATCGATTGAGGTTGGAAAAGATGCTGACATTGCCATATTCAATGGGCACCCTTTGAATGCTTATTCCCGCTGTGAAATGACGATTATCGATGGTGAAGTTTATTTTGATCGAAAAAAGCAACCATCGGTCATGTCAGAAGCGGCAGAAAGACGTTCGGCTTCTCCTCAGGTGGAAATCTCGCAACAAAATCGAGGAGTCCTTCAGCTGCCTGCAGACGATGTCAAAGAATTTGCCATTGTGGGAGCAACGCTTCATCCCGTTGATGGTAGTGATATCTCACAGGGGACAATAATTGTGAAAGGGCAAAAGATCGATTATGCAGGACCTGCGAAATCTCTGCCGAAAAAAATGGCCGTCATTGACGCGAAGGGATTACATGTCTATCCAGGTCTGATTGATTCAGGGTCGACACTGGGACTGACAGAGATTGATAAAGTTCGGGAAACGCGTGATTACGGAGAGAGTGGTGATCTGCAACCCGATTTACGGACTGGTGTCGCCATCAATCCTGATTCTGAACTGTTTCCCGTGGCGCGAGCCGGTGGAATTACCAGTGTTTTAGTCGTTCCCCGGAATGGTCTCATCTCCGGTCAGGCGTCCCTCGTTCAAACCGCAGGCTGGACAGCACCGGAAATGGTGATGAATCTCGAAGCAGGTTTACAGATTCAATGGAGTACAAAAGAAAAGCGTCAAAACGAGTTAACCGACTTTCTCGCGCAAGCGCGGCTTTATCAGAAATTCAAAAAGCAGTCACAAAAAAGTGCCCAGCCTGTTTCGGTGAAGGATCCCCGATTCGAAGCGATGCTCCCTTACATGAATCGAAAGAGACCTGTTTTTATTGAAGCGAATTCACGCAAAGAAATCGCCGGTGCCCTGCTCTTTGCTGAGAAAGAACAGTTGCGGATTATCATCACTGGTGGGACGGATGCCTGGAAATTGTCAGAGGCATTGAAGTCTCGAAAAGTACCAGTAATCGTTGGGCCTGTCATGAAACGTCCGGTAGAAAACCATGATCCATTCGATGCGCCGTATGCAAATTCAGGACTTCTTTATGATGCAGGTGTCTCATTTTGTATTCGTTCTAACAGTGCCTGGAATTCGCGGAATACGCCATTTGAAGCGGCAATGGCCGTCGCCTACGGTTTGCCTGAAGAGGCGGCATTACGAGCGGTTACCCTGTCTGCAGCAGAAATTCTGGGCGTGGAAAAACAGATTGGTTCATTAACAGAAGGTAAACTGGCAAATCTCATCATTGCCGATGGGTCACCTTTGCAGCATACGTCACATATCAAAGCAGTCTGTGTCGGTGGGCAAATCTTGCCACCCGAAAGCAAACAGACGCGGCTGTATGAGCGTTATCGAAGCCGTTTGCACGCGATTTCAAAAACCATCTCAGGATAAACGGACGTCCCCGGTCCCACTGGAAACTCTGAAAGCAGAACCGGCTAAAAAGCCTGCGAATACGAAGTAAAAATCGTTGCGTAAATTATCGTAAGGACAGCTGACTCAACCTGTTCCATTTTAAGAACATGCATTGTGCGGCTAAAACGATCTGGATTCTTTTTGAATTCTTCGCGTGATTCCAGATCGACGAACAGGTACAGGTTGTGGTCGTAATAGGCACCGTATTTTGTATCACCGGGAATGGCGCGATCCTGCTTGTTCAAAATCACCGGGTCGCAGCCCAGTAACTGTGGTGCATAGCGCCCCGGATCGACTTTGAAGATTTCTAGCTCAGTCCGATTGCCAGAAGATAGGTGATTCCCTGGTAAGGCCAGCTGAATTCTTCTTCCCCTTTTTTCCATTTGCGATCCCGGGTAAAGCGAAACCGGGCTGTACCCTTCCAGCCCAATACTTGATCAGGAGTGGACGCAACATATGTTTTTTCTTCTGACTTGATCAGGTCCGGTTCTTCAACAGGATGTTGCTTTTCATTTCCTGCGCTTTCGTGCCATCAGTTCCTGTTTGCTTTTTTGAGCCAGATAGACCCGTCGGTCATTTTCATAGCGGGAAGCACCTCGGCCCAGGAAACTGAGATAGACGTTTTGTTCTGCATGCCATCCGTACGAGTGATGATCGTTCCTGTGGGAGTCAGCAGAATATCACTGGGAAGAGACTGGACATTAAAACGGTCTACCAGGTGCCGATTATCATCGCTGTCAATTTTAACTCCGATGACTCGCTTACCAAACAGACTTTTGAGAGCCAGGGTACTCAGTACCGTTTGTTCCATTTGATGGCAGGGGCCACACCAGGAAGCATGGAAATGTAAGCAAGATTGGCAGGTCGTTTTGTCTGGGCTTGTTTCTGGGCAGCGTCGAAAATCATGCAACCATTCACCAGCAGAAGATTGGCTGACCGATATCACAATCAGAGAGAACGTGACTGTTATGATTGATATAGTCTTTGATGTTTGACGTTTCCACTTATGTGAATCGCATTAAAATTCTCCACAAGTCTTCTGTATACATGAACCGTAGTCGTTCAGTAAGAGACGATATCAGATTCAGTATGCTCCGATATCTTCTTTTTTATCGGTTGATGAGGGGAGGTTATTGTGAAGTATTACACACGAATCAAATTGGAAACCGAGGAAATGAAAAAAACTCAGGATCATAACGGATGAGTTTTTCGTTCAAGAAGCAAACTTGAGCCAGTTTAACTAACCGGACTTTCGAATGTTAACAATGAGTCTCTGCTGATTCGGTGGGGTGTGTGGGAACAAATGAGAGAAAGTTTTCAAGTAAAGTCAGGCCGCATTTCGTTAAAATCGATTCGGGATGAAATTGTACACCGAATAAAGGGGCCGTTACGATGTTCTAACGCCATGGGGATTCCCTCTTTGGTCCGTGCTGTAACCTGCAGATCGGCTGGCAGAGTCTCTCTTCATCAATGATTAGAGAATGATAGCGTGTCGCAGAGAATGGATCAGGTAAATTAGCCAGCAAACGAGAATTCTGATGATAAATTAAAGAAGTCCGACCATGAACGGGTTGAGGTGCTTTGATGATTTTTCCGCCGAAGCTGGCTGCGATAGCCTGATGTCCCAGACAGACACCCAGGATGGGAATCTGATTTGCAAAGTAGCGTTACCAGTTCCTGGCTGAGTCCTGCTTCATCGGGAGTACAGGGACCAGGAGAAATGACAAGGGCATCTGGTGACAGCTGAGTGACTTCCTGTTTGATCGTGATTTGATCATTGCGTATGACGTGGGTCTGCTGCCCGAGCTCTTCAAAATAACGAGCCAAGATTGAACACAAAACTGTCATAGTTATCAATAATCAGAATCATGATGTCACTTCTGATAACGGGAACTTACTTTTGTAGTGCAGCAATCATACCTGCCGCTTTATGCAGAGTTTCTTCATATTCCAGACGTGGTTGACTTTGTGCAATGATGCCCCCTCCCACAGGGAATTGAATCCAGCCGTTTCTGACTGTGAATGTGCGAATCAGAATATTACTGTCAAATTCGCCATTTAAACCAGCATAGAACAGGCTTCCACAATAAGGGCCTCGCACGGTTGTCTCCAGTTCGGCGATGATTTCCATTGCCCGCACTTTAGGGGCTCCCGTGATAGAACCACCTGGAAATGAAGCGGCCAGTAAATCCCAGACTGTTTTTTCCGGTTTGAGTTGTCCTGTGACTTGTGACACCAGGTGTTGTACTGTTTCGTAAGTTTCGACTTCACAAAGCTGAGGTACCCGGATGGAGCTGGCTTTGCAAACGCGTGAAAGATCATTCCTGAGCAAGTCGACAATCATCACATTTTCCGCTTGATCTTTTTCACTCTCACGCAGTTCATCACGTGTTAACAAATCCGCTTCCGGAATATATTTTCTTCGGCGGGTTCCCTTGATAGGACGTGTTTCCACTTCGTGCTGCGAAACATTCAGAAATCGTTCTGGTGACGCACTGACCACGGCCCAGTCATCCCACCCAAAGTAGCCGGCAAAGGGAGCTGCATTTTTCGAACGTAAATTCAGGTAAAGCTCTGCCGGGTGTTCTGTGCTCTGAGTTAACAGACGTTGAGAAAAATTAGCCTGAAAGATATCGCCCGCGTAAATATATTCAATGATACGTTCAACGTGCTCTAGAAATTGTGCTTTACTGAAATTGCTTAATATTGCTTCGTTGCCTTCGACAGGAAAAATGGGAGATAGTTCATCTCGATGCAACTGCTTCGTCTGCGAAAGTTTCGTTCGTGCGAAATTCGCTGGATTATGCTGACTGTTACTCTTGAGATCAGAGTTTTCGATACGTGTTTTGAGCGACTTCAAGCGTTGCGAAGCGAAATCGATGTGTTGTGATTCCAGATTATGATCAAAACCTTGAACGATCAGCCAGGCACGGTTTTGGACATGATCCCAGGCAATTACCCAGTCGTAAAATCCAACTGCTAAATCAGGAAGTTGGAATTGATCATGCGGCGCACACTTAAAATTCTCCCAACATCGACCTAGTTCATAAGAAAGTAATCCAGCGAATCCGCCCTGGAATGGCGGAAGTCCGGGAATCGATTTGACAAAATGGCGTGCGTGAATTTCTCGAATCGCCTGAAAAGGATCTGATTGATACCGGGCATCCTGAATTTGAATATGAGCAAGGGGATTGCACATCAAATAGGAGTATCGTCCCTGTGATGTCGTATGACGGGCGCTTTCCAGTACGAGGAGACTGTCATCACCAGCAAATTCAAGAAAGAGCCGTTCAAGATCGGGACAAGGCGTGAGTTCCTCCACGAGAGGAAGCTGACTTGCTAAGTGCCTCCCCTGCTCTTGGTGTGAATGAGAGAGATCTTGAGAGATGTTTCCAGGCATTAATTGAATTATTTTCACGATAAAAAATGTGCAGCGATCCAGCTCGATGCGCTGCGATTGACGCTTAGAGTATAACAGGAAATATCAAGTTAAGGAATCATGAGCGAGGTCCACATTGCGGCTCTTCTCCTTCAAGGCGTCTGCGTTCTTGTGCACTGACTTCATCTTGCGACAAGAAGCCCCAGTTTAAAGGCTGATCCTGCTGATACTGCTTTCCCAACGTTAACGCAGTCACAGCTTTACACATCTCATAACCCAGGTAAAACGCATGGGACGCATCCAGGCCTTTGGGATTCGCGGCTTGAAATTGGTCAAATATCTCGTATGGGTCGGTCCCTTTCCAGTAGCCATCGCGATTCATCACGTGTAATTCTGATCCCTCGGCAAAGATACGATAATTGGGATCACGAATGTTTTGCGACAGATTTTTTAAAGCATCGGCACCCAGCTCTTTCAGTTTGGCATCTCTCAGCATGACAAGTTGATAGTGAATGTGTTTCGGCAAGTTTTTATTGTCGATGGAATATTTGACCAGATGTCTGGCATAATCAAATTCCTTGATGGCGCTGCGTGCCCAGTTAATGACTTCTGTAGCCAATACACTATGAATTTTGAGTTCCTGGCAAATCGCCGCAAGCAGGAAATTAATTCCGGCAGTGTCGACTTCCGTCAACTCCGTGAGATTTCCGATTCCCATCATGATTTCAACATCGGGAAACTCTCTCCGAGCGCGAAAATAACGTTCGAGGGAATTTGTAAAACCAAAACCGATCGGTTCCAGAATGGGATCAATTCGGAATGAAGCGTTCACGCGATCGAGTTGATCAACAATGGCACACAGGGAATCGAAATCACTGGGAACATCCGGTATGGCGACCACTTCCGCTCCCAGCTTTGAAACCCAGTCGAGATTGGTGTGATTGCAACTGAGTATGAGCTCTGCACCGTTCTCAACAGCCGCTTCCACTTCAGTCCGGTCAAAGCTGTCGATGGATACACGATGCCCTGCTTCAACGAGCATTCGCACGATCTCACCCGCCTGCTTCCAGCTTTCTCCTGGAATACAACCGACGTCAATCAGATCAGCCCCGTTTTGACGGTAATGTTCTGCTTGACGAAGGATGTCTGTCATCGACAAAGCGGGGGCATGATTGATTTCTGCTAAGATTTCAATATCGAATTGAGAGAGATCAAGCGGCGGCCGACCCTCTTGTCCAAAATATTCTGGCAAATCGAAATGATCTTTCGGCCCTCTTTTGAATGGCAGTCCGAAGTGATCGGTAAGAATCTGAATGTCGCCTTTACATAAGCCGGGAAGCATCACCCAGTCGAATCCGTCCGGGACTTTCAGTCTGCGTTTAATCAGAGGAACGTGCATTAAAGCAGCGACCTGGACGTTTAAAACGATGACTTCATATTGAAAACCAACCTGCGGAGCAAGTTTTTCCAAGATTTCTCGTAATGAAAATTCAGCCAGCTTACCCGTAATAAACAGGATACGTTCCTGTTCCATAGTTTGTCTTTCCTGAAGTTTTGATTCAGACTGTTTCTGTTAGTGAACCCATTTTTTGGGGAAGCCATCAAGTGCCGAAGTATCCTCGGGAAGCCAGGTCACGGTTTCTTCAATTTTCTGGGCCAGCTCGGTGTCTTTCGTTGTGATTGCTCTCACGCGATGTGTTTGCAGTTTCACTGTGACGGCCGCATATCCCACACTTAAATCGGGATGATGCCAGCCCGCTTCTGCCAGATAGCCAATCGTATTCACCAGCATCAGAGTATGTGGCCAACCAGGTGTTGCGAACTTCCGTCGTAACCAGCCTTCACGCAACTCCCAGTTGCTATACGCATCCAGGAATTCATGGATCTGTGCTTCTGATAAAATCTGATCTTCTGTCATGATGACCTCACTGTTTTCGAGCCAGATTGCAGGGCTAATACGTGAATGAAAGGTGTGATTCAGCTGATCGTACCCTTAAGACAACTTTAATGCACTGTAGAGAGTAAATAAAGGGGCCATTTCGCTGATTTCATAACATTGTTTATTATCAGTCTGAAATTGAAAAGCGCTCTGTTTCTTATTCGTCATCATTATTAATTATGGAAACGAACTCCCTATTATACCTTTCATCGAGTAAGATAAAGTTGCGTTTATTGTACTCAAATGCTTCCCGCCATGTCTCCCTCCGCCTGAAATCCGAATTGTGAAAGTATTGAAAAATGAAGTGGTCGTTGATTCTGTTTCAGCCATCATTAAGATTGCATTCAATTCCGATCATTTTTCGTTCGTTATTGCTTTTACTTCTGACATTATTCGTGACGAATTTTATCGAGGCTGCAAATAAAATTCCTGCAGACCAGATTGAATTTTTCGAAAAGGAAATTCGTCCTGTTCTGGTGAAGCGATGTTATTCTTGTCATGGTTCCAAAAAACAGGAAGCAAGTTTACGCCTGGATTCACATGCCTGGATGATGAAAGGCAGTGATAGTGGGAAAGCTGTAGTTCCAGGGAATCCACTTAAAAGCAGAATCATCCAGGTAATTCAATACCATGAAGATGACAGTCA
>CALOEF010000096.1:0-33776 GCA_942492165.1 uncultured Planctomycetaceae bacterium
ACATGGCACACTGAATTAATGTGGGAACCGGAATCGCCTTTACGATTTTGGATTGATTCAATTGGGCGATCATTTTCTGTTTATTGTTGGTGGAATAATAGTGTGAGAGAAGTGCAATCGAACTCTGGTTGGTTTCCAGATCCACATCAAGATTTCGCAGAATGGCTTCTTCTGCTGCGCTGTGTTGATTGTATTTTTGCAGAATTCGTGAGCAAAGGAGATTGGCTTCCCAGACATCTGAAGAAAACCTCTGAGATTTCTGAGCCATTTCAGCGGCTCCGGGTTGTCCCAGATAATCACGGATTCCCGCCAGATTTGCTGTGCCTGATGCGAGCATATCATCGCGGCGAAAGAAACCGTCTCCGACACTTGCCAGCTGATGATAAGTATTCGAAGCAGCGAAAAGTTGTCCCTGTGCCTGCTGAGTCCGGGCTACATAGTACCAGTAGGGAGGGTAATGGCTCATGAACCGTTTCAGCCGCTTTAAAATACGCAGGCGAACACGCGGATCTTTTTCCTGCATTGCCTGATCCAGTGCTTCCAGATCGTCATCACGAATCAGCCATTCATCCGGGATGTTTTGTTCCTGTGCCAGTTTCCAGAATGTATCCAGAAACAATGTGGATTTGGAAACGACTGTTTCCATCCGTTTCTTGTCCACTCTCCAGACATCCAGATCTTTTTGTGCTTCAACGTTCCTGTAGTCCCACCAGCTGTTGGCTCCCGTACGAACGGCGCTCCCGAACTGAAGTGTCAAGACATCGGTAGTCAAGGCGAGTGCGTTGGTCGCCATTTTTTGGCGCGAATGGTATTTGTGTTTATTTTTAAAGTATTCTCTTTCTTTTTCTGCGATCTCAACCTGACCAATTTCATCGAGAACAGAAGAATACAGTTTGATTACTTTTTCATCTCCAACACCGTTCAAGTTCAAATTGTTCAAGATTTTTTCACGCTCTTCGAATATGACTTCTTTAGAGCCTGATTTTCTCATACGGTAAAAAGAGGCCCGACAGTAGTTGAGAGCGACTGCCGTTTTACTGGCTGACGGGTGGGGTTCTTTCTGACTGTCTTCAGCGCTGCATATATACGGGGACATGCGCTTGCTGAAAAGAACAGCAACCAGGAACAGATATACCAGGGATCGAAAAAGAGTCGGCATCAGATCTCCTTAACTGCCGATCAGTGTCTTAATTATGGCAGGAATTTGGTTTTGGGCGTGCATGGATAGCTCAGCAGTGATTGAAATTAATTTCACTGCTTTAAATTTACACGATGGATCAGTCCGGGGTGGAATTTACCTGCATTTTTACGCCATTTTTCGTCTGGCAGAGACCCTGGAATACCGATTACGTAAAATAAGAAGAATTTGCACGATGGCTCATCAGAGAGACAAAAAATCCCACTGATTTCCGGGGAGATCAGTGGGATCAATATTTCTATTTGACAATCAGATGGTCTTATGCCGCTTTTGAGTTTTGCGGGGTTGCTGAATAAAGCGTTGGGAATTGTGATGAGGAAAGGCGTCCCAGACTTTCTGCGATTCCCCTGATCACGGTTTCCTGCTGTATTTCACTCAATTCTGAGAAAATCGGTAAAGCCAGACACTCACTGGTAACGAGCTCTGTTTCAGGTAAATCCCCGGCCTGATATCCAAGGTACTGGAAACATTGCTGCAGGTGTAAGGGGCGAGGATAATAGATCGCACATCCAATCTGCCTGTCTCTCAAGTCATTGAGTACTTTATCTCTCTGTCCGCCTTTGACTCGCACGCTGTATTGATTGTACACATGCCGACGGTCTGGCAGTATGGTTGGAGGTTCGACACAGTCCAGCAGCTGATAATGACGCAATAGCGAATTATAGCGTCGGGCATTTTCCTGGCGTTCTGACGTCCACTTATCAAGATGCTTTAATTTGACTCGCAATACAGCTGCCTGCAGAGCATCAAGCCGGCTATTGATACCTATTTCAGTATGTTGATAGCCGCCTACGTCACCATGGACTCGCAGTCGTCTGATGCGTGATGCCAGATCGGGATCATCGGTTGTGACAAGTCCCCCATCACCGGCCCCGCCCAGATTTTTTGTGGGGAAAAAGCTGAAGCAGCCCATGGTTCCTAAAACACCCGCGCGTCGACCGCGGTATTCTGCTCCGATGGCTTGTGCAGCGTCTTCGATGACAGGAATGCCATTCCGAACGGCATTTCGCCAGATCGGTTCCATATCAGCACATTGTCCGAAAATATGGACAGGCATGATGGCTTTGGTGCGGTCGGTAATTTTGTCCTCAATCGAGTCCGGGCATAGATTATAACTGACCGGATCAATATCAGCGAATACCGGGGTTGCACCGACGCGTGCGATGGAACTACCGGTGGCAAAGAAGGTAAATGGGCTGGTAATCACTTCATCACCAGGTCCAATTTCCAATGCCATCAATGCCAGCACGAGTGCATCCGTTCCGGAGGCAACGCCAATCGCATTGCGAGAATCACAATATTCAGCGATATCGCATTCAAATTCAGCGACTTCATCTCCAAGGACGAATGCCTGGTCTTCGAACACTTTCAGGACCGTGTCCTGAACTTCACTTTTAATTCTCTGATATTGGGCGACAAGATTGATAAAAGGCACAGGGGTAGGGGTATCTTTGGTCATTCAGCGACTCCATTCGCTATAAGTTTTTGGGAATTCGGCACTCAAAACAGTTAGTTCTGGTGGTTTTGAGAGATTTGGAAGCCCCGGTTTCATGTATGATGCATCAATTTCGATTATGTTGATTTGTCTCCGTCATGGATTTTCAGCAGTAATTCGAAATTTCGTCGGTAGATTATAGTGAGAACCATATTCTGTCAATATGTGTCATCAGGGAAACAGGGTTCTTCAAGGTAACATTTGGCAAGGATGTGACCAGATCATCGGATCTTAAATCCCCAATCGATCAATGATTGCCCGGGGGATAGCCGATAGTAGAAGTATTGGCTGTTTTATACCTGATTTGATGGGCTTGACACCTGTTTTGGTGAATTCTAGGATGTGTTTCGAGTTTGAAGATGAAACATTGTACAGAAATCGACGATATCAGGAAATGGTTCTTGTTCGGAGTCTAAGATATCTGAATAAAACAGCCTGACAGGTAGTTTTCAGATTCTTGAAACCTATAATAGAGTAATCAGTTCGAAGAGTGTAATTTTTTACTAGAGTAACGTCCAGAAAGGAAAACTCATGACACACGTGGTTACAGAGGCTTGCTTCAATTGCAAATATACAGATTGTGTCGTAGTTTGCCCTGTTGAGTGTTTTTACGAAGACGATAACATGGTTTACATCAATCCGGATGAGTGCATTGACTGTGAAGCATGTGTACCAGAATGTCCTGTAGAAGCCATTTATCATGAAGATAACGTTCCGGAAAAATGGCAGGAATACACACAAATCAACGCCGAAAAATCACAAGAGCTACCTGTGATCACGGAAAAGAAAGAGCCTCTGGCTGATAGCTAGGGCCTTTGGAAATCTGGTTTCGGCTTGATAATTTGATCTTTTTAAACTCCCCATTACTGAATCGGTAATGGGGAGTTTTTCATTAATCAATGATCTTCAGACGCTGTCCTAATTCACGCAGGACCTCGATGTCACTGTCGGGTCTTGTTGGGCTGTCTGGATGGGTTAAATTCGTTTTCGTCCAGCCTCGTAGATGCAGAAATTGTGCAGCCGCGTGTTTATAAGCTGGTGAAGGGCTGCGAAAAGTAAAGTAGCCCAGATATTGTAATTGATCATTCAGCTCATAGAACGCAGGATCACCGGCGGCCCAGTATGCGTCTCGTTTCGCAAACAGGTCAGGTGCAAATGTGCTCAAGCCCAGTAGATAGTCACTGCCGTATTGCACCATATCAATGCCAAAGTCATTACCCGTGAATACTTTGAAATCGGGTCGTTTCTGATCTCGCAGTTGCAGTCGCTCCCATTCAGGTTCGCGATGGAACGAGGAATGTTTGGCTCCAATACATTGTGGAATTTCCATTAAAGCAGCATAGGTTTGCAGGTCATAGACTGATCCAAAGGGAGCCAGATCTTTAGTTAACTCAAAACCAATAAACCGATCTGAATTGGCTGCGATCGTCTGATAGGATTCGATGATCTGATCGGGTGACTGCTCGACTAATCCAAATGACTGAAATATTACGGGAGTTCCACCATATTCCTGGATCAGATCAATCTTTCGCTGATAGCCTGAGGCATCAAAGGCCGCTCCAGGCTGGTCGCCGACAAACGCCCCTGCGACAAACGCCCCACCGCTCAGAGTCTGTTTCGCGATTTTCAAGACTTCGATAAAAGTCGGCTCATCAATCAGATTCACATAACCGGTATCCATATTGACGGCGGGTGTGATTCCGACTTCAGAGGTTCTGGCAATGTGTGCACACAGGGAATCGCGATCAATTTCTCCCGATTCCAGATACGGGAGCAGAACGGCAGAAATCCCCGTTAGCTGGCGACAAGGTTTAATCATACTGACAGGATCGTAGGTTGCTTCTGGCATTTGGGGATTCCTTGTTATATATTCTAAAAAGGATTTATTCAGGAAAATCAACTTTCAGGATACCAGATTCGCGTTTCATCTTGGAGCCATGTATGAGTTTTCAACCCAGAGTTTTTCTTTTCTTGGTTTTTCCACTCAGCGTTCTGCTGACCAGTTTCAGTAATGCATGTGCGGCTCCTGATCTGAAGCAAAAACCAAATGTTCTGTTTCTGTTTACGGATGATCAACGTGCAGACACCATTCATGCATTGGGAAACCCACTCATTCAGACTCCTCATCTGGATCAACTTGTGAAAAATGGGTTTGTGTTTAACAATGCCTACTGTCTGGGAAGCAATTCGGGTGCAGTCTGTGTTTGCAGCCGAAATATGCTGCTCAGTGGGCGTACCTACTTTCGTTGGACTGGCCGATATGCTTCAGCAAAGAAACCAAACTTCCCCCAGGTGATGAAAGATGCAGGTTATTTTACCTATCATCATGGAAAAAAGGGAAATACAGCAACGAATATCCACAGGCAGTTTGATCAATCTCAATATCTGGATGACAAACAGGCCCGTTTACTGGGACAGCCGGGAAAGGAAATCATTGATAACGCGGTTCAGTTTTTAAAGACTGAACGTGACCAGCCTTTTTTTATGTATCTCGCGTTCTCCTGCCCGCATGATCCACGTGTTGCCGATCAGGAATATCTGGACCTGTATGATCGCCAACAAATACCACTGCCGAAAAATTATCTGCCTCTGCATCCTTTCAATAATGGGGAGCAGCTGGTGCGTGATGAGCTACTTGCTGGTTTTCCCAGAAGCAAATCAGAAATTCGTAAGCATCTGCACGACTATTATGCCGACATTACGGGCCTCGATGCTCATATTGGCCGGTTATTAAAGACTCTCAAAGAAAGTGGAGAGTATGAAAATACGGTGATCATTTTCTCTTCAGATCATGGCCTTGCTATGGGCAGTCATGGGTTGATGGGAAAGCAGAGCCTTTATGAACACAGTATGAAAGCACCATTGATTTTCAGTGGACCGGGAATTCCTCAAGGTCGTAGTGATGCGCTGGTATACCTCTATGATATTTTTCCGTCAGTCTGTGAAATCGTAGGAACGAAGATTCCAGAGGGCCTGGATGCAAAAAGTATCTGGCCTGTGATGTCAGGAAAACAAGCACAAATCCGAGAGACACTGTTTACAGCTTATAAAGAAGTGCAACGATCCGTTCGTGATCAAAGATGGAAATTAATTACCTACCCGCAGATTAACAGGTCGCAACTGTTTGATCTCGAGAATGATCCTGACGAACGAAAGAATTTATTCGGCCTGACAGACTGTCAAAGTCATGCAGATCGTCTGTTGACTGCGATGCATGCATGGCAGAAAAAAGTGGGAGATACCGCTTCGCTTGTATCGCTCTCACCTCAGGATGCCGCTTTTAAAGCGCCCACACTTGCAGAGCTCAAGATATTGAAGCAACCCCGGAAATCTAAAACGCAGAAAACAAAAAAACAATTATGACTGACGAGAAACAGAAATCAACGCTGGCAGAGGAGCGACCACCGATCCGTTTAGACCAGTTTTTAAAACAACAGGGCGCAGTAGGTACCGGGGGGCATGCCAAGATTGTCATTCAGGCAGGAGAAGTCACGTTGAACGGTACAGTAGAAACCCGGCGTCGCAAACAGCTGTCACCAGGAGACATCGTCATTTTCTCGGGAGAAACGTGGTGCGTCGAATGATTCTTTAGAATGGATTATTTTACGTGACTACGCTGGGAGTTGAAAAAACCACCTACGATCGCAACACAGACTATCAAAATGAGGTAGTCTGTCATGGTTGCATTATTCCAGACGTCGAGAAAGTAATATATCCAGCCATCAATCCAGAGTTCCATCAGAAGTCCCCCGTTACTGGCCCGCAACGAAATTGTATCTAAAAAAGTTTAGCATCTTTTGAGGGTCGTGCCTGCTTTGATCGAAAATAACGGATACAGGGACGTTGATGGTTGTTTTTTAGAAACGTGGAACTCGTTTTCGTGACTCTATTTTTTGTGATTCGTTATCAAGATCAGGATCTTGCGGGTTCAACTTTTGAAGCGTCTGTAATGTCTGTTCTGCTTCTGGAATCAGAGAATAAAACAGCTGAAATTTGAGCAGTAACTTCAATAACTGTGGCTCATTGGGATAGTACGAATGCGATCGTTCCAGCAAATCGAGTGCTTTACCGGGAGTTCCGTATTTCTCATAAGTGTGCACTAAAACGAGAAGCTCTGGCAAAAAGGTCGCTGTCTGTTGTGCCATTTTATCACCATGCTTCTTTTTCGCAATTTTTAAAAGATTTTCTACTCGTTCCTCTCTCTCCAGCATTTCTAACAGAGCCGGAGCAACTGTGCTCCCAGAGTTAACAGCGATGTGTAATTCCTGAATAGCATTAGCTTTAAGACCTTCTGCGAGATAAACCTTCGCCAGTAATGTGTGCAACTGTGCCTGACCCTTCCGATAGGGTGGGTCATTTTTGATCGCTTCAGTAAGGATTTTTTCTGCTCGTTTGAAATGCGATAAACGGAAACAGGTTGTTGCCAGTTCGAGATCTTTGTGCTCAGTTTGACGGTCTGACTTTCGTTGATCAGCAGAGTGGTAGCTGGCCTCTAATAAATCGTGCGCGAGATTAATTCCCCGGATCAGATCACGGCGCAGCATTTTCTGATCGGGCATTGAAAATGCCCGTTCAAATTCGCGAATGGCTTTCTGGTATCGTTTGGTTTTGATAAATGACCAGGCCAATAGATTTGTCAGTCTGACGTCTTCAATTTTTTGGCGTTGCAGGTTTCCTGCATATTCGATTAGTTCTGTGTAATGTCCAGATTTAAACAGCTGTTGTGTCAATGCTACTTGAAAAGAAAGACGATGTGGAAATTTCTTGATGGCATTCCGAGCGATTGTGAGTGAATCATCGGCATTCCAGTATTTGTGCCGAATGGTTCCGCTTCGATTGGGCTCTAACTTCAGAATCATGGCTCCCTGTTTGTCATAAACAGGAGTGATTCTGTAGACAAGGTCTTGATCAAGCAGATGCCAGGGAAAAGCTGACACGGTTTCTCTGTCAAAGGAAACCAGATAATTTGCAGAAAACCGCTGTATTTTCTGGTGTAGTTTCTCTGCAGTGGCTGTTTCAAAAAAATCGAGCATCTGATAACGATGTCCGGTGGTCGCGACGTCGGCACGTCGTGTAATCAGGCGGCTGTCGGGGGATGTATTCTGCTTGATCCAATCACCGGCTGCCGTCCAGTTACTGAACTGATTCGGTGGTAGTTGTTCTGTATAAAATTGATCCGGATGAGTGACCATCTGCAGATTGGCGCTTACCAGGTAATAATCGGTTTGAATTTGCTTGCCGCAGAAAAGTAATACAAAGATTGAAAAGGTGAGGATCAATACTTTTCCAGTCTGAGGTCGAGAGATTTCGATGTGTTGTGTGAATTCCTTCCAGCCCGCAGGAAGAAATGCAAGCACGATTGGCAGCAGCGGCAGTGTAAACCGCTGTTGAATCCATGGCCACAATGAAAGCATCCCCAGACTGAAAATCAGATACCACAGGGCCGCAGTTCCCCCTTGATTGCGGCGTTTTATCATGCCGTAAATAGAGAGAACAAGAATCAGTCCCCCCAAAGTCAGATAAATCCAGGCAGGACCGGGAAGTAAGGTATTATCATCCAGAATCATCCTGGAATATCGTGGCACAGCACCCGGCATATCTGGAAACAGTTTCTGACAAAAACTTTCGTAGTGAGTCTGGCATCGTTGAAAAATGCCCGCCAGGGTTCCCAGGATTCCGTGTGAATTCATTTCTTTCAAAGCGATTGAAGTGTAACCACCTTTTTCCAGTGCGGAATTTCGATACATCCACAAAGCCGAAGCCAGAAGTGAGCAGCCTGCACCTGCTAACCAGGGCCAGCGTTTGCGACTGACAAGAGCCCAGATACCCACTGCGAGGACCAATGCGATCCCCACGGTTCTGAGGAAGGGAAGAAAGACCAGCAGGACTGTAAATAAAATCAAATCGTTCCTGCCAGGATGATCCTCTCGAATTGCCAACAGGTAAAAAATTCCCAGAGTGCAAGCCATAAACGGGATTTCACTCATGATGAGTGTGGAGAAAAACAGCGTATAAGGATTGATGGAGAACAAAACGACAATCAGGAATGCGGGCCAGGAGAGACTGGTTGGCGAATGGTTTTCGTGATCAGCTTCCGGCTGCTCCTCCAGGCGGCAAGTGTAATAATACAAGAGCAGGATCAGAGCCAGTGCCGACAGTAAAACAGTTGCTTTGGCAATGAGAATATGATAAGGGGCAATCAATGCTGCCGGTGACAATAATAGTGACATTCCCGGTGGACGATGTGCATATAATGGTTCGCCCGGTGTGTCAATTTCTCGATATCCGGATCCACTGACTATTGATTTTGCCATCATCACATAGCGGGCACTGTCAGGTGTGAAAAAATAGAGCTGATTCCACCGCGCCACGGCCATGCACGAAAAGATCACCAGCAAGGCAATGACACCTGTCTGATGCGATCGAAATACAGATTGAGAGATGATTTTCATAAAGTAGACCGGATCTGGGAAGGCAATATGAAGCGCGAGACGCACAGTCGGAACAGATAAAGAGCAAATATGATTCCACGTTATAAAATCAGAGCAAAACGGGAAAAACCATCGTCAGGAAACCTGACCAGAGTGTGATGTTGCAGATTGTAGAGGTTTCAAGATGTTAAAAGGGGCTTTGTCTGGAGCAAAGTGGTTCATTGAACTGCGCCTGAGATTGATTGAATGATGCCAAAATACAACACTGTTGTTTTTGTGAAACAGATATCCAATCGGGTCTCTCTATGCCTGATATTGCAATTTGAAGACAATTGTTTCACAATTCGAGGCGCTTAATTCGACCTCTCGATACGAGACAGGTCAATGGATGTTTCAACGGAATCATGATTTCAGATAGTAAATCGAGTCAGGTAATTATCATGGATGACAGCAATTTTCTCACATTAAAAGATTCTTTGCAGACAGTTGAGGAAACGGATCAACTGATTTCGTTCCTTGATTCTCAGGGAACTTTTTCGTTTCCGGCTTTGGATAATGGATTGTTTCCTGCGGCAATTGCACATGAGTCAACAGGATATCAGAGCATCTGGGTGCGAGATAATATTCACATAGCTCATGCACTGTATACTGTTGGGAATGGGGAGGCTGCCTGCAAAGCAGTGGCAACCATGACTGAATATTTCATTAAACATAAAGATCGGTTTGATGACATGATTTCCGGAAAGTCTCAGGCAACGGAAATAATGAAACGGCCTCATATTCGTTTTGACGGCAATACGTTATCAGAAATTGACGAAAAGTGGGCTCATGCCCAAAATGACGCATTGGGGTATTATGTCTGGTTATATAGTCTGTTGATGTTGCATGGTCATTTGACACCGACGAGAGAGTCATTGGAATTATTAGCAGCCTTCGTGTGTTATTTCGAAAAGATACGCTTTTGGGAAGATGCAGATAGTGGCCATTGGGAAGAAGCCCGCAAAGTTGAAGCCTCCAGTATTGGTACTGCCGTCGCCGGATTGAACATGCTGAAACGATTTCTGGATCAGAGCGAAAGCTGGAATCAGTTTACTTATGGCAAGAATCCTGTTTCAGTTGAATTCATAAGCGAATTAATTCAGCAGGGGCAATCCGCTCTGTCGGCAATTCTTCCCGCAGAATGTAATCAGCCGAACCCGTTATTGTCCCGGAAATATGACAGCGCTCTGTTATTTTTGATTTTTCCTTTAGGGATCGTACAGGAAGAGATGGCCGAAGCCATTATGGAAGATGTCCGAACACACCTGATGGGCGAGCACGGAATTCGTCGGTATCTGGGAGATTCTTATTGGTGCGCTGACTACAAGGATGTGCTCAGTGAAGACGACAGAACCAGTGACTTCAGCGATAATCAGGAGAACAGGGATAAACTGTTGAAGCCAAATCAGGAAGCACAGTGGTGTATTTTCGATCCTGTTCTGTCTGTGATTTATGGACAGCGATTTCTGAAATCAGGTGACATGGATGATTCTCAAAAACAACGGATGCATCTGGATCGTTCACTCGATCAGCTCACGACACATGAATCAACATTTGGTGCCTATCGCTGTCCGGAATCATACTTTCTGGAAAAAGGAAAATATGTTCCTAATGATATTACGCCATTGTTGTGGACCCAGGCTAATTTGATGATGGCTCTTCATCAATGGAAGCAGACAGTCGCACAATGACAATGAAGCAGATCCTCGGAGAGGCTTCATTTTTTCAAAAGTAAATGGCTGATCAGCCTGCGATATTCCTGATGGTCTGTGTCAAACAGCGCCGTCGATGCTTCCTCTAACAACTGGATCTGTCGTCTGGTGACTGGGATTGCGGTCTTTTCTCCGGGAATTTCAGGTACAAGCCGATTTACCAGTTGGCTCAACAGTAGGTCAAGTCCTGCTTTTGTCCTGGATGAAACGGGAATTGCCTGCGGGGGAAGCGGAGTATCCCCGGATTGGGGGAGATCAGATTTATGCGCAATAACGAGGGACTCTGGCCAAAGTGAAATGAGACGATAGTCGTCTGCATGAACTGGTTGGCTGGTGTCGATCAGGATCACCTGGCAGTCGGCTTCATTTAGAATTTGTTCAGCGCGTTGAATGCCTGCTGCTTCCAGGGGGGCGGCTTGATCACGGATACCGGCAGTATCAGAAAACTGGAACGGCCAGCCTTCAATTGCTGTGGTTGCAGTCAAAACGTCTCGTGTTGTACCCGCTTCATCAAATACAATCGATCGATCATAACCTAGTATCGCATTGATTAAGCTTGACTTTCCTACGTTCGGACGACCAGCCAATACCACGCGCCACGGAGTTGTTAAATGCAACCCCAGATCTTTCCAGCGAAGCAGGTCCTGGATTTGTGATTGATAATAATCTGAATCAATAGAGTTATTATCATCAGGCAGCAATGCTTCCAGCGCCTCTTGCAACAGTCCCTGTGATTGTCTAAGCAGAATTTCAGCAGTCCGGAATGTGGTAGCACTCGTAAGCGTTTCCTGTAGTTCCACTTCCAGGGCAGTTCCCGATATTCTGGTTAAATCTTGCCATGATTGAATGATGCAGCCTTCTGTTTGCAGATCACTCAGAATGCGTTCGACTGCTGCCATTCCACCGTGACAGTGAATGTCAACCGTTTCGGAATCAAGGCGACAAAGCACCAGATCTTCATTATTTGCTTCTCCCCAAAGTCCATAAACGATCCGATTAACCGGTTGTTGATCCAGTGTTTTCTGATTCATTGCCCGGAAGCAGGCATTAATAACGGTTGTCACTGAAAGTAAATCACCGGAAACGCGGACCGTAGCGACAGCGCCTCTGCCTCGGGGTGTTAACAGAGCGGCTGAGCAGCTGGGCGGTAATATATGTTCGGAGGAATTTACCATGTTGATAACTATTGACCACTCATTTTCTGGCCGACGAGTGCCAGTCCCTGTAATGACAATAAAGGTTCAAATCTGACGAGTCCTTCGAGATGTGGAGCTAACAAAGCCGAACCACCGCCGGACAATAAAATGAGAGGTGCGATTTGTTTCGAGTTTAGCAATGATTGCTCCTGATGTTGGTGGACAAGTTCTTTCACTGCTCCCAGTTGTCCCCAGAATAGTCCACTGCGAATTGCATCGGTTGTGTTTGTTCCCAGAATGACTGGTTCTTCTTGACGCAAGTCATCAACGGGAATCAAAGGGAGTAAGGCAGTATAGTCGTGTAGTGATTGAGCCGATAATTCAAAACCAGGTAGAATTGCTCCACCAGCAAAAGTCCCTGTTGGTCCGACAACGTCAACTGTGGTTGCTGTTCCTGTATCAATAATAATAGCGGCCTGTTCTGTCTCTCGTAGCTGATTGGCGGCGACGGCGTTCAGCAAACGGTCAATACCAACCTTACGCGGTTCATCAACGCAAATGTCGAGCGGAAAATCAGTGGTGTTGAAAACTTCGACAGGGGGGGGCAGGCATTCTTTCGGCCAGCTTTCTACAACACGTCTGACACCCGCAGGATTAGAACCAGCGATAATTGCCTGGCAGTTCTCGACCGGCTGATGAACAATCCAGCTTTTGAACTGTTCCCACGGGAAGGGACCGTTAATCAAGGTTGAGAATGCGTTAACCACCAGTGGAAGTTGTCGGGATTCTTCTCTGGTAAATTCTGTGATCAGTGAGACAAATTTGATGCGGCTGTTGCCTACATCAATGGCCAGTTGTAAGAGGGGTTGTGTCATAAGTTTTCTACCGCTGTTATGCTACTGTGTGTCAAAGCAGCTTTCGTAGCCGGTTTTAAAACAGGGTGCGGTCATTGTCACTCTCATTTTCCGGTTCTTCTTTTTTCTTTGAACTGTTTTTTCGTCGCCCTGTTTTTGCAGGGCCTTTGGAGTCAATCGACGCAGTCGCATCGAACTCTTCCAGGACAGGGTTACCGTCTGCATCGACGCGCGTCAAGATTTCAATTTTCTGTTCAGCTGATTCGAGAGACTGATAACAGGAACGTAGCAGTTTGATACCACGTTCAAAATTTTCCATCGACTTTTCAAGGCCGGCGGTTCCTTCTTCCAGAGTATTGACGATTTCCTGCAACTCTGTTAAAGAATCTTCAAATAAAGGTGCTTCCGGAGTTGCTTTTGCTGCTTTTTTCTTTGCCATGTTATCTGATCTTTATGAATAGTATTTTACTGTTCGATAATTATATGATTGATTACTCTCTGGTCTCTATCGTTGTTTCTTCAGCAGTCTGCTGAACGTGGCTGGTGATGGTTCCATCAGACACATAGGTTTCCAGAATGTCTCCTGATTTGAGCTGGTGAATCGATTTCACAATTTCCGCTTCTTCTGTTTGATTCTTTGCTGCAAGGCGTGTGATGCTATATCCACGATTTAACACTTTTAGCGGACTTAAGGCATCCAGTGCGGAAGAAAGCCGTTTCGTTTCTGACTGGAAACGCGATACTGATTCACGTGCACTTCGAGCGAGCCTGCGATCCAGTTCGTCCAGCTGAGTTACACGGTTATGGATCATATCCAATGGCCGTGTCAAAGCAGGTCGCGCTGCCAGTGCATCAAGCTGCAGGCGAATTTGCTGAGCACGTTGTGTCAAGTTTGTTGCTAACTGACTTCTCCAGTGAGACAGTGTAGCCAGCATGTCAGACTGTAAAGGTACCGCAAGCTCTGCCGCTTCACTGGGGGTCAACGCCCGGCGGTCTGCTACAAGATCAGAAATGCTGATATCGATTTCGTGTCCGACTGCACTGATGATGGGAATGGGACATTCAAAGATCGCACGGGCAACGATTTCTTCATTGAATGCCCAGAGATCTTCGAGACTGCCACCGCCACGGCCTGTGATAATTGTATCAACGCCCGGGATCTGCGAAGCCATTTTAATACCAGCGGCAATTTGTTCAGCAGCCCCTTCCCCTTGCACGGCGGTAGGCACAATCACAAGATCAACGGCATGCCAGCGTCTGGTAATGACTTGCAGCATATCACGTACTGCAGCACTGGTCGGGCTTGTCACCAGCGCAATTTTGCGAGGGAACTGTGGAACGGGTTGCTTATGTTCGGGGTTGAATAATCCTTCCGCAGCCAGTTTTTCCTGCATTTGGCGGAATGCCAGTTCGAGTGCGCCAACCCCTTGTGGAAGTAAGTGTTCGATATTCAACTGATAAGTACCGCGCGCCTGATAGACTTCTATCGGGCCTGCTGCCACGACTTCCATTCCGTCTTCAATCTGAAATTTCAGACGCGATGCGGTGCGTTTCCAGATGACTGCTCTCAGTTGTGCGGCATCGTCCTTCAAAGTCAGATAGACGTGCCCGGAACCGGCAATGGTACAATTCGAAATTTCGCCAATCACCCATGCATGTGGAAAATTTGCCTCGACCAGATTCTTGACCTGACGAGTTGTTTCGGTGACTGAGAGTATTTCCGGGTCCAATAGTGACATACGATTGCTTCGAATAGATGATCGATGTAACAGATTAATTTAATATTGATTGTAAGTAGCTTATGGCTTGTCGGCAATCTTCGAGTTGCTGATTACCTTGCGTACGATCAATGGTGAGCCAGCCTTGATAAGCGGTTTCTGAGACCAGAGGCAGAAATTGATCCCAGACGACCATCCCTTGCCCCAGCGGAACTTCGATACCGCCTCCTTCTATTTCTCGAATCGCATCCCTGAGGCGATACGACCTGATTGATGAATGAAGCGCTCGAATATAGTTTTCCTGATCCTGGCTGTTAAAGATCATTTCTGCGGTATCGAAATCGACACCAACAAATCCAGCATGAACCCTGGATATTAACTCCTGAATGATTGTGGATGAATTATTTTCACAGGCAATGCAAAGGTCTGTTCCAATGTGTGATGCATATCCTGCCAGATCATTCATGACTTCGCAGATCAGGGGAAAATTTCCTCCTTCATCATTCTCAATAGTGCCCGGATGAATAATCAGGATGGGGACTTTTAAACGCCAGGCAAATTGCAGAGCCGATTTAATGTGATCAATCCTCTGATCAATAAACTCCGGTTCCACTAATGAACGTCGTGCAGGCAGACGTAACGAAGCAACAGAGAGGTTGAATTCCTCCAGAAGTTTACGGAAATGCCGTTCACCAGAAGCCCCGAAGGAAGAGGGTGTCATCTCATTCTGAGCATCCAGTTGCACCCCTCGAGCTCCGATTTGGGCTGCTGACTTGATTGCACGTTTTATTGGCAGGCCGAAGCAACGGGTGGCGACAGCAAGTTTGAGGCGTGACATATATTTCCTTACAGGATGTTTCTGCTTGACAATTTAACAGAGCGAAATAATCGCGGCAATTGGATCAACTGGCAAAGTTTATCTAACCGTCTGTTAAAAGAGAATGATATCCCAAAGTTAATGAGAAAGGATTGAAAAATCGGTCTGTCTGGTCCGGTTCCTGATTGAGATTTAGTCAAAAAATGGACGATCTTGTATTGTAAGAACACTCATTTTCAGGAAACCTTTATGATACTGTCATCTCTTGCAACCTGCTACCTTGCATTACTCACTGGTTTACCAATTGACAGTAAACTGGTGAATGATACGGTTCCGGTTGTGTCCTATTCTTTTGAATCAAAAGAGGATCTGGATTTCGACGATCAACCCGATGACTGGTCCCGCCAGAAAGGTCCCGGGTATCCTCAATATATAGACATAAGTATTGATCGAGAGCGGGGTCATAACGGACAGCAAAGTCTGCATATCGCCGTCAACGGGGGGCATGCAACTCTCTACTCTCCACCTGTGAAAATTGATGCAGACCATGCTTATGTATTTCGTGGATATATCAAGACACAACGCTTAAAACACGATGCGGCTCTGATATCTGTTTCGTTTCTAGACCACAAACGTCAGCGCATCCGCAAATTTGTAAGTCGACCTGTTACGGGAACGCATCAGGATTGGGTGGAAGTCACTCTAGGCCCACTGACACCGGATCCGAACGTGCGATTTATTGTGATAGGTTGTCATGTGGCTCATAACAGGCAGAAGGATATTTCTGGCGATATCTGGTTTGATGATCTCTGGGTTGGGAGCCTGCCTCAACTCGAACTTCTGAACAATTATCATCGACATTTTGTTGATCATTCAGCCGAAATCCGAATCAGCAGCCGCATCAGTGGATTGAATCCCCAAAAAAAGTATCTACTCGACTTGGAACTTGTTGACAGTACGAATCAACAAGTTGCAAAATCTGAGCTTGTGTTAATGTCGAAACCGATTGCTGCAAAAAGTACGGATGACAGCCGCTTAATGGGTGGAAATAATCACACAGAAGTCTGGCGTTTGAAGCCAATGGAGTATGGATTCTATGAAGTCAGATCGAAGTTACTAAGAGATAAAAATTCAATCTTGGAGAAGAAAACATCATTTGCTGTGATCGATTTAGTTGTACCCAAGTCTGAAGGGGAGTTTGGTTGGACGATCTCGCAGGAAAATGGGAAGCTGCCCTTCAACGAGCTCCCGAATATTGCAGCACAGGCGGGTATTAACTGGATTAAATTTCCGATGTGGAATGTGATGTCATCTAAAGACGTTCAAAAACCAGGCCGCATTGCAGAGATGCTGGATCAGTTTTCCAATAAAGGAATTACTCCAATCGGGTTATTGAATCACCCACCTAAAGAACTGCGATCGCAATTTGCAAAGGATTGGCAAGGTGTCAGTGGGATTTTTACGATGCCTGCGAGTTTCTGGTCACAGTCATTGGAAGAAGTATTTGCGCGTTACACATCATTGGTAAATTTCTGGCAACTGGGTGGTGATGATGATAATAGTTTTATTGGATTACAGAACCTGAATGAAACTTTGAAAAAAGTAAAAAAAGAACTGGATTTAGTTGGTCGCGATACACATGTCGGTATCCACTGGGATTGGAATACACCTTTACCTGAGAATACCATGCCTCATAGTTTTATGTCGATTAATAATGAAGAGCGTTTATCGCCCATTGGTTTGGCCCGTGAACTCCAAAATGCAAAAGTATCGCGTGGTATCGGCCCGCGCTGGGTCACTTTGAAACCTCTCCCCAAGGATGGCTATTTACCTGAAGAGCGAGGGGTCGATCTGGCAAAGCGAATGGTGATTGCGAAGTATATGGGTGCTGATGGTATTTTTGCTTCTTCAATCTTTCATGAACAACATGGACTACTGAATCAAAATGGTTCACCGACGCTGCTGTTTTTGCCTTGGAGAACGGTGGCACTGGCACTGCAGGGTACAAACTATCTGGGTAAATTTAATTTGCCCAAGAAAAGTACGAATCATGTATTTGTCAGAGATGATGAAGCGGTGATGTTTGTCTGGAATGATGAGCCAACGGAAGAACTTATCTACCTGGGAGAAAACGTATATGCAACAGATGTCTGGGGTCGGAGAATTGATCTAAAACAAGACGCAAAAACAAGACGACATCTCCTTTCTGTGACCTCTGCTCCGACCATTATTCGAAAATGTAATAAAGAGATCGCCTATTGGCGGATGGCTGCACAGTTTGAAAAAGGAAAATCAAAGAGCGAATATGGTGGCCATGCCGACGCATTGATTGGAAAAAACACATTCTCACAAAGTATTCGAGGAAAAGCTGTTTTAAACGTTCCTAAAGGATGGGAAATCGAACCGCGCGAGTGGGAATTTAATTCGGGTGCTGGTGAAGATTATCGCCTGGAAACATTCATGACTTTACCCTCAAATGCGAGTCTCGGTAAAAAGGATGTCTCAATCGACTTCGACATATCTGCCGAACGTCAATATTCAATTCGCGTTCACAGACCATATCATGTGGGGTTGGGGGATATTGTGATCAAGGTCACAGACAAGAAACTCGAAGGCAATCAGCTGGAAATCGAGCAAATTGTAATCAACAATACATCGCCTCTCGAAACACTACAGTTTCGATGTAGTCTGTTTGTTCCCAATATGAAACGTTTGCAGCGGTTTGTTACTGAGCTCAAAAGTGGCCAGGATCGTAAACTTTATTATTTACCAAATGCAGACAGCTTAAAAGGTAAAGAACTTTGGATTCGAGCAGAGCAGACAAACGGACGCCGTATATTGAATTATCGCTGGATCGTTGGTGAAAACTGGGAGAACCCGGAAGCCATCTCCCGGAAACTGAAGATAAGGGAAAAATCGGTATTTCGTTAACAATCCAGGCGATCTTCATTTTTTAGTCAAGCTGCATGAAGATCATCATGTTCCAACTCTGGTGTTTCCTCGTCTGGGTCGATATCCGAAACTTCTACAGGTGTCCGCTTTATATTGTCAGGCTTGATCCGAAGTGTTTTTCCCATCGGCAGGTCGTCCAGGTTTTTGAGACCGAATAGTTCCAGGAATTTTCGGGTTGATTCATATAAAAACGGGCGTCCCAGCGAGTCGTCTTTGCCGCCAATTCTGACAAGCCCTCGATCCATTAATTGTTTTAACATTTCTGAGCTTTGCACACCACGAATCGACTCAATGTCAGCGCGGGTAATTGGTTGGCGATATACAACAATCGCCAGAGTTTCCATGGCAGGTGAAGAAAGTTTGAGAGCTGCTTGCCTTTGGTGAAGTTTATTGAGCCAAAACGAGAACTGTGGCTGGGTCATCATCTGATAACCGGTGGCAACACGTTTGATATGAAACGCTGAATTTGTTTCAGCAAATGCGACATTGAGCTTGTCAACGATTTCCTTTGCTTCAGCAGCATTGGCGAGTGTTGCCAGTTGTGATATTTTTCTGGTTGAGAGCGCACTGTCGGCTACAAACAGTACTGCTTCTACTTTTGCCATCTTAAGACTGCGTTTCGAGTCAACAGTGTTATCATTAGCAAACTGTTGATTCTCTTCCGTGAGTCGACGAATCAGGAAATTCCAACGGAATGAGGCAGCAGTAGAGGTATGTTGAGAACGAATCCAGCACGAATTCTCAGTGGTATCGGGTCGAATCGAATGGAGGTACGTTAATGAGGGACTGGAAAACATTCTTGGTTTATCGCACCGTAAAGTTTTGTGTATAAGTGGCAACTTTCTGGCTGATTTCGTCAATCACAGTCAGCTTCATTACATGTGGTCCTAATGAAATGTTGCGTGGTATTTCAAATTTGTAGCTGTGAAAATAATCATTGCGAACACTGCGACATAGGTCTTCTGTTGGGTCAAACGGAATTTCAGCTACCAGATCACCCTTAGAACCAGCTTTAAAGATTTGAATTTTGGATTTTAAAAGTGTTCGATACATGCCTTCAGCAGTAAGTTCGCTGGTGAAGTTGTCAATTTCAGAGTAGACCAGCACTGGTCGGCCCGGTGTGTACTCATCACGTTCGAAACGTTCGTAGCTTCCAAAACTGTTGATCTTGTGACAGAAAGCAACATTTTTTAATTTCAGGTTTGCTTTTTCCTGCAGCCGCGAAGTCGCTTGTCTCATTTGAGAGACCGTTTGTGTTGCCCGGTCTGATGGATCAGGAATTGCCTCCTGGTCAAAGTAATTGGATACTGCCCAGAATGTTTGCTGCCAGAATTCCTGGTCAGCGGGGTCGATTCCGGGGATTGCTTCCAATGCCCGTTCCTGTTGACCCGACATCAGGTATAACATTCTGAGATGTACATGTCGTTCAATAAAATGTTGCTTTTCCTCGGGCGTCGATCCCATTTGCATTTGAGCAATTTCTGACTCTGCTACGGAGATGAGTTGTCCCAGTTCATCTCCTGCGAAATCTGGTGTGACGCCTGCAGGGTTTATGGTTGGTACAACATTCTGTGTGGTCGCTTGTTGAACAGCAGGCTGTAATGGTAAATTCGAAGCCTCTATTGTTGATGGAGTTCCTTCCTGTTGACCGATAATTGCCGTACTCGTTCGTGAGATACCATTCTGAATCGCAGACGTCCCTTGTTGGAATGCTGTCGAAAGTTTAGTTTTGAGTGTTCTGACGCCGGGGAGATGATTGAGCCCCTGGCTGATGGTTTCCGATGTGGTATAACCTTGCGATTGTGTTGGCGCAATAGTTGCCAGAGCTGACTCTCCATTCACGCTAACGGTTTCCAGGTTCCCCAGCTGTACCGGGTTTACTGCGCCAATCATTTGTGGATTGCCTGAATACAATTGACCAGGAGGCATGGTTGTTTGAGCGCCGGTCTGGATTACTTGAGATGAAGTGCCGCCGGGTTGAGTATGGCCCAGTCCTGGTAAAGAAACCAGAGGCGTCTGAGCTGGAATTTGTTCTGCAATTTGCTCTGTTTGCTGATCCCTCATATTATTGACCATTCGCCTTGTACGGAGAATGTTTCTAATCATGTCGGGGTCAACACCTTTGAAGCTGCTTAGAAATTGAGTGCGTTCCTGAGGGGAGGCGTCTTTTAATTCCTCATTGATGTAGGCTAATAATTCAACGTTATGTGTCGTTATATTTTCTGATTTGTCCTCGGAATCAGGTCCTTTTGTTTTTTTAATTTGTTCCGTATCTGGAATGCTTTTCGAGGACTGTTCTGTTTTTGCGATCGTTGGATTGGTTAATTTCTGTTTTGAAGAAAATGGACTAGCCCACTTCCAGGGAACAGTGGGCGCTTTCCAGGCCATGGTTCGTTGACCTGGACTTGAGGCACAACCACTTATCAGTGCTGAAATCAAGACAGCAGGAAGCACCATGCTGAGACGAAATTGTTTCATTACATTAACCGGGTAATTGGTGTAAAGGGCTCAATTAAAGGAGACACAGAGATGTGTCAGTTATTGAATTTCTTAAGGGGGATGAGTGAATCAGAATGAGACAGATCCACGCATATATAAAAAGATGTGATAGGAGAGCGGTTTTTTATGAAAAAATCCAAATTGAAGCAAGATCGATTCAAGCTTCAGTGGAATTAAACCGGGTGTCTCGAGCAAACTTGATCCATTGTGAGCTTTGGAAGAGGGGGACAGTGGAATATGAAAAGATGTAAGTGCTTATTATAAAGTGGTTTGTATATCAAGAAGGTTTTTCGTTCTGACTCGAGTTCTTTTTTTCATGTACATGAAAAAAATTTCCACCTTTTAATCGCACATCGTTTGTACCCCAGGCAATATTTTTATGCTGTTTTGAAAGAAGCGGAACATGTTTTGAACAATGAATATAGGCTTCTTCGACTTCAACGAGGACCCAGCATTCCGGTTTTTTGCCATCTTCAATTGAGATATCGTCCTTGATTTCTTGTGTGATTTCTATTGATTCCAGGAGTGCAGTATTTTCATAAATACGTGCTTTTCCGTTAATGTGCAGACCGATGGAGGTTTTGAAGAAGTCGAGAAACAACAGACCAATATGTGGGTTTTCTGAAATATTACCAAGTGAGGCTAATACTCCATTGCCTCGATATTCCGGATACACAAGTGTTTTCTGATTTACAATCCGCACAAAACCAGGCAAGCCTGCACGAAACGAGCTGTCGCATTCTCCTTTTGAATCGGAGGTGGCAATAAACAGGAACTCCTGTTCTCGGATCAATGTCTGCATATTGGAATTCAAATAGTCGATCATCTGGCGTGAATAGAAATTTTCAGCTTGTTTCTGAGTTCCGAATTGCTTTTGAAGCTTTCGCTCGCCAGCGGAGCCAAAACAGAGTTTCTGATGTTCCATACAATGATCCAACGATTCTCGACTTGATTGGGACCCATAAGTACTGCTGGTCCTGGTTTATGGTAATTCCCAGTTACTGTTAAACAGCTCTGCCCAGACAGTCTGGTTTTCAAATGTACCGGCTGAATTTTTCTTGAACTGAATAACGGCAATATCACCCAGTTTGGGGAAGAGCCATGAGTTTGATGCACGAAAATCTTTTTCATGCATCGTATGTCCGGAGTTGATAACAATGTAGCGATTTGGATTTAAGGGATTAGGGTAGATCAAGGCAACACCATGATTTTCTGTATCGTAGTTTTTACCATCGATTGTAATCTGGTTTTTGGTCCACTTGATCGGAAGATCTTCAACAATTTTGGCGATCAGAGAATTTGAGCCAGGGTCTCCAAACAGAATTAAATTTTTGTTTGAGATGATCTCATCATCGACTTCAGTATCACTGTTGACGGGAACTTTTGCTCTCAGCCATTTATCATACTCTTTCTCAAACAGAGTCAGTACAGAACCCGTCCACGCGTTGAGTTTCGAATTCCATGGCTTACCCGTTCCTTTGACGCAAACGAAAGGAAGTGTAAATGCATCATCGATCGGGCCTTGTAAATTGTGGCGTTTCCTGAGTTCCGGGTTTTCAATGAATGATTTGGAATCATCATACTTGAGAACATCCCAGCCATTGCTGCTTTTTACATAATAGACTTGTGGAAGCAAGCTTTCAGCCGCTGATTCAAGTGGGAGCCGAATTCCATCCAGTTCTACTTTGTAAGCGACATCGCGGGCAATGGAAAGTGCTGCCACATTTTCAGTTGTCAGTTCCAATGTTCCCGTCTTTTGATTGATGCTGCCTTCTACCAGAGTCGGTTCATACATTTCATCAAGTTCTTCAACTGTCAGCCATTCGCACTGATTGAACTTCGGTGTAAAAGTAATAAAGCGAATCTGTTTTTTCCCTGGCCATGCAGGGCGCCCTTGTTTGGAATGTTTCAGTAAATCAGTGAGAAAATCCTGATAGGCGGGCATCCGTGACTGATGAGCGGCTTCCGGACTGATATGAATCGGAATCTCAATATCGTGTTCTTTGGCTTTTGTCACCATTCTGGTGCTGGAAACCAGTTGTTTGTCTTTACCACCTCCGTAAGTCACGACAGGTACATTGGCTGCATTCAACGCATAGTCAATCGAGTCATAGATTCGCAGCGTTTTGTGTTGATAATGCGGAAGTATTTCTTTGTAGTTTTGATATTGATAAAAGTCGACAAATCCCGCACCCGGCCCAACTCCACACCAGAGAGAAGGATAATGTAACCCCAGATGCCAGGCACCTGCACCGCCCATGGAAAATCCACGAAGCGTAATGCGTTTCTTGTCAATTCGATAACGCCGATTTACATCTGCAATGGCTTCGTGCACGTCGACTTCACCGCTCCAGCGCCAACCATTATTAATGCGTCCAAAAGGGGCAAGGTGAATCCAGTCGTGTCCTTTGCGCGGCGGTGCTCCATTTGAACGAACCATAAAATAGATTTCATTTAGCCTGCTGCCACGACCATGTAATTCTACATGGAGCGGCCAGCGATGACTGGATTCGGCTTTGAAATTTGTCGGTAACGTTACTGCATAAGGTTGGGCAGAGCCATCAATTTTTGAGTAGTAACCGAAGATGACATTACCCGTTTCCTGTAACCATTCCGGTTTGCCTGCCTGGAGTTGCTGCGCCCTTTGCATTCCCGTTTTGAGAGCCTGATATGTATCTTTCACATATTGGGGTTTGTAAAACTCGTTATGTCTCAGGATCCATTCAGCGGCTTTCGCATAAATTTCGACATCAGCCAGTAGAGACCGTTGGATGTTTTGATCCTGCTTTAGCTGTTCGATTTGAGCTTGCAGCTTTTTAAGTTGCGTTTCCAGATCGGTACGATCTGCGGGTGTTGGTCCTTGTGCCTGCAGACTCGGAAGATGTGAAAAATTCGAGACTGAAAAAATAAATAGAAGGATAATAAGGATGCAACGGCGACGATACATGATGGAACCCTAAAATGATAATCGTGAGTTTCTAAAGAAATCGGCAAGTTACCGCTTTAGTAACATTATCATGGATAGAAAGGCCAGACAAGAGGTACGATGATCACTGTCAGGATCCAGACGATCAAAGTAAGCGGCCCTCCAATACGGAGGTAATCACCATACTTATAACCACCCGGTCCGAATACCATCAGGTTTGTCTGATAGCCGATGGGTGTTGCAAAGCAGGCCGCTGAGGAAACCATCACGGTAATCACGAATGGCATTATGTTGACATTTAATGAAGCAGCAGCAGCGATGGCAATCGGAAAAATCAGAGTGGCAGTGGCTTTAGCTGTAATCAAATTAGTAAATATCAAAGTGGTTAACGACAAGATTGCAAGCATGATCAAGGGGCTATAAGAGCTGTTTCCTGCCACCCCCGCAAATGCAGATGCAATGGCATCGTCTGCTCCTGAGCTATCCATCGCACTCCCGATACCCAGGCCGGCGGCGATTGTGATGAGCACGCCCCAGTCGATGGAACGTTTGGCTTCAATAGCACTGCAGCAGCGCGTAGCAGTCATCAGAGCTGCTGCTACCATGGCCGCAACCATCATTTTGACGTTGCCTACCGCAACCATCAAGATCATTGCCAACAAAATTGAACGCGCGATCCAGGCCCGTTCGTGCCGTGGGGGTGTCGAATCTTCTACCTGGCTGACAAGAAAGAATTCTCGTGAATTTCTTTGCTGGTCAATAAATGAAGGGTGTGCTTCGATCAGGAGGGTATCGCCGCGTTGCAGTTCGATGTCACCAATTTTTTTATTGATTCGCTGTCCGTTTCGGGCAACAGCAATTACAGCAGCATTATAGCTCGAGCGAAATTTTGCTGTGCGAATCGACATATTAAGGAATCGAAAACTATCAGAAACGACGGCTTCGATCAGGCAGCGATCAGAGCGGGGACCAGAGAGTTTAAAGAGTTGATCAGTGGCAGGGTTAAGTCCTGGTATTTTCTGTAGGTCAATCACAGATTCCACTACACCTACAAAGACGAGCTGATCGTTAGCGAGGAGTCGTTCCGTTGAAGAAACAGCGGCAATGACATCGCCGTTACGATCAATTTCCATCAGGTACATACCGGGTAAGTGTCGTAAGCCTGCTTCTTCGATGGTTTTACCAATGAGGGGGCAGCCAGGCTCTACAGTCATCTCCACGGTATACTCTCGTGGATCATCCATGGGTGTAATCGCCGGTTTTCTTTCGGGCAGTAACCAACGTGAAAAAATTAATAAATAGATCAGGCCGGTAATCATGATGGGAATTCCCACCCAGGCGATTTCAAACATGGATAAACCGGGATGGTCAGTTTTACTTTGCAATAACCCATCGACCACGAGAGTCGTGCTGGTTCCTACAAGCGTGCACACGCCTCCTAGAATGGCAGAATAACTTAAGGGAAGCATCAAATGCGAAACAGAAAATCGCATTTTCTTTGCCCAGTCTGAAATGACGGGCATCATCATGGCGACGACTGGTGTGTTATTGAGAAATGCACTCAATACTGCTGAGGGAAGCATTACTCGAAACTGGGCATCGGTGAGTGAATTCGGCCGACCCAATAGTCGTTGTCCGGTAAAAGCGACTCCTCCCGTCTGTCGGATACCCTCACTGACAACAAACAGGAAAGCAACAGTAATGAGGCCTTCGTTGGCAAAACCGGCAATCGCTTCCCCGGCGCCTATCACATTGGTAATGACGAGTATGGTTAAACCACCCATCAAAATCGTATCAGCGCCGGCACGCAGAAATATCAGGGAGCCAATCACTCCCGCCAGTACCAGAAATGTTACTACAATATGCCAGTCCATGTCGGTGAAAATTCATAAACTAAAGAGAGTTCAAAACGAAGAGGAAATCATTACTCGCACGGCCTGTGATTAACTGATTGCGAGTTCATCCAGAATTCCAATCAAGCGAGGATGTAAAGATCCGTTCGTAACAATGACTCCTTGATTGTTGGTCAGTTCATAACCCTGGTCGAATTCCAGAGGTTTTCCGTTGATATCTGTTACTATGCCACCTGCTTCTTCGACAAGCAGAACGCCGGCTGCATGGTCCCAGATTTTTTCCCGGTAGCCAGCTCGGGTGGGGAGTCGCATGTAGATGTCTGCTTCGCCTTGTGCAACAACCGCATATTTCGCCTGACTGTCCAGTCGCCGTGGTTCTCTTTGAATTTCCAGCCTGTCTGCTACCTGTTGTGAATGGCTGTGCGAACTGTGGCCGGACTCCACAGATTCACAAAATCGTGATTGTGAAAAATCGCTGGTTTTTGTGACGCAAACGGGGACAGCCGTTTGCTCTTGATCCAGTGGAAGTGCGAAAGCGCCCTTGCCGGCAACGCAATAATAGATAGTTCCTTTGATTGATTCATCAGTTGGGAAAGGTAAATTAGGGCAGCCCAAAACGCCGACCACGATTTTCCCCTTAACAATTAATGAAAGAGAAACAGCATACTGTTCTTTTCTCAAAAAGCCTTTGGTTCCATCAATCGGATCAAGGGTCCAGAAGCGGTCGCTATACTCTTTCGCCCCACCTTGATCGATCCACTGACAGGCATTTTCGGGAGTCGATTCTGACAGTCCTGCTTCGCAGAGTACCTCTACAATTTTGTTCAGAAACTCATGATTATCTGACTGTCGCAGCTCGGCAGCATCTTCTTCGCCAATGACCGGGTCTTCCGGAAACGCAGCCAGCAGATCTCGGCAGATGGCTGCCTGGCTACTGAAATCTGCGATCGTAACCGGGCTTTTGTCTTTTTTCTCCAGAACTTCATCTGTAATCGTTGATTGAACCGAGCGACAAATCAGAGCAGCCTGTTTGACGGCTGCGATAGCAACCTTTAATTCCTGTTCAAATGGTGTTCGTCATGTTTGGTGCTTTCGTGCGATTCTGTATCTGTGAACTGGATAGTCTCAGGTTCCCAATAATTCATATACCTGGTATCTCGTCAGCAGGTCTTACAGCGGGAGTGACACGGGTTGATTTTTTCGCAGCTTTGAATGCGACTGCTTCGGTGAATTCCATATATTGTACACCAGATGCAAAATCGGTGTGATGTACGATTTCTTCGCCGCGAATCGCTCCGATAAATTCTGCTTCGACGCGCCAGGCCACCTGGTCTGCCTTGGGGACCTGAATCGCTTTTAATTCCTGTTCCCCCATGTGACCGACAAATATTTTCTCTTCCGGCGTGAAGTGAACCTTAATCGTGCCATGGCTGCCATACAGGTGGATCTGCAGTCCCGGACCAAACAGGATCGAACCACTGAGGTGATACATGACATTGGCGCCGCCCTGCAGTCTGGATACGATCTGCAGACTGTCGGGGATCGTCACATCAGCATTCCCCGGGCCTTTGGTTGAAGGCCGTTGCGGTTCAAATATCGAGCATTGTGCGAAGACTTGCTCTGCAGGGGGAACCCAGCGACTGAGGGTCTCGTGCAGAATCCCCATCGTGAGTACGTTGTTCCCGCTGATTTCTTTGTCCTGACGCCAATGCAATTTTTTACTGTAGTCCCAGAATGAATCGTCGGCTCCCAGCACGACCACTTCCCGCAAATCTCCCAGATATTTCTGAGTGATCAGCTTAATGACTTCCGGATTGTATTTGAGGCCAAACGGGCTGGGGACAATCTGGGCGATCAGGTCAGGTCTTGCCTGGGATACCTTGAGCATCTGTTTTGCTTCGGCCAGATTTCGTGCCATTCTGGCTTCTGTCAGAACATGCTTGCCTGCTTCCAGAGCCATGCAGGTGATTTCACAATGAAGGTCCGGCCAGGTCCCGATCATCACGGCGTCAATTTCCGGATCTGAAACCAGTTCTTTCCAGTGTGAGTAAGTTTGAGGGATCGCATATTTGCGAGCCACTTTCTCGGTCGAAGCGGGAGTTGAGTTGACAACGCCCACAATTTCGACATCCTCAATCGCTTGAAATCCTGGAATATGGCGGTTTTGTATTGGCTCCTGCCCCCACAATTCCGATACGGATCGTTTTTTTCCCATTAGCTTACGTAGTCCCGATGATCCAAGATGCGTGTTTTGAATTGAAAATAATCAGCTGACCACAATCACAATGATACCGGTGGTCTGCCTGTTTCAACGTATTCGACGATTCTAACGATCTGATTTCAGGAGGACCATTCACACAAAACAAACAATTGGATGTTCCCCAAATTCTCAGGGGAAAAATTCCATTTTGTGCCTTATTTAACAGAATGAGTAGTAAACAAGACGATCTGAATGTTCACTATGCGGCAGCTTTCTGATGCGATTCCGGTTGTACATGGTTCAAAATCGATTCAGCTGCTTGAGCAGAGGCACCGGGAATCACGGTATCATTATAGAGGGCGATGAGTTTATTCCGTGCACGTTCTAACGAAAGAGGTGTGCAAAGCCAGTCACTCAGGATGACATTAATTTTTGCGATGTCTTTTATCGGAGATCCCACAGAAGGAAATTCAGGCATTAGTTCGCGATCTGCAATCAGATTGGGTAGAGACATGTATTTGCAGGTAAGCAACAACTTAGCCATGACATACATACCCCAGTGACTTCGGTAAATCACAACGGCTGGTGTTTTTCTCGCCAGTAACTCCAGGCTGATGGAACCTGAAACCATGAGACAGCAATCGGCAACCTCGATAATCTCAGAAGTCTTTTTCAAATAGAGTCTGATTGGAAGGTCGGTTGCCTGTTTTTGCTGTATCAATTTTTCACAAAATTCCAGATGGGATTCTCTATAGCAGGCAACAGGAAATGTGGCATTCGGAAACTGTTGAGAAAGTTGTCGAATGACACTCAACATGAGTGGAAAATTATAGGAAACTTCACTTGTGCGTGATCCCGGCAGAATGCCTACTATTTTTTCTCCGGAACGTGAGAGTTCCTCAACGACATCCTGCTTCAACTGCTTGGAATTAACTGCATCAAAGAAGGGGTGTCCAATGTAATCGACTTTGACTCCTCGTTCTTCGTACCATTGTTTTTCGAATTTAAGGCCAGAGAGGACGTAATCTACATTTTTTCTTACCCGCCGAATTCTCCAGGGCGCCCAGGCCCAGAGTTGAGGAGGCAGATAGTAGAACACGGGTATTCCAAGTGCCTTCGCTTTTTTCGCAACCAACCAGTTAAACCCTGGAAAATCTACCAGGATTACGGCGTCAGGACGTTCTGTTTCGAGATAGATTCCAACCTGTTTGAGCAGACGTATGAATTTAAAAATCAGAGGCAGGACTTTGAAGATACCCATTACAGCGTAATCAGTCAGTCGCACTTCCAGATGACAGCCAGCCGCCTGCATTTCCGGTCCACCAAATGCAGAGAAGCGCGCTTCGGGGCTGCGCTTGCGAATTTCTTGAATGAGGTGAGCGGTATGTTCGTCGCCACTGGGTTCGCCTACAGAAAAAAACAAATGCATTTGAATATCCTGTCCAATGCTGTCGTCGGATTACAACGAGAGCGGAATCTCGATGTCGCAGGGAATATGATTGGGTTTTCATTCAGCTTTGAACGGCAATCTCAATCTGAATCAGCCTCCAAAATCTTCGTAAAGTTATGCGGAATAATGGTTTTTGGTCAACCCCGTTTTTCATCGCGAGGCAAGGCAGAGAGAGAATCTGGAAATATCGCTTGAAAAACAAAAAACTCCCTGAAAGCGATTTCAGGGAGTTGATGAAATTCTGTGAATTTTGCTGAGGCTTGAGTCGATTTCCAATACCTTTGAAGCAGAGGTTGAGAAGAGGAATTACTCTTCCGTTGCCACAGTTTCTACGACTTCAAGACCAGGTGCAGTGATCGATTTGATGAGGACCGTTGTGTATTTCTGGCGATGCCCGGTGTGTCTTCGTGAATTTTTGCGGCGTCGCAATTTCTGGATTTCGAGTTTCTCACCTTTTACTGCAGGTTCGACCACTTCTGCTTCCACTGAAGCACCGTCAATATTGGGAGTACCGATTAAGCTGGCACCGCCACCGTTGGCCAGTAATACACTGTCAAAAGTAATGGTATCCCCTTCAGATACTGTATCACGGTAGTCGATTGTCAGGGTGTCCCCTTCTTGAATCGTATACTGATGGCTGCCATCTTCGATTACTGCAAACATCCTCAAACCTTCTTTTCTTCTAACTCTAAAATCAATAATTTGCTGAACTCGGATTCGTCTGATCAAATCCGAATCATATTCAAAATCAATTGCGCAATGCCATTGATAGTTTATCGTTAAATATTGCGGTCTTTATGTTGATTCAACGAATGCCACCTTCAAAGCGCACAGGCTGCGCCAATCTAATGCATATCGAGCAGGGCATTGTAAGGCCTTACTTTTGAAATTTCGAGTCAGAAGCGACTAGAAATTCACTTCATTTCCAATATCGTCATAACAGCGTGCGATTAAGTGCTCTGGCTCGACATCTGTACGTGCGTTAATGATGATTGCGCTTTTGGCCGACTCTTCCAGGTTTGTAATGTCTTTGCGACGCTTGTTATTCAGATAGTTCGCCACATTTTCATGGACATTTAAAACGATTCTGGCAATCTTTTCTTTGTTGACCATTTTCATCAGAGTTCGCATGACCTCAATAGCCATACTTTCTGCCGTTTTGACCTGTCCTGTGCCACGGCACGATGGACAATCCTCATACATACTTCTTCTCAGTGAGGGACGAATTCTTTGTCGCGTCATTTCAATCAAACCAAAGGGGCTGATTCTGAGAACTTTCGTCCTGGCACGGTCTCGTTTAACAAGCTCGTTTAATCTACGTTCCACCTGGCGGCGATGTCGTTCTTCTCGCATATCAATGAAGTCAATTACGATCACGCCCCCCAGGTCTCGAAGTCTGATCTGTCGGCTGATCTCTTCTGCCGCTTTCATATTCACTTTGAAAGCAGTTTTTTCTGCATTGTCATCTGCACGGTAATTACCACTATTGACATCAATGGCGACCAGCGCTTCTGTCTGGTCAAACACGATTGAACCTCCGCCTTTCATCGGGACATGCCGATTTTGAATACTGCAGATTTCATCATCAAGGTCGCTATTATAGAAAATGGGATCATTGCCATTGTACTGTTTTACTCGATCAACGTGCTTGGGAAGAACCACTTTCATAAAATCACGCGCTCGTTGATAAGCCGTGGGTTCGTCAATATAGAGCGTGTCGATTTCCTTGTTATAGATGTCCCGTATCGTACGAATCATCATGTCGCTTTCCGAGTAGATCTCTACCGGTGTGGGAAGCTTCTTGATTCGTCCAACAATCGTGCCCCACAGTCGGAGCAGATAGTTTAAGTCGCGTTTGAGATCTTCCGCGGTCCGATCAATACCAGCGGTTCGCACAATGAACCCCAGACCGGGTGGTGGTGCTAGTTGTGTCAGGATTGTTCGCAGTTGTTTTCTGACATCTTCATCAGTGATTTTGCGGCTGATTCCAACCCGCTGCAGTCCGGGCATGATCACCAGATAGCGTCCGGGAATACTGATATAAGTCGACAGTGTCGGCCCTTTATTCCCGATGCCTTCTTTGATGACCTGGACCAGAACTTCGCTACCTCGTTTCAGGATTTCCTGAATTGGAGGTTTGTTGGCGACACTTCGTTCGTTGATTCTACGATTCTTCGGATTTTTGCCACGTGTCGATTTACCATTTTCATCTCCCGATTCGGTAAGATGTTTATAGTACTGGTTTTCAATATCGCTGACGTGTAAAAAACCGTTGCGGCCCACGCCGAAGTCTACAAACGCAGCCTGAATACTTGGTTCGATATTGACTACTTTACCCTTGTAGATATTACCTACCAGGTTTTCGACACTGTTTCGTTCTACATAAAGTTCTTCCAGAATGCCATCTTCAACAATGGCGATTCGGCTTTCCTCCGGTTGGAGGACATTAATCAGCATTTCCTTTTTCATGGAATACCCTCTGTCGTTTGACACGACGAAAAATGTATTCCCCATCAGCCGCTAAATAGACGGAGCTTCCATGCACAAAATGTTGCAGTGCAATTACGGTCTCAGTCTGTAACCTGCCATAGACCCGGGTGATCCAGAAGTAGGCGGGTTGCATTGAATGTGCTGTGCTGTTTCGGATTGAAACAGGACAGACACAGTCAAAGCATGTTTTCTTAATGCGACAAATGAGTTGACTCAATTCCTGAGTAATGCCTCGTAGGAGTTTAAATCCAGCCAGGGCTGATTTTTCACTGCTCAAATTCTGATTTCGATCACCGGCAACGGAGCATAGCTTGAACAGCAGCGCCACATCGCTGGGAAGCGGGTGTGTAGAACAGGCAGCCCCAACAGTTTCAGGGACTCCTCGTCGACTCTGAAAGCGCGAAATAACAGCTGCATCATACCAGCGTAATCGGGCAACTGCCGTCTTACTGCCTGTCGTTTGTAATGATTTTGGTATTGTGTGCATGTTGTTATTAATATGAACCGGCAGGGGAGATGAAGGCCAAACTGACTTGATACGATTTACCAGGTTAGATTGCAGAATTCCTAATACTTTTCCCTATTCAATTCACATGTTGTTGATTTCAGGGCCAGGAAATGATTTTCGAATACATTTCGTCTTGATTGAATTAGTTCTTACTCGATCCATTCACCACCGAGGTGATATGGATAGTAGTTGGTTCTGATAAAATGAATCATGGTTTTCACCAACTACAAATTGTAAAATGAAATGGGAGTGGACGACAAAAAGTTCTTCTTCCAAAAATCGCGAGAGGGCCGCTCCCCTGTGGCCACCCTTGAATACGCCGTCGATTTTGATGACCTGAACCTTGCCATGAAGGTAGTGAACGAGGGAAGCAAGGTGAACGTTGTTGGTTGGGATGTAAAAAACAAGAAAGTCTTCGATGGAAAAACAAGCGGCGCTCCAGCCAGCGCAAAAATGGGGGGCAGTGAAACGGGTTATCAGGTATCCAGCAAGTTTCCCAGTTCAGAAATTACCCTAACGGACCGGGCCGTAACCACCCCAGCCTCCGCTCGTAAAATGGCGGAGGCCGAGAGTGAAGTTACCTTGAAGAATTTCATTGAGGGGGGGGGCTCCTGCGATGGGGATCCAAGGTTGCGAGCAGGCAGCAATCTTAAAATTACGGGCGTTGGCAAACGGTTCAGCGGGATCTACTACATTACCAGCTGTGTCCACGAATACGATCAGGAACAGGGGTATCGCACCAATTTCAAGGTAAGGAGAACCGGCATATGAGTCTGGTTGAACTCTGGGATGGGGAACAAGACACCACCCAACGCATCAATGGCGTTGTTAACGCCATCGTTACTCAAACCCAAGACCCGGAAAAGTTGGGACGCATCAAGGTCCGTTTCCCCATGCTTGGCAATATTGAGACCGATTGGATCCGGATCTGCTCCTTCTTCAGTGGACCCGGTCGCGGCGCCTTTTTTCTCCCCGCCAAAGAGGATGAGGTGTTGGTGGCTTTTAACCAGGGTAATGTGAACCTGCCCTATGTAATCGGGTTCCTATGGAATGGCGTAGACAAGCCGCCGGTTCCCGCCAAAGAGATGCAGGATGTGCGGGAGATAAAAACCGCATCCGGCCAGGTCATTCGCTTTGAAGAAAAAAAGAATGAACGTATTACCATTACCGATAAAAAGAACAACAAAATTGTGATCGACACCAAAAAAGGATCCATAAACGTTAGTTGCGACAAGAACATAGACATTATCTCCTCCAAAGGAACCATTACCCTCAAGGGGAGCAATGTCAAGATAGACGCCAAATCCAGCGTAGCAATTAGCGGCAGCAAGATAGACATCAAGGCAAAAGGCGTGCTGACCCTGAAGGGGTCGCGCATCAACTTGAATTAAAGGAGAGGGGAATGGGAAAACCAGCGGCAAAAAAAGGCGATAAAATCATAGGGGTGGACATTCACATTGTCATGATCCCCACCCCATTTGGTCCTGTGCCCACGCCG
>CALOEF010000097.1:0-42831 GCA_942492165.1 uncultured Planctomycetaceae bacterium
GCGAACTCATCCGAAATCGATACTTTGGTATCCAAAGGGGCCGACGCTCTGATGGCCAAGGTTGTCCGTCAGCCGAGTCCGGAAGAGGTGCGCCGGGCCTTTGAGAGCGGCAAGTATCCCTATACCCGCAAGATGGGACGCCGTGCCTATGAGGAGGACAAGGCGAAACTGCAGGCGGAACTTGAAGGAAGATCTGGGGTCAGGAGACCGGGCAGAAATTCGTGCTGCTCTTCGAGGGCCGGGATGCGGCGGGCAAGGGCGGAACGATCAAACGCTTTACCGAACACCTCAATCCGCGCGCAGCGCGGGTGGTTGCCTTGAACAAACCCACGGACGAGGAACGCGGCCAGTGGTATTTCCAGCGCTACGTCAACCATCTGCCGACCTCGGGCGAAATGGTTTTCCTGGACCGGTCCTGGTACAATCGGGCAGGCGTCGAACGGGTCATGGGATTTTGCGATCCCACGGAATACCTGGAATTCATGCGCCAGACGCCGGAATTCGAACGCATGCTCGTGCGGTCCGGCATCCGGATGTACAAATACTGGTTCTCGGTCACGCAAGCCGAACAGAAGCGCCGGTTTGACAGCCGGGAAACCGACCCCCTCAAACGCTGGAAGCTGAGTCCCATCGACAAGGCATCGTTGTCCAAATGGGACGATTACACCGAAGCCAAGGAAGCGATGTTCTTTTACACCGATACGGCGGACGCCCCGTGGACGGTCATCAAGTCCAATGACAAGACACGCGCGCGGCTGAACTGCATGCGGCATTTCCTGAGTTCGCTGGACTACCCGGACAAGGACATGAATGTCGTGGGCCAGCCTGACCCGCTGATCGTCGGGCAGGCGCATCACGTCATTCACCGCTCCGATCACATTCTGGGCACGGCCTTGCATCCGGGCACTCGGGCGCGATAGCGCGCGGACCCTGCGCGATCGGAAGGAATGAAATCGAAATCCGAGCTGGTGATCGCGGATGACATCACATTCGTCAGGGTTAGCTGGGTCAGGCCACCGAGCGTTATGAGGGCGTCGGTGGTGCCGGAGATCGAAACCTCGGCAAAGGTCAGGCCCTGCACCTGCAGGATGTCGGTGCCACCCTCGAAATCGGAGATCGTATCGCGGCCTTCGTTGCGGGTGCCGTCAAAGACAAAGACATCCGCATCGGCCCCGCCGCTCAGCAGGTCGTTCCCGGCCTTGCCGATCACGATGTCGCTGCCGTCCTGACCCGAAAGGTCATCCGCGCCACCGCCGCCGTTCAGAATGTCCGCTCCCCGGCCGCCCGACAGGGTGTCGGTCCCGCCATTGCCATAAAGCTTGTCATCGCCATCGCCGCCGTACAGGCTGTCCTGCCCCGCGCCGCTGGACAGCTGGTCGTTCTTGCCGTTGCCGGACAAGGCATCGTCGCCTGCGTCACCGAACAGCCGGTCGCGGCCGCCGTTTCCGGACAGGATGTCGTCGCCGTCGCCGCCATGGAGCGTGTCCCGGCCAATTCCGCCGGACAGATTGTCGGATCCGCCGAAGCCCAACACAAGATCGCGCCCGCCGCCCGCGTGCAGGGTGTCGTCCCCAAGCCCGCCCGACAGGGTGCCCGCGCCGCCCGATCCGTCTAGGACCAGCGAAATCGGTGGCAGGCTCGGTGTCATCACCGGCGACGTGATCGAACAGGACGTTGCGCCAGGCCCGAAAGGAGCTGAAATCGGGTGAACCGAGAATGGTCGCCATGGCCGGGGCGAGATCGATCCCGACAACATGGGCCAGGGTGGTGATATAGCTGTTGCTGTTCTGCCCTTCTATCGCCCCGAACAGGCCAAGCCGGTATTCAATGGCCTGGGTCGCGAAGAAGTCGCGCAGGTTCACCAGAACTTCCCACGCATCCGTTGCATCGACTCCAGTCGGCATGTCGAGCCGTTGGGCGACGCTGTCGGTGGCAAAGGGGATGTCATGCGGTTGCACCGGGCGCACGTCCCAGTCGCCTATGGCCAGGAACGGTCCCTGCACCTCAAGTTCCAACTCGTCCCCTTGACCGAAAACGCCATCCGCGTCATAGACCAGTTGCAGATGCCCGTAGGAAGTGAACAGGACCTCGTTGGCGACCAGGTGAAGCGATTGCATGTGAGGCTCCTGCGTTGAGCGAAGGCCGGAACGCCGGCGGCCCCTTGATGATCAAAGGCTACAGGCGCAATTCGAACCTGTCAAAACCCACGTCGGTTTTGACGGCGCACCACTTGGGCTTGCGGGAGGAACGCTTTGCGCCTAGTGCAGCGAAAGATGAGCAAGACGATGACATATCCGGGCCACGTCAAGGCCATCCTCGTGCTGGGCCTGCCGCTGATCGGCGGGCATGTGGCGCAGTTCGCGATCACGCTGACCGACACGGTCATGCTGGGCTGGTATGGCGTCGGTGAACTCGCCGCGGTGACTCTGGCGGGAAGCTATTTCTTCGTGTTCTTCATCCTCGGCGCCGGCTTCGCGCTGGCGGTGATGCCGATGGTGGCGGCAGTTGCGGCACGCGGCGACGACACGAGCGTGCGGCGGATCACCCGGATGGGGCTTACCGTATCCGATGATCAAAATATTACCGTCGGGTAACGTCATGATTTCGTTCTCTCGTCGACGACATTTCCGTCGGCATCCAACAGCGTCACGACCAGCGGCATTTGCCCCATCGCGTGGGTCGCACAGCTCAGGCACGGATCGTAGGCCCGAATCGCCACTTCGACGTGGTTGAGCATCCCTTCGGTGATTTCCGGTTTCCCCGAAAGATGGTCCTCGGCCACCTGCTGCACGGCCCGGTTCATCGGTTCGTTGTTGCTGGTGGTCGACACGATCAGGTTGCACATCGTCACCTGGTCGTTGTCGTTGATCCGGTAGTGGTGGAACAGCGTGCCGCGAGGCGCTTCGATGATGCCGATCCCCTCGTCGCGCCGCTCGCCCTTGACCACCAGGTCGGTCCCCTGCAGGTCGGGGTCGTGCAGCAGTTCGGCGATCTTTTCGATCGAATGGAGCACTTCGATCATCCGCGCCCAGTGGTAGGCCAGCGTCAGGTTGTTCGGTTTGCCGTCGGTGAGAGCCATGAACTCCTTGCGGGCGGTTTCGGCTTCCGGCGTGTCGATGAAGTCACAGGTGTTGACCCGCGCCAGCGGCCCGACGCGGTACCAACCGTTCTCCGGGCCGATCGACTTGATGAAGGGGAACTTCATGTACGACCAGTTGCGAACTTCCTCGGCGATGTAGTCGAGGTACTTCCTGGTTGTCGACATGGTCGAAGATCTTGTTGCCGTCCTTGTCGATCGCCCGCAGGCCGCCGTCGTACAGGTCCATCGCGCCGTCGTCGCGGATGATCGACAGATGGTTCGAGTCGAACGAGCCAAAGACCTTGGCCGTCTCGAGATGCTCCAGCGTGTAGTCCTTGGCGATCTTCACCGCCCCGCGGGACCACTCGATCATCTGGTCCAGGTCCTTGAGCAGTTCGTCGCGTTCGGCGATCGAGAGGTTCTTGTTGACGCCGCCGGGGATGGCGCCGGTGCCGTGGATCTTCTTGCCGGCGGTCGCCTTGATGACCTCCTGGCCGTACTTCCGCATCAGGATGCCCTGCTTGGCCAGGTCGGGATACTTGGCGGCCACGCCGATGATGTTGCGGATCGCTGGGATCGGCATCGAAGCCGAACAGCAGATCGGGCGAGCAGAGGTGGAAGAAATGCAGGACGTGCGACTGGAACATCTGGCCGTAGTGCATCAGCCGCCGCATCTTCTCGGCGGTCGGGGTAAGGTTCTCCCCGCCGACGAGCCAGTCGACCGCCTTGGCCGCGCACAGGTGGTGGCTCACCGGGCAGATGCCGCAGAGCCGCTGCACGGCGACCGGCATCTCCCAGTAGGGCCGCCCCTGGATGAACCGCTCGAAGCCGCGAAACTCCACAATGTGCAACCGCGCCTGGTGCACCTTGTTGTCTTCGTCGAGCAAAATGGTCACCTTGCCGTGACCTTCGACGCGGGTCACCGGCTCGATGACAATGCGAGCGCGATTGTTGTCGCTGGTCGTTACCATGATTTGCTATGTCTCCAATCATTTGCTGTCGCGCCAGTCGGGTTATGCTGGCGGGCAGTGAGATCGGGGTGTCTTCGTCAGTCGTACTTGATCAGCTCGTAGGGCAGTTCCACCGGCTGGTCGGATAGCAGTGCGCAAGGCGGCGAACAGGGTATCGGCCGGTGGCGGACAGCCGGGCAAGTGGTAATCGATCTTGACCACCTCGTGCGCCGGGTAGACCTTGTCCAGCATCAGCGGCACTTCTCGTCGTCGGGAATCTCCCGACGGATTGTAGACCGACGGGTCCATTCAGATAGGCCTCGTCGAGGCACTCCTGCAAGCGGGACCATGTTCCGCAGGCGGGAATGCCGCCCATCGTCGCGCAGTCGCCGATCGACACCAGGATGTCGCAATGCTTGCGGAAGTCGCGCAGGACCTCGACGTTCTCCTCGTTGCAACAACCCCCTTCGATCAATCCGATGTCGACCGGGCCGCGTGAACTCCTTAATAATCATCGATCGGCGACTTGTCGAAATCGACCATCTCGATCAGTTGCAGAATGCGCTCATCGATATCGAGCAACGACATGTGACAGCCGAAACATCCGGCCAGCGAGGTCGTGGCGACTCTGGGTTTTGCCTGATATTGGCATGGCGTGGACTCGTGGTTTCTCCTCATGCTCTTTTTCGTCTGCGCCGACGTTTCGATCTCCGAACCGATCGGTTCGATGTCGTACAGCCGTTGGCCGATGGGTGTCTCGTAGCCGACCCGTTTGCGCAGCAGCGCGCCGACCGGGCAGGCGTCGAGTGCCTGGTCGGTGACGTCGACGTTCGTATCGGCCAGCCGGGCGCGGCGTTGACGCCGATCTGCTTCTCGCGGCCGCGGCCGACGAAGTCGAACACATGCTTGCCGTCCAGATCGCGCGACGTGCGCACGCAGCGGCGCAGAGGATGCAGCGATTGTGGTCGATCAGGATGTCGGGATGCGAGGCGTCGACTTCGCGTTGGGGCCACAGGTAGGGGAACCTCGGCGCCGTGATGCCGAAGCGGTAGGCCATCGCCTGCAGCTCGCAGTTGCCGCTCTTCTCGCAGAACATGCAGAAGTGGTTGCCTTCGACGAACAGCATCTCGATGATCATCTTGCGAACTCGCGCAGAGCTTGCTCGGTGTCGTTCTCGACCACCATGCCCGTCGGCGACCGGCGTCGTGCAGGCCGAGCGAGGGCCGACCGTTGGACCAGCACGGTGCAGACGCGGCACTGCCGAAGGGTTCAAGCCCGGCTTGTGGCAAAGCCGCGGGATGTAGATGCCCGCCGCATCGGCCGCTTCGATGATCTTCTGACCGGTTGGGCCGATCGACTTCCATCAACGTCCGATCGATGGATCAGGTGAACTGTCGTCTCATCAGCTCATTGCCTTTCTCGAGTGGAATCCTGCTCACTGCTTCGCGTCGACTTTCAAATGACCGGACTCGCGCGTCCGGTGATCGATTTTCGGCGTCGGCCACGGCCGCTTCAAGTCGAAACGTACGGCGGAATCCGTCCGGGTCGTCTTGCAACGCAGCGATTCGTAGTGCGGGCCGGAAATTCTCCAGCGTGACGTGACCACCGGGTCGCCGACGTCTGGCCGAGCCCGCAGCGGCTGCAGGCCTTCATCATCCTTGCCCAGTTCCTCGCAAACTGCTCCAGGTCGCTCGGTTCGCCCACGGCCCGCGAGGACGCGCTCGATCCCGTTCCTTCAGCAGCACGTTGCCCACGCGGCACGGCGTGCAGTAGCCGCAGCTCTCCTCGACAAAGAACTCCATGAAACGCGTGGACGATCTCCAGGAGGTCGCGCGACTCGTGGTCGAAGACCATGATCGATCCGCCGGTCGCCAGGTCGTCGAAGCAGATGTTGCGGTCGAACTGGTCGGGGCCGACCAGTTCGCCGCTCGGGCCGCCGACCTGGACGGCCTGGCGTCTCGGCCGCCGGCCATTTCCAGGACTTGGCGCAGCGTGACGCCGAACTCGACCTCGTAGACGCCGGGGCGGCGGCAGTCGCCCGAGATCGAGAGGAGCTTGGTGCCGGCGCTCTGCTCGGTGCCGAACTCGGCAAAAGGTCCCGGGCCCGTCTTCGAGGATCTTGGTCACGCAGCAGAGCGTCTCGACGTTGTTGACCGACCGTCGGACTTGCCAGGTAGCCCTTCCTGAGCGGGGAAGGGAGGCTTGATCCGGGGCCAGGCCCGCTTTCCCTCGGCGGAACGGATCAACGCGGTCTCCTCGCCGCAGATGTAGGCGCCGGCGCCCATCTGGATCCGGATGTCGAAGTCGTGTGCTTCGCAAGGCCGGCCGCTTCCACCCGGGCGATCTCCTTGCGGAGGATCTCGCGCACCGCCGGGTACTCGTCGCGCAGGTAGATGAACAGGGTCTCGGCGCCGATCGCGTAGCCGGCGATGGTCATGCCCTCGAAGAAGCGGTCGGGTCGGACTCGGTCAGGATGACGCGGTCCTTGAACGTGCCCGGCTCGCCCTCGTCGGCGTTGCAGATCACGTAGCGCTCGCCACCGCCGCCGGCGCGCGTGAACTCCCACTTCATGCCGGTGGGAAGCCGGCCCCGCCGCGGCCGCGCAGCCGGGCCGTCTTCACCGCGCGGATCACTTCGGCCGGCGTCATGCCAGGGCCTTGCGAATCGCTTCGCCACGGTTGACCGGCCAAAGACGATCGGTCCCGGCTCGCGGATGTTGTTCTTGACCATCGCCAGGACGAGTGGATGGTCGTTGTTGCCGTCTCCCGTCCGCTTAACCAGTTTCGACGGGTCTTGATGCTCGCGGAGTTCGCGGACCATCTCGCGCAGACTCCGGGTTAAAGCGGGTCACGACGACTTCGTTCACCAAAGCGGATGGAGTCTGATCGCACATCCCCATGCAGGGTGTCCATTCGAGCGTGAACGCCGTCGTCCGTGGTCTGGCCAAAATCGATCCTGGAGCTCCTCGACGAGTATCTCGCTGACTTCCTTGACGCCCCACAATTGATCGATGATATCGTTACAGAGGCGAATGACAATTTTGCCTTTTGGCTCCTTGGAAAAGAACGCGGAAACGTAAACGCACCATCGACTTGCACGCGCGGGATCTGGAGCTGGTCCGCGATCAGATCGATGGCATCGTCGTTCACGCAACGGCATTCCTTTTGGACCGCATGGAGCACATCGATAAGGTGGAGCGGATCGTTCCCGACATCTTGACAAGCCTGTTCAATGAATGCGGTACACTTGCTCATCACATTACCCTTTTCTATCGTTTTGGCGATCCAGCGGCGGACCAGCCAACACCCTCCCTCAGGGAGGATCGGCCTCGCCGGCCGGGGAGGGTACAGCATGTTGGCCCTCCCCGACCGCTACCGTATCCGCCCCTCCCGCAAGCGGGAGGGTGAAATGAATTTCAAAACACGTTCTCTGATCGGAATATTCATCGTATATCATGCCGATTATCGATGTCTGCCAATCTCACTTCTCCAATTCGACCGTCTCCAAGACCATGGCTTCGCCCTGAGTCACGTCGACATCGGAGCTGCGACAGGCCGGGCATTCGAAGATAAAATGATCGACGGCAAAATCATGGCCACACTGGCTGGCAGCGTGCCTCAAGCCGAGTTGACGTCATGTCGAGTTTCGCTCCTTGGGCGGGCGTGGTGTCGACTGCCGCCTGAAAGGCGATGCGGAACAATTCTGGCTCGACCCCGGAAAATTCACCAACACTCACTCGAATCGAGAGCACGGTCCGCTCATGTTCGGTGAGCTGAATCGTTTCTACCTGATCAAGCAGGGGATTGAACTAAGGAATATTCGTGCATGGATCGTCTGCGGTCCGGTCACGCGGATTTCCGACAGCGGTTTCAGTATCCTTCTCCCCAAGAATTCGGAAAACACACATTTTCGAAGCGTTTGAATTCATCCGAATTCTTGGGGAGAGGGATCAGCGGAGAGCCGCAAAGCTAAAAAAGGAGGAAAACACTTTCCCTGCTCATAATAGTAGCAATAATAAGGACCAGATGGTACTTATCACTCTACATTTTCTGTCGAGTTGCCGATTCATTTGGAAAAGCCAGGTAATAATGCCTGATACAATGGCTTGCGAGACGAGTTTCTAAACAAAGACAATCAATTGTTGGGTTAACGTGGTGTTATTACGTGATTTAGATGAATTCAGCGCCTGTCGGGGGGGCATTATTTCAATTGGTAACTTTGATGGAGTTCATCGAGGGCATCAATTGATGATTCAGGCGCTCGTGCATCGCGCACAAAGTCAAAATCGTCCTGCGATCGTTCTCACATTTGATCCACACCCGATCCAGCTACTCCGACCTGAGCACGCCCCTCCCCAATTAATGGGAATTGATGCGCGCGCAGCAGTCTTGCAAGGTCTGGGAGTTGATTTCGTTGTTGCTTATCCCACCGATGAGAATTTACTCAATCTGAGTCCGGAAGAATTCTTTCAGCAGATATTAATGGATCAACTGCAGGCAAATGGTTTGGTGGAAGGTCCCAATTTTTATTTTGGTAAGAACCGCTCCGGGGATGTGGATCGATTACGAACTTTATGTGATCAGGCAGGCATGTTTTTTGAGGTGGTAGAACCCGGATTATGTGACGGGCGAATGATGTCTTCATCTGAAGTGCGCAATGCAATTCAATCTGGGAATGTTGCTCTGGCCGCCCGAATGCTCGGGCGACTCTATCAGATACAAGGCACAGTAGAGCATGGTGCCGAACGCGGTCGAATTTTAGGATTTCCGACAGCCAATCTGAATGAGATACACACTTTGATACCGGAATAAGGCTGTTACAGCGGATTTGGCATTGTGAACGGGAATCGTTACCCGGCGGCAATCCATATTGGGGGGAATCCGACATTCCATCTTTCAGAAACAAAGGTGGAAGTTCATTTGATCGATTTTTCAGAGAATATTTATGGTCAAAAATTACAGGTGGAATTTCTGGAGAAGCTCAGGGGGATTCAAACATTTTCCGATGCAGAATCGCTCAAAATACAATTAGCGATTGATGTGGAATCGTCAAAAAAACAAGTCACTCAATGGAAGGCTGCTCAATAATCCTCTAAGATGAGACCAAGACAAAGTGGAACCAGATATCGCAGACAGCAGGAACACTCTTAGCAGGAATCATGATGAGCATTAACTGGGCCCCCCTTTGCGAACTGATCAATTCACATCAGAAATTCCTGCTTTCCTGCCATGTCAGACCTGATGCCGACGCGCTGGGATCGGAACTGGCGTTAGCCTGTTTTCTCAAACAACTGGGGAAAGAGGTTCGGGTGATCAACCCCTCTGTACATCCGAAAAGTCTCGCATTTCTGGTGGGAGAGCATGAAGTGCGGTATGTGGGAGATGGCGTTACAACGGACGATTTTGAGTGGGCTGAAGTGCATATCATTCTCGATACAAGTGCCTGGTCACAATTACCCGGATTAGCAAATTTCTATCGAAAAACAGAATCGAAGAAAGTGGTGATCGACCATCATGTCAGTTCGGATTCTCTTGGCGCTGACGAATACAAAGACATTACCTCTCCTGCCACGGGTTGTCTGGTATATGATCTGGGGCGCGCATTGAATTGTACGATGACAGCCGAAATTGCAACGCTGATTTATGCAGCGATTGCAACAGATACCGGCTGGTTTCGTTTTCCAGCGACAACAAGCTATACCATGCAGATCATCAGCGAATTGATGAAAGCCGGTGCAGAACCCCATCAGATTTATGAATTATTATACGAACAGAACGGGTTGCCTCAGCTCAAACTGATGGGGCGCGTACTCGGAAAAGTGCAAACCGATTTTGATGGACTTCTGGCTTATACTGTTGTCAGCTGTGAAGACCTGGGGGAAACGGGAACGACTCCCCTTGATACGGAAGGACTGGTTAATTACTGCCTGACCCTCGCGGGAACTCAGGCTGCTTTTATCGCCGTCGAACAGCGCAGTCGACAAGTCAAAATCAGTTTTCGCAGTCGTACGACCTGGGATATTTCAAAAATTGCGGAATCCTTTGGTGGTGGCGGGCATCGGCAGGCATCCGGAGCGATGCTCAATGGGCCTCTCAATTCAGCCGTTACAAAAGTGCTCGGTAAATTCCGAGAAATGTTTGAGACGGATGAAAAATAATTCAACACTTTTGTGCGAAATAACAACGATCTCTATTGTGATGTGATTGCTCTGGCCCTCTGACTACTATAGCATAAATAATATCAAGCTAAGTCACAGTCTATCAATTCAAGCCACAGAGGATGATCGATGCGCTTTCCCTTTCAACGCCTGTTCTTTGTCTGTCTTTTTACATGTCTGCTTCTGTCTGGCCTGAAGCTCAGACTCTTTGCTGATGATACCCCGATCAAAAATTCACAAGACCCGAAAGATATAGCTACTTCTCCTGAACAGACTGTCAAGAAGATGACAGTCCCTGATGGCTTTAAAGTGACATTATTTGCCAGCGAGCCTGACGTGCATCAACCCATCGGATTTGATATCGATGATCGTGGACGAGTGTGGGTCGCAGAATGTTTCAGCTATGAAGCACGCGGAAAGTACGAAGACCAGTACTATGATCGTATTATCATTCTGGAAGATACGAACGGCGATGGGAAAATGGATCGGCGGAAAGTCTTCTGGAAAGGACCAGGACCTCTGACGAGCCTCACTGTCGGATCCAATGGAGTCTGGGCTTTATGTCGTGGAGAATTACTCTATTTCGAAGATAAAAACCATGATGATCTTCCCGATGGGAAGCCGCAGGTTTTACTGGAAGGCTGGAACTACAAGACCATCAGACATAATATTGTCAGTGGTCTCACCTGGGGCCCCGATGGCTGGCTATATGGTCGACATGGTGTGACGGATACCTCATTGGTCGGGACACCTGAGACCGAACCCTCACGAAGAACTCTGATTCATACCGGTATCTGGCGCTTTCATCCTGTACGCAAAATCGTTGAAGAGGTCAGTTCCGGTACCACAAATCCATGGGGCTTCGACTATGACGATTACGGTCAGATGTTTTTTACCAATAATGTGAATGGTCATTTATGGCACATGATTCCCGGTTCACATTATATTCGCATGCAGGGACACGGCAGCGATCCGAATCCCTATGTGTATGAATTGATGACGAAGTGTGCCGACCACGATCATTGGGACAGTTCCTCAGGCAAGTGGACCGATTCGAGAGATACGTCCGGCATTCATGGAAAGCTCGGAGGTGGCCATAGTCATTGTGGTGGCATGATTTATCTGGGAGACAACTGGCCTGCCAAATATCGGAATACCATTTTTATGTGTAACACGCATGGTCATCGTGTCAACAATGATGCACTCGAACGCAAAGGGTCTGGGTATGTTGGAACTCATCGCCCTGATTTTCTGTTGACCGGATCTGACTGGTTTCGGGGAACGGAATTAAAATATGGTCCCGATGGAGGCGTCTATCTTACTGACTGGGCGGATTTGGGAGAATGCCACGATCATGATGGAGTGCATCGCACCAGCGGTCGCATTTATAAGGTGACGTATGGCAATGTCTCCCCACTGAAGAACCAGGATCTGAATCAGTTGTCTGACAGCGAACTGGTAAAGCTGCAGCTTCATGAAAATGACTGGTATGTCAGGCATGCCAGACGTATTTTGACAGAGCGTGCTGCAGCGGAAAGCATTTCAGATCAAACGAAGACAGAACTACTCGAAATATATCATACAACCAAAGCAGTTCCAAAACGCCTGCGGGCATTGTGGGCACTTTATTGTATGAATCAATTAGATGATTCGTGGCTGGTTGACCAATTGGATGATCCCAGTGAACATATCCGAATCTGGGCAATTCGATTTTTGGTTGATGATCAGAAAACTCCCGCCCAGGCAATCAAACGTTTCGCTCAGTTAGCACAGCAAGATTCTTCGGGTCTCGTCCGACTCTATCTGGCCTCGGCACTACAGTCCTTACCTGCATCGGATTGCTGGGAGATTGCGGCTGGCCTGGATCAGAATCATAACGATGCCGACGATCGAAACTATGCACTCATGCTCTGGTATGGCATTCAACCTGCGGTGATCGCCGACAGCGCTTCCGCACTGCATTTCTTGAAGCATTCAACCAGACCTGTGCTTCGCCAGTTAGTTGCAAGGCGATTAGCAGAAGACATTGATCAACATCCCGAGTTCGTTGTGAAACTGGTTCAGCAGGTCATCGATTCCAACGATCGAAAAGTACAACAAGATCTGTTAACAGGAATTCAGGCAGCACTTCGAGGGCGGCTCAAAGCGAAATCTCCTCAAAACTGGAATGCGTTACAACAAAAGATTGCACTTTCAAAAACAAAAGAACTGTCATCTTTAGTGACAAAATTATCCGTCATTTTTGGGGATGGACAGACTATGGATGCACTCAAAAAAATGGCCATGGATTCCACACGGTCAATTGATGTCCGTTATCAGGCGCTGGAAACATTATTAAACAGTTCTCAAAGTGAAGACTTACTTCCCGTAATCAGACAACTGGTGAACATCACGGAAACACAGGCTCTTGCGTTGCGCGGTCTGGCACGTTTTTATGATCCACAGACCATAACTGGTATGTTGGCGCGCTATCGTTATCTGAAAAGTGAGGCGCGCCAGTCGTTACTGGATACGGTTTGCAGTCGTCAAGAATATGTTCTCCTCTTGCTGAATGCGGTTGACAAAAAACAGGTACCTCAAGAGGACGTAACTGCGTTTCATGTGCGACAGTTACGAAATATCCGGGATGCACAAATCGAGCAGAAACTGAATCAGGTCTGGGGTATGACACGTGAAACTCCTGAAAAGAAACGCGCACAGATTGAAGGTTACAAAACGTTATTGACGGCAGAACGACTGCAACAGGCAGACCGAATTCAGGGACGCGCTCTCTATGAAAAAACCTGCGCGAAATGCCATCGACTGTTTGGAAATGGTGGAACTATCGGGCCGGATTTGACTGGGTCTAACCGGACAAATATGGATTATTTACTCGAAAATATGGTCGATCCTTCGGCATTGATTCCCAAAGGTTATGAGATGGTCGTTGTGGCGCTCAAAGATGGTCGCGTTCTGAATGGTACTGTCATCAGACAAACTGAACAGCAACTGACATTGCAAACACAGACGGAGCGACTTGTTCTTGATCGGCGCCAGATTGAGGAAATGAATCAGTCAAAGTTGTCATTGATGCCTGAAGGACAATTGGAAAAGCTGACCAGGCAACAACTGGCCGACCTGATCGCCTATCTCGCCGGCCATTCGCAGGTGAAATTACCTGCAACCACTTCCGGAAAGTAATATTGGTGGAAAAACAGGGGGCGGAATTATTTTTCTCGCGTGGGGCGTTGCCACTCTCCCCGCATCCAGTGGACGAGTAATTTCAAGTCGTGTCTGGAAAGCTTTGATTCTTCAAATGCGGGCATGATGTTTTTCTCACCGTAGAACTTTTCTGCACCCGGATTCCGAATAAACTCGGAGAGCCATTTCTCCGATCCATAACCATTCAGGTCAGGAGCAGCACCTCCACCTTCTTCTTGTGGATCACCGGCTTTCATCGCATGGCACTGAGCACAGTAGCCTTCAAACTCTGTCAATATTCCACTCTTATCCTTAAAATCTTGTCCACTGAAAACAGTGATGCCCCGGTTGATGACAGCTTCGCTGACTGGTTGATAATCTCTCCGTTTTGCTTCACGTGCGACAAGGGCAGCGACTGCTTCGATGTCTTCTTTTGTGAGAACGCCTTCCGGTCCGACATAGCTCTCCGCCCAGCTACTCATATCGCCATTGAGAATGGCATCTCCCCCTTTGCGTAATCCGACATGACCAAAGAATTTGAAGGCTTTCGGATTCGTCAGAAACTCGGCAATCCATTCAGTCGTTGCGAAATTGGCCAGATCAGAAGCACGGGGAGTGGCTTTCACTTTTTTGCCGTCCACCATTTCCATGATATTCAGTCCCGTTCCATCATGACCATTCCAGGTATGGCAGACCCCGCAATGCCTCGCAAAGATAAGTGGTCCCATTGATTTCGAGTCGTTACGGAGTAACGAAGCAGGTCCTTCCGGAGGGACACCGTTCTTGCTGGCTAACCAGGAAGCACGGGCGGCATACGCGATCTCCTGCGAACGTTTTAAAGCATAGTCAGGCGCACTACGCTCTGTTTGAATACCATACCAGCTGATGCCGGATATAACCAGAATCCCGCCGACGTAGGCAATAATCGCCAGGCGTTGTCCCCATTTTTCACCCAGAACTTTTTCGTAAAAGGGGACTAGAACCAGAACGCCCAGAATCACTCCAGGTAATACCGCTGTGACCAAGACTTCAAGTTCCTTGGGAACCATGTGTCTGAGTTCAAACAGGAATCGGACAAACCATTCCGGTCTGGCGACATAAGGGATCGAGCTATCAGCGATAGCGGGTGCCTCAAGTTTAATTTCACTTGGTTTCAGATCTGCTTCCCATTCAGGCGTTCCCACATCGACATGCTGGTTTTTTATTGTGGGATAAACCATGACTTGAATAATCACAAGGCCGATCAATATTAACGTTAAAACCAGAGTTCGCGTTGTTTGATAAGGCCAGTAGGGTTGTGTGATTTCATCTTTCAGAGGGTCATCTTCGTCAAAATCAAAGTCAACATCGGGATCATCGGCCGCTTCTTTCACTTTTGCAGTACGCAGACGCTCTCGACGAATCAATGCGATGTGGACTGTAAACAGGAATATTGCGATTACCGGTAGCACGATGACGTGAATCGTATACAGGCGTGTTAATGTGAGGTTACCAAATTCGCTGCCACCAACGACTAATGAGCGAAGAGTCGAACCGATGACGGGCATCGTTCCTGCAATTCCCGTTTCAATTTGATAAGACCAGTAGCCTTTCTGATCCCAGGGAAGCGGATTTCCCGTAATTGTCAATCCCACAATCACACCACCAATCAACAGGCTGGTCCAGTAAATAAATTCTTTTGGCCTGCGATAACCTGCAGACACAATGACCAGAAAGATTTGAACGATGATGGCAACGATCATCATATGTGCCGTATAGTGATGCAGCCCGCGCACGAACCAGCCTAAGTTGACTTGTGTCTCAATATAATGCACGCTACCCCAGGCTGCGGCTTCAGAGGGACTGTAAACGGTCATTAATAATGTTCCGGTTACGATTTCCACCAGCATCATTAAGACTAATGCCCCTCCCCAGATAAATTGCCAGCGGGATCGTCTTTTGGTCGGAAAGTTCAATAAGAAGATGGCATGCAAGAAATTCTTGTAACCAGTTCGTTCATCGATCCAATTTTTAACTTTTTCTGGCAACACTGAAATATCTCCCTATGGGAAATCTAAATAATGATATCAAGGTATAAGGGGTTGAGGACAATGCCTTTGTGTCAGCTTATCGGCTGTTTTTCTGCGATTCCCGTTTCGAATCGTTCGTATTCCACGACGACCCATTTCTCTTCACGTATGGTTTGTATGGAAGTCGTCAATTCATCCAGTCCACGGTGCTGAGGACCACTCACGATCGTGCCATCCGGTTCAAAAGTCGCGGCATGGCAGGGACAGAAATATATTTTGTCACCGGGAACGTAATCGACCACACATCCCAAATGAGGACATGTAGATGAAAATGCGTTAACGCTGCCTTCTTTTGTTTTACTGAGCCAGACCGAACCAATGGGACCAGAGGGATATTTCGTCCAGGCATCGATCCGCTGGTCTATGATGGGAAAACGCTGAGGCACACCGATTTCCAGCTCGTCTAATTTAACAAGTCGGTATGCTGCTTTTTCTTGTGTGCCGCGCTTGAGAGTCGAAAACAGGAAGCCTAATGCAGGTACGGCAAGAATTGTGGCGTAGATGGAACTCAGAATACTCGTGCAGTACTTTAAAAATTTACGACGTCGCATGGTGAAAACCTTTAAGTCTGAAAAACCAGTTGTCTGATATCTCATGATTCACTGAAAAAATCAAACAACTTGAACTTTTAAGGGTTACAGTCAATTTTGCTTGTGCTCGATTAATGATGCTTGAAAAATGATATTGGGTCGTTTTCTATCTGGCAGGATGCGACTCGTCTGCACGAGCTGCTGTTTGAGGGAGGTTGTTATGAACCAGTGTTTGCGGCATCGATTCATAACATTTCAAGTTAATTGGAAGGTACATAACATAGTAACAGATCTCATTTCCAATTGCGAGTATTTTATTTTAAGTCGATTGATTTCAGGTCTTTAAGTCTCAGGTGTTTCTAATTCGGATTATACTGTCCAGAAAGGCGGGAATTCAATGCTGGTTTGTTTATTTTCTCAAACCAAAAAAAAAACGGCTTCCCGTTTCAGGTAAGCCGCTTCTCTCTTCATCGTATCAATTCGTAGTTTCGGTTGATGACTAGTCAATCAGACCGAACAGATTTGACAGGCTGTTACCAGTCAGACTTCGTCGTGACTGCTTTTGATCCTGCAGACGACTTGGGAAGTAAGCCTTAGGATCTGAGCTTGGTGCTGGAGCAGCAGGAGCACATCCCTTTGGAGTACAACCAGATGTGTCACAGCATGCTTTACCACAGTCACCTTTGACAACGTCGTATCCGCAAAGTCTCAGAGCCTGAGTAGCTTCACGAACAACCTTCTTGTCGCAGTCACCAAGAGCACAAGTTAATGCAGCTGTCAGTTGTGGTGAGCAGCAGCAGTTGTTCTTGCGAAGTTGGTCACCAATTTCATCAGCAGCTTCTGCACGAACTCGTTCGTCTGAGTCGTTTAAAGCGTAGATGAAAGCACACATGATTTCCGGATTGCACTCGCAGTTGAATTTACCCAGCTTACGAATTGCTTTGCGACGGTGCTTAGCATAGCAGGCTGTTTGAGAGCGGTAGATCAACTCTGCAACTTTACAAGGATCTGCTTTGCAGCAAGGTGCTTCGTTGCAGCAAGATTCAGCAGCTGGTGCAGCACAGTTTTTCTTTGGTGCGGGGCAGCAGTTCTTGGCAGCAGGAGCACAGCAGGCTTTAGGAGCTGGGCAGCAGTTTTTAGGTGCTGGAGCACAGCAGGCCTTAGGAGCCGGAGCCGGGCAGCATTTCTTTGCAGCAGGAACACAGCATGCTTTAGGAGCAGGTGCTGGAACACAGCTGGCTTTAGGTGCAGGTGCTACACATGCTTTTGGCGCTGGTGTGCAGCAGTTGTTCTTCGCAGCTGGTGCACAACATTGGTTATCTGTGCAGCAGTTTGAATCGTTATTGCAGCAACGCCGTTTGAACCAGCCACGAATACGACGGGCAGGCTTGCAGCAGGCAGGAGCACAATCACCACAGCAAGGTGGCTTGATTGAAGAACATTGACGTTGGTAAGTGTGAACGGTAGGTTCACATGGTTTTGTAATAGTGGGTTTACAACACTCGGGTTGACATGTCGAGGCACATTCACAGCTCTTTGCAGCCCCGCGATTAAGCGAAAGGTCAAAAAGATCTGCTTGTGCAACGGCATTCATCCCCAATGCCACAACAAATGCACTTAACAGACTAATCCATTTCATAGAACAGCATCTCCTTCTTGGGTCGAATTCTGACCATCATAGACAGATTGATGTGCCTCTTATGTCACACCATGTTGATTACTGCGCGAATCTTTAGTTTGTTCCCTTTAAGACTGCTTAAAGTCCTGGTTGAATCCATTAACTCGCGCTGTTTTGAGTCTTAAGGAATTGTTACTCAACAATTCCCTAACAATAATAATTCCGTTTGTGGTCAATGTTCTTGCGAACATCTACCGAATTCGAATCCGAATCGTTCCTTCGATCATTCAGATACGAATTCTCATTGCGACTGCTACAAACTATCGGCCTGCTGGTATTATCGCTTGAATGTCTCAAGTCATTATCAGACAAAAAGGTTACGTCATTTTGACAACGGATAATAAGAGTCGTAACGATTGGTTAAGCTGGGAAGCATTTGATATTGGTTGGAGCCGAACCATCCCCAAAAACATGTGAAAGTGGGATAGATAGATGATACCAGAGAGCTTATGTTTGACAAATGTGGCTATGACTAATGTAGGGTGGGGCCCATTCCTGCCAGCTGTTTTTGTTACGCCGGTTGCGACATATGCCTCTTGACCGTGATTGCGAATTGGCGCGGTAGACTTTGTCCAGATTGTCCAGATTCGGTTTTACTTTGCCGATTACGCTCATTTAAAACGATCATAGCTAATTTTTATTCTATTTCAGTTGGTGATGATGCTGAGCAGATCGGAATTGTATCTGAAAATAATAATATGCTGTTTTAATGGTTCATAATGCCTGTTTGAATGCCTTTACCCGTGAGTGTGCAGGTAAAACAATCCCATTGTATCAAATGAACAATCCTTGCTTTTCGTAAATTCAATGTGCATAATACATGTGAATCAAGTGGCAGGGCCAATAGGAGAAAAGAGATGCGATATATTCTTGTATTGTGCGCAGCCAGTATTTTTCAGGGGTTTCCTGAACAAGCTTCCGCGCAGCGTTCGCAGGGAGCCCGGCGATCGCATACTGCACGCGTAGATAATCCCCGTCCGCTTCTTCGTGCGAATTCCTATCCACGGTATTATGGTCGTACTTGGGGAAATCCCGGATATTCGATCAGTGGGCGTTCAGGAAACGTCGGTTATTCTTTTTCGTTTCCAGGCAGCTCCTACTATGGAAATCCCTGGGGACCTTACGTTTATAATCGCTTTGGAACTTATAGTACCAATGCTTTTATCGCCGGAAACCCGGTTCTCTTTTCCGGGGGCTATTCTTTAAATGGATTTTACCCCATCCTTCCGGGATTAGGGTTCTCCCCACCAGCCGTCTATCCCTACAGTAATGTACCAGGAACACTTCCGACACTTCCAAACCAACCACCATTTAACTATCCCGCTTCCAGTAATATTCCACTCAATAACGCTTTGAATGAAGACCTGGCCCGTTGGGATGATCCCGATTATCTCCCTGCGCCGTCGAAGAGAATTAAAAGACATATTATTCCCTCAACGCCTCAAGCCAGACAGTTGAGTCTGCGTAATCAGGTGAAAGGTGATGAATATTTCAAATAACAGGATTTTCGATGAGCCTATGACCGGTACAAACTGGCAGCATCACTGGCCAAAGATCAGGCCACGCCTCATTTCAAAAAGGGTTTTGCTCTTGTTGCTTTAGGCCAGTATGAGCGGGCTGCTTTTGAATTCAAACAGGGGTTAGCGATCGATCCGAACTGGCCGGCGACAGGAGAAAGTCTGAATGATCTATTCGGTGAAGATAATGTGATTGCCAAAGATTCCATGTTGCATCGCATGGCTGAGTACGTCAAAAAAGATATTCGTGATCCGGAACGATTGTTCGTATTCGGAGTCGTTCTCCACTTTGATGGTCAGGGAGAAGAGGCCTATGACGTTTTCAAAACTGCCGCCCGTCTGGCTGGCCGAGGTGACCATTTTCTTGCTTTTCTGGCCCCCCAACAGATTAATAAAGCAAATCAGCCTGTTAAGCAGAATGGGAGCGCTGTGGGTTACGTTGTCGATCCGAAGCATACCCGGGCACCAGCATTTCAATCTAAACACAATGGGGCATCAAAGACTTCGGCACCGATTTCCAAACCACGATCCCAGCCGACTGCATTACCTCCCCCGCCTTCGATCGTGAATTCTCCCAAAGGAGATTCGCCGTTTTTGCCTCCGTTGCCGAAAGATGCGAAGTCGCCAGGAGAACCATTGATTCCTTTGCCGGAGCCTGCTAAAAGTCAACAACCGCCTGTGTTGAATCCACCTCAATAAATTACTCGTTTTTCTGTGGGCCCTGCATAACTGATGACCGATTCTGATTCTCCCCGCTTGCTGGTGACATTGTGTACTTATAATGAGCGGGAAAATCTGGAAATACTGATTCCAGAAATTCACAAGCAGATTCCTTATGCCTCCATACTGGTGATTGATGATAATTCCCCTGACGGAACAGGAGAATACGCGAAAGATCTTAAAAAGACTGATCAACGAATACATTCGATCCACCGCAGTGGAAAACTGGGACTGGGAACCGCAACCGTAGCTGGATTTCAATATGCTGTTGAAAATCAATACGATCTGGTTCTGAATATGGATGCCGATTTCAGTCACCCTCCTCGTTTCATGCCCGACCTGGTCGAAGCGACAAACAGGGCCGATGTCGCCATTGGATCACGCTATGTGTCTGGTGGCAAGATCGAGGGCTGGGGGCCCAAACGTTACTTTATGAGTGGTGCCATCAATTGGTACGCGTTTGTTACTCCGCTTGAAATCACGAGATTGCAGTGGCAGTTTTCGCTGTTACCGTGTCTCGAAGTTAGCCGAAATCGATTTTTCTCTGTTAAGGGCAAAAGGTTATGCCTTTCAGGAAGAGATTCTCTATCGTTGCCGTCGAGTGGATTGCACTTTTACTGAGGTCCCCTTCACGTTCGAAGAGCGTCGATATGGCAGCTCCAAGATCAACATGGGAGAAGCATTCTCTGCATTATGGGTCATGTTCGTTCTGGGGATTGATAATTGTCTGGGTAAACGGGTGCGGCGCATCAAGTCAGACCAGGCCGAATCGAAGCTACCGGAATAACCGCCTCAAAAATCGATTCAGGTATGACTATGTGATTCATCTGGAAATGCACCATCGCGCACTTCGTTCACATATTCCTGAACCGCCGATGTGATCACTGATGTCAGGTCGGCATATTTTTTCAGGAAACGCGGATGAAAATCGGCGTTCATTCCCAGCATATCAGGTGTGACCAGAACCTGCCCGTCGCAGCCAGCGCCGGAACCGATTCCAATAGTGGGGATCGTAACAGTCTCGGTAATCTTTTGCGCGATCGGGGCCGTGATCATTTCCAGAAGAATTCCAAACGCCCCTGCCCGTTCGACTGCCAGCGCATCAGTAATTAACTGATCCTCATTACGTTGAATCTTGCCCATCCCGCCGATGGCCCGGACGGACTGCGGTTTGAGGCCTAAGTGAGCCATCACGGGAATATCTGCGGAAGCAATCGCTTTGATTGTGTCGACCTGATTGACGCCTCCCTCAAGTTTGACGGCGTCTGCTCCCGTCTCTTTGAGAATACGTCCGGCATTCTCCAGAGCCTGAGCCGGAGAGATATGAAATGACATAAAAGGCATATCTACAATGATCAACGCACGCTGAACTGCACGTGCTACGATTTTGCCATGATAGATCATCTCGTCGACAGTCACGGGCAATGTAGTGCTGTTTCCCTGAACGACCATTCCTAAAGTGTCGCCTACCAACAGACAGTCTAAACCCGCTTCATCCAGAATTTTTGCTGACAGGTAATCATAAGCGGTCAGCATCGTAATCTTCTGTTTCTTTTCCTTCGCAGCAAGGAATCGAGGGATGGTATACTTTTTGGGCCGTGTTGGGGGAATGTTTGACACGGAACTCTCCTTTATTTCTCTCAGCAATCAAGGCACTGGGCCGGAAAACGCTTTATTTTCAGTCCTTTGTAGACATCTCAGCATGGTTCGGTGTCCACAATAGGAAAACCACATCCAAATTCGCAAGACTGAGGTCTCCTTTTCTTTCAATTCACAGGAGGGAGAGTGTTGTGTTGTTTTGCAACGTGCGATTATGCAACTAATGTTGCATAGTACAACGAGTATCTTAGTGCCGCGAACTGCTACAAAATATTAATAAAACTGTAAGTTGATGTAGTATTGTAGGTTACATTGTTTTTTGTTGAGTTGATTGTGAATGGTATGAGTAATGCATTTACAGAATCACAGCGATGGTGGCAAGCGTTGGCCCGCACTTGCTCCATTCAGCACAGAAAAGGTGCTTCGGTCATTCTTATGATTTCGAAGCACCTTTTTTTTTCATCGGAATTCCGATTCGGCTGCCAAACCTGTCCCTCCACCATCTGGAATTCCAACCTCTACTTCAGTAGGATTGTCGAGCATACTAATTCGTTGATTGGTTGTGTCTTAGAAATTAATTCCACTGGCAAGTTCTCTTGACTGAATATCTGTTCCTGTGATCTCAGTCCAAGAAAATGAATATCAGGAGGTGACGAAACGTGCCGGAAAAAGTTGTTGTGATCGGATCAGGGCCCGCTGGCTGGGCAGCATGTATTTATACATCCCGTGCGAATCTGGAACCCCCTCTGCTTTGAAGGAGCAGTGACAGAAGAAAATCGTCAGCAGGGTACATTACCCTTGGGGCAGTTGGCTCTGACGACGGAAGTCGAAAACTATCCGGGGTTCCCGATGGGAAACCTGGGAGCATATCTGGATGATTCCATTGATGATTCTAAGCGAAAGTACATGGCACCGCATCTGGGAGAAGGTGTAAGTGGACCTGAGCTGATGGAGTTGATGCGTCAGCAAGCCGTCAATTTTGGAACAAAGGTCGTCACCGATGATGTAGTCGACGTCGATTTTTCATCGCACCCCTTCAAAGTGACTCCTGCGAATGGCGAGACTGTCGAAGCGTTGACCGTCATCATTGCCACAGGTGCGCGTGCTAATTATCTGGGACTCGAATCAGAAGATCGCTTCAAAAATATGGGGGTTTCCGCGTGTGCTGTCTGCGATGGTGCGATTCCGCGCTTCCGCAATCAACCCGTGGTTGTTGTCGGCGGTGGTGACAGTGCCATGGAAGAAGCGACGTTTTTGACCAAGTTCGCTTCCAAAGTTTACATCGCACATCGTCGTGATGAATTCCGCGCGAGTAAAATTATGGTCGATCGTGCTTTAGCCAATGAAAAGATCGAAGTAAAATGGAATTCGGTCGTCGATGAAGTCTTGGGTAATGACGAAAAAGGTGTCACCGGTGTGCGATTAAGAAGCACAGTCGATGACAGTCAGACCGAAGAACTGGAAGCTACCGGCTACTTCGCAGCCATCGGTCATACCCCAAACACCGGATTTCTCAAAGGGCAGATTGATACCAACGACAAAGGCTATGTCCTCTGGAAAACACCGTTCCGAACGGATACAAATGTGGATGGTGTCTTTGCTGCCGGTGATGTGGCTGACGACCACTACAGGCAGGCAATTACTGCAGCCGGCAGTGGATGTATGGCAGCACTCGATGCAGAACGCTGGCTCGTTGCCAGGGGTTTCGAATAATCGTTCATCTGATTTTTACAAGTGATTTTCGTTTGAAGGACCTAAAAAGAAATGCTGTCTCAAGCAGGTTGTCTGGCACGTCAGGAGCGATTGTGGGAAGCAGTTCCCACGCATCTGCAGTGGATCTTAATCTCTGACCCGCGCCATGTGCTCTATCTTTCGAATTTTCTCGTACAGCCCCGTAGTTTCTCACGGGGAGAGCGAGCACTGCTGTTGCTGGATCGTGATAACGGAGTCACACTGATTGGTGATAACTTCACCTTGCGTTCAGCGGCTGCGGAATTCTTTGTGGATCATGAAGCGATTGAGCAATGGTATGATCATAAACACTCGATCGAAAATCGAGATCATGCGTTGTTTCGCGCATTGAAGTCTGTTGTACCGCAATTAAAGGGTCGTGCAGGTGCCATCGAAGCAGAGTGGTTGCCCGTTGGCGCGTTGCACGAACTGGAAATCTCGCAAACTGACGCCAGCCTCGAAATCGGGAGCCTCTTACGTGAATTGCGTCGGCAGAAAGATCCCGACGAAATTGCTCTGTTGAAATTGTGTATGCAGGCCTGCGATGCCGGTCAGGCTTGTGCGCGGGAAGTGGTGGCGGCTGGTAAAAGTGAATTCGAAATTTTTCGTAAAGTTCAGGCGGCTGTTCAAAAAGCGGCTGGATTGCCTGTTATTATTTATGGAGACTTCCGGGCCTGTAATGCAACCGTTCCCAAAGCGGGGGGATTACCTTCACCGCATGTTCTGGAAAACGGAGATCTGTTTGTACTCGATTATTCGGTTGTCATTCATGGATACCGGAGTGATTTCACGAATACAATCAGTGTTGGTGAGCCGAGTGAAGGTCAACAAAAATTGTTTGCTCTCTGTCAAGCCGCCATGCAGGCCGGGGAATTGACGCTCAAAGCAGGGGCGAAATGTGCCGACGTGCATGCTGCGACGGCGGCCCCGATCTGGGATGCCGGTTATCATGACAACTTTCAACATCATGCCGGTCATGGAATCGGGCTGGCACATCCTGAAGCACCCATTCTTGTGCCCGATAGTATTGATGTTCTGTTGGCCGGTGATGTCGTAACTTTAGAGCCGGGTGTTTACGTTGAAGGCATTGGTGGAATGAGAATCGAACATAACTATCTGATCACGGACGACGGATTTGAACGTTTAAGTAATCATGTCATTTCTTTAACGTAATCGGGAATGCAGGACAGTCTGGTTCTGTTTTACTGCACGTTAATAAAACAGTTTAATATTCGCTTTTATCAATCTTTGAGGTATCTGTAACAGTATGTCCTCTCCTGAATCATTGGAATGGATTGATGACGACTTACAGAAGCTTCGGGAATCCGATCTCTTTCGCTCTCGCAGGACGTTCAAACCGTTAAGGGGGGGACGTTGTCTGCTGGATGGCCAGGAGTTGATTAACTTTTCCAGTAACGATTATCTGGATCTCTCACACGATTCACGCGTGATCTCTGCCGCGACGTCTGTCTTGCAGGAAATGGGCGTGGGGGCGCGTGCCAGTGCTTTGGTTAGCGGGCGTACCGAATGGCATGCACGGCTCGAACAACAGTTGGCCCACTTTAAAGGCACAGAAGCCGCCATTCTTTTCCCCAGCGGTTATGCCGCAAATTTGGGAGTTCTCTCTGCATATGCGAATGAGCAGGACACAATTTTTTGCGAACGGTTAAACCATGCCAGTTTGATTGATGGTTGTCGATTATCGGGGGCCAAACTGCGTGTCTACCGACATGACGACCTCGATCGACTCAGTTGTGAACTCGAAAAGGTCACCGGTGATGGAAAAAAGATCATTGTCACAGACTCCGTTTTTAGTATGGATGGGACCCCGGCACCATTGGCGGCACTTTGCGATTTAGCCGAAGCACATCAGGCAAGTCTGATTATTGATGAAGCCCATGCCACAGGAGTTTGGGGTGCGACAGGCAGAGGGCTGGCAGAAGAATCAGGCGTGGAATCGCGCATCACAATTCGCATCGGAACGTTAAGTAAAACAGTGGGTACACTGGGTGGCTTTGTGACCGGTTCCGCATCGCTGATCGACTGGCTCTGGAACCATGCTCGGACGCAAATCTACTCAACTGCCCTGCCCCCTTCGATTTGTGCTGCCGCCTGTCAATCACTCGAAATAATTCAGGCAGAACCCGAGCGAAAACAACGATTACATGCTCTGGCAGATTTTCTGCGAGAGGAACTACGACATCGCACAGCCTTCAACATCGATTCCTCATCGGGGCCCATCATCCCCATTGTCCTGAAAGACCCAAAGCTGACGATGGATGTCGCCAGAGATTTACAGCAAGCTGGTTTCCTGGTCGGAGCGATCAGGCCACCCACCGTTCCCAGGGGGACATCGCGACTGAGGATTTCGATCACTTGTGCCCATCAGCACGACGATCTGGAACGCTTTCTAAAAGCATTCGATCGTTCACTCGCCAGGCATGTTGAATCGCGATAAGGTATGCTGGAGTAAATCCCTGGAATCGAATACAACAGAGGGGGGCTGACCAACTCCTCAAAGAATCAAAAAAAGACACCAGAATGAATTTTCGTGATCAGATCAAAAATGAATACCCTTTTGCTTCGCATTGGTTGAAGATTGACGGGCACCAATATCACTATTTGGACGAGGGGCAAGGACAACCTCTGTTGATGGTCCACGGAAACCCGACCTGGAGTTTTGCCTGGCGCCGTTTGGTGAAGCAGCTCTCGAAAAACTATCGTGTGATCGCCGTCGATCACATTGGCTGTGGTTTGTCAGATAAACCTCAGGATTATTCCTATACTCTGGAAACACATGTCAATAACTTGAAAACGTTAATTCAAGAACTGGATTTACAGGAAATAACGTTATTCGCTCATGACTGGGGCGGCGCGATTGGTATGGGAGCTGCCGTCGATTTGCCTGAGCGATTCCAGCGTTTTGTATTGATGAATACAGCCGCCTTTCGCTCTCGCGAAATTCCTTTTCGCATCGCCCTCTGCCGCATCCCTTTATTGGGTAGTTGGGGTGTAAGAGGGCTGAATTTGTTTTCTGGCGCTGCGATCTCAATGGCGGTTGAAAAAAAGGATCGGATGACAGACGAAGTAAAAAAGGGTTTCCTGGGCCCCTACGATTCCTGGAAGAACCGTGTCGCCGTCCACCAGTTTGTAAAAGATATTCCTTTAAAGTCGTCGCACCCCAGCTACCAGACACTGCTGCATGTGGAAGAAGGTCTGCAGCAGTTTCAGAACCACCCGATGCTCCTGATCTGGGGTGAGCGGGACTGGTGCTTTACTACGAATTTTCTGGATGAATTCGAACGACGGTTTCCCAGCGCGGAATCGCTACGTATTTCTGATGCAGGCCATTATGTGTTTGAAGATGCTCATGAAGTCATGCTGCCCTGCATCGAACAGTTTCTGCAGCATCCCGCAGCTGTTTGAGTTGAACTGAGGGACTTAAAAATCGCCAAAATCAGGGCTGATTAAGTGCTCGGTATTGCCGAGGTGTGATACTTTTTCGATTTTTTTCCGAGGCTGTTTTGGTTTGTATGCCTCAAAATCATCTACGCGAAATTCGGTAATCATATGATTGATTCGATTTTCGATGTTGGTCAACTGATCTCCTTCATCAGGTGCGACAAAGGTAAACGCAGCCCCTTTTTGATCGGATGATAAACGCCCCACGCGTCCGATGCGATGCACATAGTCATCATTGAATTCGGGGATATCATAATTGATAATATGAGAGATTCCACTGACATCGATCCCACGACCCATTACATCTGTCGCAATTAACAATCGAATTTTGCCTTCACGGAATTTTTTGAGAACACGATCCCGTTTCGTCTGTGGTAAATCGCCGTGAATGGCAGCAACTGCTTTCAGTTTTTTGGAAAAAATTCGATCAAGTTTATCTGCACCACGCTTGGTTCGAGTAAACACGAGGGTCTGCTTCGGTCGTTCCTGGAACAGCAGCCGGGTCAGCAGTTTCACTTTACGACTGGGGTCGACTGTAATGTAATACTGGTCGATGGACTCGACACTGACTCGGTCTTCGGAGAGGTCAATCATCACAGGCTCTTGCATATAGCGTGTTGCCAGACGCTCTACAGGCGGAGGCAGGGTCGCTGAAAGCAACAATGTTTGTCGTTTTTCAGGGCACTTGCGCAAGATTTTTTCGATATCTGGACGAAAACCGATATCCAGCATGCGGTCTGCTTCATCGAGAATCACGAAATCGAGCGTATTCAATTTCAGATTACCACGATTGATGTGGTCAATCACACGTCCCGGCGTACCCGCTACGATCTGGGCACCCCTTTTCAACTGATTTTCCTGAGGACGGAGAGGCTTACCTCCCACAAGCACGGCAAGGTTCAGTGATTTGTCCGGGCACAGCTTGCGAATTTCTGCAGCAACCTGCTCACTCAATTCCCGGGTGGGCGCCAGAATTAACGCTTGTGCCCCAGGTCGTCTCAAATCAATTTGCTGCAGCATCGGTAACGAAAAGGCGGCTGTTTTTCCGGTTCCTGTTCTGGCCTGCCCGATACAATCCTGACCTGTGACCGCAATCGGGATCAATTCAGCCTGGATGGGGCTTGGAGTTTCATACCCTGCCTGGCTGAGGTTTTTTAATATTTCATCATTCAGCCCTAATTGATCAAAACGAGTCTTCAGATTCTTCTTTTTCTTTTCTTTTTCTTCAGTCATTTCCTATTCATTCCTGCTGTGGCAGGAGAAACATTGATTTCTTAAAAGAGTCATTAAGGATGAGATGGTTACTCTGGTTGATCTTCGCCGGCATTGTCACTGCTTGTTTGTTTTGCATTGTCAATGTTAGCTTGCTCACGAACCGAAGTTCCGATCAGTTCCTTGATGTCATTGCTGTCAATGGCCTCTTGTTCTACGAGTGCTTTTGCCAGCAGATCAAGTTTCTCCCGGTTTTCCGTTAACATTTTTTCAGCCAGATCATCGGCAGCGTTTAAGAATCGCTGCATTTCCTGGTCGATGACATGGGCTGTTTCTTCGCTGCATTCCCCTTGCGATTTCATATCTTTTCCAAGGAACGGATTTTCATCCGAATGGCGAAATGCGACAGGGCCAATCACATCACTCATGCCCCACTGTCCTACCATTTTTCGAGTGATCTGGGTGGCCCGTTTAATATCATCCGATGCGCCGGCAGTATGTTCACCAAATACGATTCTTTCTGCCGCTCGACCTCCCAGCATAAACGCTAACTGCGAGTGGATTTGCTTCTCTCCGATATTATAACGTTCTTCGTCGGGAAGCAGTTGCGTGACTCCAAGTGCCCTGCCTCGGGGAATCACGGTTACTTTATGAACAGGATCAATCTCGGGTAGCAGCCAGGCCAGTAAAGCATGACCGGCTTCGTGATAGGCGGTCATTTCCCGTTCTTTTTCACTGAGGATTTCTTCACGCGGTGGCCCCATCAATACTCGATCCTGTGCGTTGTCGAAATCATCCATGTCGACTTGATCTTTATTCAAACGTGTTGCCGACAAAGCAGCCTCATTCACCAGATTTTTCAGGTCAGCTCCTGAAAAACCTATCGTCCCTGCTGCAATTTTGTTTAACTCCACATCTTCGGATAAAGGAATTTTTCGCGAATGGACTTTCAGGATGGCTTCCCGACCATCTTTTGTTGGTCGGTCAACAGTGATATGACGATCAAAGCGGCCGGGACGCAACAGTGCCGGGTCTAAGACATCGGGCCGGTTGGTCGCAGCGATGATGATAACCGCTTCGTTTTGCTGGAATCCATCCATTTCGCTCAGCATTTGATTCAATGTCTGTTCACGCTCATCATGTCCACCTCCCAGACCGGCCCCTCGAATTCGTCCTACCGCATCAATTTCGTCAACGAAAATAATACAGGGAGAATTTTCCTTGGCAGTGCGGAATAAGTCACGAACGCGGCTGGCACCGACGCCGACGAACATCTGAATGAATTCAGAGCCGTTGATCGAATAAAAGGGAACCCCTGCTTCGCCGGCAGTAGCGCGGGCCAGCAAGGTTTTTCCAGTTCCGGGTGAACCCATCAGTAATACACCTTTGGGAATTTCGGCGCCCAATCGCTGGAATTTTGATGGCGTTTTCAGAAATTCAACAACTTCTTCCAGTTCTTTTTTGGCTTGCTCCATTGCCGCGACATCATCAAAGGTCGTTTGCTCTTCCGAGGGACGAAAACGTTTCGCAGGGCTCTTAGTGAAATTGCCCAGCATTCCGGAACCCATTGGATCCGAAGAACGCTTGAGCATGAACCAGAAGAATCCGATTATCAATAGTGGCCCGATTAACCACGGAATGATATACGCGCCAATCGACACGCTGGTACTCTTCGCTTTAAATTTGACTTTCTGTTTAATCAGTTCCGGAACAAGGTCGCGATCTTCTACAGGAATCGAAGGCAGAACAGTGTTGAATTCCTCTTCCAGTTTTTCCTCCTTCTTATCCTTCTTGGGATTGTCGGGATTATCCGGGCGGGTCTTCCACTTACCAGTCAGAATATCACCGTGGAAATCTACCGAATCGACATTTCCGCGTTGAAGCTCAGCAATGAAAAAACTGTAGTCGACTGTTGAGCCGGTATTTTCCGGCGAACTTTTCATCAGCATCAGGCTGCCAATAACAATAATCAACAGGATGATCAGCCAGGGGCCCGTAGAGGGAGTACCCTGTGTTTCTTTATCTGACTGCTTTTGGGGAGCTTTACCTTTGGGAGGGTTGTTTTGTGGGTTCTCCGAAGGAGAGGCCATATGATGTTCCGTTCGTTGACTGAGATCTTTAATAATACCAGTTGCTGATAACAGTGATGACTGTGATGTGGCATCCACTTTGAATGTGTCTACACCCGTAAAATCGGCTTGCTGCGATTGCGGGGGACAAACGTCTATTTCAGTGTTTCAGTAACATGTTGCTGATTCTATGAGAAAATCCGTCCTTCCGGCAATGGTGAGAAGCCTGTTTTTAGAAAGGAACGAATAACCAGTCAGCAAAATAAGTTCTTCCAGCATGGGGTGTTAATGCATCAATTCAGGATTTCATCACTAATCTTTCAATCCATAACGCACAATACACCATATTGCCTTGACGCCATCCCGCCAGCCGATTTTTTTACCCTGATCGTATGTGCGGCCATCATAGCTGATCGACATTTCAAAAATGCGGCACTCGCGTCGGGCTACTTTTGCAGTGATTTCCGGCTCAATTCCAAACCGGTTCTGACAAAGCCCGGGAGCAATTTCCTTGATCACTTCTTTTTTAAAAAGCTTGTAGCAGGTTTCCATATCAGTCAGATTGAGATTGGTAAAGCAGTTTGAGAGCGTTGTCAGAAATTTATTACCCAGGTAATGCCAATAGTACAGTACACGGTGCGGTTGATCGCCTAGAAAGCGACTTCCATAGACCACATCGGCTTTGTCTTCGAGAATCGGTTGTAAAAGCCGCGGATATTCTGAAGGATCATATTCGAGATCTGCATCCTGGATGAGCATAACGTCCCCTTGTGCTTCCAGAAATCCTGTCCGCACTGCTGCCCCTTTTCCCTGATTGACTTCATGAAAAATGACCCGGATTTGATTCTTCGAATCATCTTGAGTCTGAGATTGTTCTTCGAGTCGTTTCAAAATATCGCGTGAACCATCGGTACTGCCGTCATCCACAAGCACAAGTTCTTTACGAATGGGAACCGCTTTGACCTGGTCAATCAGGTTTTCGACGGTTTTACTTTCATTGAAAATCGGAATCACGACGGACAGCAGAAAGTCTTCTGGTATAGGATAAAAGCCGAGTTGTCGACATCCGGCTTCACCCAGGGATGCTTTTAAGGAGTCGTACCATTCGGTCGTGTAGGGATAGCCGTGTTCGTCGGATTGATGAACTGGTGTCATAGGGTGAAAATCCATGATTAACGTGAGGGGGAGCGGTTTTGAATTTGATCGATTCTTCACGTATTATTAAGTTTTAAGTCGTATCTGCAAGAGGAGTTTCTGTTTCGTTTTGTATTCGACGCTGGTGTCGTTTAAGAAATCAGATTACATTATCACAAGATTTCGATTGTGATCAGTAATAACGTTACTCATATCAACCCGCTTGGAAGTAGCGGATTCTCTGGAATTGAGCTCCAACCATGAAAACAAGTCAAATCCTGTTCACTGATGTGAATTCTCAAACCTGGATTGAAGAAATCGTTCTCAATGCAGAGAGTCATCCCGAATTTTCACAAGAGACAAACTGGTCTATTCAAAAAAAACAATTACATGGAGGCCTGTCAGAAGGCGTGGATCTCATTGAGGTGAATAACGGTGCATTGCAGATCTCAATATTACCGACACGAGGCATGGGCGTCTGGAAAGGCTGTTTTCAGGGGATTCCACTCGAATGGAAGTCACCCGTCACAAACCCCGTCAATCCAGCCTATGTCAACTTTTCAGAACGGGGAGGACTTGGTTGGCTTAGTGGATTTAATGAATTGATTTGTCGCTGTGGCCTGATATCGAACGGTCCGCCTGGAAACGATCCCGCGGGAAACCAGCTGGAGTCAGACTTAACACTGCATGGACGCATTGCGAATACTCCCGCATCTTTTGTGAGTATTGAACTCGATCCTGCCGATGGCGGACTAATGAGAATCACAGGCAGGATGGAGGAAGGCATGCTGTTTGGCAGTCATTTAGTACTGGAGTCGACGTTAGAAACGCGACTGGGTTCCGCCAGTTTTCTCATTCGAGATCGTGTGACGAATCGGGGGCCGACAGAGACAGAATCGGAATTATTATACCATATCAACATCGGGGCACCTTTTTTGGAGGCAGGTTCACGATTTTCGATGCCGTTTGCAGAGATGGCACCGCGCGATTCCCGGGCGGCAGAAGGCATAGCGGATTATGATTCCTATCTGGGACCGACACCCGGGTATGCTGAGCAGGCGTACTATTTTGAGCCCGGTTGTGATGAAAATGGTCTGACCCCTGCGCTTCTTAGTAACAAGAAGGGGGATTTGGGTTTTTTAGTAGATTTCAAGAGAGCGGGTCTGCCTTGTTTTACACTCTGGAAAAATACGCAGCCTGAGGCTGGTGGTTATGTAACGGGGCTGGAACCCGGGATCAATTTTCCCAACTTTCGGGCGGTAGAGCGGGAACAGGGACGCTTGAAATGTCTCAGTTCTGGGGACAGTTATGAGACGGAACTGCGAATATCAATTTTGAATCAGTCAAATTCCGTTGCGGAATCACAGCAAAAGATCACGAGGTTATGCGAAAAGAGCAAATTGATCATCCATGATGCGCCTCATTTTCGATTTTCATAATGTTTGTTTTCTCATTCAGAATTTCCATTTCGAGTCGATTCCAGATTCTGGTCATCAATTGATGAAAAATTACGACAAATCAGGGATTTAATGCGTTTCTAGCCTGTATATGGCTGGTATTAAATCAATTGATTCTGATATATTTACTGGACTGATCTCCCGGGTGCAAAGATTAACACGTTGGGTGTTAACCGCCAGGTGAGACATTAGGTTTTGGAGAAGTTGAAGTTCACTGGAATGTTGCAAGAGTTACGTCGATTTCTCTTCGCAATTTCTTGTCAAGTTAGATCGCATTCAACAGCTTTTGGCAGAATCCTCTGAAGTCAGACTCTTAAAAAAGTTCACTCATTGAGGACTGTTAAAAAAGAGGCGTCAGCGTGACGCTGGAACGGGAGAGCCAGTTTGAGCCGAGTCCCGGTTCCACTAACTTCATGAAATACACCGGGTAGATTCCCGTAAGAATTCAGCTTCGAAATTTTAAGCGTGTTTGGACTTATTCTAGTATGGTTGATCGTAATTTAATTCGTGAGTTTAATATTTCTGATGAAGACCTTGATGCTGCGTTTGCAGGGCTTATGTCAGACGTCAGAGCAGAGGGAGATGCGGAGGAAGGATCGGACTGGGCGTTAGATGATATCTATGAATCTTTGCCTTTTGCTTATGATGTAAATCAAATTATTGACGGCGTTGTGTTAAGCGTTGAAGGTGAAGAAGTTCTGGTCGACATCGGCTTTAAAAGTGAAGGTGTTGTCCATATTGACGAGTGGTCAGAGGAAGAAGAAGTTCCCAAGGCCGGCGATAAAGTACAAGTTCTACTCGAAGAAGTCGAAGACGAATTCGGCTTGACAATGCTTTCCAAGCGAAAAGCAGATCGAATTCGCGAATGGGAAAAAGTGATTGCCACGCATGCCGAAGGCGATGTGGTTTCTGGAACTGTTGTGCGTAAAATCAAAGGTGGCCTGCTCATCAATATCGGCGTCAATGTGTTCTTGCCGGCCAGTCAGGTTGATATTCGTCGTCCCTCTGATATTGCCAACTACATTGGCCGCACGATTGAGTGTGTCATCCTGAAGATCGATGAAGCCCGTCGGAATATCGTCGTCTCACGCCGTAAACTCATCGAAGAAAAACGCGAAAAACTCAAGCAGGATCTGCTCAGTAAGATCGAAGAAGCTCAGGTGGTTAAGGGTGTCGTGAAGAACATTGCTGACTTTGGTGCCTTCGTTGACCTCGGTGGTATTGATGGTTTACTGCACATCACTGATATGAGTTGGGGACGTATTAACCATCCAACTGAAATCGTCAAAATTGATGACGAAGTCGAAGTCATGATTCTGAGTGTTGATCGCGACAAAGAAAAAATTGCTCTGGGACTGAAGCAGAAAACACCAAGTCCGTGGGAGCTTGTTGAATCGAAGTACCCTGTGAGTACGAAAGTGATCGGACATGTCGTCAACGTCATGTCATATGGTGCTTTCGTAAAACTGGAAGACGGCATCGAAGGTCTGGTTCACATCAGTGAAATGTCCTGGACCAAACGCATTAATCATCCCAGCGAACTTGTCAATATTGGCGATGAAGTCGAAGTCGTGGTTCTGGGTGTCAATAAAGACAAACAGGAAATCTCACTGGGTATGAAGCAGACACAGTCCAATCCATGGGACCAGGTCACCAACAAATATCCGGAAGGTGCTAAAGTGAAAGGTACGGTTCGCAACCTGACCAACTATGGTGCTTTCATCGAGCTTGAAGAAGGTGTCGACGGATTGTTGCATGTGAGCGATATGTCATGGACTCGTAAAATTTCGCACGCCAGTGAAGTCATGAAGAAAGGCGACGAAATTGAGTGTCTGGTGATTTCCGTAGATGAAGAGCGAAAACGAATTGCTCTGGGACTGAAGCAACTGGCTTCTGACCCCTGGGAAACCGATATTCCTCAAAAGTACCAGCCAGGTGCTATTGTGCAGGGTGTCGTTACCAAGATTACGAATTTTGGGGTCTTCGTCGAACTGGAAGAAGAACTCGAAGGTCTGTTGCATATTTCTGAATTATCAGACCAGAAAGTCGAAAATCCAGAAGACATTGTCAAAGTTGGCGAGACACTGGATGTGAAAATCTTGCGTGTTGATACCGATGACAGGAAGATCGGTCTAAGCCGCAAGCTTGAAGATCCGATTGAAGAAGTTACGGAAACAACAGTTGATGGCGAAACGGTCGTCGTGCCCCGCAAGGAACTCATGGGGGGAACAGGTGGCGATGCGCCCTTGTTCGCTATGCCGACAGAAGCACCTGCAGAAGAAACGGAATCTCCCGCAGCCGAATCTGAAGAAGCTCCAGTTGAGGAAGCTCCAGCTGAGGAAGTTTCGGCTGAAGAAGTTTCGGCTGAAGAAGTTTCGGCCGAGGAAGCCACCACAGAGGAAGTTGTGGCTGAAGAAGAGAAACCGGAATAAGTCATTGGCAATCTTCGGGATTGTCAATTCGATAGAAGCAGAAGCGGTGGTCGACTCAGGCCACCGCTTTTTTTGTTCCAGCTCTCCTGTGCCAGGTAGTGGCCTGATTTTAGACGATAAAAATCCTGCTGGGCTGTTCCCCTGCCTCCGCGTATCAGACAGTCCAGGCGGGGTCATGGTCGTCATGGATCAATGGGTTTTTATGCAATGTCACTGACCTTCATTTTTCTTAAACTGTTGTAATAGCTATATTTTAGTAGTGCAATCTTTCGCAGTCCCTACAACCGTAACAGATTCCGTAGATTCCTCTTTCACAGCTCCGCTTTTCCATACCGGGTTCAGGAGCCGGCATTTTTTTGCCGATAAGAGTTCTACGGGGTGTCATTTTTCTTTTACGGCAGCCTGTCATTAATCATCGTGTCGAGAGGAAACGAGTTCCCGCGAACGGTTGCAAATCAAATGGAAAGCCACGGAAATCTTTGGGCTTTTCCATTTAGTAACTACAAATAGATAACAGGTTTTCCATGCAGAAAACTGATCGACGGCGTTCCTCTTCAGCCGTACAGAATCCGTTAGAGACATATCTCAAAGAAATCAACGAGACTGCTTTACTCACCGCGGACGAAGAAAAAGATCTTTCGCGCCGCATAGAAGGTGGTGACAAAGAAGCACGCGACCGAATGGTCAGAGCGAATCTGAGACTGGTTGTGAATATTGCTCGTGCCTATTCTGGTAAAGGCTTGCCGCTGCAGGATCTGATCGAAGAAGGCAATTTGGGTCTGCTCCGGGCCGTTGAAGGCTTTGATCCCGATATGGGGACACGATTCAGTACCTATGCCAGCTATTGGATCAAACAGTCCATCAAACGGGCGCTCGTGAATTCTGCAAAAACGATTCGCATTCCGGCCTACATGGTCGAATTGCTCACCAAATGGCGACGTGCAACAGCCCAGCTTCAAGATCGTCTGGATCGAACTCCCACGACGGAAGAAGTAGCAAAAGAATTAGATCTGCCACCCAAAAAACTGAAAATCGTGAAGAAAGCAATTCAGCTTTATAACTCTTCACCCCAATCTGAACAACATGACGCCGGTTGGTCACTGGGAGAAATGATTCCCGATGACCGATTAAAAGGACCGGATGATGAGTTGGTTGAGAACGACAATCTAAAGCATGTTTATCGACTCTTAAAGGAAATTCCGGAGCGAGAAGCCAGTATCTTGCGGATGCGTTTTGGCATCGATGGTGACGAGCCGAAAACTCTTAAGGAAATTGGACAGGCCCTGGGACTGACTCGGGAGCGTGTGCGTCAAATCGAAAGTGAAGCACTGAAAAAACTGGCGAAAGAAATATCCGGAGAGTAGTTTCCCGTTTTGTTCAAATCAAAAAATGCATACAAGGACCGGTTATCTGCCGGTCTTTTTTGCATTGACGGGAATCACCTTGGGATCACGGATCACACGTTTTTGAGGTTGCTGCCTGTTGTGGTAAATTTGAGCCAGTTGAATCATTAATGGCTCGAGTTTCTGGTAGTATTCATCCTGACTGGAGAAAGTGCGCTTCTGTTGCTTTAATTCAAAAATTTGGATCTCCAGTGCATCACGCAGCTGTTTTTGCTCTCCTGAAAGTAATGTAATTGATTCCGACGAAAACAGTGTGAATTGATGGGCTCTCGGACCATCAGCTAAACCAGCAGCATTGAACCGGGGAGTCTGGACGAGCCCCTGAAACTGATCGCTGCGTGTGCCCGTTTGATCTGCGTTATCATCCAGCAAGGCATGTTCGGTCGCCAGTTCTCCTTTCTTTTGATAATACGTGGTTGTCTCGCGACAGGCAGACAGATAGGCTTCCAGTAAAGAAATTTGATTGTCATGGTCAAGATCAGCCGACTGTTGGGTACCGGCTCGGGAAAGAAAACCACCAAAGTGGGAGAAATAGAATTCATGCCCGTTTTTCGTGGCAGTAATGATGACTCGATTGTCCCCGGAAAGTGGTTTGAGGAACGCGCCACTGGTAGAAAAACAGTTGATGACTGCCAGAGGATGCTGGATGGAATCACAAAGCCGGCTTAACCGTTTGGCTGTCAGATCAGGGCCCCGTAAATTAAAACGCGCTGTTTTTCCATCAAACGTGCCATGTCCAATGAAGACCAGCCAGGTCGCCGTTGTCTTTTGAGTATCGCGCTGTAGCTCTCGGTTCAGGATTTCCAGATCAGAAAAACGGGCATCAACGCTTTCACCGATGACAGTCAACTCGGCCCGTTTATGTGCGGCTATTTGTTTCCAGTTTTCAACCCAGTTGGTAAATTGTTGCTCATATTGCTCCTGACCCGGTGCGCCGACTACGATCAGGAATCGTTCTGTATTCTTGATGGGAGCAGCTGCCTGTAATTGAAGATCGACTGGCGCAGAAAGTGAGAACAGTCCAGCAAGTACGACAATAACGTGATTTTGAAAGTGATTTCGCATCAAGGTAATCCTTTCCAGCGTCTTAAAGACCATTCACCAAACAGGCAACCCAGAACAAGTGACAGCACCCAGGGATGATGCCAGAGCGGAATTGCCGACACTTCCGTCACGGGAATCTGACGTTGATCCAGAGTATTGACAAACTGTTGCAGACTGCCAGCCGGTATGACCTCGCCCCGGGTCCGGGCAGCCAGCTGATGCAGTAATTCCAGATCAGGTATGACCGAATGGAATTCAACACTCACAGGATCATGAACCCAGCCATCATGGATCGTTTTTGTTTTTGAATCGGGTGTAGTCACCGTGGCGGAAACGTGATAACCACCAGGTAGCGTGGGTAGATAAATCGATTGATATTCGCCCGGTTTGTCTGCGACAGGGTCAGCAGTCAGCCTGATTTGTTCTGATTGAGGAGTTGTGATTTCCAGTTCGACCTGGTAATCGCTACGTTTCTGGAATTGGGAGTCACGAACAAATACACTGATTTTTGTTCCCGCATTTGTTTTCAGATTTTCGTCAACGATTAAATCGACAGGTTCCAGTACATCAGTTGTCATCCAGCGCAAAAGTTGTCGCCAGGACTTGTTTAGTTGAGGCGATGTGGAATCTTCATTTAAACGCCAGCGCCAGAGATCACCAATCATGACAGCAGCAACACGCCCCATTCCATAGCGTTGTGTGGCAATTGCCGGATACGGCTTTTGCTGAATGCTCTTTAATTCTGCAACCAGAGTTGCCGCTGGTTTTGTCGTTCCGACACGATTGATCGTTTTGAATGCAGGCATGTCTGACAGACGCTTGTGTTCCTCTTGCTCATTTTTGTGGTGCCTTATCCAGGGTTGGAGCCAGCCGTCGCGTGTGAGCGAATACTCGTATTCCGTTTCGGTTCCAGACGAATCCTGTTGCGGAAAGTAGATAGGTAAGAGCCGCGCCAGGTCTGTTTTATGATAGCCACCTTTTTGAAACGATTCCTGGCCGCCGAGCATCAACAGGCCTCCTCCACGCTCTGAAACAAAACGCGTGATTAATTCCATTTGATCATGTGTGAAGAAATTCGATTCCAGATCATCAATGATAATGGTTTCGTATTGAAAGAGTTCTTTTTCTGTTTTCGGGAATCCCTCTTTTAATTCATCGGGCGAATGTGTATTAATTCTTACGAATACAGGCTGGTCGTAACGTTCGATGTCCCTTTCCTGTTTTGGATCAAAGCCTCTGAACAGCGCGTTTCCTTCTTCACTCTCTCGACTGCGGAAATCAAATTTGGTTTCTTTGTCTGCAATGCGGATCAGGCCAACGAGATGGATCTGTTCGTCTTCTTCAATCGCGCGACGCAGGAACTTGAATTCCCAGTTGGGACGTCCGGAGACATAGAGTACGCGGTGTGCTTTACGACCACGGTCAATTTTGATCATGCGCTGATTGTTTGCTAAAGTCACTTCTTCATTTTTGGGTGAACTGAGAGTGGTTTTGATTTCATAAAAGGCAACACCGGTTTTTTCAGGACGAACTTGAAAACGGATCTGAAACTGTTGATTTTGTTCTGAAACGTTGCGGTTGACTGTTTCAATGATTTTTCCTGTATCATCGAGTAATTGTACTTTGAATTGTTTTTGCTGACATTTTGTAGCCAGGATATCAACCAGAACGCGAATGGGAGCATCTTCAAAGGGAGAATAACTGACAGATGTTTTGTTGATTGCCAGATCCATTGCCGGTGATGAACTGCCGACGGGAATGGGGTAAATGGGGACAGACGTGTTCAGGTGGCTGATTTCTTCCGGCGAAATTCCATCTGTCATGAGCAGGATACCCGCCAGTGGGAGATTGCTGTAACGCTGGTTTAATTGATTCATCCCGGATATCAGATTCGATTTTGAACCAGCAAAAGTAAGATCACGTAGTTTTGATTGTGCATGCGCGTGCGCATCGATTCGGTATTGGCGGACAGAAAAATTTTGTTCCAGATCGATGAGCCATTGAGGATCGTTTTTTTCTGATGTTGACTGTGATGGCGAGAGTAATTTCCTGATTTGCTCCAGACGTGGCTGGTCAGTTTGTGGATCGATCGTTTTCATGCTTTGGCTGTCATCGACAACCACAGCAAACAGATTTGTTCCAGGTTGAACACGCGTGCCACTCCACAGCGGCTCGGTCAATGCAATTGAAAGAATTGCAATGCCACTTATTTTCAGGCAGACTGCGAGACTTGTCATCGAACGTTTCAGAGTGACTGACCGGTACGCGAAGAGGACCAGAATCAGACCGGCACAGAGTATTGCGAACGCAATGGTTGTCCAGTCAGACGCGCCAAATTGCAATTGGGCAAGACAATTCATTTACCACTCCCTAGTTCTTCATAGTAGCGACGGACCAGTTCAGAGTATTTTTTCGGAACCGGGTCCCGGTCGATCGGTGCCAACGACGCTTTTTTGCTGCGTTTGCTGATTTCGTTTGACAGTTGATTTTGAAGTTCAGCCAGCGGTTCCAGGATTTGCGCATTGACCAGGTCTCCCTTCGGTAGTTTGGAATGTCGTTTGAATTCCGCTCGCATACTTTGTGCCCGTTCACGTATCTGAGCGACTTTACTTCGTAATTCAGGATCGCCGACCATTTCCTCAACATCCCGCATACGGTCGGTCCACTGTCGAAAATGATTTCCCGTGATCGGACCGGTTGATTGTCCGCCTGGTCCTCCCTGGTTTCCACCAGAATTTCCTTTGGATTTCCCTTGTGAACCTTTCAGTGACTGAGGAGTCCTTTGTTGCCCTGAAGGCTTGCGGCTTCCTGAATTTGAACTGGATCCCTGCCCTTTTGCCGTTTGCGCAGAAGCCAGTTGTACGGGAGATTTTCCCTGTCTGGATGGTGAACCGGCCTGTTTTTGTTGACCTGATTGTGAGGAGCCGGACTTCTGTTGTGCGGTAGATTTTGAATTTTCTGACTTTGGAGAGGATTTGCTTTGAGAGGGTTCTTGACTTTGTGAAGTGGAATGACGGGACAATTTCTGTTCATTTTTCATTTCCGAGGAGAGCGATTTGAGTTCCTGACGTGCCCGTTTCAGTGATTTCAGGTCTTCGCCTAAAACGCTTTCTGCTGCCATTTCAATTCCCTGTTTGATCGCTTCAATTCCCTGAGAGGCACGCTGTTCTGCCTGCTGGGCGCGTTCTGTAGCCCCCTCTTTCAAGAAAGAGGCGGCGTTGTTTAACGCATCTCCCGGGCGAAAAGGTCTGGTTTTGCGAATGGTGTCGTAAAGATGTTTGGAAAGTAACGGTTCCGACTTCTCGGACTCCTGAACAATATTCTTCATCTGATTCACAAGTTTCTTGAGCTCAGATTCCTGTTCTCTCAGCCTGTCTGCTAATTGTTCCTGACCCTGATTTTTACGTAACGAACGTCGCTGCTGTGGTAATGAAGGCTGTTGTTGTTGGTTTAGAGTCTGGCTGATTTCTTTTTGCTTCTGATTGAGTTGTCCTGCCTGCTGGTTCAGTGATCGCATCGCATCGGCAAATTGACTGGCGGTCTTTTTGCGAAACTCATTCTTAAGTTGATCCAGCTGCTGTTGTGCTCTGGTCCCGGAATGAAGTGCACGGGAGACTTGCCCTTTTTTCAACGCCTGTGAGCTTTGTTGCAGATGTGAACGCGTCTTTTCCAGTTCACGTCTCGATTTTGCGGAAGACGCTTTTTTAGACTGGTCCATTCTTTGGGCAACTTCATCGGTACTACGGAGCAGTTCCCGTTGTCGTTCCCGCAAGCGTTTGAGCTGGCGTTCGATTTCCTCTCTTTCCTGATCATTTTTTGCTAAACGCTGTTTATCAGATAGCGCTTTTAATTGTTCATTCAGGTCTTTTTGGCGTTGTGCCAGTTCTCTGAGACGGTTTAGAATTTGTAATGCTGCTCGATCAGGTTGCGCAGCTTGTGATTTCGATGCCTGGTTTTCTGTTTCGTAACGCTGTTTTTTGTTAGTCAGTTCCAGTTGCTGCATCTGGTTTTGAGAACGGCTGCTGCCACCCCCTTTGCTGCCTCCTCCATTTTTATTTTTCGACACACGATGTTCTCGTGCCCGTAATTTTAACAACAACTGGTAACTGGCTTGTTCCGTGGTGAGAGCAGCAGTAAGCTGTTCGACATTCTGAGATTCAGAAACCAGACCGAGAGTAGCAACCGTTTCCTGCATTTTTTGCGTCACGGAATTGATGATTAATTTTGATTTTTGCGATTTGACTTTCGAAGCCAGTTTGAAAACCTCGGTGATTAGCGCCTGTTGTGCCTGTTGTAGTGTGGAGACATCTTTTCCAAATTCAGCAGACACCGCTGGATTGATTTCACGACGGATGATTTTCCAGGTTGCATTGATAATCTGCTTTTGTTGTTCTGCCAGCTTTTCGGCCTTTTGGGCATTGCCTCCTCCTTTTTTTGATTGCGATGCGCTACTGGCAGAGCGCCCTTCTCTGAAGATTTCTTCAAAGTGTCGGACTTCCATGAAATACATGTCGCTGAGGACCTTGCGCGTTTTACCATCAGGGGCAATATCTTCCGCAAAGAAGTAATAGGAAATCAAAGTGTCAGGCTGAACACGGAGACGTTCCAGAGAGAGCAGATGTTCTGCTGCAAATTCCAGGGCCGGTTTGCTTGTATCTCGTAATGAGAAAGTCCTGGTAGCCTGCCCGGGAATGCTGTAAACGAGTCCAACCTGCAGCAGTCCAAAATCATCGTTGACAGTGCCTTGTGCAAAAGCTTCTTCGAGTGGTGAGACCCGGGTATCACGGGCCGGAAATGTGACTTTGATTTCCGGAGGCAGGTTGGGAATGATCGCAAGATCAATAAAAGGTGGCGTTCGGTTTGCGCGCGATTCAGAATCCAGCAGATGCAAATTCCAGGTCTGATTGTTTTCTGCTTTTAGTGAGATTCGGGCCGACATGCCATCGGAACTTAGCGTCATTGGAAGTTTGTGCTGTCCTTCAGATTCCAGCAATGCAGACTGAACAGGCTTGTTAAAACGGGCCTGTAACTCAATTTCTGAGCCGATGACCGCACTCACTTGCAGCGTATCTTCCAGCCTGTGAGTTGGTTGCCCTGTATATTCAGGAGAGATCACGACAGAATCGAGTTGAACCAGTTCTGGCAGGACGAAGATTTTTACATCATACTTTTCAGAATTCCAGGAATCCGCATGAACGAAATAGGTCAGGTCATTCGCAATGCGGGGCAGTCGCACTGCGAAGACAGGGTCGTCCAGATGTTTGATCAACGGCACATCTTGTGGTGCTCCACTGGAAGGAATCAGACGCAGAGACGCTGTCTCAGGTGTCTTACCGATAAAACGTGCTGTTACCAGCAATGCATGATTTTTTTCCAAATCGGTCGTACCCGGTTTAATCTCAGCCTGA